>CALVEK010000015.1 GCA_944326555.1 Candidatus Gastranaerophilales bacterium | reverse complement strand
ACGCAGGATTAAAAGAGCTTTTACGGTCTTTGAGCAGAAATTTCATCTCACAAGGAGTTGTAAATTTCTACTCAAATCCCTAAAATCTCTAACCAAAGGCTTCGCCCGACAGGGGCATAAGCCCCTGTATTTTTTTAAGATTATTTTTAAACCCGTTCTTACGCTAAAGAATGGGTGGAATATATTTTGCTTATTATATTTAATTTCACAAAAAAGAAATAAAAGTATCAAAGAAAAAACAATTCCATTTTATTTTTTTACATCTTCATTTCTTTTCTTTTGGGTTGCGTAGGCAAAAGAAAAGAAACGAAGCAAAGAAAAGAAAACCGACGCAGGATTACAACAGGAGCATACTGCCCCCATACCCCCAGTTACTTTTAGAAAAAATTTCCTCGGGGTTCGGGGCGAAGCCCTGATGGCGTAGCATGGGTTAGAGATTTTTAACGAAGAAATGAAAATTTACAGCCTGAATTGGCTGAAATTTTTGTTTCTGAGTGTTAAAAGCTCTTTTGATATGCGTATTTCTTTTTTTTGAGATACTTTTCTTTCTTTTCTCGCAAAAAAGAAAGAAAAGTATCAATAAAAACAAGATTACCTTTTTTATACCTTCATTTCTTTTCTTTTGAGTTGCGTAGGCAAAAGAAAAGAAAATTTTACAAAAATTTTATTATCTGTAATCGATTTATAGGAGTTAATATAAGCAAATTAGGGTATTATATAAGTATAAGACTAATAAAGTAAAATATTTTAAACAAATTACACCCGAAACAACATAAAAATCAGCTAAAAATGGAATAAGAAATGTCAGAAGAATCAACAAACAATCAATGCGATTACAGCTTTAATTTCAAACTCGATGATTTTCAAGAGGAAGCACTTTTTCACATAAACAACGGCAAAAGTGTTGTAGTCTGTGCCCCGACAGGTGCAGGAAAAACCTGTATTGCACAAATGGCAATACACAAAGCTCTTAAAGAAAATCATCGTATATTTTATACAACACCTCTAAAAGCATTATCCAACCAAAAATTTAGCGATTTTTCCGATAAATACGGACAAGACAAAGTCGGACTATTAACAGGCGACACATCGATAAACAGAAACGCTCAAATTGTCGTTATGACAACGGAAGTTTTCAGAAATATGCTCTATGGCACAAATTTCGGTTCCGTATCAGACAACTTAAAAGACGTAAGATATGTGGTACTTGACGAAGTTCACTACATGAACGACGAGCAAAGAGGAACAGTTTGGGAAGAAAGTATAATATACTGCCCAACAAATGTTCAGATTATTGCCCTATCAGCCACTGTTGCAAACTCTCAACAGCTAACTGATTGGATAAATACTGTCCACTCAAAAACAGAATTAGTATACACAGATTTTCGCCCTGTACCTTTAAGATATTTTTATTATGATTCGTCAAAACCTGACACAATATTACCTCTACTAACACCTGAGGGTAGGCTGAACAAAAAAATCAAGCCGGAATCAAAAGCAAAACATTTTGGCAGACGAAATTCAAAAACACCTCAAAGACAGGTAGCAAAAGATGTCGTCTCTATTTTGCATAAAAAGAATATGCTGCCTGCTATATATTTCACATTTTCACGTAAAAAATGCGATGAACAAATGGAAAAATGTGCAGGCCTATGTCTTACAACACCTGACGAACAAAAAGAAATAAAAAAGATTGTAGACGAATATCTTGCGGATAATCCGTATCTATACAACAACAAGCATATAGAATACGTCCTTTGCGGAGTGGCATCACACCACGCGGGGCTTTTGCCTGCTTGGAAAGTACTTGTAGAAAAGCTGTTTCAAAAAGGATTAATAAAAGTTGTTTTTGCGACAGAAACCCTTGCCGCAGGAATAAACATGCCCGCTCGTTCGACGGTAATAAGCGCTGTATCAAAAAGAACAGACTCGGGACACAGAATGTTAACACCAAGTGAATTTTTACAAATGTCAGGCAGGGCAGGCCGCCGAGGAATGGATGAAATCGGCTATGTAACGGTTGTAGGAACAGCATTCCAATCTCCGGAAGAAGTTGCCGAGCTTGTAACAAGTGATGCCAATCCGCTGGAAAGCCGTTTTTCTCCGACTTACTCAATGGTTCTTAACCTGCTCCAACGTTTCAGCCTTGATGAAGCTAAAGAGCTTATTCTCAAAAGTTTCGGTTATTATTCGTCAAAAAGCAGACTGCTCCCATTGGAAAAACAACAAGAAGAACTTAATAACATAATAAATGAATATAAGTCATTCAAATGTCCTTTTAAATACACAACAAAAGACATGTTTGAATACAACAAACTTAAAAATATATACGTGCAACAAAGAAAAACAGCAAAAATGCTCAGGAAACAGATGAACAAGAAAAATCCTGACAACATACAATACTGTCTTGACTTTGAGAAAAAGACAAAAGAACTTTTGCATAAAGTTCACTCATACCCTTGTGAGACTTGTAAACTATACAAAAAGCACGTAAAACAAACAGAACTGCTTGATAGATTTGAAAAGAGAGCAAACAAACTTCAAAAAACAATAGAGTACGAAAAAGATGTCTATTGGAGAAAATTTCTAAGCCACAGAGCAGTTCTTGAAAAAATGGGCTACATAGAAAATGATTATCCGAATGAAAAAGGTATGACAACTGCTGCAATTAGAGCAGAAAACGAACTTTTCTTGGCGGAAATTATTTTCAGTGGAATTCTTGATACCCTAAAAACAGACGAACTTGCATCGGTAATATGTGCAATTACAACAGAAGACTTAAGAGCTGATGTATACGCAGAATCACCAATAAGTAAAGGGACAAGAAAAGCTCTGAACAAAATAAAAGATATAAGAAGAAGATTAGATGTGGTTCAAAAAGATTGCGATATTGACACAGAAATGTACATAAATTCTTACTACTCACCACTCATAGAATACTGGGTAAATAAGGGTGAATGGGAAGAATTAATAGAGCAAATTCCATCAGGAGAAGGTGATGTGGTAAGGTGTTTTAAAAGGACAATTGATGTTTTAAGACAACTTACCGTAATACCTAATGTCTCTGATGAGCTTGTACAAAATGCAAGAGCAGCAATAGAAGCAATCAACCGTTCTCCTATAGATGTTGATTAAAAAAACAAATAATAACAAATAAAATCTAAAATAACCATTGAAGACCACAAATAATGTGTTATAATGATAGATAGAGTCGTAGATAGAATTTAGAATAAGAAACGGAACATTTATGAAAAAGTTTTTTGCATTTTCTCTTGCCGAAGCATTGATTACGTTACTAATAGTTTCTCTGATTGCTTTGGCATCAGTACCTGTTATCACAAAAAAAAGAAGAAATATCGAAACCCAAAATCACGGAATGTTTGCCTGCTATTGGGACGGCAACAATTTAAAAAGCATTTACAAAGTAAATGGAATAACACGTTCCGGAACAACGAAGTTTGATGGAACAGAAGGTCGTTGGGGTTGTGTGTTCACTCCTCCATCCAACGCAAAGAATTTTGTAGTAACTATTGTCGGCGGTGGCGGAGGTGGAGCCGCAGGATATACAAAAAGTTATAAAAAAACATTTACACCCGGAACCACAGTTCATAATATAAATGCAACAGGAACTTATGATGCCATTATAGTTGGTGGCGGCGGCGGTGGCGGCGGCTCACAAGGCGGCTGTTCTGACCCTGATTGCGGTGGTGGCGGTTCTTCTGCAGCTGTTGCAGGTTTTAAAAGCTCAACATTCAACAAAGGTGATTCTCTCAGCTTCATTATTGGTGCTGGAGGCTCTGAAAACAATGGAAAAAGAGACTACGGAGACAGAGGAGGAGAATCAAAGATTGTGCTAACCCGCAGTGGAGCTGTTATAGACATAGTAAAAGCCGGTGGTGGCGGTGGCGGATATGGCCGTGGTAACGGCGGATCCGAATCTCCTAAATACAGAGCAATGAGACATATAACAAGAGTTACTCTTTCTGATTCATCCATTGACCACGTAAAAGACAATAACTTTGTCTCAGAATCGGAAGTTGGAGCATCAAACAACTTGTTCTCTCAATCCGGAGGTGAGGCTTATATAAATTCGTCATACGTAAATGGTTCTAAAATAAAAGGTAATGGCGCAAGACGAGGAAGATACAATAATCCTACTTATTGCAGAAGAGGCTCTGAAAATTCATATTGCCAAAACTGGACACTAAGATATACTAATTACAAAAGTTATTTTGGAATAGACCAAAACAGCGGAGCCGGCGGTCGTGGAGACAGAGACGGAGGCTCAGGCCCTGTTAGAGGAACAGACGGTGTAGGCGTATTGAAATGGAATCAAGGTTACGGCGGACAAGGTGGTAAAGCCGGTAAAGTGTTACAACTACCATTCGCACAACTTCCTCCCAACACTATTGTATTCCCTGGCAAAGGCGGACAAGGGGGTAGACCCACATCTGGAGCCACTTCCGGAATGTTTGATACCCATGAAGATGACGGAAAAGTAGGGCAAGCATCTTACATCAAAAACTACTCTCAAGTTGCCGGCGGAGAAAGAACAGATGGTTTAAACCCAAACAATGAAAGTAGCTATAATGAATCATCTGCCGGTGGAAATGCAAAAGGCGGACACGGTGAACTTGCTAACATCTCCCCAACTGACAAACCATATGGTGGTGCAGGTGCAATGACATATCGAGCAGAAAACGGATATGTTGATAATGGCACTGTTAATGGTCATACAAGACCTATGTTTAATAATGGGGTAGCAATCAGCGACTTTAAAAACCTTGTAGGCGCCGGTGCAGGTGGTGGCGGTGGCGGTGCCAGCGGCACAACTGCCGGAAATGGTGGTAGTGGTTCATCTGGTATCGTATTTATACAATGGTAATAAAACAAAAAGGCTCATCATTGATGAGTCTTTTTTTATGAAAAATACAAGATGAAATAAAAACAAAAAACAGACTCGATTGTTTATCGTTTTTAATAGAGGCAGGCTAAGTGAAAAACGGAGTTTTTCCGTGCCGTATTATGATTCTCTCGAATCCCTCTTTTTTATTTTATTTGATGCAAATAAAAATCGCGCCCAAGAACTCTGTTAAAAACGATTATTTATCGTTTTTAATAGAGGCAGGCTAAGTGAAAAACGAAGTTTTCCGTGCCGTATTATGATTCTTTCGAATCCCTCTTTAATGTTTTATTTGACACAAATAAAAATCGCGCCCGGAGGGATTCGAACCCCCGACCTTTTGGTTCGTAGCCAAACGCTCTATCCAGCTGGGCTACGGGCGCAATTTAAAAACTTTTTAGGTTTAATAATCTAAAAAACAGATAAACCTACTTTCAATCATATAGTATAAATATTTTTTATCAAGTTATTTGTAATAAGAAATCTAACACACAAAAAGAAAAATAATTCCCACCAATAAATCAATACGAATATTCTGACGGGGAATTGTTTTTATGCTAAATTAGTGAAAGATTTTTAAAAATAAAGGAAAAAATAATGAACGACAATTACCAACAATTTTTTGATGCAGAACCTATAGCTCTCAAGTACGGTGAAAACCCTCATCAAAAGGCGTTTTTTTATGCAACTGACAACAATGCGAAATTTGAGAATCTTTCGGATATAGAATTGTCTTATAACAACATACTTGATATAAATTGTGCAGTAAAAATAGCTTCAGAATTTTTTGATGTAAATGCAGCAGTTATCGTAAAACATAACACACCTTGCGGAGTGGCACTGGGAAAATCATTAAATGAAGCATATTTAAAAGCATTCGACACAGACCCATTGGGAACTTTTGGCGCTACAATAGCCTTTTCACAAAAAGTAGATAAAGAAATTGCAAAACACGCAAGTTCCGTTTGTCTTGATGCAATTATTGCACCTGACTTTGATAAAGAAGCAGAAGAAATTTTGCAAAAAAACAAAGAATTGAGAATTATAAAACTCAATACTTCTTACAAAGAAATAAGAACGATGCAAGAACAGGAAATCCACATAACACCATTTGGAACACTTGTACAGGAAACAGATAACAAAGAGCTTGATAAAGATACTTTCAAAGTAGTAACAAAAACAAAACCCGATACAGAAATGATAGAGGACATGATATTTGCTTGGAAAATAGCAAAACATGTAAAAACAAATGCGATAGTAATTGCAAAAGATTTCAAAACAATTTCTATAATCGGAGGACAAACAAACAGAGTTGATGCAGTAGAAACTGCATTAAACAGAGCTTGCGACGGAGCTAAAAAGGCAATAATAGCTTGTGATGGTTTTATTCCTGCTATTGATAGCATTCAAGCGGCTGCACAATGCAGAATAGGAGGCATTATCCAAACAGGAGGCGGTAACAAAGAACAAGAAGTTATTAAAGCTGCTGATAAATATGAAATAGCAATGATAACAACAGGTATAAGACATTTTAAACACTAGAGTAGAAAACAAATATGGAAACTAACACAAAGAATATTTCAGAGAAAGAGAATAAAAAAGCCCTAGCTTGGCTGACATTGGGACATGGATTGTCAGACAGCTACTCCAGCTTTATTAATCCGATATTGCCGTTTATTGTCGCAAACATTGGAGCAAGTTTGACCATGGCAACATGTGCTCTTAGCGCATCACAATTATTTTCTTCTATGATGCAGCCTGTTTTTGGTTTCATTGCCGATAAGTGGCAAAAGAGGTTTTTTATCTTCTGGGGAATAATACTTGCTTCAATTGCATTTTCGTTATCAGGACTTGTACAAAATATCTGGCAGTTAGCCTTATGTCTTATCATAGGTGGTATTGGCGTAGGGTTTTATCATCCACAGGCAACGGGATTTGTTGTCAGATACAGCGGGGAAAATCTTGCCAAAAACATGAGTATCTTTATTGCAGCAGGCACAATAGGTTATTCGCTTGGTCCAATTATTTCATCAGCAATTACCCAATTTTTTGGAGTTACAAAGCTGCCGCTTGCTGCAAGTTGGGGCATAGTGTTTGCGCTGTGCGTATTTTTATTCGTCCCCAAAATTCAGGCAAAGAATTTTGTAAAAAATGAAAAATCATTTAAAACAACTATTACCGATATTTTCAAAAACAAAATCGTAAGAATTTTAATAATGGTTTCAGCTTTAAAATCTCTTGTTACATCAAGTTTTAGTATATTGCTTCCATTTTATTGGAAAAGCCACGGTTACAGTGCATTTCAAATTGGAATAGCTGTATTTGTTTTTCTGACAGTCGGAGCATTTGGGACATATATAAGCAGTCGCTACGAAAAACTTATCGGATATAAAAAGGTATTTTATACATCGTTAATTGTACCTTTTATACTCACCGTAATATTTGTCAGTATAATAAAAACGGCACCTGCTTTATCTTTTGTGCTTTTTGTTTTAACAGGATTTATAACAATGCTTTCCGTATCAATAAATATGGTTATGGCACAAAGAACAATGCCACAGTACAAAAGCATGATATCAGGTTTTATCGGAGGTTTTAGCTGGGGAATTGTAGGCGTATTTTTGCCGTTAATTGGTTTTGTTGCTCAAAAAATAGGCATTATAACAACGTTGCTTATAATATCATTTATACCGTTTGTTTTATCTTATTTTGTAAGATATCTGCCTGACGAAAATTAAATTTATAAAAAATCTAATAATAAAACAAAAGCTCTCTTAAAAAAGAGAGCTTTTGTTTTCAAAATTCAAGCTGATATTATGACATCAGGTAATTTATCAAGGTTCTTACGCCTGCACCTGTTGCTCCTTTTTTCTCGATAAATGCCGTACCGGCAATATCGATATGAGCCCAGTGGACTTTTTTCACAAAGTTCTGCAAGAACAAGCCTGCAATTTGAGCACCGCCCATTCTCGAACCTGTATTTTTCATATCTGCAATATCACTTTTAAGCGAATCAAAATATTCCTCAAACATTGGCATTTGCCATAACTTTTCACCACCTGCGGCACCACATTTAATCAACTTATCGATTGTTGGTTGATGGTTACCCATAATACCTGAAGCAACACTACCCAATGCCACTACACAAGCTCCTGTAAGCGTTGCAATATCAACAACCTCATCAACACCGAGTTCACAAGCATAGCATAGAGCATCTGCAAGAGTTAATCTGCCTTCTGCATCAGTATTGTCAACCTCAATAGTTTTACCATTTTTTGCAGTCAAAATATCACCCGGTTTGTAAGCAGAAGCTCCGGGCATATTTTCGCAAGCCGCAATCAAAGCGTGTACTTCGCAATTTGGTTTTAAATCTTTAATTACACTCATAACACCAAGCACCGCTGCAGCTGCTGACATATCGTCTTTCATGTTTAACATGGAAGACGGTGGTTTGATATCTAATCCGCCTGAATCAAAGCAGATTCCTTTACCAACAATAGCAACTTTGCGTTGAGGCGTTTTGGATGAATTCTTGTATCGCATATGAATAAATTTGGGAGGCTGACTGCTACCTCTTGCAACACCCAAGAATGCCCCCATTCCCATTTTTTCTATTTCATCTTTGTCATAAACCCTGACATCAACATCTTTAATGCTTTGAGCTATTTCAGCCAACTTTGAGGGAGTAGCGTATGCAGGTTGTTCGTTAGAAAGATTTCTTGCAAAATTAACCGCGCTTGCAATAATCTTGCCTCTTTTTACACCTGTTTTAGCCTTTTTGCAGTTTTCTTCAACCATATCAACAATAACAAAATCATCCACTTTTTTGTGAGATTTTTCTGTTTTGTATTTGTCAAAAGAATAAGCTCCGATTAAAGTCCCCTCTGCAATCATACGAGCAGATTGTTCAGGGTCAAAACCTCCGATACCTGCACCATGCAGCACAGAGATAACTTTTTTTGCATTATGCATTTTTAAACATTTTTTTATAACTTTTTGAGAAACCTCTCTCAATCTGTTAAGATTAAAATCTTTGTTTTTACCAAGTCCGACAAGCATAACCTTTTCTGCCGCAATTTTACCGTATGTCGGAAAAACATAAGTAGAACCAAACTTGCCGTCAAATCCTTCTTTTGCAATAACAAATTTTGAAATCAAACCATCCAATGCAATATCAATAGCCCCTGTTGCACCTGCGGGAATTTTTACACCCTCAAAAAGGTTCAACACAAGGACGTTTGCAGGAGTTTCCTCTAACAAACCCTTCGCAACACTTATTTCTAATTTTTCAGTATTCATCTTTTTCCCTTTTTATTAGCTCTTTTGCATATTATACGCCCATTTTTAAATACGGTAAAGTGTGAATTACCAATATAACAACAACAGCTTAATCCCCTTTGAAAATTAACTACAACAAAATATTTCAAAATTAACCTTAAATCTTTTTTATGGAATAATAAGACTAAGAAACAAAATAAATAAGAGGTATTTATGACAGAGACACTTGATTTTAGAGCTTTTGGAAAAAACGATATCAGAGGCATATATGGAGAGGATGTAACAGAAGACCTTTTCTACTATGCAGGCAGAGGCTATATTAAATTTATAGAAAAAAACATCAACCAAAACAAAGATGAAGCCGAAAAAACAGAAACAAAAGACATCTGGGTTAGTGTATGTATGGATGCTCGAACACACTCGGAATCTTTAACAAAAGCACTGATAAAAGGTGTAACTTCAACAGGAGCTAATGTTCTTAACTTGGGAATGGCTCCAACACCTTTGGGATATTATTCGGAATTCGCACAAATCCCAAGCAATACTATATCTAAAGGCAAAGTTGACGGTGCATTAATAGTTACCGCAAGCCATAATCCGAGCGAATATAACGGCTTAAAAATGACTTTTGACAGAAGCTCTCTTACTGAAGAACAAATTAAAGAAGTAAAAAAACTGTCAATGGAAGAAGTTAATGCAAGAGAAACATCTAACAGACACGGTATTATAAGAAAATATGACATCATAGAACAGTATTCCGAAAATATAGTAAATAAATTTGCCTCAATCGGCAGGGGAATAAAAGTTGTTACTGATTGCGGAAATGCTACTGCAGGCGTAGTTGCCCCTCAGTTATACAGAGATCTTGGATGCGAAGTTGTAGAACTTTTTACGGAACCTGACGGAACATTTCCAAACCACCACCCCAACCCGAGTGATGACAAGACACTGGAAACACTGAAAGAAACTGTTGTAAAAGAAAAAGCAGATATCGGTATTGCTTTTGACGGTGATTCTGACAGAATCGGCATAGTAGATTCTAAAGGAAACAGCATGACAGGCGACAAACTGCTTTTAATCTATGCAACAGACATTTGTACACCGCTTGCAAAACGTGGCGAAAAACCTGCTGTTGTATCTGAGGTAAAATGCTCTCAGGTTCTTTATGACACAATAAATGCCATTGGCGGCAATGCAATAATGACAAAAACAGGACACGGATATATCAAGTCAAAAATGAAAGAAGTAAATGCAATCTTAGCAGGTGAAATGTCAGGACATACTTTCTTCAAAGACAGATATTACGGCTTTGATGATGCAATTTACGCAGGCTGCAGAATAATTGAAATTATCGCAAAGAATAAAATGAACAATCCTGACTTTAAGATTGAGGACATGCTAAAACCGTTTGACGGAGTCTGCACGTCAAAAGAAGTAAGATTCCACTGTCCAAACGACTTTAAAAAGCCTGTCTTAGAAGACATGGAAAAAGCTGTTGAAAACAATCCTAACCTTTTTGGAACAAAGATTAAAGACATAATCACTCTTGACGGTATGAGAATAATCCTTGAAGACGGTTTTGCAATGATAAGACAAAGCAACACAGAACCTGTCTTTACCTTAAGATTTGAAGCAAAATCAAAAGAGAACTGTGAAAAATATCAAAACATCTTTGTTGAATTGCTGGATAAAACAGTAAAAAAATATTGCTAGACTATTTTTTCAAAATCAAAATTTTAAAAAACAGGACAAAAAGATTATTCGCAAAGTCCTGTTTTTTTAACAAAAAAACAAAAACATTAGACTTTATAGCTATTTTCATAAGACTAGATTCTCGGTTTAAAAATATTTTTTGGAGAATTGAGACATACGCAAAAACCAATTAACTTGTTAACGGATAAATTAACGGATTTTAATGAGCGTGTCTATGAAAAAAAACAGTATAAAAAGATATTGTCTGTCTGTCTTACTAATTGGAATAATGATGATTTTATCAATAAATTCTGCCATCTCAGCCGACTATATATCATCGAAACTGTCAGAAATTGAAAAAACATACTATGGTTATACTCTTTCCGGCACTACCGAAAGCAGGTTATCCAGACTTGAAAAATCAATATACGGAGCAACCTCGACAAAACCTCAAAAAACCAGAATTGATAAACTTTGCAAAGACTTAAATGTTGGAGTAAAAGTAGCTCAAGGACAATACACAGGAGCGGCTTCACCTGTTGACGAAGATTCGACACAACAAAAAAACTATGAAGACATAGGTCCAAAAGCAGATGCAGGTATAAAATATCCGATAGTAGATGCACTGGAACAAAAAACTTTCAAAAAAGCGTATGTAAACGACGATATATACGTAAGATTATCACGTTTGGAAAAACAAGTATTTCCAAATTCACAAAAGAAAAGCACCCAATCTTTGAATGAAAGAGTGGATGCTTTACGCAGCAAAATTTTGGGAGGGACTCAAAATGATGTTGCTTCTGTAGAAATAGATCCAAATACGGAGGAAATTGTTCTTGAAAACGGACAAAAATACTATGGTGATTTTGACCCGAGCAATTTTAACAGTAATCCAAATTCTCACTACAACTATTACAGCTACGAAAATTCAAAAAATATGATAAGTAAAAACAAAGCCGACCTTGCGGAAAATAATGATGATTATCTTCAAAAATACAACGATTACGCACAAAATTACGATTTAGATGTTCTTGAAAAAAACGTTTTTGGCAAAAGATATACAAATGAATCTTCTTCCAAGCGTCTTGCCCGATTGGAATCTCAGGTGTTTCAAAGAACTTTTTCAGATAACGATGACGCAAGAATCCAAAGGCTGCTTGCAGTAACAACCGCTCAAAAAACATCTCAAGAATATGATTCCAATAAGTGGGCAAGAAGACTAAATACAGGTATGCAAATCGGTAGTATTCTCCTTATGGTATTGGCAATGATTTTATAAAAATCATTAATACCAATTCATAAACGGTCCAAAAATATTATTGTATATTCCCGTAAAAGGAGCCTTTATTTTCTGCATCATTGTCTTATTCTGAGGCACAGTCTGTTGTTGAACCACCGGATTTTGGTTACTCATTTGATTTTGTTTTGCAGGTTCAACAATATATGATACAGGTGCTGCAGCACCGGTTGTTAACCCCATTGAGCAAGAGGTCTGGCCTGATTTTAGAGGACACACGGCAACTGCAACTGTATTGACCATTAATAATACGGCAAGAGCAAACGCCGTTTTTGATAATATCTTTTTCATTTTTTCTCCTATATGTTTTTTCCAAAAGAAATTTTGTCTTACCTTTTTATTCTTACATTCTTTCAACAAATTACATTGCCCTAATTAACTAAGTAATTTTATAGTCGTAAAGAACTACAACCTTTCAATCGAGAAAAAATATGATATAATCAACTTTATTAGCTAATACAACAGAAGAAAAGCGGGGACTAAAAAGCCGAATGAGTACAACAGAAACTAAAAACACAATATATTTTGTAGATGTAACAAACAGAGACGGTGTGCAAACATCACGACTCGGACTGGCAAAGTTGCAAAAAACAATAATAAACATAATGTTGGATGATATGGGTATAACTCAATCAGAATTTGGCTTCCCGACAACAAAACACGAATTGAACTATCTAAACGGCAACTTGGAACTCGTCGATAGAGGTGTAATAACAAAAACTAAACTCTCAGGCTGGATGAGAGCAATGGCACAAGATGTAGTAGAGTCTTTCCGTAACGTTCCGAGACTAAAATATGTAAACCTTTCTCAATCCACATCTGATCAAATGATTAACGGAAAATACGGCGGGAAAAAGACAAAAGAAGACATTCTTAACCAAACCTGCGAAGCAATTGATGCAGCAGTAACCTGTGGAGCAGAAATTATCGGGGTAAACGCAGAAGATGCGTCAAGAAGCTCTCTTGAGTACCTGATTAATTATGCAAAAGAATGTAAAAAACACGGTGCAAAACGTTTCAGATATTGTGATACTCTCGGTTATGACGACCCTCATACTGCCTATGAAAGAATATACACAATAGCAAAAGAAGCTCAAATTGATATGGAAATGCACTTCCATAACGATCTTGGAATGGCAACAGGCTGTTCCGTACTTGGAGCAAAAGCAGCAATAGACGCTGGCGTTGATGCATATATCAACACAGCAATTAACGGAATGGGAGAACGAGCAGGTAACGCAGATTTAATCTCCTGCCTTTTAGCCGTTAAAAAATCAAGCGGTTTTGCAGGCAAGTACAAGGTAGACCCTCAAATAGATTTGTCTAAAGCGTGGAAGCTCGCAAAATACACATCTCATGCTTTTGGAGTGCCAATACCGGCTAACCAGCCCGCAGTTGGCGGCAATGCATTTGCTCACGAATCAGGTATTCACGCGGATGGCGCTTTAAAAGACAGAAGA
The DNA here is from genome assembly GCA_944326555.1 of Candidatus Gastranaerophilales bacterium. Lineage (GTDB taxonomy): Bacteria > Cyanobacteriota > Vampirovibrionia > Gastranaerophilales > Gastranaerophilaceae > Limenecus. Next base: position 54,870 of record CALVEK010000015.1, on the reverse strand, counting down.
AATTACGAACTTTACGACTTTGAAGAACTCGGAAGAGGTGAACCTGAAATCGTTGAAACAGGCAGAATGATTACCGTTGGAGAATATGGCGGTATTAAAGGTTTCAGAAACGTATACAAAAATCTGGAACTTGAATTCCATGATGAAGACGAAGCAAGAAATATTCTTGAACTCGCCAGATACGCAAATGTTCACACACAACTCCCTCTAACAGACAGTGAGCTAAGATTCATATACTACTACCCTGATATTGCGGCAAAAATAATGACAGTAACACCTTATTATATGCCAACGGGAGAACTCAAAAAGCGTATGGACGCAAATACAGGAACAGTACAGGCTTCAATTGTTTAATTTTGTGCTATAATGCCCTTGGAGAGTTGGAATTATGTCATTAAAAGCAAGAATAGAAGCAGTTTTATTTATTACAGCACAAGCCCTTGAAGTTTCTGATATTGCAGAAATTCTAAAGGAAGACGAAGCTATCGTCGAAGAGGCATTATTGGAGCTTATCATGGATTACTCGGCAAGAGAAGGTGCCTTGGAAATTGATGACGAAAACGGCTATATTCTCCAAGTTAAGCAGGACTACATGGATATAGTAGAACAACTCTGCCCTGTAGAATTAAAACCTCCCGTTTTAAAAACTCTTACTATCATTGCACTTAAGGAGCCTATCAGACAATCTTATCTTAAAGAACTACGTTCAAACGCTTATGAACACGTACAAGAACTTCTTAAGATGGGCTTAATTTCAAGACACAAAGATAAAAACGGTCGCTCGTTCAATCTAAAGACAACACCTAAATTTAAAGAATATTTTAAACTCAAGGGTGATGCAAAAACTCTTGCAAAAATTATAGATTTAGAAAAACAAGCAAGAGACAACGGCGATGAAGACTTTGAGAACAATTTGGATTTATCCGAATTCGTTGAAGATAACGCCTAATAATTATTATATTTTAAACGCAGGTTTTCGACTTATCTCAGAAAAAGCAATTGCCGGTTTTGTATACCTTTCATCCTCTTGTATACGCTTATAATAATCTTTTACAAGAACTATCTGATTTTTTACATTTTTAAAACCACAGGATTCAAGCATTTTTTCTGTTTTTGCACCGCTTGTTTGATACTTTTTATTTAAAAAATAAAGATTAAATGTTTTTCTCCTCATCATAATCTGACTTATAGAAAAATTAATAACATCTGCAATGTAAGCATCAAAAGCACTCACCAAATCGACATCGAGAATAAAATTCTCGTTATCATCAGTTTGTATCGAAAAATATCCCTTTATCGAATGCAAACTTGAATCTTCGATAACATATTTAAAATAAGAAGTTTTGTGTAAACCGCTGCAAATAACATTTTCAAACTCACAAGGTTTTTTTGCCAATGAGTATCTGAAATGAGGAAAAATCAAGTCATTGTGAATCGAGGCAACAGCCTTGGCATCAGAGTCTTTAAACGGTCTAAAAAAGCCTTTATCAAGAGATTTATTCTCATCAGAAGATATCAACTTAAAATCCTCTAATTTCCACAACTGTTCAGAAGCACAAACTCTAAACCCGCAGCCTTTAGAGAACAATTCAAGCAATTCTTCGTGCGTTTCATCCACTTTAACAGAAAAAGTATTGGCTCCCATAGCTCCATATCTTGCTATAACAAAATGAACAAGCTGTAAGCCAATATCATAGCCGTTTTCATCCAAAATAAGTTTCGAGATACGCCAGCACTGCGGATTGCGTTCTTGAGGTTTAACCGTAATTAATCCGCAAATTTTTTTATCTTCAATGGCCACGTAAGAATCAGCCATACACTTAAACCGTAAGGGAGCAAACCTGTTTATCAAATTCAAAGGAAAAGGAACATAAGACTTATACCCAAAGGCAACGTCTGCTCCATTCAAACTTGATATCATCGAAATCATTTTCTTTAACTTTGGAATATCCGCCAAAGCCAAACTTCTTATCTTTGCCATATTACTATAATATCATTTTTTTAGCGATGTTACAAAAATTAAAAGAAATAAATAATTGCTGAATAAAAATTAAACATGATACAATATAAACCGATTATGAATTTATATATGTACGAGGAGTTTAATTATGGCAACAGAACCAAAATTGATTGCAACTATACCGAGAAGTGCAACAGAACAGCTTCAAATTTCAATTAATGAATACAAAGGCAAAAGCTATCTGGATTTGAGAATATATTACACAACAGATGACGGAATCAATTGGTTGCCAACAAAAAAAGGAGTAACAGTCTCTCCTGATAATCTTGAATTGCTCAAAGATGCAGTTGATGAAGCAATGAAAGAATTAATGACAATTGAAGAAGAATAAAAATATCGAAAATATAGAACAATCACAGGGCATGTTGAATAAATATGCCCTTGTTCTTACATCGATAAAAGGAATCGGCGTCAAAACATTCAGCTATCTGATACCTGAAAGCCTTAAAGAAATAATACAAATAGGGCAGCCTGTTCTGGTGCCTTTTGGCAGAATGGGGTTAATAAACGCTTTTGTGGTGGGTTTTAGCAACTATTTGCCTGAAAATATTAAAGCAAAAAATATTTCAAAAATTCTCGACACTACCCCCATTTTTGATATTGACTACCTAAAGTTTTTGGAATGGGTTGCAGACTATTATTTTTGTTCGATACAAAATGTAATCGAATGTGCCGTACCTATGAAATTTCTGAATACAGAAAAAAAAGAATTATCTCAAAAATTTATAGAATTTGTCTCTTTTGAAAATGCCACAAAAAGACAAAAAGAAATACTTGAACTTCTTCAAAATAAAGGAAAAACAGATTTAATTGAATTTGAAAAAGAAGCAAAAACTACAAGAACAACCATCAACAAACTTGCTCAATCCAAATGCCTGAAAATAACAGAAGAACAAATTTACAGAAACCCTCTAAACATCTTTAAAACACAAGAGTTACAAGATTTTCCAGAACTTTTACCTGAGCAGCAGGAAGCATATTCACAAATAGAAAAAAGACTCGGAACACATAGCAGAATTCTTCTTCATGGCGTAACATCATCAGGCAAAACAGAAGTCTACTTTAAAGCAATAAAAAAAGTTCTTGAATCAGGAAAAAATGTTTTATTTTTGGCACCCGAGATTGCACTTGCCTCAGTCCTTACCAAACGTCTGGCAAAAAGATTCGGCACAGATATAACGGCAATATGGCACTCAAGCATATCAGACGGCGAAAAATTTGATGTATGGCAAAAAATCAAAAATAATGAAATAAGGATTCTTGCAGGAGCCCGCTCCGCTGTTTTTGCCCCGTTAAAAAACATAGGACTAATTATAATAGACGAAGAGCACGAAAGCGCATACAAACAGACAATGCCATCACCAAGGTATGATGCAAGAACAGTTGCGCAAAAACTTGCAGAATACAACAACTGCCCTATACTTTGCGGAAGTGCAACACCCGACATCAACTCATATTACTACGCAAAAAACTCAAACAATCTTCTTGAGATGAAAAAACGCTACAACGACTATCCTATGGCAAAAGTTAAAATCATAGACATGAGAGAAGAACATTTCAGAGCCAATAACGGCATATTCTCAAGAGCACTCGTCAACGCGATAGAAAACAATCTGAAAGATAAAAAACAGACAATAATCCTCATGAATCGCCGAGGATTTTCGACATATACGCAATGTCTCGCTTGCGGTGAAGTTATAGAATGTCCAAAATGCGCAATTCCATTAATTTTCCACTCACAAACACAGACCCTAAAATGCCACTACTGTGAGCACGAAGAGACACTGCCCGAAAAATGCCCAAAATGCGGAAGTGAAGCATTAAAAAACTGCGGTACTGGAGTACAAAAAGTAGAAATAATCGCTCAAAAATTATTCCCTGATGCCAGAATTGTAAGACTGGACAGCGATTCTATGTCTAAAAAAAATCAGCACATAGAAATTCTTGAAGAATTTTCAAAAGGGAATATAGATATACTCATCGGAACACAAATGCTTGCCAAAGGGCTGGATAACCCGAATGTAACTCTTGTCGGGGTAATTAATGCAGACAATAGCTTCAATCTTCCTGATTTTAGGTCTTGTGAAAGAGGTTTTCAGCTTCTTACCCAAGTTGCAGGCAGAGCGGGCAGAGGAGATAACCCGGGAGAAGTTTATTTTCAGACATACAACCCTGACTTCTTTGCCCTTGAAACTGCAAAAGAACAAAATTATAAAAGTTTTTATGAAACAGAAATACAAGCGAGAGAAGACTTTGACTACCCGCCCTTTAGCAAAATCATAAGACTCATTCTCTCTTCAAAAAACCAATACAGAGCAGAACGTTGTGCACAAGAAATTGCAATGAGATTAAATGATATTGTCGAAAAAAGACAAATATCAGAGCCGCTGGCAATTCTTGGTCCTTGCGCTTGTATTATAGAAAAATTACAAGAAAAATACCGTTTTCAAATCCTTATAAAAAACAAACTCGAAGATAAAGGCCACAGATTTATACTCAACTTTTTATCACAGGTCAAACTCCCGGATGATATAAAATTGACAGTAGATGTAGACCCTCTTGATATTTTGTAGGCTCCCCCTACACAAAACAGGTTTTTAAACAGAATATTAGACTACAAAACTTGTGCCTTTGGGTATTGTTAACTTTTGCAACAAAAGGGTCTTAAAAAGGAAATTTTTAAACTTGAGGAACATTTAAAAATTCACGGAAGTGAAATAAGTGTTTTATAAAAACCCTTAATTGTGTGTGAAGTTTTAATTAATAACTCCATAAACTCTATAACCTAACTACCAAAATTACTAACCGAATCAATGCCTTTGCCTAACCAGCAGAGGCTTTTTTTTGAAAAATTTCTCTTAAAATTGCAATATTTAGCATGTTTTTGATAAGCGAATATAAAACAAGTCGTACACTTGAAATAGAACTTTGTTCATGTCATTAATGTTTGTACCACACAGACTAAATACTGGTAAGATGGTATATTCTGTTGTGAGTCTAAAAGATTGGACGTACTAACGTTTGAAAAAAAACATTAAACTGGCGAAACATGCAGGTTTTTGCTACGGTGTAAAAAGAGCCGTAGAGACTACTAAAAAGTTAAAGACAGAAAATAAAGATAAAGAAATTTTTGTGCTCGGCGAATTAATACACAATTCGCATGTAATTAATGAGCTGTCAAACCTTGGAATACATACAGTAGACGAACTGCCCTGTAATAACAGTTCAAAATGTACAAACATTTGTGTAATACGCAGCCATGGTGCAGCACCTGAGGTTTTTGAAAATGCAAAGCAAAAAGGCTACGAGGTTGTTGACCTGACTTGCCTTGATGTCAAAAAAGTACAACAAAAAGCTATAGAACTTGTTCAAGACGGATTCTTGCTTGTAATAGTTGGCAAACCGGAACACCCCGAAGTCTGTGCAATAAAAGCTAATGCACAACCACATGGAGAAAAAGTTATCGTTGCTCCTGATGTAAAAAGTCTTGAGAGTTTTGAAGAAGAAATTAAAAAACACAAAAGAGTCGGCGTTGTAGTGCAAACAACACAAAGAATAGAAAACTTACAAAGTGTTGTAAACTACCTGCTGCCTTTATCAAAGGAACTTAAGGTTTTCAACACAATATGCGCCTCTACCTCTTTGAGACAGTCAGAAGCCAAAAACCTTGCAAAAGAATCAGACCTTATGATAGTTGTAGGCAGCAAAAAAAGTGCAAATACAACACATTTGGCTGAAATTTTGTCAGGCATAACATCAACTATCCACATAGAAACAGATGATGAACTGAACAATTACAAAGAATTGATTGAAAAATCAACAAATATAGGTATTACCGCAGGAGCATCCACTCCTGATAACATAATCAATAACGTTATGGAAAAATTAAACAACTACTAAAAAATAAATGAAAGGAAAAACTAAACATGGTAACAAAAGAAATGGATGAATTCGAAAAATTATTAGAAGAATCTTTTAAATCAAAATTAAGCGTAGCTGACGTAGTTAGAGGCTTAATTTTGAAAAAAGAAAATGACGGATATCTTGTTGATATAGGTTCAAAATCAGAAGCATTTTTGCCTAACAAAGAAATCCCTACTTCAATGCTTGAAGAAATCAAAATCGGTGATTGCAAAGAATTCTATATTCTCAAAGAAGATGAAGATGAAAAAAGCGCTATGCTTGTTTCATTAAAAAGAGTTGCTTGTGCTCAAGCATGGCAAACACTTCAAAACGCTAAAATTTCAGGCGAAACAGTTATGGCAAAAGTTGTTTCTCTTGTTAAGGGCGGTGTAATTGTTGAAGTTGAAGACTTAAGAGGTTTTATCCCTGCTTCTCAATTAAGAACAGGTATGCCTTTTGACGGTCTTATGAACCAAGAAATCGAAGCAAAAGTTCTTGAAGCTGATGCAAAAAGAAACAAACTTATTCTTTCTCAAAGACAAGCTCTTGCAGAACAAAGAGAACAACTTGTTGACGAAGTTATTTCTAACCTTGAAGTTGATCAAATTGTAGAAGGTGAAGTTGTAAGAATCGCTGATTTCGGTGCATTTATCGACATCAACGGTGTTGACGGACTTCTTCCTATTTCAGAAATTTCTTGGCAAAGAATCAAACATCCTTCAGATGTTCTTACTCTTGGTCAAAAAATCGAAGTTAAAGTTCTTAAAATTGATGAAGATCTTAAACGTATCAGCTTGAGCTTGAAGAGAATCGGCGACAATCCTTGGGAAGAAATCGAAGATAAATTTGAAGAAGGACAAGTAATTACAGGTACTGTTAATAAAGTTACTTCTTTCGGCGCATTTATCAACATATTCCCAGGAGTAGAAGCATTGCTTCCTGTAGCTGAAATGGAAGACTCAAACGTTAATCCGTTTGATATCTACAAAAATGGCGACGAAGTGAAAGTTCTTATCAAAAAATTCACTCCGCAAGAACACAGAATTGCATTGAGCGTAAAAGACATCAACGCTTAATCAATTGTCAGAGTGTAAAAAAGCGGTAGGTTATAACCTGCCGCTTTTTAGTTTTAAAGCAATTCAAAAACAATGCAACAAATCTCTTTTTGTTGTACATTACAAATAATCAGCAAATGCAGGAAAATATCATATGAAAGAGTTTAAATCAGGTTTTGTAGCAGTTTTAGGACGTCCAAACGTAGGGAAATCAACGTTATTGAATACAATAGTCGGACAAAAAATTGCAATAGCAACTGATAAGGCACAAACAACAAGACGCAGGATAAAAGGAATCTATACAAACGAAGAGGGGCAGATTGTATTTATTGATACCCCCGGAATCCACAAGCCTCTTGATAAACTTGGCGAATTTTTAATGGATGAAGCAAAATGTTCAATTCCTGATGCTGATTTAATACTTTTCTTGGTAGATGTATCAGAACCCGCAGGTGCAGGAGACAAATGGATTGTTGAAAATCTTTTAAAGAAAACAAATATTCCGATAATTATTGTATTAAACAAAGTAGATAAGCTCAAAGACCCGATAAAAAAAGAACAAAATTTACTTACATATAAAATGTTGTTTGATACAAATTTACCAACAGCAAAAGTATCTGCACAAACAGGCAGAAATATAGATACACTCATATCAACTATTCTAAGAAAACTCCCTGAGGGACAACCGATATATGACGAAGATGACCTTACGGATGAAAGTATGCGTTCCATTGCACAGGAAATCATCAGAGAAAAAATACTCAAAAACACAAAAGATGAAATCCCTCACAGTGTAGCTGTATTAATAGAAAAATATGAAGAAAAAGAAGATATAGACCGTATTTTTGCAACCATACACGTCGAACACGAAAGCCAAAAGGGCATTATGATTGGTAAAAAAGGACAAATGCTAAAAGCAATAGGTTCTCAAGCCAGAATTGAATTAGAAAAAATGCTTGATAAAAAAGTTTATCTGGAACTAAAAGTCAAAGTATCAAAAGACTGGAGAAAGAAAACTCCTGACTTGGAAAACTGGGTATAAGGTGCTCAAATAAAGATTCATGATAAAAAGCAAAATAACAAGAGCGAGTTTTGATTAGCATTATAAAAAGGCGGGCAACGACAATCAGATAAAATAACAAAAGAGCTGTCATAATATAACAGCTCTTTTTATATTTACTTATGTCAGTATCAACTTACGGAGTAGCACCGGGTTTTTGGAATAAGTTCTTAACATACTCAATACCCATATTAGCATATTTGATAACAAAATCACCGACTTCGGCAACTGCTTTCTTACCATAGTAAGCAGCCTTATCCATCAATTTTGCATCTTTGGCAATAGTTGCTGCTTTATCAAAATCTTTAAACATGCCAACTTTGCCTCTCAAGGCAGTAGCACCTGCAACGAGCACAGCCGCAGCAATCAATGTATTTCTAAACCAGTGGCTTTTCTTCTTAGGTTGTTGATAACCACCGTCAATAGGGCTACTTGCAGCAGGTTGTTGTGCAGTTGTAGCAGTTGTAAAAGCAGGTGTTCTGGAAATTGTTGACTGACTCATTGGCGTAATTGTTGAAAAATTAACTGACATACTAACACTCCTTTTTATTAACACTTCTGTACATACAAAACATGAGAAAACTTTTTATTGCCCAAATTTATGACCATGGATACAAATAATGAAACATTTTGTTACATTATAACATGAATTTTGGATGATTTGGAATATTTTTTTTGTAAACGTAATCTACTGTAATATGAGACATTGTAATAAAGGATAAAAAAATGACAGATATTATAAAACTGGAAAATAAAATTGTAGAAAAATCAAAAATCATTGCTTGCAAAATAGAAGAAAAAAATCTCAGAAAAAGAGCTTTTATTCTCAACATTGCAGCAACTACAGCTTGTGAATATCTAAATTCGAAAGGAATAAACGCAGATAATCAAAACAGCCTATACAAAATATCAGAATTTGTAAGAAATTTTGAACTTGCTGATATCTATGTAGGCGGAGTAAGACTCGATATCAGAGCTACTTTTGACAGCAGTAATTTTAGTGTACCTAAAATTCAAGAAAAATATGATGCAAAACCTGCTGCTTATATTGTGTTAAAATTTGATTCCGCTCTAAAAGCAACACAAGTCCTCGGGTTTGTTCCTGCAGATGAGCTTCAAACAATAAAAACAGAAGCAGAATATTTTATCTACAATACGGAAATACTCAAACCTATTGATAAACTAAAAGAATTTGTCGAAAAAACAACAGTAAAACCTGCTATATTCTCATCTATTGAGCACGAAAAAGTTAGAGAATTGGCCGTACCATTTTTGGATGCTCAAATAGCAGAAAGTGAAAAAGTATATTTTATAAAACACGTCATATCTTGTCCTGTTTGTAGAGAAACTTTCTCTGATATGAGTGAATTTGATGTTATCGTTTCTCAGGTAAAAAATTACAACGAACTGCTAAACGACAGTACCCTAAGCGTATTTGCAGGCAACAAAGAAGAAATTGACAGCACAATCTTAGGGAGCCTTGCTACTGTTGAAAATGCAGAAGAAAATGCAGAAGAAAATTATGAAGAAGAACAAGAAAACGAATCATTAACAGATAACCTGCAAGAAGAAAACGAAGAAAATCCTGAAGATGAAGAAAATACAGAAAATCTTGAAGAAAATCAGCAAGATTCAGAAGAAGATAAAGATGCTGAACTTTTAGAAGATATATCAGAACAAAATTCTACAGAAGAGCAAAATACAGAAGAAGCAATTGTTCTCGGTGCAATTCCGGAAATTTTGCCAATGGGTGTTGCGAATATCGAAGCAAAAATCCATGAAAATTCTGAAATAAATACATTAGAATCTACAGAAGAAACAGAAACCGAAAGCATCTCTAACGAAGACTTAACAGACTTAAGCGAAGAACTTCCCGCCCTTACAGAAATAGAAGAAGTAGAAGAAACAGCGGAAGAAACAGAAGAACAGAAAGATCAAGATAACGCTTTGGCAAATATCACAGATAGCGAAACTGACTCTGATACTCTCGCCGAAGAAGCCCCTCTTGAAGAAAATATTGATACTTTAGAAGATATCGTCCCACTTGATGAAGAAGTTGCAAATCTTGACGAACTCAGTACACTTGAAGAAATTGAAACAGAAGAAGAAATTTCAATTGTTTCAGAAACTTCTGACGGAAACAAAGAACAACAAGAACTTGCAGAAACAGCTATCGAAGAACTCGATGAGATAGACTCATTAGAAGAAATAAAAGATGCAGAAACACTCGAATCTGATAATAGCGAAGAACCAATTTTGGAAAATGATTCAAATAGTATAGAAGAGCCGACAGAACTTGAAATTACAAATGAAGTTAACAATGACATTGATAACCTTGAAAATTTAGAAATAGAGCCGCTTGAAACAGTAGAATCTGTTGAAGAACATAATGAACTATCAACTTTAACAGAAGAAACTCAAGAAGAAAATATTATACCGGAAACTTTAGAAAACACAGAAGATACAAGTATAGCTGCATTAACAGATGAAGAAGACTCAGACTTAACAGGTGAGGATACACCTCTTAGCGAACTTGAAAATCTACAAACAGATGACATTTCTGATTTATCAGAAAATGTTGCAGACATTGATGAACTGAAAAGTCTTTCAGAAGAAAATACAGATACCGAAACAGAAATTTCTGACAACAATATACAAGAGCCAGATGAAATTAGCAGCCTTGAAGCAGAAACAGATATTACACTGGAAAAACTTGATATATCTGACAGCCTTGAACCAATAGGAGAGATTGAAACTCTGGAACACGATTCTCTCTCTGATATAGGAGAATTACAAGAAATACATCCTCAAGAAGAACTTGAAGAAACTGTTGAAAACAAAGCGCCATCGGAAGAAAGAAAACCATTTACCCTCTCTCTTGAAGGAGAAGAAGAAAACGAACCAACCCTAAAAGAAGAAACAAATGATTTGACAGAAACAGAAGATGAAGACATTTCAACAGAAAGTCAATATGACTATGATATACAGAATGAAACAGCTGAAGAAACTCAAGAACCTGTTGAACTTGTATACGAAGAAGAAGAAAATGATAACGAAATATCTGAAAACTCAAAAGAAGATATGTCTGTAACGGATGATAAAGAGCAAGAATCCGATATTTACGGAACAACTGAACCTGTTGATACAGATAAAATCAATGAGGAATATGAAGAAAATCAAAACACCGAAACATCGACAGACACAGATGAAATTCAAAATCTCTTGGATGATGACCTTCTCGCACTGTTGTCTGATGATGCAGAACAACAAAATGATGCCAACGAAAATGAACCTCAATATTCACAAGAAACAAATAATGAAGAGCTTATAAGCGATGAGGTATCTGCAACAGTAGATAACAATGAAACAGAACACGCTCAAGCGAGTGCTGATAATCCGGAAGAAGACGATACAATAGAAGCATTGTTTGAAAATGAAGAACAAACAAACGGAGAACAAAAAGAATTTGAATTAGCTCAAGAACCTGTATCTCAAAAAACAGTAAATGCAACAAAGAAAATTATAGTAGCAGCAGTTCTCACTCTTGTTTTGGCAGGCGGCGGTATTGCATCATGGCTTGTTAACCATAACAAAGCTGCTACAGAGAACGCCCAAAATCCTGATGAAATGTTTATGGATTTACAAAACCAAAAAGCAGAATCTGATAGCGAAGGTCCTGCTATATCTCAGGATATCAATAAATCCATGGCAAATTCATTCTCAGATAAACCATCGGCAATTACAATAACAAAAATCTCTTGGCAAATAAGCGAAAAACTTGCACAAGAAAGTTCTGTTAAAGAATATTTACAAACCGCTGGTAAAAATATTCAAATGAATTTACAAAATGACTTATCAAATGCAGCTGATGTAAACTTCAATGACAGCATAAAAATATCAGTAACAATCGCACCTGACAACACCCTAAAAGGTGCTCAAGTACTAGAATCCAGCGGTTCTGACCAGATTGATGAAATAGCATTGAGAAGCATAAAAAATACATTGAAATACGTTAGTGTTCCAAAATTAAAAGATTTTAAATCTGATTATTTCTTAACTTTGATAATAAATTTCTAAATCTGTGATATGATATAATCAATCAGTTATTTGATACAAATAAAATTGGATTGCGGAATTGGATACATTAGAAAAACAGAGAAGTTTCATAGAAAAACTTGTTAAGTCAAATAATAAATTCAAAGGGAATGAAGATTTGCTTGAAGATTTCTGTTCAGAAGCCTATAAGCGTTCACATTCCTTACTTGAAAATTCAAATATAGAAGAAATTGGCAGTTATTTAAGTAAAGTAACAAATACGGCAATTTTAACAGTTTTAAAAGAAAACGGCAGGGTAAGAAGAAGAAATGACAAGTATGTCAGTACAAAAGAGATTCTAATGAATCCGGTACCCGCAAAAACAGAAACTGAGGCAACAGAAACGTCCTCAAAAACTGTTGCTGTTACAGGCGGCTCTTTTGTCTACGAAATAGCTGATCCAAGAGATTCTTTTGAAGAAAAAATTGTGCGTAAAGACTTACTGCAAAAGATTGTAGATATAGTTCTTGTTGCACAAAAAAATCATCCGACAAAAGAGTTTTTAAAAATCTTTTACTTAAGATATGTCAAAGAGATGAAACAAAGAGAAATTTCACAATTTATGAATATATCTCAATCAGAAGTTAGTAAAAGATTAATAGAGATTTCTCAAATTGTCAAAACACATTTCTAATCTGAGTGTTTGATGTAATTTAGCAAAACTTTATAATATAATATACCTTGAGTTTAGCTAAACGGTTTTTTACTATGCGTTGCCTCAAATGCAAAAAGGAAATATCAGATGAACTTTTGCGATGCAATTATTGCAACACAAAAGTAAAGTCCGTATGCCCGATTTGCGGAACAATTAACCCGATAACATCAGAGTTTTGCGACGGTTGCGGACTCCAACTTTTAAAATACTGCCCCAACTGTCATAGCGTAAATTACCCCGATGCATCAGAATGCAGAAAATGCCACACTAAATTCGAAAAAGAAGAAGGTTTGTCTATCACAGACTTAAAAGAACTTTCTGACGAAATAAAATTACAAAAAGCCAAAAAGGAAAATATAAAAGAACAAGAAAAAGAAATCAAACAAGAAACTGCATCTTCTTTTGATACAGCATCAGCAGAAACAGAAAAATCAGATACACAGCAAACTGAAGAAAACACTTCAAATAATATAAAAGACGAGGACAAGATAGCATTTCAAAAAGAAGTAGAAAACTCCCTTGAAGATACCCCCCTACAACTTGATGAAATGACTGACTTTGAAATGCAAGAATATGACCCGAATGAACAATTTGAAGTCGTAGAAATAAGTGAAGAGGAATTTGATAAATTCCAGGACAATGACATTGTTCCTGAATATGATGAAATAAATAAACAAAAAACTGTAGATACTGTTTCACAAAATCAAGAACAAAATGAAACAGGCATAAAAGCTAATATTGAAAAAGAAATAAAAGAAACACAAAAAGAGCTTGCCCAAGAAACAAGTTCTAAAAACAAAGAATTAACCGTAAAAAATGATACAGAACAACAACAAAACGAAACGGCAAAAGAACCAAAAGCAGAACAACCAAAAGAACAAATAAAAGATAATACCGAAAAAATCAGCGCCACAGACAGCAGCACGGACAGTGCCCAGACTAAAGAATCACCCAAAATACAAGAAACAAAAAAAGAAGAAATTAAAGATACTAAAATCGACAATCCAGAAAGAGAAACAGTCGAAAATGCCCAAGATACAAGTTATGATGACGGCCCTGTAAAAGCCTGCGATCAATTAAAATGTAAAAACCTTATAGTCAATGCAATAAGAAAACCGGAAAAACTCATAATAGGGATGAGTGCGCCTGAAGGTAGCGGCAAGTCTACCGTTTTAAAATATCTATTTAATGACTTAATGCATCAAAACCATGCCTGGTTATGGGGAGAATGCTCTGCAAACTCACAAATAAGTCCTTTTGGCATATTCCAAGAAATGATACTGACTTTCTTTAACATGCCAAACTTTTCTAATATGTCGCAAGATTTTGTGAAACAGGCAAAAACCATGTTGTCTGCAACATTTCCAAATCTTTCACAAGATGAAGTATTCAACCTTTTCAATTTCCTATATCCGAATTTAACATCTAATTTTGAAGAAATACTTGTAAACAAAGATTATACATTCGCACTATTGGAAAAACTTATTCTTGAAATTTCCAAAAAAGCAAAACTAATTATAGTAATAGATGACTTTGACATGATTGACGGAGCTTCTTACGCCTTTTTATCATACTTTGTAGACCAAGGTCATCTTGGAGAAAACATAAAACTAATTATCACATACAAAGATAACAGAATAACTCAAGGATATTTTTACTCGGAAAAACTATCTCAAAACCAATACGAAGATATAAGACTTGCTAAACTCACAAAAGCCGACACAGATAACCTGATAAAAATGTTCTTTAACGGAATTAACCCTCTTCCTGAAGAACTGACTGAAAGAATATTCAATTATTCAAAAGGCAATAGTGCTTACATAGAGCAGGCATTGGTTCTGTTAAATGATTTTAAATCATTTGTTCCTGACGGTAACGTACTAAAATACAGAAAAACTCAAATAGAAGACAAACTGCCTAAAAACTTCCAACAGATTTTGGCACTAAGACTCAATATCTTGCAAAAGAAATATCCTAAAGAATTTAAAACTCTTTGCACAGCCGCAATTATGGGAAATAAATTCAACGTAAAATTGCTTGAAATAATAATGAAATACAACCCCGAAGAATTCCAAACAACAATACAAATGCTGTGCTCTTTTGCATATATATCTCAGTTTAACAATAATATCTTTGAATTTAAAAACACCCTGCTTTGGAAATTTGTTTATGAAAAAGCAAAACGCAGCAAAGATTTTGTCGTAATAAATGAAAAAATATTTGACATAATAAACTCTTTTACTCTGTCGAGCAATTCCTTAAAAGCACTAATAGCGCAGAATTTAAACCAAAAACTTTTAGCTCTTAACATCTGGACAGAAAATATCAAACTGTGCGCATATCTTGGTGATGAACATTTGTGGACATTATCTCAAAAACAATGCCTAAAAATTGCACAAGAAATTCATCCCGAAAACAACAATGTAATAATCAACAATATACAAGAAAGACTGGGTAAGCTCCTCTACAATACACGTCCGTCAGAAGCTGTTCCTTATTTATCCAACGCAATAAGTAATGCCATAAAAATAAACAATAGTCCAAAAATTGTTGAACTATCGGGATATCTCTCAAAAAGCTGCTCTCTAATAGGCAACTATAACGGCGTAATCGAAGCGATTGATATGATACTGCAAATTGTAGAAACGCCTGAAAATAAACTCGAAACAGCATTGATAAAATACAAAAAGCTAAAAGCAATGTTCTGTATCGGTAATGCAGAAGAAATTTATAATCTGGCATCAAACGAAATTATTCCAACGGTAGAACAGGCACTGTCAAATGTAATACCAAATAACAATATATCTATGGATATAATTTATGAAACTTGGCTTGAATGTAATCTCATAGTCGTTATGGCCATGATTTCTCAAGGTAACAAAAAATGCTTTGATATACTATCGGTAATTGATGAAATAGTCTCTAAAAACAATGTTACAAACAAAAATTACCTGCAAAGACTAAAACTGGCAAAAGCACTTGCATACAGCATACAGGGCAATATTAAAAAATCGGAAGACATTCTTGTCGAATTTACACAAGAAACAGCAAAAGAGATTCTTGAGCCCAACGTAATTTCACTTTGGAACTTCACAAATATTCTAAACAAAATATACAAACGAGATTGGCAAAACATAAAAGAAGATATGTACTCTGTTGTAACTTTTGCAAATAACTACAATGATGTATTGATAAAGAATCTTCTAAAGGTATTTCTCGGCAAAATTCTTCAAGAAGAAGGCAACCTGTCAAAAGCTCTTGATATCTTTAATGAGCAGGTAACAATTTTTGCCAGAGAAAAAATAGCAATAGGTGCACTTCTTTGCTGGTATTACATAGCAAAAATAACTCTCGTTACGGAAGGCACAGACAAAGCACTTGATATCTCTCAAAAAGCACTGGATGTGGCAAAAAATCCAAAGATTTCCAATTACTACTTTATGGTTTTGTACAAAAAATTAATTGCAGAAATATTCTTGATAAAAGGAGATATGGAAGCAGCAAAAATGTATATAGAAAAAGCCTTGATGATAGTAAAAGAATACGATATGAAACTTTTAAAAGTTCAATTATACCAACTTTATGCAAAATACCTTGAAGAAATGGTATCTAAAAAACCTCAAAACAAAGCTACATACGCGCAAAACGCAATGAACACATACAAAAAAGTTCTTACTCTTGTCGAACATCTTGGCATAGAAGAAATTACTAAAGAAACGCAAAAGAACTTTGCATCTTTCAAAGCATTCTGCCAATTGAACAACTTAAAAGTATAAACTGCCAGAAACAATATTAAAATCAGACATGCCCCAACTAAAAAGCACTGACTATATTTCTTCCAAAACAGCCATCAAAAGTTTCATAAAAGAATCCTTAACTCTTGCAGCCGTTTCAACAACTTCAATATGCGAAAGTCTTGACGGATGGACACCTGCAGCCGAGTTTGTAATACAGCTTATACCAAGCACTTTCATACCGCAATAATTTGCGACAAGAGCCTCGGGGACAGTAGACATACCAACGGCATCAGCCCCCATGATTCTTAGCATATTTATCTCTGCGGGGGTTTCATAACTAGGACCGCTCATCGCTGCATAAATTCCCTCTCTAATAGTTAAACCGAGAGCCATTCCTTTTTCTTTGGCCATTTTAGCAAGTTTGTGATTATAAACTTCACTCATATCAGGAAATCTGTCTCCAAGCGTTGAATCATTTTCGCCTATCAAAGGATTTACACCCATAAGATTAATATGGTCGGTAATAACCATCAAATCACCTGCATTGTATTCTTTGTTGACACTTCCTGCGGCATTGGTAATTATCAATGTCTCAACGCCAAGTTTTTTCATTACCTTAACAGGGAACACTATTCTGCTTATATGATACCCCTCGTAAAAGTGAAAACGTCCTTGCATGACAACAGCCTTTTTGCCAAGAACTTCACCAAAAACAAGTTGTCCCTTATGTCCTGCAACAGTAGATTTTTCAAACCCCGGAATATCCTGATAATTTATCCTGACTCCCTCTATATTATCAGCAAAATCACCAAGCCCTGAGCCAAGAATCAATCCTATCTCAGGTTTAAAATCTTTTATTTTCTTTTGAATATACTCTATAGTCTCTTTCATATACCCCTATAAATTAAAAAAATACTATCTACTTATACTACACACAAACTCATTATATATTGAATTTTATATTTTTACTTGCCAGACTTAACGAACCATCAAGCAATCTTTTATTATCTTTGCCCCATATTCGACACATTCAAGGTTGTTTGGTAACAAAGCCGCCTTTTTGGCAGAAACTGTTTTTGCCATCTCTTTCATGACTGTTTTTATTGATTCCAACTTCAGTATTCCTGTCTTTTCAATAAAAGCACCCAATGCCATAACATTAACAAAAGCAGGCTGAGTTAATTTAAGAGCGAGCTCATTAAGAGGAATCTTGATATACTCAATATCATCCCTAGTCGTCTCTACATGAGACAAGGATGAATTTATAATCATAAATCCGCCGGGTTTAACTTTATTTTCAAACTTAATTTGAGAAAGGTCATTCAAAGCTATAACAGCATCTGCTTTATCAATAATAGGAGACGGAACCTCAGAATCAGAGATATTAACCGCACAATGAACAGCGCCCCCTCTCATCTCTGCACCGTAAGCAGGGAACCAAGTTGTGTGTTTACCCTCAACAACAGCAGCATGGCACAGCAAAATACCTGCAAAAAGAGCACCCTGCCCGCCGAATCCTGAAATTATAACACTCATATCACCCATTATTTTGTCTCCTGAGCAGAAACATCTTTAAAAACGCCAAGCGGATGTACCTGCTCTATAATATTATCAATATGTTTAACCGCCTCTATCGGCTTCATGTGCCAATTTGTCGGACAAGCAGCAAGAACTTCAACAAAGCCGTAGCCAAGCCCTTTTATTTGAGCTTCAAAGGCTTTTCTGATAGCTTCTTTAGCCTGTCTGATATTTTTTGACGTTGTTATAGCAACTCTTGCAGCATAAGCTGTACCCTCACAGCCTGCAATAATTTCAGCAGCATGCAAAGGATACCCTGTCAACTCAGGTTTCCTACCTTTTGGAGTAGTCGTAGTAACTTGACCAACAAGCGTAGTTGCACTTGCCTGTCCGCCTGTCATACCAAAATTGGTGTTGTTTATCATTATTGTAGTAATATGTTCACCTCTGCAAGCAGTATGTATGGTCTCATTAAAACCTATAGTAGCTGCATCACCATCACCTTGATATGTAAAAACAAATTTGTCAGGCTTACATCTTTTAACCCCTGTCGCTACACAAGGAGAACGGCCGTGAGACGCTCCAGCAACATCAAGGTCAAAAAACTTTTCCAAAAAGATAGAACAACCGACAGAAGAGATTGCTATTGTATCCTTTTTTAAATTGTATTCATCAATTAATTCAGCAATTATTCTTAAAACGACACCATGTCCACACCCGGGACAAAAAGTAAATTGTCCGTCTTTTAAAAGTGATTCGGGTCTTTTATATACAAGTGTTTCCATAATTATACGACCCCAGCTTTCGTTTTTGTCTCTATCTTTTTATAAACTTCTTCAATTTTTTGATAAATTAAATCAGGTGTCAAAAGCCCACCGGCAGTTCTTCCGAAAAATTCAACAGGGCAAGCCCCAAAAACAGCAGAACGGACATCCAACAACATCTGACCTTTATTCATTTCCAAATCAAGAATCATATCAGCTTTCTTTGCAACTTCGTGCAAATCTTTATCAGGGAACGGAAATAAAGTAACAGGTCTGAATACACCTACTTTCATACCGTTTTCCCTTGCTTTAATGGCAGCAGCTTTTGCTATTCTGCCAACAGAGCCAAATGCAGTCAACACGAGTTTTGCATCATCAATCATAAAACTTTCAGAAGTAGTTTCTTCTTTTGCAATTTGTTCATACTTTTCAAACAATCTGTCGGTAAGTTGTTCCATAGCCCCCTCAGGCATATGTAAAGAAACAATATTTCTAGCAGGACGGTTATCTGCTCCGTTCAAAGCCCAAGAACTCGTATCAGGGTCATCAAACGGATATTCACCAAACTCAGCAGGTTCCATCATCTGTCCTAATATACCATCTGCCAACAACATTACAGGATTGCGATATTTTATTGCTATATGAAAAGCTCTGTAAGTAAGGTCGATTGCTTCTTGAACAGTAGACGGAGAAAGAACAATAGTCTTGTAATCACCGTTACCGCCGCCTTTAACCGCTTGGAAATAATCATTTTGAGCAGGGGCGATATTACCTAACCCCGGACCGCCTCTCATAACACTGACAATAACCCCCGGCACCTCTGCACAACACATTGCAGAAATCGCTTCTTGCATCAAAGCTATACCGCAAGAAGAGGACGAAGTCATTGCTTTTGTTCCTGTAGTACCAGCTCCTATTACCATATTTATCGAAGCCAGTTCACTCTCTGCCGTAATAAATGTTCTACCCATCTCAGGCAAATGAGCACCCATGTATTCTCCAATTTCACTTTGAGGAGTAATAGGGTAGCCAAAATAGCACATACAGCCTGCGTTAATAGCGGCCTGCGCAATTGCTTCATTACCTTTTACCAATACTTTTGCCACTATCAAACCTTCCTATCTGTAAACTTCTTTTATTGCTACATCAGGGCAATTCATTGCACACATTGCACAACCGATACATTCATTTTTTTCATCAACAAATTCTGCAGGGAAATCACCGTGCAAATTTGGGGTCTGACTTTTTTTCAAAAGTTTTTTAGGGCACGCTTCTACACACAAATAACAACCCTTACACACATCCCTATCTATTACAATCCTGCCCATGTTTTTCTCGATATTAAACTACTACTTTACCTACTCTAATTGTAGCACGCCACGATTAAAACACAAGCAAATTGCCCTTTTTAATACCATATATTAAGATATTTAAGATTGCTTTTTATTATGCGCATTTAAAGGCGACATTACCTTGTCAAATGTAGTTTTATAAAACTCTGTATTTATATTTAATTTGTTACCCAATTCCAACAGTAAGAGTACAAACTTTCTGTCATACTCATCTTTTAACTCATCCAAGTTAGAAGCAACTTCTTCGAGAATTTCATGGATTTTGTTGAAATAAGTATTTTGAGATTCTGATGTATCGATTCTAAGCTCCAAAAGCTCAACATATTTAAACAGATTCAACACTGTCTCAATCCTGTGGATTTCAGGGTTTTTAGCCAAAGCATACATTGCATCGGTAATTTTTTCCGTAAAGATGTTGTTAGCCAGCTTTTTATCTAACTTAACGCCAAGCATTTTAGCTTCGTTATTAATATCAATTGCTTCTTGCAAATCATGTTCATTAATAATTTTTTCTGCATCTTCAAACTGTTTGTTAAATTCAATACCAAGAACATATCTTGCCGCAATTTTAAACTCATCAGGCGGATTAAGACCAAGATTTTTGAAGTGGAATATAGAAGCCTTGCCATCTTCATAAATATCTTTGTAAAGGCCTGAGAATTTATTTGTTTTGCCTTGTATCATGATATTAAGGATTTTTCTTCTTTCTTCAATAAAGATATCCTTAAGGGTGTAATACTCTGCACCAAAGTTCTTATCAAGGCTTCTGATTATTTCCGTAAGCGGATAATTAACAAAAGTTGTTGTCAAATTCTTTTGTATTTCATTAAATTCTTCAGCAGAAGAATACTCTTTAATTGCACAGTGGAAATCGCCGCCTGAATATTTTAAAAGAGCAAATATCAAATCATATTTTTCTAAGGTTATTTGAGATTTAATCTCTACACGGCCAATATACAAGCTGTTTTTACCTTTAGAAACGGTTTTGTAGCTTAAACGTTTAATATCATAGCAATAAAGACGGGTTTCGTCTTCCATTTCTTCATACAAGGACATTATTGCCCAAAGACTTGCAATCTGTTTTATGGTAACAACAGAAGGTTTAACAAACTTTTTGTAAATATCGGCACCTGTACCAAATTCTTTTATATTACTTTGTGCATTAGCAAGGATATTCACAAACTCAGTTTCAAAATCCTCATCGGTAAAACTTGCAGCCAACTGCATTGCACGAGCTGCGTATTTCATTATCTGAGTAGTTTCAATACCCGAAATATCGGCAAAGAACCATCCGCAGCTAGTATACATGAGCATTGCCTGTCTTTGCAGTTCAAGCAATTTCATAGCAGCTACTTTATCTTGGTCGTTACATTCAGGCTTCAAATTGTTTCTGAAAAAGTTTTTAATAGACAACTCACTTCTGTCTAAAATCACATTTATATATTCATTTCTGACATCCCAAGGATTTTTAGTAAAGAATTTTTTGCCTTTCTTTTCATATAAAACAGTAAGTTTATCTCTTAAATAATCAAGAGCCTCTCTTAAAGGTTTTCTCCATTTTTGATTCCAGCTCGGCTGACCGCCAGTAGAGCATCCGCAATCTTCTTTCCATCTGCCAACACCATGGAAACAGCTCCAAGACGATGCCTGTTTTATATCCACCTCATCAGCAACTCCATATCGGTCAAGATATTCTGCGTAATTTGTTATTGTAAAACCGGCGTCTTTTGCTTTTACTCTTAACACATAAGCCAAAGCCATATCACCAAATTTTGTATGGTGTCCGTAGCTTTCTCCGTCTGTGCCGATGTTAATCAATTGAGGATACCCCCTCAAATCAGAAATACCTTCTTTGAGCCTGTTAACAAACTTGTTACCGTCTTGCAGAATATTATCAAAAGCAACAGACTTTGAAATAGCACCGTCATAAAAGAATAAATCAACAAATTTCTTAGGATTTTTCTTAATAAAATATCTGTATGGTTTAGCAGGGTCAATATTTCCCCAGCCTGCATCAGTCCATTCTTTTGCACCCATCTTTCTGTATTTTAATGCTTGATAAGGAGAAAGTATGGTAAATTTTATACCGTTATCGACAAGGACCTCCAGAGTTTCGTCATCAACTGCTGTTTCTGCAAGCCACATACCCTCGGGCATTCTGCCGAATCTGTATTCAAAATCTCTTATCCCCCAAACAACTTGCGTAATTTTATCATGCAAATTTGCAAGAGGCATAATCATATGGTTATACACCTGTGCTATAGCATTACCATGGCCAGAAAATTTTACACGGCTGGCAATATCAGCTTTGATAACCCTTTCATAAGTCTTTGGTGCATGAGTTTCCATCCAAGATAAAAGAGTAGGCCCAAAATTGTAACTCATCAAAGAATAGTTGTTCACAATATCAAGCACCTTGTTATTGGAATCTACAATTCTGGAAGCAGAGTTTGGATTATAACACTCAAGATTAACTCTCTCGTTCCAATCATGAAACGGCAGAGCACTATCTTGAAGTTCTATAGCCTCAAGCCAAGGATTTTCTCTCGGCGGTTGATAAAAATGCCCGTGTATTGTTAAGTAATTCTTCTTTTTATCAGATTTATCGCTTTTATTTTCTGCCATAATATGGTAACTCCGCAACTTTTTCTAAATTTTGACACACTAACATTATACAAACTGCACAATATCTTTTTCAATAAAATTATGCTTTTTTCTCTTTATCTTTGTTCTTTTTTGTAATCACAACCAACTTGTCTGTATCAACCCAAGCATCTGTCAAAGCATTTGAAAATACTTTGCCGTAAACTTCTATTACATCGCCTGAATCAAGATCAATAAATTTTTCGGCATAGGTTCTTTTAATAAAAATTTTCATCTCTGACAGGGGTATTGTATGATCCGTTACATCATCTCTTTTTATAAGAAAAGAGATGTATTTTTGAGAATCTCTAAAAGCCGGTTTGTAATCTAAACCAAGAGTGGAGAATTTATCGAAAACAGCTCTAAACTTAACTTTTTTACCCAAATATTTGTCGGGATTTGCAACTATATCAAGCGGTTCTGCCTTTATATAATCATTCTCGTTTATATTTTCTGAAACAGGAGCTTTTTTGGCTGCCTCATTAGCTGCAGCAATATTCAGTTCCACACCCTGAACATTCTTTTGAGCTGCAGGGGCAGTTGCTTCCAATGCCGGTTTATTGGCAAAAGACACTAACCCACCTGCAAACAAAATCATTGCAGAAAGCGATATTATAATTTTATTTTTAATACTTTTCATCTCTTTAATACCTTATTTATTTTTAACAGTACAATTTTATCATATATCCAAAAAATAGTAAGTAATTAGTTTACAGTATCCGGTTTACCGATTCTAAGAGATATTGCAAAAAGAAATAAAAATATCGGAAGAACTTGAAGAATTATTCTGTCCATAGAATTTTCCACAAGCCAGTTTATATCATGAGGTGCCATAATATAAACCAAAAGATAACCGACACACATCATAACAAAAATTAAACTGCATAAAATAAAAGGAGTTTTTACTTTATCTTTGATTCTAAACCCTTTTATACAAAGGATAAAAAGGGCAAGAAATATTGTAAATTTCTGCAAAACAAAGGTTATAAACACCTTAAAAGTAACTGCATATCTGTGTAAATCAAAAATAAAACTATATGATTTTAAAACCAAAAAGCCCATAATCAAATCATTAGGTGCATTGGCAAATTTTTTGAATGCAATATAACATCCGACAGGAACTAATGCACATATTGCAGAAATAACAGATTTTTTCCATTCCTTTTGATATAGCATCCAGCCGATTACAACAGCCATGTAAATAACAAAGAACATAAATCCTTCATTTTTTACCCATAGACTTAAACCTGACAATAAAATACCCAAAAGCAACGTATTAAATCTTTTACCTTTAAAATATAAAAATAAACAAATAATTCCGCTTAAAAAGAAATAAGCCAAAGGGATATCTGCACATTGAGAAGCTCCGTTTACAAGAAATATATCTGAAATCATAAACACCGAACAAACTACAATGGCAATCTTATCACTTTTGAAGTAATGCAAAGCCTGATACAAAAGATAAACAAGACCGAAAGTAAAAATAAAAAAGAAAACAATACTGGCAGGGAATGACTGGTGTCCCGAATACTGCCAAAGTCTGGCAATAGAAGAAGGAACGAACAACGGATAATCACAATGAGACATAAAATGAGGCAGAGCAAAAACATTCTTCCACAAAGGACTGTTCAAAAACAGATATTCTGCCTTGATATTCCATATCCTAAAACCATCCCAGCTACCCATTGGATTTGATAAAAAATACTTGAAAAATATACAAACAGCATAAACATTAAGCAAATAAAACCATTTGCTCAATCTTGCAAATTTATGCTTGCTAAAATCAGGACGCTCTTGATTAAAATAAATCAACAAAAGCACCAAGAGAACTATACTCTCAAAAAGCGCATACTGTTTAAATTCATAAAAATTCAGACATCTGCTGATAAAATATATTACAGAATTAACTCCAAAACCTACGGGTATGGAAAAAAGCAATCTAAAGCGTAATTCCATTTCTCTATCAATAACAGATACCAGCAAAAAACCCGTAAAAAGTGCTATCAAAAAAGCAGCATAAATCATTATTCAATCCTTATTTTTAATATCTTTTCAATACATACAAATTTTTATTTATTTTTTTATCAATCGAAAATCCTGCAGGTAGTTTTACTTCTTTTTCAAACGACCCTATTGAATATTTTTGATTATTATCATTACGTAATATCGATGGTACAACAGCATATTGAGCTGTATAAAACGCTCTTATTGATTCGGGATAATCAAAAACATTTGATTCCTGAACATCAGAAGCATAACCTGTTTTTGCATCATCAAAAAAGTCCGGTATCTTGTTTATCACATTACGAGTGTCATAAACGGAAGAATAAAACTTATTTTTCCATATAAAATCCTGAGTGAGCATCGTGAACGGTACTTGAATCGGTAAAAAGAAATACTTCAAATTCATAGCAATCAATATTAAAAAGATTGCTCTATAGATTACTTTATCGGGAATTTTATAAATCTTAGTTATCATGTCCAGAGTCTTTCAATCGTCTTACTTATTTGTGTCTCGAGTTCTATCAAGTCGTTATTGTTTTCGATAATAAAGTCTGCCATGTATCTTTTTTCTTCTTGAGAAACCTGAGAATTAATTCTCTCCAATGCATGTTCCAGACTATAACCGTTTCTATTCATGAGCCTTTGCAGACGTATCTTTTTGTCAGCACAAACGAGAACAGTTCTATCAAAAAGGTTCTGCATATTTTCCTCAAACAAAAGCGGTACAGAAGCTACAACTATATCCTCATTTTGATGCTCATCAAAAAACTCCTGTATCTTTTTTTCTACGAGCGGATGCAAAATATCCTCAAGAGCTTCCATTTTTTCCGGATTAGCAAATACAATTAAACCAATCTTATGACGACCCAAGCGTCCATCATCCAGAAAAATATCTTCACCGTCGAACAATTTTTTGACTTTTTCTATAACCTCAGCATTATTGTCCATCAAACGATGGCATATCCAATCTGCATCAATTACAGGAATACCTTTTTTTTCAAAATAGCTTTGTACGATTGATTTTCCTGAGGCAATATTGCCTGTGAGACCTACTTTTAACATGACTGCCAACTTTCTTGAGTTAATAATTAAACTACTTCAATTCAAAAACAGTACCGTCTTTTGTATCTTTTAATACGATATTGATTTTATCAAGGGTGTTTCTGATTTTATCTGCCACATCCCAGTTTTTATCCGCTCTGGCCTTATTTCTGACTTCGATAATTTTATTCATTATCTCTTTTGCAGGAGCAGATTTATCATCAATAAAATCAAATTCATCAACAATTTTATCAAGTTTTTCTTTTAATTGATTTTCGTCAAGTTCAACTTTTTCAAAATCAAAGCCCAAAACTCTTGAAAGTTTTATCAAAAGAGAAATATATTTAACTGCAGATTCTCTATCGTTAGCATCTTTTGATTTGTTAGCTTTGGATGCAATATCAAACAATACGGCAAGAGCTTTTGAAGTATTTATATCATCATTCATTGCGTCAACAAACTCTTTTTGAAGAGCATCAGTATCTTCCGAGCTGATATTTTCAATTAAAGAATCCTTGCCTACCCATACAAGCACATTACTTGCAGCATTTTTGAGACGCTGTACACCAGCTTGAGCAGCAGCAAGTGCTTCGTCATTAAATTCAACAGGCATTCTGTAATGGTTTGTAAGGATAAAAAATCTTATTGTATTCGCATCATATTTGTCCAAAAGCCCGTCTATGGTAATAAAGTTACCCAAAGACTTGGACATTTTTTCTTTGTTTATGGTAACAAAACCGTTGTGCATCCAGTATTTAACAAATTGGCAATCGTTTGCACATTCTGACTGAGCAATTTCGTTTTCGTGGTGAGGAAAAATCAAATCGGCACCGCCTGCGTGGATATCAATTTCATCAGCAAGATGTTTTTTGCTCATTGCAGAACATTCTATATGCCAACCTGGTCTGCCTATACCCCATGGACTTTTATATCCGAATTTTTCATCCTTTTTCCACAAAGCAAAATCAAGAGGATCTTCTTTTATTGAAGAAGCCTCTACTCTTGCACCTGCTTCCAAATCATCTATTGGCTGTTTTGAGAGCATACCGTACTTAGGAAATTTTTTAACTCTAAAATACACATCCCCATCTGCTTCATAAGCATAGCCTTTTTCTATAAGGGTTTTAACCATTTTTATCATATCGCCCAGCGTTTTTGTCGCAAAAGGCTCAACATCGGGCTTTAAGTTATTGAGTTTTTTCATTGACTCTGAAAAAATATCATAATATTTTTTTGCAATTTCATCAGGGGTACAATTTTCTTTTACGGATTTATTCAAAATTTTGTCATCAACATCCGTAACGTTTCGACAATACTTGACATCGTATCCTAAGAATTTTAAGTATCTGTATAAAACATCCCAAGTAATATAACATCTTGCATGCCCCAAATGCGGATGGTCGTAAACAGTTGGGCCGCATACGTACATATTTACTTTATTTCCATTTAGAGGAACAAAATCCTCAGTTTTTCCCGAATACGAATTAAAAACTCTAAGCATAATAATTTTCCCGCTTGCTATTGTATTTTCAAAAATCAATTCAAAATCCTGCTCAAGCATAATCATTGCTTATAACAAAATTTCTCAAACATCTTCAATGATTATCTATATTACACCAAAACCCCATATCTTAAAAGACCTTAGAGGCTAATATAGTGCAGTTGTACTAAATAATTTTTGTTAACAAATAATTTCAAAAAAAAGATTTATCTTTTTCAGAAATTAAATTTTTAAAAACGAAATTTTGATTACAAAAGTTTAACTAATATTATTTTTTTAAATTAAGACCGAATACACGCTAATCCATGGTTTCAAGTCTTTTTTAAAAATTATTAAAAATTTATTGTAAAACTTTTATTAATTGTCAAAAGTACACTGATAATAAGCAATTAAAGCTCTACTACAAAAATAAAATTGTAAAATAAAAAGCATGGATGGAACAAAAATTGCCCATGACAAGAAAATTTGGTTTAATATTGTATATACAAGTTCGGAAATTAATTAAAATTTTATTTCATATAAGAACACATCTTGAGGGATGATTTGAATATGACAATGCAAGGGCTAAGGTTTTTGGCCGAAGTGTTTGTGTCCTTGTTTGACGTTGTTCGTCTGCAATTTTAATTAAAAGTATAATCTTGTCGCGGAATTTAATTCCACCATATAATCGATAAAAGTCATTCAAAAGTTATTTATAATGATGAATGAGTTAAGAATCTCAAAAAATAGTAATCGGAGGACAGAACTTTGTTAGAACACGGCTATATCCAAATTTATACAGGTGATGGAAAAGGCAAAACTACAGCATCTTTAGGGTTAGCTTTGCGTGCGCTTGGCCATGGTTGGAAAGTTCTTGTTATCCAATTTACAAAAGGTGATTCAGGTACTACTTATGGCGAAATAGCTTCCGCAGGTCAATTCTTACCCAATTTGGAAGTTCACCAGTTTGGTATGGATAGAGTTGTATACAAGCACAACGTTTGCATGGAAGATTACAAAGAAGCTAAAAAAGGTTGGGAACTCGCTAAACAAGCTATTCAAAGCGGTGAGTATCAACTCGTTATTCTTGATGAAATCAACATCTGTGTTGCAATGAATATGATTAAAGTTTCAGATGTTAAAGAAGTTTTGTTAAATAAACCGGAAAGCCTTGAAATAGTTCTTACAGGCAGATATGCTCATCCTGAGCTTATTGCACTGGCTCATCTGGTTACAGAAATGAAGCCAATCAAACACTACTTTGATATGGGTGTTATGGCAAGACAAGGTATCGAATATTAACGTTTTTTAAACGTAAATATACGGAGAAATGGGGAAATATGGGAGGTTTGTTACAAAGCTCCCTTTTTTTTATGCTTTACCTTTCGCCTGTTTTTGTAAACGATTGATTTTTATATCTCTTATCGCATCTTTTAATATTCCAATGTGATAATCCAAATGCATCAATTTTTGATAAAAATACTCTTTTTGTCCAAAAGTTAAGCCTGATTGACAAAGTTTTTTGTTAATATCATATACATCACATTCCAAGGAAGCTATGGACTTTTGACATTTTGCAATTTCTTCTTTATCTTTTTGGGTCAATTTTAATATAGGCCCCTTGTACTCGGATATTGGTTTAAAGTTACTCGGTATTGTGCTGGTAATTTTTATTTTTTTTATAGCCATATCAATTTTCCATTTAATAATATCTTGATAAAACACGAAAAAAATAAAAATTGCTTTATTTAGAAAGATTTTTCGATATCAGCGCATAAAAAAAAGGGAATTCATAATGAATTCCCGTCGAATCTTTTTTGATTCCTCGTGTGTGTAGTAAGTAAGTGTAAGTGTGTAGGTTAGTGTGGTAGGTCAGTGTGTATGTATTAGATAAAAAACTTATTCTCTCTTAATTCTCTTTTGTATCTCTCGTATATATATAAAGTATTTACTTTAGAAATAATTGTCTTTTTGCTTTAATTTTAGTTTACATTTCTTAACACACCCGAATAAATCCTTGCAAAACAAGGGTTTGAAAACTCACAAAATTAAAAAATTTATAAACAAACAGGTAATTGCACAAAAAGTTTGATAGAAAATAAAAAACGAAAAGCAATTACCTGTTCATTGTTATCTATTTCTAATACTAATCAGAATCATTTTCTACAATATCAAAATCTCGTTTTTTCCAGCCTTTGTAGCCTCCTATCAATTCCTTGACGGGATACCCTTCTTTTGCAAGGCGATATGCTGCTTTCGTAGACTTTCTACACAAGTAAGAATAACTGTAAACAATATTTATCTTATCTTTTGAAAATTGAAGCATTTGTTCTTCAAACTGGTCAAACGGAACATGTACAGCATAAGGAATATGACCTTTTATATAATCGTCATAATCTCTTAAATCTATAAGAGTAAATTTATCAAGATATTCTTTCATCATATTGTTTAAACAATCAGGACCTATTGTAAAAGCCAATTTTTCTTTAAAAAATTCTTCGGCCTTTTTATTGTCCTTTACAAAATCACAAACTTCTTGAAATTTTTCATGCATAATAAATCTCCCTATTATCTAAAAAATTGTTTGAAAAAAATTCGTTCACGTCGTTTTGGTCATTATCACGAAATTTTTTCGGACAATTTTAAAATAAGGTAAAATTTATTATCTTTCATTCAACAAAAGTCTAATATCAAAACTTCTCGTTTGTTCTGGCATCAACATATTTTTTCACACCGGCAGTTATAATCAAATCGGGTTCAGTATAAGCAAACTCTTGCAATTTTGCTAATCCCGCCTCTGTCTTACCTTGTTCAATCAATATAAATCCAACCATAATTTGAGATAATGGATTTTTTTGACTGTCTTTTTGGTAATACTTTAACTTTTGAGACAAAATCTTTTGCTTTTTAAACGCCACAGCCAAATCTTCATAATAAGAAAGATTCATCGGGTTAAGTTTTATGGCTCTTTGCAAAGTATCCTGAGCCAATGCGGGATATCCTATTTTCATATAACAATTGGCAAGATTAGCATAATAAACAGAACTAGCCTGAGTATCAGGATCAAGTAAAACAGCAAGTTGGAATTCCTTGATAGCCGCAGCATAATACCTGTCTTGCATATATATTACGCCTCTGTTGTTGTGATCAACCGCATTTTTTTGCGCATCAATCTTGTACACATCCATCTTTGCCTGTGCACACATGCCTGTCAGTAAAAATTGCAAACTAAATAAAATTATCAGAAGTTTGAATTTCATCATAAGATAACAATTTCCTGTCCCTCTTTAGGGATAAAACAACTTTTACAATTTTTAGTATAATGATTTTCGATATTTTGTAAAAATTCATCATTGTAATTAGGGTCAAAGTGGAAAAATGCGAGTGATTTTGCCTTTGCCTGAGAGAATGTTTCAAGAGCCATGTCAAAAGTAGAATGTCCGTATCCCTGTTTAGAAAAATAAGAGTTCAAATATTCTTCTGAAGTATATTGTGCATCGTGAATCAACAAATCAGTTTCTCTTGCAAACAATACCAGTTTTTTGTTAGCACCGACAAAGCCCTCTGTATCAGTAGCATAAACTATTGATTTATCTTTGTAAGCAATTTTATAAATCATAACACCATCTTTAGGATGAGAATTGGATTTTAAACAGCTCACAATAACCTCTTCACCCTGAGGAATATAGTCTTCATCGGACTCTATTTTAATCATCTCGATGGTATCGTCCTCATCACTAAACACAAGTGCATAATTATCATTGATATCGTAAAAGCTCAACTTGGAGTTTAAATCGTTGAGGCTGAGAGGGAAAGACTTTTCAAAAGCCAATTCGGAAATTACCTGATCCAACCCCAAATCATAATCAGAAAAGCCCACAATATTAATTTTAGAGGTATTTATGTGCAAAGGTTTAAAGAAAGGCAAGCCTTGTATATGGTCGTTATGAACGTGGCTTAACAGTATTGTTGCTTCTATTGGTTTTTTATGAAACTGGGCAACATAATCTTTCATCAGTTCATTACCGCATTTTATAATACCTGTACCTGCATCAAGAATTATCAAATGTCCGTTAACATTAACTTCTATACAAGCAGTATTACCGCCATATTCCAAAAAATTGAAATCTGGTGTAGGATGGCTGCCTCTTACACCTCTGAATTTAACAATAAACTTGCCATCTGATTCTCTCATATCAAAAACTCCGATTATAAACTCTTGTCAGATATCATAAATGCCGCTTTTAAATACTTTGCATCTTTTGTTATTTTAACCTATTTTTCGATAATAACAATCCCGTTTCTGTCGGATTCTTCACCTTTATATGTACCTGATGAAAATGTAAGAATTTTCGCTTTTTTCTGTACATCTTTAAGCGTAGTTTCTCTATAATCGAAAGTAAATATTACTTTATGTTTGAGATTGTTCACTGTTACAAACCTGAACGCACAAGGATAAGTAACAAGAGACGGAGTGCTTACGTGTAAAATATTATCCTCTTTGTATATTCTTGTAGCGTGATAGTGTCCGGTAAAGATAGCCATTGGCATTTTATATTTATGCAAAACAGCATACAAATCAGAAGCATTTGTCAATCTGTGATGAAAGCTGGGGAATGGCTCATGCAAAGGATGATGCATAAATATTAAAGGGACTTGGTTCAACGTTTGTGCTTCTTCCAACTGACAATCCAGCCATTTTAATTGTTCATCAGGCAATTCACCGTTTGCGGTGATTCTTGTATCAACAGTAGCATCCAAAACTATCACTCTGTAGCCTTTTTTAGGCACAAAAGAATAATATTGTGTTTCTGATTTTATGTTTTTATTTCTTTTTTTTATGTAATCAAAATATTTATCTTTTTTAAAACTTGTACCGACGGCGGCATCATGGTTTCCAAATGCAAAATACCAAGGGTATTTCAATTTTTCCAACTGGTTACAAGCATCTTCCAATAAAGGTTTTTGCGGCTTATCAACTAAATCACCCGTTATTATTACAAAATCCAAATTAGAATGGTCGTTAATTTGCTCTATCTCATCTTTAAACAGTTCTTTTGAATGAGAAAGAACTTTATAACTTGTATCAACTGTTTTGTCAGACAGGTGAACATCTGATATATGAGCAAATTTTAACGTATCGGCATAAGAAAGAGTATTTACGCCAAAATACACAAAAACCGCAAAGACAAGCCAATAAGCTATTTTACCAATAAAAGAGCTTTTCTTACGTTTGTTATTTTTTTTCATTACAAATCTCCTAAAAATCATTTGCATTTGCAAGTTCAACAATATCAGCAATTGTTTCTATATCAAAATCAGATTTATTATTTTTAAGCCAAACAAGATATTCAATATTCCCTGCAGGTCCCTTTATCGGAGAAAACGTCAATTTTTGCGGGAATAAATTTATCGTTTCAGCGTATTCGATAACATCTTTTATAACTTTTATATGCGTAGATTTTTCTCGAACAACTCCATTTTTCCCGACAAGCTCTTTTCCTGCTTCAAACTGGGGTTTTATAAGAGAAACAATCTCCTGATTTTTCTCATTCATCAGATTTTTTATATTACTAAGAACTTTTGTAATAGAGATAAACGACAAGTCCATTGCGCAAAAATCAGGATAAACAGACCTATCATCGGCTTGCTCATCGTAAACTTCTACCGGTTCGCAATTTTTTATGTTTGTACGTTCAATAACTTTTACTCTTGAATCGTTTCTTAATTTCCAAGCAATTTGCCCATAACCGACATCTACCGCATAGACTTTTTGGGCACCGTTTTGGAGCATACAATCAGTGAATCCGCCTGTAGAAGCACCTGCATCAAGGCAAATACGATCTTTTAGATTTATATCAAAAACCTTTAGAGCTTTATCCAGCTTTAGACCGCCTCTTGAAACAAAAGGAAGCGATTTTATCTCTATTCTTGTATTTTCTTTTAACTCAAGTTGATAACCTGCTTTTGTAATTACTTCGTCATTAATTTTGACATCGCCTGCCATAATAGCACCCTGAGCCTTGCTTTTAGTTTCATAAAAGCCTTTATCAACCAGTATTTTATCGAGTCTTTCTTTATTCTTTGCCATAGTTTTATTATGGCATAAATATTTGATAAGTGCTTTATCAGTAAAGTCTTAATAATCCGTATATGGAAGTACTAAAAGAACTGATTAAACACCTTGTAATACAAGAACAAGGCAAAAAGTATCAAAATGATACCGCTTATTTTTGTCAAAATTTCCGTATATCTTGCAAAAGTCGAAAGATTTTTTAAAACAGAAGTAAACAATCCTGCCACAAGGATTATCATACCTTGCCCCAACGAGAACAAAAACAGCATCAATGCGGCATAAGCTATATTTGCACTTAAGGAAGCAGCTGCCATAATCCCCGCAAGTATAGGTGTTGAGCAGGGTGTCGTAGCAAAAGCAAATACCAACCCTAAAATAAAAGGATAAATAATTTCATTATGTTTATCACTTTGCGGAAACTTCTTAACCAATACAGGGAAATTAATATCTAAAAGCCCGATAAGGTTCAATCCAAAAATCAAAATTAAAGAAGTAAGAGCAAGTACAAAATAAACTCTCTTACCCGCACCAAAAACCTGACCTGTCAAAGCCGCAATAATACCTATAACCGTTAAAGTAACAGCCAATCCAAGAATAAAAAATAATATTTGAATAAAAGACTTAGAAACCTTTTGCTCAGGTGATGCACCGATATAGCTCACCACAACAGGCAACATTCCTATGCCGCAAGGAGACAATGAAGAAACAATCCCTCCTAAAAAGCAAAGCAATAATATTAAAAAGGAAAAATCACCTTTTACGTTTGTCTGAAAAAAAGAAATAAAACTATCCATTACACTTCACCACAAAAGACTGAAATATTATTTTGTTAAATCAGAAAGTATTTTGTCTAACTGTTCTTTAGCAAGACAACCCTCAGTTCTTTTGTAAAGTTGTCCGTCTTTTTTAACAAAAACCATTGTAGGCACAACAGTAACATTGTATTTTTGCACCATTGCTTCGCTTGCCTTGTCATTTGATTGACCGTTAATATTCTGGTAAGAAACTCTGCTTTCATATTTTGGCATTACTTCTTTGATAACAGAATCAAGTTTTTTACAATCCAAACACATTGGAGAATAGAACTTTAATACAACAGGTTTATTCATTGCTTGAGTTGCTTGAGCTTCAAAGGCGGCTTTTTGTGCAGCATTTTTATCCAAAGCATAATAAGCAACCAGAGGTATTACCAATATAGCCATCGCAATAATCCAATTTTTCATAATATTCTCCTTTAATTATCCATTTTCTTAAATATAACATACATCAAGATTTGGTGATTAATATTAGACACGAGACTATACAAACAGGTTAAATGAGAAAACATTTGTAAAAAAAGGACTTTTCTGATAATATAGCATTACCTTAGAAAATAATTAATGGAGAAGTGGCCGAGTCGGCTGAAGGCGGCACCCTGCTAAGGTGTTAGGTGGAGTAATCTGCCTCGAGGGTTCGAATCCCTCCTTCTCCGATTTTTAAGACCCGAAAGGGTCTTTTTTATGTCCGAGGGATGAGAAGCACAAGGCGAAGCCTTGTAAAAGGTTCGAGCGCGAGCGAGCTGAGGCTGGAGTGCTTTTGTTTGAAGTGATGAAATCACTGAAAACAAAACACGAAATTGCCGTTACACGCGAGCGAGCAAGACAATCCCTCCTTCTCCGATTTTTAAGACCCGAAAGGGTCTTTTTTTATGTCCGAGGGATGAGAAGCACAAGGCGAAGCCTTGTAAAAGGTTCGAGCGCGAGCGAGCTGAGGCTGGAGTAGGTTGAGCATACTTGCCCAACAATACTAAATTATAGCCGTTGGAAGCCTTGTGCTATTGATTTATTCAAGCCAAAAACTTGACTTTATTAGGACTTAATATTATAAGAAATTTTGTTTAATTAGCCCGAAATTTACCGAAATTAAAGAATTTTTATAGTACAGTCAGAATCCAATTAAAATATTTTTTGTTTGGCTGATATATTCTATTTACAAACTAAAATATCCATTTTTCTTGTTTTACAATCATTTAGTAAACACGATTTATAGTCAAATTTACTTATTAAAAGTAAAATTTATCCTAAACCAAAGAATTGGAACATCAATTCAACTATATCTTCTCCATCTTCATCGCCATCAATTTTGTAAAAATCCTGCGCTTCACTTCTTGGTGGCATTGGTTTTAATTTCAACTCTTTTTGCAATCTTTCTTTTGCTATTTTGGGAGTTTCACTTTCTTCCAATATTTTTACAACTTTTTTTACATCGTAGCCCAAATTTTTTCCTTGTGGTAAAGCATCCATTGAATCATTTAATGATTTAATTAAGATTTGTTTTAAATTATCACCCCAAGAATTTTTATTAACTTTTTCTATAATTTCAATTGCATTAATGCCCATCTCTGCTTTAAACCAAGGAGTTTGTGAATGTAATTCGTTTATGTAACCTTTTTTGCTACAAAAATTTTCCCAAGTTTTTGGAAAAACATCTAATTTTTCTGAAAATTTTTCATATAGCTTAATCCATTCCATTTCTTTAAAAATAGCTTCTTTGTTTTGATTTATAATTTCTTTTCCGTTTGGCATATCCATAAAAATATCAAGAGACTTTAATCTCTCTTGCAACAATTCTTTATACGCATTAACCCCACCTGATATTTTTATTTGATTAAAAATTTCTTTGACTTCTGTTGCAGGTCTGGAAGTTAATAATTGCATTTCACTTTCACTTGCTCCCAAAAACTTTTTAAGAGCATCATTGTATGTTGTATAACCCATTTTATTAATAACTACATTAACTGCTTCGTTTAATTTTCTATTAGAAGTCTCTACAAGTTTAATTCCCTCAGGAGTTTCAGACACCAAAAAATCACCAGACCCAATTTTAGGGTTATATTTTACAATAACACTTTCTTTAGGTAACTTTACTACATCTTGAAAAAAGAAATCATCTTGAATACCGCCAATAACTTTTGATTTTGGCATATTTTTCACAGTTTCTCTAAATGGAGCAATTATAGCATAATCCATTGTATTCCAAGCATTTCCTAGCGTATGTTCTGTTACGGATTTATTTAGGGCAAAATGTATTGTAGTTCTTGCAGCACCTACACCTTCTGCTGTTTTGCCAGCCATATAAGTAGATAAAATTTGTCCGTCTTTTGGATAATAGTTTGTCATATGAACAAGTGCAAGACTGTCCGGATTAAGTTGAGTCATAGAGAATTCAGGTTTTTGCTTCGCCCAACTAAATAAATAATTATCAGCCTTTACTAATTTCTTTGTAGTTTGAAAGACATCACTTTCAAGTTTAGGTGCATATCTTAACCCACTACCACTAATAGCGACGGGTTTAGTTGCAAGTAAACTGTTGCTTTTGCCAACTTTTGCCCAAGCAACAATATCTTTATTTACAACGACCCCTAATTTCCCTAAATTTACCATACAACCTATTTCCTTTATATTTATATAAAGGATTTTTCTCGTGTAAAATTGCTTAAATGTTACAAACAATCTAATTAGACTAGCAATATACACAGATTCTCTGTTTAAAATCATATTACGGTAGGTCTGTTTAGAGTTATATTTTTACATTCAATATATAGTTTGGCAAAAAACTAATATATACTTAATGCCTTCCAAATAAACAAATTTCAAAAATTCTACACAGCTTTTTCTTTGGGTTTAGAAGTATTCATAGGATTCCAACTGTCTTCAAGGTTGTTTTTTATCAAATCCTGATAGAACTTTTCTTTGTAGTCCAACAATTCAAGCTGTTGTTTAAGTTCTTCCATTTGCTTAAGTGCTTTTATTTTTGTCGCCTGAATTATCCCATATCGTTCAGGAATAGTTGAATCGCCAACTATACACAAATCAATATATCTTTTAATAGCTTTATTATCCGTACCGACAGAACGAAGGCATTTAACCATCTTTACCCAGCCCAAATCATTTTCGGAAAACATACGAACGTTATTCTCGTTCCTTTTAATAAATGGGAAAAAACCGCTTTTTGCCCAAAATCTAAGAGTATGTTCAGATACATCCATTTTTTGCGCAACTTCTTTTATCGTATACATAAATTCGCCTCTACTATCCTAAATAATTAAGAAAATTATAACATAAAAAGTATTGACTGAGAGTAGCTCTCAAGAGTCATAATAATTATACAAAAAGGAATTTACAACTATGCAAAAAGAAATAGCAAACAAAACATTTGATAACGAAAGAGCACTGTACAATATAGAAGATACTGACATTCACAACTGTATATTTGCAGGGGCCGCTGACGGAGAATCAGTTTTAAAAGAATGCAAAAACTACACAGTTAACAACTGTAAGTTTTCTTTAAGATATCCAATGTGGCATGCAAAAGACTTTTCAATCAATGCATCATCCTTGGACGAAAAAGCAAGAGCACCTATCTGGTATTGTAATAACGGAAAAATAAGCAATTGTGAAATCACAAGTATAAAATGTCTCAGAGAGTGCAATGATATCCAAATAAACCGCTGC
Source organism: Candidatus Gastranaerophilales bacterium (assembly GCA_944326555.1). Classification (GTDB taxonomy): domain Bacteria; phylum Cyanobacteriota; class Vampirovibrionia; order Gastranaerophilales; family Gastranaerophilaceae; genus Limenecus. Next base: position 16,974 of record CALVEK010000015.1, on the reverse strand, counting down.
AATATCAGCTCAGAAGAATTTGGTTGGAAATGCAATAACATAAACTTTTCTGACTCAAATATTATTGCTAAATATATCTTCTTTGATTCAAAAAACATTTTTATAAACAACATAAACATGACAGGAAAATACTCATTCCAATATGTAGAAAATATGCATATACAAAACTCAAAACTTGATACAAAGGATGCATTTTGGCACTCCAAAAATATTACTGTAGAAAATTCCAGGCTAAAAGGCGAATATCTTGGGTGGTTCTCAGAAAATTTAACCCTGATAAATTGTAAAATCATCGGCACACAGCCTCTTTGTTACTGCCAAAATCTTACTCTTAAAAATTGCATTATGGAAAAAACAGATTTATCTTTTGAATATTCTGATGTAAAGGCAGATATAACAGGACGCATTGACTCTGTAAAAAACCCCAAAAGCGGTATAATAAAAGCCGAAAGCATAGGGGAAATTATTCTCGAAAATCAGACAATACCTTGCAACTGTAAAATAGAAATTAAAGAAAAAGAAAACTGCGTCTGAAAAGTTTCTGACATAGATTTCTTTTTCTTTGCAAATTAGCTATTTCGACTAATTGAAACAAACTATCAATTATTTTGCAATTGCATCTTTTAAAGTTTCTAAAGCTCTTAATGCATTAGGCATACCTGTGTATGGCATACATTGAATAATTGCCGCGGTTATTTGAGCATCTGTATTACCTGCTTTAAGATTTCCGTATATATGGCTTCTTAAAGTCTGTGTATCGCCTGTAGAAACAAGTATTGCTATTACAAGAAGCTCTCTGGTTTTTATATCCAAGCCTTTTCTGGAATAGAAATCACCAAAACAAACTTCCGTCAGAAGTCTTGCCACATCATCCCCCATATTCTGAGGCAAACCTTTTAGATTTTGTTTTATTTCTTCACCATATAGGGGCGCTTGTATGGACAAACCTTTTTCATATCTTTGAGATTCTTCAACAGTAGCTGTTTTTTCAAGAGGAAGTTTTACTCCTCGTTCTTTAAACACTTCATTTAATACAGATAAAGCATTCAAAGTTTTTGGGAATCCGATAAAAGGTGCACACTGGTAAATTGCTTCTCTCAGTTCAATAGGAGTAACACCAACATTTAACGCCGCATTGATATGGGCTTTTAATTGGGGCAATGTCTGCTGAGTTGTCAAAGATACGACAGTGAGCATTTCTCTTGTTTTAATATCCAAATCACCTATTGTAAATACTTCTCCAAAAATATACTTTTGCAATATTTCCATCATCTCGTAATCATCGCCAAGATTTTGAAGAGCTTCGCCTTTAAAAAGTTTTTTGTAGTTATCTTTGCAAATGTCTACTCTATCCATGGAATCATCTCCGTTCTTTGTTGGTGTTGCAAGGGAAAAATTCCCTTGCAACAGTATTAAAAACATAACAAAAGTAAATATTTTTCTAAGCATTTTTACCTGTTTACTTTATTAATTTTTCTACATCTTCAACAATAAGTTCTTTCTTCAAACGATAGCGGTTATAAAGCTCATCGAGAGAAACTCTGTCAGTGAATTCTTTATGTGAGCCATAATTCAAAACTTTCATATTTGAATCACCGTAGAATCTTGTAATTTTCTCACCAAATCCACCGTCCAATTCGCCATCTTCAAGAGTTATAACAACATCATGGTCTTTTTTAAGACTTTCCAAAAGCTCTTTATCAACTCCTGTCAGGAAGCAAGGATTAATCAAAGTTGCATCGATATTAAGTTTTTTCTTAAGTTCTTCTTGAACTTGTCGTCCTAAAGCAAAGAAGTTACCTGCGCCAATAATAGCAACTTTTTGACCTTTATGAGCCACTTTAAATTTATTCAATTTTGAATAATCCGTATTGTCTTTAACTCCTGTGGAAACGAGTTCTCCTTGAGGTACACGAATGAATACAGGATGTTCTTTTTGATTTACCGACCAATCCAACATTGCCATGTACTCTTCCTTGTTTGTAGGAGCAAGATATACAATATTTGGGATATTGCTTATCAAAGGAATATCAAATGTGCAAAGGTGAGTCATATCAGCAGAAGAAATACCGCCCCAGTATATCAGTACAGTTGCTGGAGAGTTGTTCAAAGCCAAGTCTTGAGACATTTGGTCATATGTTCTTTGAACAAAAGAACTCATCAGCGCCAATACAGGTTTTGCACCGTTTGTTGCCAATCCTGATGCATAAGCGATTGCATGTTCTTCTGCAATACCTACATCAGTGTAATTTGCACCCATTTTTTCTCTAAAATCAGGTGTAAAGCCAAACACCCCCGGAGTTGCTGCAGTTATTGCGACAACAGGTTCTTTTTTCTCTTTTAATGAGAGAAGATAATCTGTTGTTATTGAATTATATGTTTCTGCTGTGCTTGCAGCATCTTTTTTATCCAAAAATCCCGGTAAATGCCAGTGATAAGTTTCTTTATCCTCAACAGCAGGTGCATATCCCTTACCTTTTAGAGTATGTATATGAACTACTGTAGGCTTATTTGTATCCTTAACCTTTGAGAATGCTTTTATCAAAGCATCTACATTGTTGCCGTCTTCTACATAGTAATAATCAAAACCTATTGCCTTAAAGACATTATTAACTGCAGTACCGTTGGATTTTCTTAATTCGGCAAGATTTTTATATAATCCGCCTTGGTTTGGAGCAATAGACATTTCATTGTCATTGATAATTATTATCATATTGCTGTTTAGCTCTGCAGCATTATTAAAACCTTCATAGGCTTCGCCGCCGCTTAAGGAACCATCTCCTATTAAAGCTATTACGTTGTATTTTTCACCTTTTACATCTCTTGCTTTAGCAAGACCTGTTGCCAAACTAACAGAAGTAGAAGTATGACCTATTACAAAATGATCGTGTTCGCTTTCTGCAGGATTTGAGTAACCTGAAATTTCCAACATTTTTTCATCATCAAAGAACCCTGCTTTTCTGCCCGTAAGCATCTTGTGAGGATAAACCTGATGGGATACATCGTATACAATTTTATCTTTTGGTGAATCAAAAACATAATGCAATGCTATTGTGGCTTCTACAATACCCAAATCAGGGCCGAGGTGGCCGCCTATTTTATTTACTCTGTTAATTATTCCTTTTCTTATATCTTCAGAAAGTGAATTCATCTCATCTGTTGAGAGTTTCTGCACATCCTGAGGATTATTGATTTTATCCAGAACTGTCATTGAATATTTCTCCTTTTTCTTATCTGATTTTACATCTTTACCTTTTGCAAAAGCACAAGTCATAGAACCTTGCACAAATGTTAACATTAGCAAAAGTGCCAAAAATCTTTTCAACATTCTCTATCCTCATTTTCTTGCACACGTTATATTATTACACGGATTTACCCATTTCATAAGCATCTTTTACAAAATTTGTATTCAAGACTTCACCTTTTGACCAAACACCTGTAGCAAATATAGTACCCTTGTGAACTGCACCGTCTAAACACGCCAAAAATCCGCCAAGCTCAGTTACAGTTCTTTCCAAGGCTTTTTTGTTACCGTCAGCTGCAGTCAAAATGTAATAGAACTCCTTATTTTGAATTCTTGTGTATCTTGAGCAACATCTGTCAATGAAAGTTTTGAGTTGAGCACACATTGTATAAAAATAAACAGGCGTTGCAAATACTATTACATCAGCATCTTGCATTTTATCCAAAATTTCTGACATATCATCTGTCTGAGAACATTTTGTATAATTATTTGTATTGCAAAATCCGCAACCTGTGCAGTAATTAATCTTTTTCTCTCTCAAGGCAATTTTTTCGGCAACATTACCGGAAGCACTCACGCCTTTTATAAATTCATTGCTTAAAATATCGGAATTTCCGTCTTTTCTTGGAGAAGAAGATATTACCAAAACTTTTTTACTCATAATTATTTCACCTCATCGTTATATTCATCATCACTAACAGGTTCAAGCCAAGTAGTATTATTGTCAGGAAGATTAGTCTCTATTGAAATATGAGAAAACCAGCTCTCAGGTGCAGCACCGTGCCAGTGTACAACATTTGGCATAATACGAACAACATCACCTTTTTTTAATACCTGTATTGGTTTACCTTTTTCCTGATACCTGCCTTCACCTGCCGTAACCAGCAAAATCTGACCTCCTGAATGTCTGTGCCAATTTGTTCTCGCAGAGGGTTCAAATGTAACGTTGCCTATGGAAGAATTCCAGACACTATCATTTGTACTTAGCATATTCAAATATGTTTTGCCTGTAAAAAACTTGTAATAAGGATTTAGTTCACCTTGTTCAAACGGTTGAGACAAATCTGAATTGATATTATCTGCCATAACAAAATTACCTCCTATAAAAAATACAAAACAAATTACAAAGATTATTATTCTGTTCACGAAACATTCCTTATCTTATTAGTTTTATATTAAGTTTAACCTTTGATAGTTACTATCAGTCAAGACTGTCTATTTATTTTCATCTAAAAACCAATCTATAAGCGGTTTTTTATCGGTAAATTTTATATTAAAAGTGTTTTCGTACTCAGGATTAGTAAGATATTTGTAACCGACATTAAATGCAAGAGGTTCTTCTTTTACGTTCAACTTTTTAAATTTTCTTGTAGAAACTGTCTTTTTTCTCAAATTTAATACATTTGAATAGTTTAAGCCTAATTCATAACAAAAAGGAGCCATTAAGCCTTTCTCCTCAGTGTTGGTCATCAAACCAAATGTTCTGCACACAATACCTCTGTAGTCGTAGACACAACAAACATCATCTATCAAAAACGGACAATCATATTTGAATTTTTTCCCTCTGTACTTTTTCTTTTTTTCTACAACTTTTTGTAAGTTATTTTCAACTTTTTCCTGTACAGATGCATCTAATTTTAAAAATCCCAAGAGCAAGTATTTGATTTCTAGCAATGAATAAGGGAATTGTGCATTTTTACAACATTTTGCACAACCCTTTTTACAGAAAATATAAGGTTTTTGACTGGTAAAAAATTTTTCCAGTTTTCCGTCTAAAAAATTAAGATAATTTTTGTAATTTTCTAACATATCCATACGTATAGATATTTTAACACTTAATAGCAGCTATCAATCAAGATTTTATGCTAAAATGAAAACATTATAAAAAAAGCAAAAAACAAATTATTATGACAATAAAAGCCATCACATTTTCACAGAATAAAACATCACCCAAAAAGAGAATAAATTATGTCTCTACAACAGGGTACATAGCAGCGGCAGGTGCAGCTGCAAGTTTTGTTTGCGCTAAAAATAAAAACATAAAACTACACAAATACCTCGGATATATTTCAGGTATTTTTACCGCATTACATATCGGTATAATTGAGTGGTATCATCACAAGAAAAAATAATTTTCAAACAGACCAGTTAAGCATTTGTTACGGTCTTATCTTGATGAACATTTTTTGACTGCAACTTATTCCAAGATTCAAAAGTTGTTTTCAACAAATTTTGTTTTTCAATATATTTTTTATAAAAACCATCTGCCTGAGTACCAAGAATATTAAGTACATAACCTATAGCAAAGCCTAAAAACAGGTTTTTAGCACCGGTCCAACCTCTTGTATTACCGTAATAAGAAGTTGCAACACCACCAACAATAGGTATGCCTTGAGTTAATGTTTTAGAGATTCTTTCATCCTTGTTTTCTGCACCAACAACCATCATCGCGCCCAATGCAGTAGGTCCGAGAATACCAAGAATGTCGGCAGGCAAAGAACCGACCTGTAGCTCTGCCAATTTTTCGTATGTATTAAGTTCCGAAGAAATTGCCTTGTTTAAATCAGTATTCAAGTCAGACATCAATTCTTTGGCTTTTTGGTATTCTTTAGTATTTTTTCCAAAATTTTCCTTAATTAAAGTAATAGCCTCTTGAGCTTTACCTTTTTTAGCAACAGACGGATTTATTGCTGAATAGAATTCTGCGATTTTGTTCTTTACTTCGCTAATGTTGTCTGCATATTGTTTATCCGATTCAAATATTTCCGACAACTTGTTCATATCGGATTTAAAAGTTTTATACAACTTTTCTCTTACAGCCGTCTCTGTTGTTCCTGCAGCATTTTTGTATTCTTCAAGAGAATTGCTTAAATTTTTGACAAGTTCAACAGCTTTTTCATCCTTTGGATTAACATTGATTTTAATATCATTCAAAAGACGTCTTATGTTGTTGTAATTATCATTGATATTGTTAGAAAGACCTGCTTTTCTGGTTAAGAGATTTTCTGCCAGCTTAGTTCTGTCTTTTTCAATCAAATCTGTTGTAATGTATGTTTTGTACTTTTTAAGATTCTTAAAAAGCCCATTGTCAGCAAACAATTTATCATAAACCTGTTTATCAAGTCCTTCCATCGAAGCAAATGCATTGTTAGTTCTTTCAAAATGTTCAGCAGAAGTAAACGTATTTTTATACAAAGCTCTTAATTCTCTTGCATAATTTTCCAGTTGAGCTTTAAGCTCAGGTTTACCGGCCTTTTGAGCTTCAACAGCCAACTCATCTAAATATGCACAAAACTTTAAGTTTGATGTTTCAGCTTTAATATAATAATTTCTTGTATTCTTAGAAATTATTTCCTTAAACACGTTATTCATTTTTTTAATGACAGGTTCCAACTTCATTTTCTTAAGCCAGTGATTAATCCAACTGTCTTTGATTGATGTAATATTGGAGCTTGCCTGCATTGCATCAGCTATAGGCTGCATTGCCTTACTTATTCTTAATTTCATTTTTTGAGAAGTTGTCAATTCCTTTGTATCAGCAGACAATTCATAAATTTTCTTTTGTAAAGTCTTAGAAGCATGTTTTACTTTTTTAGCAAAAGAAGCAGAAAATCCCTTTGATAAAGTAAAAAGTCCGATAAGTGTCAAAAGGGCTACAGAACCGACAGAAACACCAATTATACCAAAAATCTTCTTATGACTAGTGTTGTTCTTTTTTTCAACATCGCCATTAATCTCACCAACCGTAACAGATGCTAATTGTGGTTGAGGATAAGCAGGTTGTGCTAATAACTCCGGCTGTGATGCAGGTTGCATCTTTTCACACTTTGCTATTTGTATAAAATTTTTATATGGATTATTACTTGAAAAATTAATTGTCATTCAACTGTCCATCACTTAACCAAGACTTACCTGTTCATGTAAAAACAAAACATGTAAAAATATTGCGCTTTTCTGCCACAAATCACCTTTTATTATAAAATATGTTAAGAGAAAATAAAAATATTCTACCGTACAAAAGAAATCACGAATAAAAGGGAAAATAAAATGGAAAAAAAAATCAAATCAATCATTCTTGCCGCAGGTAAAGGAACAAGAATGAAATCCGAAAAATCAAAAGTTCTTCATACAATTTTTAACAAAGAGTTATTGGGTTATGTAATAGATGCCCTAAACGGTACAGGCTTAACGGAAGAAAACTATGTAATCGTAGGACACCAAGCAGAAGCTGTAGAAGAATATGTCAACAAGAATTACACTAATGCAAAGTGCAGATTACAATCACCTCAGCTGGGAACAGGCCATGCAGCAGCTCAAGCCTATGATGATTTAAAAGGTTTTGAGGGAGATGTACTAATCCTTTGCGGAGATACACCACTTATTACAACAGAAACACTCAAAAAGTTCATAGAAGCTCACAGAAAAAGCTCTGCAGCCCTGACTGTTATGTCCGCAATATTTGATGACCCGACAAACTATGGACGTATTGTAAGAGATGAAAACGGTAACCTAAAAGCAATTGTCGAAGAAAAAGATGCTCTCGATGCGCAGAAAAAAATCAAAGAAATCAACACTGGTGTATACCTACTCGATTGGCCGAGAGTATCTCAGTCCTTTTTGGAAATGGACTCTAACAATGCCCAACATGAATATTACCTTACAGATATTGTAAAATGGACAATAAAGCACGGCCTTAAAGCTCAATCGTTTATACTTGAAAACAATGAAGAATCTTTCGGTATCAATTCAAAAAAACAGCTTGCCCAAGCTACAAAAATACTTAAAGAACGTACTCTTGATAAACTTTTTGCACAAGGTATAACAATTATCGACCCTGAAACAACATACATTTCACCCGAAACTGAAATTGATACGGATACAATAATTTACCCTTGTACCTATATAGAAGGTAAAAACAAAATCGGTAAGAACTGTAAAATCGGGCCCTTTGCAAGACTAAGAGGAGATGTAGAACTTGGCGATTACGTTAAAATAGGCAACTTTGTAGAAATAAAAAAATCGAAAATCAAAGACCACACAAATGTCTCTCACCTAAGCTACATAGGAGACAGCCAACTAGGCAGCAATGTCAACATAGGTGCAGGAACAATCACCGCAAACTACAACCATATTACAAAAGAAAAATTCCAAACAGTTGTAGAAGACGGCGCCTCAACAGGTTCAAACTCTGTTCTTGTTGCACCCGTAAAACTCGGAGAAAATTCTTCCATTGGTGCAGGCTCTATAATAAGCAAGGATATCGAAGCAAATGCGCTCGGTTTAACTAGAGCTCCCTTAAAAATATTCAAAGATTGGTTTGAAAAAATGAAAAAATAACAACGCCGCTCAAAAAATTTGTTCACATCATTTTAATTCTTATCACAAATTTTTTCGGACAATTTTTAAATATAAAAAAGCCCTACCGTTTTGGTAGGGCTTTTTTATTGATTATTGAAAAAATTCTTACTTAATTTTCTTTAAAGAAGACAAGAAATTAAAGTTTTGAACATCGCCATCGACCTTTGTCAAAAAGACCTGACAGTCTTTTTCATCAGCATCTATAGGCGGAAGCTGTTCAAGTTCCGCAGAATAATAAAGACTATCATTTCTGCTTCCTATTGATACTCTGTTTGCAAGGCTGTTAAGAGAAATATTTCTCAAAAATCCTGCAAAACCTTTGTTCTTATTGCTGAATTTTGTATAAATTCTAAGCATTGCATCACCGTTTTCAAGATTATATCGACCAATGATAAAAGAGCTTAATTGGGGAGCTGAAGATTTTATCATCATTCTTTCGACAATATTATTTTTAATATGCAAATCCCCGTTAATTTTATTGAAATTGCCCTCAGGTACGTTAACAAGGTCTATAATCGTTGACGGACTAATCATTGCCATAGGATTTCTAAACAATGCGGCAAATTTCAGAGCATATTCAACAAGCCCAACCTTTTGTATTGTACCGTCTTGTATATCAAATCTGATTCTACCGTTCAATTTTAACGAATCATCAGTATTTAGCTGCATTAATCCTCTTGCTTTACCTGTTATTTCTCTAGGCAAAGCAAGCAAGGTGGCAGCAATAAGGTCAGAATTAATATCCTTTACGCCAAGCGCAATGCTATACTTATGTTCCATCAAATCGCATACTACTTTAAGAGAAGAAATGCCCTCTGCAAAATCGAATCTGTTTGAACGAATCTGCAAAAGACCGTTTTTATCAAGTGTGAGATTAGCCTTAAGATTGCCAAATTTTATATCTTTGTAGTTACCTTTAACAACCTCTAACACACATCTTTCCACAATCAAAAGTCCGGTGTTAAATGTATATGAATCATAGCTTTCTTCACTGTCTTCTTCACCTGCTTTATTTGCTTCTTCCGTAACAATGTCAGATGCTTTGATTTGTTCATTATTTTGGTTTGCACCTGCTACTGCTTGAGTATTTTGTTGATTCATTGATTGCATCATTCTTTCTACATCAATGTTATCAACCTTAAGATTAATGTCTTTAATTACAACAGGGAAAACCAAAGCATTAACAATATTACCGTCAAAGTCGTATTGAGAGCGTTTAAAGCGTCCGTTTGCCGTTATATGAAGGAGATCTCTGTCTGTAAAGAATTTACCGTTTTTAATAGACAATCTTTGGCTTGGGATTCTAACTCCCTGCATAGATAATTCACCCTTTAATTTAGGCACCTTACCATAATTAAGGTATTGCATTTGACCTGCAATTTTGCCTTTTTTAAATACTTTTTGACCTATCAATACGTTCAAAAATTCGCTAGGCAAAGGATTGGGTATTTCAAAGCCCATTTCCTTAAGAATAAGAGTCGAAATATCCATTTTACCGTTTATCGTTAAAATCGGTTTTATTTTTCCCTTGCTGTTTTTGGTAATTTCTTTTGCGATGTAATAGTTTATAGATTTAATATCAAACAAATTACCGTCAAGGTGCATATCTGCCTTAAATGCCCTATCATAACCCACTGGACTTAAAGATGCACCCTCTACTAAAATATCCTGTCCTTTAGCGACTTTACCCATTATAGAAAAGTCCATCTTGTTATATTTTGAGTTTACAAGCATTTTTGCACCGCAAGGACCTGTGAGAGTCAGCTTACAACCAGCAAGTTTTGATATATAATTTTGCATCAAATCATTTGTTGCCAGCCCATTGATTTCAACATTTGTATCAACAGACTTTGTATAATCTTTTACTGTCCCTTTAAGAGTAACCTTATTAGACTTGGAGCTTCCATACCAACCTGCAAAATCTCTAAGCGTAATCAAATCATTTGTAATATCAATAAAACCTTTGTCTATATATACAGGCAAATTGGCGACAGGAACAATTTTTGCCGCAGCAGGATTGAGTTTCACTGTACCATTCATACCGTTATTGTTCATACTAATTTGAAAACCAAAGCTGCCTTTTACATCTTTGAAAAATGCCATAATCTCATCCCCACCCGGGACAACAAGATTTGTGTTCATAAGTTCTACAACATTTTTCAAGTCAAATTTGTTAGAAAATACCGTTAAATTAAATTTGTTATCTTTGTCTATATCCGCATTAATAAATACTTTTGAATTATTAATTTTCAAAATTCCTTTATCCATAGACAATTTTTTGTTTTTAATATAAACAGAGTCATTGTCGGTAATAGCAAATTTAACAAGTTCACTTTTGCCTTTTTGCTTATCTTTGACCACATCAGCAGCAATATCAAAACGCACAAATTTAGGATTTCTTGTGTTTGTAATTTCCAAGTTTTTTCCAAAAACTTTAATATGTGTTGTTTTGTCCAAATCATAAACAATCTGACATTTTTTGAGATATAGAATAGAATCAAACCAATAAACACGCCAATCCAGTTCAGCTTTCTTTTGCTCTTTCTTAGGCTCACCACCCAATGCCATCAATTTATTTACATCAGCATAAAAATAATCACTGCCAAGTTTTTTTAAGATAATACGTTTTTCTAAAACCTTTTCAAAAGAAACACTTGTATCCAAATTGCTTATAACAAGGAGTTGATTTTTACCTTTTGTAAGAGAAACCTTTGCCAGCTTAAAAGATATGACAGGCGACAATTCTGTAGTCAAAACAGGTTTTTCAATTTCCAAATCCACACCCAAATTTTTCTCGGCAGCAGATTCAACCATTTCTATAATCTTTGGATTTTGAACCAATGATGGCATAATCTTCAGATAAAAGACAAAAGGAAATGCCACAAAAAACAAAACCAAAAGACTTATTATCGTAACAATTATATTTTTTATTGATAATTTCATATTAACTAATTTCCATCCCAATATTTATATAACTTACCGAAAAAATTATAACATAATACCAAATGAGTTGACATTTATGCTATTATTTTGATATGAAAAGAATTCTTTTTTTATTCGGTTTAGTTATTATAACTTCAGGGTATTTAACAATGCCTGTTCATGCTAAAGAGCAAGGACAGAGTGTAATACCCGCTGCCGAGTATAAAATGTCTGATGTCGTAATTTATAAAGAAAACGAAAATTTTGGATTAAAAGACAAAAAAGGTAACATAGTTGTAGATGCCCAATACAAAAAACTGATAAGACTGGGCGAATCAGGCTGGATTATCCAAAAGAAAAATCGTTTTGGAATAATGGACACTAACGGAAACATTCTTGTTAAGCCAAAATACAGACATGTTGAAAGAGTTTTCGGAAAATATGCCAAACTGGGTAACGATAAAGACTACGGTCTATACGATGAGACGGGTAAAGCAATTATACCTGCACAGTATAGTTCAATAGAACCTCTTTTTGGAAAAATGTTCTTAACTTGCAGAAATTATAAATACGGAATTGTTAACGAGCAAGGTGAAGAGCTATTGGGCAACGAATTTGACGACCTTTACATGCCTGACCCCAAAACATTAAGAATTCGCTATGAGGGTGAATGGTACCAAATTGAAAGTTTAACAAAAGACGATATAGAGCTGCCTGAGGGCGTAAAAAAAGTTACAATAAACAATAAAGAATTCAAAGTAACACATCTTGTAGCAAATACGGGAGTATTTTCGGGGTACTATACGCTTACAGCTGCAGATTATCTTTTAAAAATACTTTCATCAATCTCACCTGCCTATGAGCAAACAATAGATGATTTAATGTTTTCTCAAGGTGCTGACGGTGTTTCTATTTTTGTAAAACTCGGATGGATTCCAAGATTTCCGTTCACTTATGCAAAAAAATATTATGACAATTTAAGAGCGCCAAACAACGGACCTCTTTCTGAACTTCGATACGATTTAAAAAGACAAATAAAATAATTGTTCAATGACAGATTATTTTACTTGTTAAAAATAAGAAAATACACAGCAGCAATAATCAACCCTGCGACAATTGTCTCAAGCACTTCTCGCCAGAGAGGTTTTTTGTCAGGGTCGTAATTATCATCTTTGGAGAAATTGTCATAATCCTCTTGTTTTATCTTAGACGATTTTGTCTTTTTCTTCTTCTTATTATTCTTTTTGATTTCATCGTTTTCCAAAGATTCATACTGTTCTTTTATGGAATTTTTCTTACCTTTTTTACCTGTGGCAAGGAGTTTTTCATCAAACATAAGCTGCAAAAGTTTTGAATCAGCACCTTTTTTAAAAACAGCATAGTTTATCGAAGCCTCAAAAGCTCTTTGTAAGCAATCTAAAGCCGCATTACCGTCTTGGTTTACTTTTAGTGAATGGACGGCATCATTACCGGCTTTTTTAAGGAAATACAAATCCTCTATAAATTCTTTTTCAAAATCATTTTGAGCAGGAGTATCCTTTAGGGTAGCCAACATATCATCAAAAGTGTCAGATGGTTGTGCCCTATCTGCCATAACATCACGACATAGATTCTCTGCCAATCTTCTTGTCTGGGTTATACACTGTTCAAAATACCCGTCTCTAAAAAGTTTTTCGGCTTCTTCGGCTATGATAAAGAGATTTTCGTTTACTCTGTTCAAAAATTTAAAATTGCTCATGGCTTTTATTATAATACAAATTTTATACTTTCTTCTGATGAAAAATTCCAAAATAGCTGATAGCCTGTCAAAACAATATTTATTATAAAAATTAAACAGGAGATAATATGTCAACACCGAACTCAAAACTTCCCAACTTATCAACATTAACAGAAGAATTTATTGAAAAAATAGAAAAAACTGATGGCGTACCTATTTACAAAATGACAGCCCTAGATGCAAGAGAATTTTTAAATAACTTGCAAGCTCAAACACACAAAACCATAGAAGCAGAGGTAACAGACACATCTATTTTTACGGACGAAATAGACAATGTAGAAATAAGGGTGGTAAGACCAAAAGGCAATAATGATAAACTCCCCGCAATTATATATGTCCATGGTGGCGGTTGGATTTTAGGGAACAAAGACACACACGATATGCTGGTGAGAAAAATTGCCAACAAAACAAACTCTGTAGTTATATTTCCGGAATATACCCTTGCGCCTGAGGGCAAATATCCATTACAAACAGACCAGATTTTTGCTACTTTAAAATACTTAAATGAACATCCCGATGAGTTTAATATAGACAAAGACAAAATAGCCATAGCAGGAGACAGTGTCGGCGGCAACATGGCGACAGTTACTGCTTTGAGAGCAAAAAACGAAAACGGCCCAAAACTGCTTTTTCAATGCTTATTCTATCCCGTAACAAATGCGGACATGGACACAAAATCTTATGATGATTTCAAAGACGGACCATGGCTTAGCAAAAAGGCAATGGAATGGTTTTGGAACGCTTACCAACCACAAAAAAGCCTCAGAGACGACCCTTACATGTCGCCATTAAAAGCGCAAGAAGAAGACCTCAAAAATCTTCCGCCTGCTCTGATAATAACAGCAGAAAACGATGTCCTTAGAGACGAAGGAGAAGCCTACGCACGAAAACTTGATTCTGCGGGTGTGGATGTACTTAGCGTAAGAGTTAACGGAACTATTCATGACTTTCTTATGCTTAATGCACTTGCTGACTCTTGCCAGTCTCAAGCTGCCGTGGAGCTTGCCTGCATGACTTTAAAAAAAGTTCTTCACGAGTAGAAAATACAAACCTTATTCATCTTAAAATTTTTCTGCAATAATAAGTCTATGGAAATTAAGACATTTAAAGTAGAAGAATGGATGAATGAGTATGAAAAATATTGCAAGTACGACCTTGGCAATACTACAATAAATACTCTATCATTGGATGAACTTTTTGAAATTACAAAAGAAGATAAACAAAAATTTTTGGATTGCCTTTGCAAAAAAACTCTCGGCTATGGGGATATAAAAGGCAATCCTTTGTTAAAAAGGGAAATATCAAAACTTTACGAAACCATAACGGAAGATGATATCTTAACAACATCAGGAGCAGCAGGAGCAAATCATCTTGTTTTTTACTCTCTTGTAGAACCCAAAGACGAAGTAATATCAGTAACCCCGACATATCAACAACTATACTCAATACCAAGTTCTTTTACATCAAACGTAAAATTGCTTAAACTCAAAAAAGAAGACAATTTTCTTCCTAACATAGATGAGCTGAAAAAACTGATTACAAAAAATACACAATTGATATGCCTAAACAACCCAAACAACCCAACAGGTGCTTTAATAAATAAAGAATTACTTGAAGAAATAATCAATATTGCAAAAAGCGTAAACGCATATATACTTTGTGATGAGGTCTATAGAGGATTAAACACAACAGATGAAAAAACACCCTCAATTGTCGACATCTATGAAAAAGGTATAAGTACATCCAGTATGTCAAAAACATTTTCTCTTGCAGGTCTAAGGCTTGGTTGGGTAGCATCTAAAGACAAAAGTTTTATGCAAAAATGCATGTCTCATAGAGAATACTCTCTGATATCTTGTCCGATTGCAGAAGAAGCAATTGCAACATTAGCCGTAAAAAATGCAGAAAAAATTACCAAACGAAACAAAAAAACAATAACGGAAAATCTTAAAATACTCGATAACTGGGTGAACAATGAAAAATTTGTAAATTACGTGAAACCCAAAGCAGGTACAACAGCCTTAATCTTTTATGACGCAAAGATAAAATCATCAAAATTATGCGATATATTAGCAAAAGAAAAAGGAGTATTCCTCACCCCCGGAGAGTGTTTTGATATGGAATACTGTTTTAGAATTGGTTACTGCAAATCTAAACCGCAAGAACTAAAACAAGGATTAAATGAGATTAGCGGGCTATTGCAAGAATTGAACTTTTAAGACAAAATTATATTCGAGAAAAAGCCATAAGAATAATTGCACTATTCAAAAATCCTTTACTTTTGAGGATAGAAACGGGTAAAAATTTATGTCAGAACAAGTATCAGAAAATATAAACTCCAATAATACTGAAGTAAAAAAAGAATTTTCCAACAAAGTAAATGTTCTCAAGGCTTTTGCCATATTGTTGGTAGTATCAGGGCATCTTGAATTTTCTTTATTCGGTATGTTTACTCCATATTCTTTTCAATTAGCATTATTCTTTTTTATCTCGGGGTATTTGTTTAAAGAAAAATATCTTGACGAAGTTTTGACCTTTATACAAAGAAGAGCCAAAACTCTTTTACTTCCATATTTTTGGTACAACCTTTTTTATCTTGGAGTAACCGTTTTTATATTCAAACTTACAGGCAAATTTTGGGGAATGCCGATAAGCCTAAAGAACTTTTTTATAACCCCGTTTTTAAACGGGCACCAGTTTGATTTGTCTTGTCCGTTGTGGTTTGTTACTCAATTATTCATAACTATGATTGTGTTCTTGTTCTTGTTTAGAGCAATAAAAAACGTAAAAGACAACAAGTATTTTCATCTTGGATTTTTTGCAATACTGGGATTTTTGGCAATACCTCTTTCAAAAATAATAAAAGTAGATCCTCTAACATTGATTGTCATAAGAACAATGTTTTCTGTATTTTTTGTATACCTCGGATACTATTACAAACATTTTGTAGAAGACAAAATAGATATATTCACATACAAATGGTTTTGGACAATTATTGTTTTACAATCTGTATTATGGCTTTTTAACAGAGACTTTGATCCCGAACATGGCATCGGCTTGAGTTATGTGCTTGTTTGGGCAAGATTTGATGAGCAGCTTATTGTACCTGTAATTACGGCATTAACAGGAATTTGGGCAACATTATGGATTCTAAAAATAACGTACCCATATTTAAAAGACTCAAAATTCATAAGACTAATGGGTGAAAACACATACCATATCATGGCAAATCATCTTCTTGTCATGTACATTATTACTGCCATTTTCCTCTATGTTAAAGGAATACCGATTTCAGAAAGAGCTAACCACGATATTTACTGGATATACAACCCAATACAAACAACATACTTATACTTTGTTTTGACTATGTTTATCAGTACATACATTGGAGTCGGGTTAAAATTCTTAAAAAAACAACTCGATAAGATTGTTAAAATTGACGAATAGAGTATTCTTTTCTTTTGGATTTCACAGGCAAAAGAAAAGAAACAAAGCAAAGCAAAGAAAAGAAAACCGACGCAAGATTACAACAGGGGCATACTGCCCCCGTACCCCTGTTACTTTTAGAAAAAATTTCCTCGGGGTTCGGGGCGAAGCCCTGATGGCGTAGCATGGGTTAGAGATTTTTAACGAAGAAATGAAAATTTACAGCCTGAATTGGCTGAAATTTTTG
>CALVEK010000014.1 GCA_944326555.1 Candidatus Gastranaerophilales bacterium | reverse complement strand
CGTAGTTAAATGTTTGCACTTGGGTTGTATATGCACCTGCTTGGGTTGCTACGCTTGGGGCGACTACTGCAGGGTTAAAGTCTTCGTGGGTTCCTGTTGAGCCTCTTGTAAACATGAAGTAGCCCAATTTATCTTCAGGATTTACTGCATAGCTTACGTCGTATTTATAGATTGGCGAGTAGGCTACAGGGTTATCGCCTGTGTATTGGACTGCATTTGCGTAATCCATGTTATTTGCAAAGAGGATGGATGTTGTATCCTGATTTGCATCTGATAACAAATTGAGGTAGTTTACGTTTAGTTTTGCATCTTGGGCTACTGACACATTATCAGGAAGTGTATCCATTTTTTCTGATGCCAAATCTACGTCAAGTGCAAGATTTACATTGCCGTTAATATTTGCTGATTTCATGATTTGTTGTTCGGCTACGCCGTTTACAAATCCCAATGTACCTGAGGTTATTGTAAAATCAGAATTTTCAAACACATTATTCTTTCCGAGATTCAAGTATATGTTTTCTGACGTTACATTTGCATTATCAACGTTATTATTTAGAAGAACGCTTGATTTTTCGTTATCTCCGCTTATTTTCACATTGTATCCTGCGGCTCCGTCTATTTTGTCATCAAATTGGATTACTCCGTTATTTACTGCTACAAGATTTATTGTTTTATCGGCATTGTCTAGGTATATTGCGTTTGATTCACCGTTTGCGGTATTACCTTTAAACAGGGTTGTTCCGTTATCTGCTTTAATTGTTACATCTGTGTTTGCGTAGATTGCTCCGCCTTTTGAATCTGCCTTATTGTTTATAAACGATGTATTTACAAATGTTACCAGCGGGTCGGGTGTGTTAACTGTATAATCATCTGATATCAAGTCATCAAATGACGGGAGGAGTTGGCCTGATTGTATCATTTGTTCAATCATTGCCATTGCTTCTTCTTTGCTTGATACTTCTGAAGATATGTCAGCTTCTCCCATATCGGGGATATCAAAGAGGTCTTCAATGTTTATAGGTGCATTTACTATTGATACAGCGCCTCCGTTTTGTGCTCTGTTTGAGTCAAATACCGTGTTTGAAATGACGTATTCTAAAGGGGCTGAAGATTGGACTGAGCCTATTGTTGTTAAGCCTAATTCGACTTCAATGTCCTCACCAGCAAAACCGTTAACAATGTATGAGCCCAACACTTCTCCGTTGTATGTGATTGTAGCTTTTTGAAACATTTGTGAGATTTGCTCTAATATTTGATTTGCCATACCACTTGGCGCTTGAGTTGTTAAGTCAGAGGGAGATGTAACAGCTTCGCCTGATGCTATCATTTGGTTTAATTGTTCTTTAAATGAATTGAAAGCGTCTTCTGATGGTACTTCTTGCTTTGACATAAAAATCAAGTTGTATCCGTCAACAGGATTTGAACCACCTGTATCAGCAGTTACAAATGCTTCAGCAGACTCCTCTCCGTATGTTATATTCATTCCTGATATAACACCTAGATTATCTTTTTCTAAAGTCCCTGCGGCTGAAATATTAATAGCACCGCCATTAGATTGTGCTATGTTATTGCTAAATGTTGAATTTGACACATTTAGTTTGCCTGCTGCATCTATGGCTCCTCCGTTTTGAGAGTTAAAACCGCTTATATTTTTTACGTTGTCTATATACAACTCTTTTCCTGATGCAAGATACAATCCCTCTGTTGTTCCGTTTGTTGAGGTTATTGTATGGTTATTTCCGTTAAGGGTAAACTTATCTGATTTTATATCAGAAGAAAATATCCATCTGTTAATTACTTCATCTTCTGTTTGAGAATATACAACATTACCTTTTTCTCTTATTGCCATTGGTAAACCAAGATTTGCCGAATCTTTTTTAAAGAATAAATAACTGTTACCGGAATCTTCCATTATTGAAATATCGTATTTGTAATTAGATGTAAGATATGCATCAACTGAATCCATTATATTAATGTTTAATTGGTTATTATTGCTAAACTTTGCTGCAGCATAATCAGAATCACCAAGGTCTCTTATTATATTTACATTTTCAATATTAAAGCTATGACCGTTTGATGTTATATTAGACACATTAAAAGAATCAACTTTTTCTGCCGTTAAATCTGCATCTATTTTTAGGTTTAAATCACTATTCAGAGTAACATTATCTAATATACTTTGAGAAATTGCTCCATTTTGAACATCAAGAGTTACATTATCGACATCTTGTGAACCCAAAGTAATATTTTTGACATTTAATATTGAATCTTTACCGAATTTGAGTGTACCGTTTAAAAGGTTTACTGTTCCTCCTGTTGATACAAGAGAATCATTTATGATGATATTCTTATCGTTAGCAGAAAGGTTCAAATTCCCATCTTTCATATAGATACCATCAAGCTTTTTGTTTTCTAATGTACCATCAGGATTTTTTGCTGTAGCGCTGTAATTGCCGTCAAATACTACATCTTTGTTTTCTGCAATTATATTGACTGTACCATTTTCATTATAAATCGCTCCACCGTTGGCTTTTTCAGGAGAAATTACGCCATTATTGATAAAGGAACTGTCTTTGAGAGTTATTGTTCCAGAACGGTTATAAATCGCTCCGCCATAGGCAGAAGAAGAACCAGATTGAGCATAGTTACCTATGAAATCACCCGTGATATCTCCGATTGTTCCATTATAGTTATAAATCGCTCCACCATAGGCTTCATGGGAAGTTGATTGAGTATAGTTATCTATAAAATCGCCTGTGATGTTTCCAATTCTTCCAGAATATTTATAAATCGCTCCACCACTGGCATTAGCATACGACCCAGTACCAGTTGATTTAGCATAGTTTCCTATAAAGTCTCCTGTGATAGATTCGATTGTTGCAGTGCTGTTGTTGTTATAAATAGCTCCACCCCGGGCATCAAATGAATTAGCTTGAGCAAAGTTGCCAATAAAATCACCTGTGATATTTCCGATTGTTCCATTAGAGTTATAAATTGCTCCGCCATAGGCACCATAAGAACTATCAGCATAGTTGCCTATAAAATCACCTGTGATAGATTCGATTGTTGCAGTTCCATAACCGCCATAGTTATAAATCGCTCCGCCATCGCCTCGAGCATAGTTGCCTATAAAATCGCCTGTGATAGATTCGATTGTTCCATAACTGTTAGAAATTGCTCCGCCATCGGCAACGTAAGAATCTGATTGAGCATAGTTGCCTATAAAATCACCTGTTATATCTCCGATTGTTCCAGAGTTAGAAATCGCTCCGCCATAGGCAGAAGAAGTAGAACCGTTTGTCCGAACATAGTTACCTATAAAATCAGTATTGATATCTCCAAGTTTGGCATCACTGCCTTTATTATAGATTGCTCCACCGTCTTGGCTGCCTGAGGTTGAGCCTGTTGTTTGGTTTACAAAGCTACCTCCGTTTATGTTTGTTGATGAGTTATCGGTTGTATTATTTATTCTTGTTTGCAAATTACTCGTATCGTATTTTGCTGTTATTTGAGCTTCTGACGGGGTTTGTGTTTCTATCAGTTTTATTCCGTCTGCTGTCTTTTCCCATTTAAAATATTTTACTCCGTCTCCTTCTCCATATTCTGTTTGTTTTAGTGATACCTCATAATACACAGGCATCAATTTATTTTGTGTATTATCCCATTCGTATACGGTGATTGTATTATCTCCCTTTGCATCAACCTTTGTCAGGGTATAGGCTGATTCAGGATAGTATCTTATCGGGTCTGTATCAGGGATTGGCTGGCCTTTTAGTGTATCCAATGTTGGTGTAGGTGCTTTTATTTCTATATTAACAGCACTCTCTGCCATTGCCGTTAAATTAAAAAATAAAGAAGAAAAAGTAATAAAAAATGTGATATTCATTATTTTTACCACTTTTTTATCTATCCAACTATTGATTTCGACCATATAACTATCCTCATTCGTGCTTCGTGCAAAAATTATCTAATCCTACTTTATATATTGCCCTGTTTTTTAGTTTTTTAAACATAGAATAAAAAACAAATATAATTTATAAGTTTTTGTTAATATTTGTTTAAGTCTTTTGAAAAAGCTAGCAAAAAAAATATTGTTGTTTATTTATAATTATGGTATTATTACCCAATAATTAGTGTGAGGTTCTAATAAAAATGGCTAAAAAAGAGACTGCATCATCTTCTATTGAAAAGAAATTATCTTTTGAAAAATTAGAAAAAAACAGCCTTAAACGTATAGAAATAAGTGAATTACCTAAAGATATACCTAATTTTAGAAACACATTTGAATCAAAAGATTCTGTTATAAAAAAATGGCTTACCGATTGGATTACTGCAGGAATAAAAAAAGGCAAAATAGAAGAAAATACACTTTTGCCTAAAAAAGCAGATCTCGCATACTACCTTGGTGTAAGTGTAGGTACAGTGCAAAATGCAATCAGATTTGTTGAAGATGCAGGATGGCTTGAATCTAAACAACGTATTGGCACAATTGTTAGAAATCAAAACTCTTCCAACCCAATAATAAGAAAAGCTGAATCAAAAAGAGAAAAAGTCATAGCTCAGATAAAAAAATACATCATAGATAATAACCTCAAAATTAATGACCCTTTGCCATCAGCAAGAGCGTTATCTTCAATAATAGGTAATTCAACAAATACAACAAGATTGGCGCTAGATTATCTCGGAATGCAAGGGATAATAGAAGCTCGTGCTTTTCGTTCTAATGAATCTAACTGGATTCTAAAAAAAGTACCGTCAATTAGCGAAGAAGAAAAAGAATTTACCCAAACAAACAACTTATCATCTAATACACTTGTTGAACAAGTAGAAAAAGAATTAAAAGAATACATAAAAGCAAACCACTCTGTTGGCGACAGACTTCCAGCTCACAGTGAGTTGTCTGATATTCTTAAAGTTAGTATAAAAACTGTACACGATGCAATGAAAAGTCTTATTGACGAAGGAGTTCTCCTTGCAAGACGTGGCAGATACGGAACTACAATAATAAAAATACCTGATTCTAACTTGTTACAGCCGACTCAGGAAATTTCAATTGTTGCTTCATCAATCTTTGCAAAAGCAGAGGATGCTGCTTTTTACAGCTATCAAAAAATAGAAAATCTTATAAAAAATTATATTGCACAAAATTTTGAAATTGGCGACAAACTTCCATCAATGGAAGCTCTATCCGAAAAATTTGACGTATCAAGCAATACAATAAGAAAAGCTCTGCAAAATCTTTCTAAGCAAGGATATGTAAACTTTTCAAGAGGAAGATACGGAGGAACTTTTGTCTCCGATTTACCTGAAAACGAAAACGAAGAAGCATTCAGATGGCTTGCGATAAGCCCGCAATATACTATCTCTTACGACAACAACAATTAAAAAATAATGACACCAATATTGCCAGTAAATTCTACTTTTTCTAAAATTTCAAAGCCCGTAGTCCAATACAATTGGACTACTATGGTCAGTGCCCCCCAACAACAAAGAACATATTTTACAGAATTGGAAAAAGATATGCCTTGGTTAAAAGATAAAGCAATAATAACAGCACTTGCAGAATTGAAAGACTTAAAATTCAGCCCTGATGATATAAAGTATTTAAAAAACATGGGAATCAATATACCATACAAATCTGGAGCCGATGCGGTAAAAAAAATTGAAAAACAAAATATAAGGATTATGTTTGACAAACCAACAGAAAAAAGTATTCATGCACAATACGACTTTGGAAAAAACATAATTATAATTAACGAAAAATACAAAAACACCAAAGATTTTGCTGTAATTTTAGCAATAGGAGAAGCTATTTTACACGAAGCAGGTCATGCAAATGACAATGATGGAGATAGTTCTGTACAAGAGGAGTTAGACTTCTTGGGGATGAATGCAGTCGCACATCGTGCTTTTCTAAAGAAGTACGGAAACATTTTTTCTGATGCTCGTGAACCTATCATAAGAGATGGTGTAAGTCTTTATGAAGAATTGTTCTTTGATCCGGATCCGGATAAACGAAGATTAATAGAAAGAATCAAAGAAAAATACGGCGATTTACCGTCAGGAGACAGAATGCATCCCCCTGGGGCCATTGCCAGAGCCATCAAAAGATGATTTCCTAAATTGAATGTTAATACCACAATTATTAGTAACAATTTATACAAAAAACAAAAATTACTTTTTGTTTTAAAAAGTTTACAATAAAAAATAAGTTGACTAATTGGCAAAAACAAAAAATCCCCAAAATTTAATTGTAGTCAAAACACTTGTCTCGAAAGAATCTTGCTATATGTGTAACAACAAGTAAAGATATATTTCTTAAAAATGTATTGATTTTTAGCAAAAGTTTACCTTTACATGTTTTACATTTATAGTAAATCTTGTAGCAAACTTGTCTTAAATGTGATATAATTATCTCAATAAGACTAAGGTTGATTTCATATATATTTTACAATTCTTTTAAAAGGAGGCTCTATGTCTACTAACACTGCATCAAAGG
This sequence comes from Candidatus Gastranaerophilales bacterium, assembly GCA_944326555.1. Classification (GTDB taxonomy): domain Bacteria; phylum Cyanobacteriota; class Vampirovibrionia; order Gastranaerophilales; family Gastranaerophilaceae; genus Limenecus. The sequence goes on along the minus strand of CALVEK010000014.1, from coordinate 63,086 downwards.
AAGTTAAAGAAGTTAAATCAAAATTTAATGATGAATTTGACTCTTACCTCAAAAGACAATGTCTAAAAACAACATTCAACGGTCTTGAACTGGAAACATTCAGCTGGTACAAAAAAATGTTGGGTCTCGTTTAAAGACGGAGTTACACAAAATAATTAAGAGGGCATTAGCCCTCTTTTTTTAGTAAAAAATTTACCGAACAATCCTAAAGACTTCATCAATAGTCTTTTTGGGAGGTCTTGCAGGTGTAGACTCCTGAGGGTAACCCACAGTTAAAAGAGTAACAACCTTGTCATCCTGATTTAATGACAAAATCTCATTAAATGCTTTTCCTGCAACAAGAGGAGCACACATCCAACAAGTACCTAATCCGAGAGCATGCGCACACAGGGACATATTTTCTATTGCTGCTCCCATACTAAGTATGGATGACCTATTATCGTATCGAATCAGTTCTTCTTTGCCCATTCCGTTTTTTTCTAGTATTCCCAGCATTGTTGATATACGTTTTTTTTCGACAATTGCAAACACTACAGGTGCTTTATTGAAAAACATTGAATAATATTTATATCCATTCAACTTTATTTCATCATCTTCTGATTTAACAAATTTTTTAAGTTTTTCAAATTCATTTTCTACGGCATTTGCCATCTTCTGTTTTATATCTTCATCATATATAGCAATAAACTCCCAGTTTTGTGTGTTAGTAGCACTGGGTGCCAACCTGCCCGCATCGGCTATCATCTTTATTGCCTCTATGGGGGGTAGAGCATTAGTATATTTTCTGATAGTTTTTCTTGTATTAATTACATCAAAAAAATTTTTCTCTTTAACTTTCTCGAAATCAAACACCTTGGAGCCTCATTATGAAAACTAAAAAACACAAAATTATAACCGTTATAATTTTACTAATTTTATTTGGACTTGTAAACAATATAAAAGGAGATTTTAGCCAAAAGGCCGCATCTAAACCTCAAGAATGTTACGTACAAAATGATGATGAAGAATTTGTACTGTTTATAGTAGATTTTTCAAACAGCATGACAGAAAAACTTCACGGTACAAAAAAAATTAATATGGTCCTTGATACAATGCAAATCCTGTTACCACAGTTACCGCCTAATAAAAGAGTCGGTTTAAGAGTATACGGGCACAAAGGAGGTTATCTGGTTCCGGGGCTTGCTTGCAAAGCCAGCTCATTAATTGTACCAATGACAAAGAACTCGACAGCAGCAATTCAAAGTGCTCTCTTTGCATTGCAACCCACTGGTTGGACGCCTATTACATATTCTTTAAAACAAGCTGTAAACTCTGATTTTGCAGGCGTTACAGGCAAAAAGAGAATAATTCTATTAACAGACGGTGGAGAAAACTGTGATGAAAGCCCTTGTGATTATGTTATGGAATTACAAAAAACTAGACAGGATATATTTATAGATGTAATTGCTTTTAATATTTATGATCAGGAAGCAAATAATCAATTAAAATGCACAGCATTAGTTACAAGCGGAAAGTTCTACAGTGCAAATACTGCAGCAGAACTTATGAAAAGTCTTTCAAATTCTCTAAACATTTCTAAGGAAGTCCAAGGTGTCATTGTAACACATTAAAAAAGAGTAAGCTGTTCTTCTTTCTGTTTATCTAGAATATTTCTTAAGAATTTTTTTCGATGCCATTTTGTAACACCATATTCTTTTATTGCAGAAATGTGCTCTGAACTCAAATATCCTTTGTTTTTATCCCATTTATATTCGGGATATTTTTGGGAAAGTTCTATCATAAACCTGTCTCTGCTAACTTTTGCCAATATACTTGCAGCAGCAATTGCAGCAGATTTTGAATCGCCCTTTACTACTGTTTTTTGAGCGTAAGAAAAATTTTTTATTATTTTGTTACCATCAACAAGCACCTGAATAGACTCGGATGATAATTTTGAAATAACAGTCTCACAAGCAAGTTTCATGCAAAGTAAAGACGTATTTAGTATGTTTATTTTATCTATCTGCTCGACACTACCTTCTTGAACAGAACAAATACATTTCCCTGATTTTTCAAGCTCCTGCAGTGTTTCAAAAAGTTCTTCTCTTTTCTTTTCCGTTAACTGCTTTGAATCATTAAGGCAGGCAAGCTGCTGAAGAACATCGTTCTCCAAGTTTTTGCGGAAACAAACGGCTGCAGCGAACACAGGACCGGCACCGGGACCACGCCCTGCCTCATCTGTGCCTATTACATAATCACAGCTTTGAGAATTATTTACATCATAATCAAAAAGTTCTTGAACTTTAGTTTGCATCTTTGTTTTCTAGAATTTCTGTTTCATCAAGCGTAAATTTGCCTATACGACCGTCTCTAAAATCAGTAAGCACCATAACTGCAGTCCTTGGAATATCAGGTTCGTTATTTTTCACTATCCAATTTCTACTTTTGGCAACGGCACTCAAAGAAAAGTCGTCTTCCAGCTTATAATAAGATTTTACTTCATCTGGGTATTTATCTTTTAGAATATCAAGTAATTCTTGAGCGACTTCCTCATTTTCGTAAGCATTTTCGCTAACCGAATTAACCATCGCCAACTTGCCTGCCTTTAGTTGATCTTCTTGTTTTAGAGGAATTATACCGGGAGTATCAAGCAAATCGATTTTAGGATTAACTCTCACCCACTGCTGTTGTCTTGTTACGCCGGCTTTGGCACCTACCTTTGTTTTTCCTTTTTTAATTAACTTATTTATTATGCTGGATTTCCCTACATTTGGCATACCAACCACAACAACCCTTGCAGGCCTTGGCAGCAGACCTTTTGCAACCAATTTATCTATTTTGGGTTTTGCCAATTCTATGACTTTATTCACAATTATCGAAATATCATTGTTCTTTGATGCACAAGAAGATATCACAGGGTAACCTGTTTTGGCTTCAAAATACTTCTTCCAGATTTTTGTTTGTGCATCGTCCGCCAAGTCTGACTTATTAAGAACAATCAGTCTTGGTTTTTCACCAAGCAATTTTTCTATATTCGGATACACAGAACTTTGAGGGATACGAGCGTCAATAACTTCAATCACAACATCGACTAAGTTTATCAACTCTTTTAACTTTTTTTCTGCCTTTGCAATATGTCCCGGATACCAATGAATATGAGCCATAGTTTCTCCAAATCTTTAATTCAACTTTTCTATAATCTCTATTTCATTACCATCAGGGTCTTTGATAAATGCAATTTTAGAAGCTGCTTCTTCCATTACAAATGGCTCATACAAAAACTCTAACCCCATAAACTCTACTTTTTTAACAAAATCATCCATATTTTTTGTTTCAACGGCAAAGTGTCCAAAAGCATTACCATTTGTATAACCGGATTCAGGATTTTCAAAATTTTGTGTTAACTCAATTTCAAAATCACTATCTTCACCTTTTAAAAAATGTAAAATACAATCTTCCAATTTTATTTCATGTGTTTTTTTTAGCCCCAACAATTCAGTATAAAATTTCATTGATTTATCTATATCTTTAACTCTTATCATTGCGTGTAATATTTTCATAATAGACTCCTTTTTACTTATTTGTTTTTTTATCATTGTATTTTGTGAACAAAGCCAATCAAAAAATTTCACCTAAACAATTTTTTGCAATCAGCCTTATGAATTAATCATACCATGGCATTGTATTTTTTAGTCAGACTGATATATAGTTATTCATGACTATGGGGGACATTATGACAATAAATACAAATTTGACACAAACGGTACTCTTTGTTATAGACGATTTAGAGTTAAAATACTTCGAATTCAATGATCTTGTTACAAACTTTTGGATGATAAAAGGATTATTGGAAAGAGATTTTGAAGTTTTTGTTTGTATAAAAAGCGGCCTAATGACAGAAGGCAATGTGGCAATGGCTAATTGCTATGAAGCATATCTAAAAGACGGAAACATTTTCTACAAAAAAGAAGAACCGAAAAAACACATAATTGACCATTTTGATGTTGTATTCTTCCGTCCAGATCCTCCTGTTGATATTGACTACATAAATGCTTGCAACGTATTTGACTACGTTAATTCAGAAACAACGATAGTAATTAACAATCCTATTGCGGTCAAAAATTTTAACGAAAAATTTCACATCAATTATTTTCCCGAACATGTTCCTGAAAATATAGTTACAACCAATGCAGAAGAAATAAAATCTTTTATCAAGGAGCATAAAAAAGCAATAATAAAACCGTTAAACATGTGTTTTGGCGGAGGAGTATATTACGTTGACACACACGAAAAAAACATAAATACAATTGTCAAAAACCTTACAAACAACGGCAAAACGATGGTAATGGTACAAAAATATCTGGATGGTGCCATAGGCGGCGACAAAAGAATTTTGATATTGGGCGAACATGTATTTGATGAATGTATTATAAAACTCCCGGGTAAGGATGATTTTAAATTCAATGAACATTCTGACAAATATTTTAAAACAGCAACTCTTACGGAAGAAGAAAAACAAATGGCTCAAGAAGTTGCAAAAAGACTTAATGCAGTAGAGTTATACATGGCAGGCCTTGATGTCATTGACGGAAAGATAATAGAAATTAATGTTACAAGTCCTTGCTACTTCATAAGAGAAATAAATGCCCACAATAATGAGCGTTTCCAAGACATTCTAATGGATAAAATCATATCACTTATTGAATTAAAACAAGGAAAAATACCTGCATCTTTATGTTAAAACATATTAATATTGAAACTGAAGAAAATTTAATAACAAATGAAGCACAACTTTGTGAAATATTTTATTCCGGCATTAAATCCTGCAAAGATAAAAATGTAGGATTAGAATTTGAAAAAATCCCTGTCCGAAAAGACACCTATAAAGCAGCAAGTTACCAGGATATTGCAAGGTTTTTATCGGAATATAAAAACGGCAAATGGCAGGGCATATACGAAAACAATGCACTAATAGGACTGGACGGAACTGATGGGACAATAACACTTGAACCCGGGTCTCAAACAGAGTTAAGCCTAAACCCAAAATCTAATATAAAAGATATAAAACAATATGTTGAAAATTACAATAGAACAACATCTATCTCTGCAGAAAAATACGGAATATACTGGCTTGGTTATGGAATACAGCCAGTTTCTACATACAGAAACATAAACATAATCCCCAAAAAAAGATATGAATATATGACAAAATATCTTCCTACCGTAGCGAAAAAACCGCTTGTGATGATGAGAGAATCCGCAGGAATCCAAGTAAGTTTGGATTACAGCAGTGAAAGTGATGCTATGAAAAAATTTTCAACAGCATTAAAGCTATCACCAATAATAAGTGCCGTATTTTCAAACTCTCCAATTAGAAACGGAAGATTAACAAAACTAAAATCAAACAGAGCTGCAGCTTGGCTAGAAACAGACAATTCAAGATGCGGGCTTGTAAGTGCAAAAGCATTTCAAAAAAATGACTTTTCTTTCAATAATTACGCCCAAATACTCTTGGACGTACCTATGATATTTATTGAACGCAGCCAAAACGGGCAAAAAAAAGCAATTAAAGTTGAAAACACAACATTTAGACAATTTTTAAAAAACGGATATGAAGATTACCACGCAACAATCAAAGATTGGCATCTTCATCTGAGCTTATATTTTCCTGATGTCAGATTTAAAAATTATATAGAAATAAGAAACCACGACAACCAATGTTCAGACTTAATTAGCTCTATACCTGCATTTTGGAAAGGAATAATATATAATAATTCCGCTATGGATGAAGTTGATTGTGTTTTAAAAGATTTCTCTTTCTTTGATTTTGCGTATTTGAGATCCCAAACGCCACAAAAAGGGTTGGATATAAAAATTAAAAACCATAAGCTAAGAGACATAGCAAAAGAAATTATAAATATATCTTATGAATCTTTAAAACAAAATCAAAATAACGAAGAAAAATTTTTGAATCCAATAATTGAATTAGTAGAAAAAGGCAAAACTCCTGCAGATGTTATTATCCACAAATGGCAAAACGAATGGAATTCAGACGTAAGCAAACTTGTATCATACACAAGACTAAAATAAAATAATTGTTAACCCATGGATAACCACAATACTTGTTTTACAGGTTTTGATAGAAGTATAGCAAAATAGCCAAAAACAAAGTCATAAATCATCTTTGGTCCACTTTGCATAACTATCCACCCAATTACATTAGAAAACGAATCCTGATGTATAATTGCCATAAGTATCAAATAAAAAATTCCAACAATGTGAATGGTCAAAAGCCCCATAATATCAGCTTTGAGTATCGATAAATAATTAAATTTATCCTTTAGCATAAAAGAAACAATAAACACAGCCGGTAAATAAGCCAAAATATACCCGAAATTATACTGAAAAATGTATCCGAGGCCACCACCTAAAGCAAAAATAGGGAAAAAAGTAAGTCCAAGTAAAATATATATGGATACAGCAGTCATTCCAAACCTTTTTCCTATCAAAGCTGCAATAAAAAATATTACAGGGACCTGTGGAATATAAACACAATGTTTCATCTTTAACCAAGATCCATTGTGAGGAGGGATAGACAAAATGTAATGATTAAAATCCAGTTGGGTGAAGGTGGCAATTATTATAAGAAAAACACACCAACCCATTACAACAAGAGTCCCCATTGTAATTCTCAGTTTCTTGTTTTCAGCGTTAAATGCATCGAGTTCTTCTTTTAATCTTTTTGTATTAATCATTACAGCCCTCTCTTTGGTGAAATTCGCTGTGTAATTTATTATACAATGTTTTAAACTTTTCGTACCAAATATTTTCGGTAAACATTATCAATGCATTCTCATTATTATCCTGATAATAATTTTTTCTGGTTCCGATGGATTTAAAACCGTTTTTTTCGTACAGAGAAATCGCAGGAACATTTGATTCTCTAACTTCCAACGTTATGTATTTAATCTTTTTTTTATAACAATCATCAATCACAGAGAACAAAAGCCTCTGAGCAACGCCTTTTTTTCTGTAATCGGGGTGAACAGAAAGTGTTGTAATATGGGCTTCATCAAAGATATGCCAACATCCAGTATATCCAAGCAATTCGTTGGTTTCTGAATTTACGGCACAATAGTAATGAGCAAGATTATTTGCCAACTCATTATAAAAAGACTCTTTTGACCAATGATGTTCTCCATAAGAAAGAGCCTCCAATCTCACAACATCATCGACATCTTTTTTGTCCATATTTCTTATCTTTATCTGCATAAAACCATTTTAACTTAAAAACATAAAATACTAAAAATAAGCGGCATATCGTTTTACATAAAAATTATCATCTTGTTTAAGTTTGGTTTTTAAATCATTGACAGCTTCTGATGTGCCGTTTAATGAAGAAATAACCATAGCAGCTTTTTCTCTTATAGTATAGTCTCTAACCTTGCATGCCTGTGTAAGAACGAATTCCAGATTCTCATCAACACAAACATTAAGCATCGCAAGAGCCTCAAGACACCAGTAGAGATTAAAAAGTTTTTTTGTGTACCAGTTACTTCTTTTGAGTTTTTCCAGTTCACAAAAAATAGTATCAAACCTTTTATATAAAAGGTTAAGGAACATTTTTTTGTATTCTTCTTCAGAAGAAAGAAGGGTGTGAAGAACAGAGCATATCAAACGACAGATATTTGGATTTATATCATTAACAGCCTTTAAAAAAGACTCTACACAATAATTATTTAAAAAGAGATGCTTATATTTTCCATCATTTAAAAATTCACTAATTTTTATAGCCGCAGCTTCTCTTATCAGTCCATGGTGTTCCGTTAATTGAAACACAAGTAAATTACACTCTTTTTCATCGGCTAAATAATCCAATTTTAAAAGACAAATTTGTTTTTCAAAATCATTCTCACCACTTATTACGTTTATAATTTCATCGTGTTCGTATGATTTTTCGCATAACTTTGCGGCTTTTTCAATTTCGTTTATTATTTGAAGTTCTTCTGTCATAGTCAACAATATACCATAAGAGGAGGTTAAAAAAAGAATAATTACGTATTAACTTATTATTAACATAAGTCCGGTTATCAACCGCATAAGAAAGGAATTATCGTGAGAGAACTTATTAATTTTGTAAAAGAGCTGTGCATGCTAAAAGAAGAACGTTCAACAATGGTTGGTCTTTCAGGCTTTAAAAAGACTACAAGAACTATTATTAGCAAACCGAAAAAAAGGGTTAACAAAGAAGTAAAACTTTCTGATTTGATGAGAAGAAGCAGAGCATGTTAATAACTTCCAATGTCTTGGAGATATTTTTTAATTAAAAATTTGCGACAAGGACATTAGCAAAAATTTTTCGAGTAACTTAATCCTTAACAACCTTTTTAAGTCCATGTGGTTTGTCGGGATTCTTTTTAAGTATAGAAGCCAATTCACAGGCAATCAATTGTAAAGTTAAAAGAGAACCGAAGATTGCCTTGAGCTTTCTTTTTGTTTTTATATATATATTCAAATCCCCTGATTTTACATCCTGAACACTTGTTATGCAAACAATTTGAGGATTATAATCTTGTCTTATTTTCTTTAAATTTCTTTGAGCAAACTCGGCATTTTCTTCATCAATAATGGCAATAACTATTGACTTTTGGTTTAAAACAGCAACATGCCCGTGCATAAATTCACCAAAAGGATATGCCATTACATTTAGATAGCAAGTTTCTTTAATCTTTAAAGCCCCTTCTTTTGCAACGGGATAATAGTTTTTGTTGCCAAGAATCGAAATATTATTAAATTGCGAAACCAATTGAGCAGCCGCTTTTATTTTGTCAAAATCACATTTTATTCTCTCAAGGTAGGCAGGTAATCTGCGCATTGTATTTAAATATCCTGAAATATCTTCTCCATCTTTAGCTTTTATTTTCAGAAGAATAAGAATAGAACACAAAATTTGTGCAGTCAGGGCCTTTGTAGAGGCAATGCTTTTTTCCTCCCCAGCATCAGAAAGAACTCTATAATCACAAAGATTCCACATTGTAGAATTTTGTGCGTTTGTTATACACATGGTTTTTACACCCTTTTGCTTAATCATCTTTAATGCGTTAAGTGTGTCAGAAGTTTCTCCTGACTGAGATACAAAAATATAAAGAGAATCAGGTGTAATAAAATGTTTTTTTTGAAGAACAAACTCACTGGAATACTCGTACTCACAAGGAATATCAGCAAATTCAATAAACAAAGGTGCCGCTATGGCTGCACAGTTGTAAGAAGAACCGCTTGCAACTATTACTATGTTGTCAATTTTTTCCGGCAAATCTATTTTTATCCGCTCATCAGGTCCAATGTATCTCTCAAGCAAATTCTTCACAACACCCGGTTGCTCAAAAATTTCCTTTTGCATAATTGAAGACTTTTGATTAAATTCCTGATTTTCCATAGATTAACCCTCAAACACAAAAACACAAGATTTCTACAAAATAACACACTAATTATTATCGGTATTATTTTTATTAACTTAATAATATTATCAGATTTATTAAGAATTATAAATTAGTCTTTATGTACGAGTTTTTCGCTTTTACTGGATTTTTGAATATTTTTTTTATAGAATTTTACTCATAAAGATAAAATGAGCCACACCCCCAACCGTATATAAACATCTTATCAAGATAAAGGCTCATAACGAGGAATAAAATGGTTAACTTTTTACTTAATTTACTGATTATACTTTTTGTATATGTAATTGTTTACATCCTGTACTATGCAGTTTGTGTATTTAACAGCACCAAAGCAAAGAAATTTTTGATAAAACAAAAATATAATGCTGCATCAAAACCAAACAATATGATATTGATAATCTATGCAAGAAATAATGAAGCAACTATTGTTCCATTATTGGAAGCATTAAATAAACAAAACTACCCCAAAGATAATTATCAAACACATATCATACTGGACCACTGCACAGACAATTCCTCAAACATACTTGAATTTATTGGCGGTGCAAAAATATGGAGAGTCGGAGAAAATGCACCTGTCGGCAGAGACGAAGCTGTATCATGGTTGTTAGAAGGCCTTCTTTCTTATCAAAATGTTGATGCATTCGTGTTCTTAAATGCTAACAGATACATAGATGAAAATTTCTTGGCATCAATTAATGCAAATCTCTCAGGAGAAAATATACTGATTGGTTCAACAGATTACATTGTAAGAACAAAATCTTTATTGAACAAAATCAAAACAACATCTCACTCTTATATAGACAGAATATTCAATTGCGGCCGCTCGCTTATGGGGCTCGCTTCTGTTGTAGATTCTGATGTTTTTATTGTTAGAAAAGATGTGCTTGATAAGATAAAATGTGTAGATTTTAAAGATATTAACAGCGAACTTAAATATACAACATTACTAGTCAGAAACGGCTTTATACCAAAATTTTGCCCGCTTGTAAAAACTTATACATCCATAGACAATTTCAATGACAGAAAACCTTCTATATCATTCAAACTGTCTCTTGTATGGCACTGTTTGGGATTAATATTCAAATCAAATCTAAAATTTGGAGAATTTATGTTTAGTATACTGGCACCAAACTTCTGGTTTTTGATGTTGATATACTTTAGCATATTTGCTTTTACATATAACTATTATTTCTTCTTTGACTACTCATTTGTATTTGCAATGGGGGTTATACTTTTTGTTGCATTTATAACATCTCTTTTCACATCAAAAATCGGAAAAGAAAACATATTATATTTGTTACTATACCCGTTTTATTCACTATTAAAGATATTTTTCCATGTTCCTGTAATTGGGACGATAATTGATAAAATCAATAATAAAAAAGATGAAAATAGAGAATGCTCAACTGTTGACGTTTATGTAACAGATGGTAGAAACAATTTGGCTTGTAAACTTGACTTGATATCCGAAAGCGGTCTTGTAAAAGCAGTTTTCAGATTCAAAAAGAAAAAATACTCTTCATCTTCTCAAATTCGTATGGTTGATGCGATAAAAGAAGTATCAGATAAACTCAACGAGCATGGATTTAGAATAAAAATTTGCCAGTCTTGCGGCTACTTTAACCTAAAAATGGACGGTTCGACAAACATGGTAAAAGGTTACTGCAACAGACTTATACTACAAAAAGAATCAGATATGCCTTTGGATACTATTTTGTGGAATTCTTGCCCATACTACGTTCCGCAAGAAGTAAACAAAATAATTGACTTGAATAACTTTAGAGATAATTCATAAAAAAACAAAAAAGAGGTTAACAATGGTTGCTGAAGATTCATCAAAATACTGGCTTGCTTTTGCATCGATTGAGAAAGTCGGCAGCGTCTTTGTTAAAACTCTTTTTGATTATTACGGTTCAATAAAATCAGCGTGGTGTGCCGGAGCAGACGACCTCTTAAGAATAGAAAAATTTACCCCAAGGCAGGTCAATGACTTTTTAAAAGCCAGAGAAAAAACAAATCCTGATGATTGCTTGGAATATATAGAAGAAAAAGGAATCAAATACATCAATTACACAGATAAAGATTTCCCGGAATTACTAAAAAATATACCAGCAGCACCTGTTACTCTCTTTTATAAAGGTGATTTATCCTCCTGCAATTTTGAAAGAACCTTATCAATAGTAGGCTCAAGAAAAGCAAGTGAAAGCGCAAAAACAATACTTTCCAGTATCATATCAGAATTTAAAGACACAGACTTGTGTATAGTTTCAGGACTTGCAACAGGCATTGACAGTTGTGCTCACAAAGCTGCTCTAAAAAACGGGCTAAAAACAATAGGTGTAATAGCAAGCGGATTTGATTACATATATCCGACACAAAACAAAGACCTGTACAAACAAATAGAAAACGGCGGCGGAGTTATATTCAGTGAATATTGGCCGAGTTTCCAACCTTTGACATGGCGTTTTCCTCATAGAAACAGAATAGTAACAGGTCTGTCAAAAGGAACGTTGGTTGCCGAAGCTGCAATCAAAAGCGGAGCTTTAATTAGCGCTAACTACTGTCTTGAACAAGGCAGAGAACTGATGTGTCTGCCTGGGCTTATTACAAACCCGAATACGGAAGGAATTTATAAATTAATAAAAAACGGTGCAGCCGTAATAACAAAAGCCCAAGATATACTTGATGCGCTTGATTGGGAAATCAAACAAAATCCTTCTACCTCTAAAGAAACTGATTTCTCACAAATAGAAAACATAAACGAACAAGAAAAAATAATTCTTGAATATATAGCAAAACAAGATTCAACAACAGACGAATTATGCGCAGCTACCGGCATTGATTTTTCAGACTTAACCGTTGCCCTTATGAACCTTGAATTAAATGGCTACATAAAACAAGCCGACGGCGGTAGATATCTTTTAGCAACTAATCTTCACTAAGACTCAATACAGCCATAAACGCTTCTTGCGGTACTTCTACACGACCTACGGCTTTCATTCGTTTTTTACCTTTTTTCTGTTTTTCTAACAGTTTACGTTTACGAGAGATGTCTCCACCATAGCATTTATCCAAAACACTTTTTCTTAATGCTTTTATGTTTGTCCTTGCAATAATTCGACCCCCAACAGCAGCCTGAATAGGAACTTCAAACATTTGACGAGGAATTATATCTTTTAATTTTGCCGTAAGTTTTTGACCGACATAAAAAGCATTATCCTTGTGAACTATCGCACTCAATGCATCGACAACTTCACCTGCAAGCATAACATCAAGTTTGACCAAATCAGAACGTTTATATTCCTTAAACTCATAATCCATACTTGCATAGCCTTTTGTTCTCGATTTCAGTTGATCATAGAAGTCAACAATTACTTCACTTAAAGGCATTTCATATTCCAAATCGACACGCACCTTGTCAATGTAATGCATGTTGATAAAAATACCACGCTTAGTCTGACACAAGTCCATCAACGTACCTACATAATCATTAGGTGCAATTATATTGACTTTAACGTAAGGCTCTTCTATATACTCACGATACTGAGGGTCCGGAAGATTTGCAGGGTTGTCAATCTCAACGATACTTCCATCCGTTTTGTGAACTTTATATATTACAGACGGTGCAGTTGTTACCAAAGAAAGATCATACTCTCTTTCTAATCTTTCTTGAGCAATTTCCATGTGTAACATTCCCAAGAAACCGCATCTGAACCCAAAACCTAAAGCTGAAGATGTTTCTGGTTCAAAAGTAATAGAGGAATCGTTAAGTTTTAATTTTTCCAACGATTCTTTCAAATCCTGATAATCATCATTATCAACAGGATACAAACCGGAAAATACGACAGGCAATGCTTCTTTATACCCTGGCAGCGGTTCTGCTGCAGGAATCTCTGCATTTGTAACCGTATCACCTACAAATCTTGTTAATTCTTTAATAGAACAAGCCATATACCCTACATCACCTGTTCTTAACTCATTTACAGGCACTCTGTTCGGATTTAAATACCCGAGTTCTACAACCTCGTATTTATTTCCTGATGCCATAAACTTGATTTTATCGCCAACTTTAACACTTCCATCAACAATCTTAAAAAAGCATAAAGTCCCAAGATATGGGTCATAAGCACTATCAAAAACCAATGCACGCAATGGTTTATCGGACGTATCTTGAGGCGGAGGAACAAACTTAACAATAGCCTCAAGAATATCTTCTATACCAATACCGGCCTTTGCACTTGCAGGTATGGCATGTTCGGCATCTATGCCCAAAATCTCTTCTATTTCATCTTTAACCCTATCAACATCAGCAGATGGCAAATCTATTTTATTTATTACGGGAATAATCTCCAAATTTTGATCTATAGCAAGATAAGCATTAGCTAACGTCTGTGCTTCAACGCCCTGAGTAGAGTCAACTATTAACAATGCTCCCTCGCAAGCAGCAAGAGATCTTGAAACCTCATAAGAAAAATCAACGTGCCCCGGAGTATCAATTAAATTCAGTTCATACTCCTCGCCATCTTTTGCTTTATATTTCATTCTTGCAGCATTCAATTTGATAGTAATACCACGTTCACGCTCAATATCCATAGAATCAAGCAACTGATTCTGCATATCTCTTTGGGCAACAGTACCTGTATACTCCAACAATCTGTCAGCCAAAGTCGATTTACCGTGGTCGATATGTGCAATTATGCAAAAATTTCTTACTTTTTCAATATTTCTTTTTCCACTCATAAAAACAGTATATGCAAAAATTACAATTTATACAATTCGCTTAACAGCTCTCGTGTGCCAGATACAACTAAACTTGCACCGTTTTTAAGTAAAAAATCTCTGTCTTTATATCCCCAATCAACACTAACACACCTTATACCAGCATTACGAGCCGTTTGAATATCAACTTCCGAATCGCCAACATAAACGCAATTTTCAGGAACAGTTTCTAAATGTTTTATTACAGAAAGGACACTGTCGGGAAACGGTTTTTTTCTAACATCAGAAGACTCACCAACTGCAACATCTATTTTATCCGCAAAAAATTTATTACATAAGTCTTTTACCGCAGCATCAAATTTATTTGAAACAACAGCAGTTTTGTACCCGCATTTTTTTAGTTCCCGCAACAGATCCATAACACCGTCATAAGGACGTGTATTATTGTACATATTCAAAGAATAATGCTTTTTAAAAACAGCCAAACATTCATCAAAATCTTTGTTATTAATTCCATCAGGAATGGCTCTTTCTATAAGCAGCTTTACCCCATTACCGACAAAAGAGCGAATCTCTTGCATAGAACGAGGACTATAGCCGAAATTTTTTAACGCAAAATTGGTACTGGCAGCCAAATCCTCAAGTGTATACAAAAGTGTCCCGTCTAAATCAAAAATTACAGTATCAAGCATAATTGTTCCCCCAAAGTATTCTATCACAGAGCATGAACAATTTTGCTGATTAAATCAATTCTGTTTTTCACGTTTAAAAGTTTATATATAAGCCATAACCTTTTCTTTATCGTATCAGGGCTATAACCCATTTCTTCAGCTATTTCGATATTTGTCAAACCTTGTTTAACATACCTTATTATCTGTTTTTGCTCCTCTGTTAATTGCATAATCATCGCTCCCACAATAAAATTTATCTAAAATTCCCTCAAATAAAGCACTTTTGCACAAATCAACATCATTACAATACAAAGGATTGGTTTGTACATTATTTGAACAATAATCACACAAAGAATGTTCAATCATACAATCCATTGCTATATCCAGCATGCCAAGCAGAACATTTTTTGAATAAATATTTTTCGTGAATTTCATAAAAACGCACATCCAATCGGGCTAAGTCAAATATTTGTGCATGAAAATATTTTGTGATATTATATCCACTGAAGTATATATCTTGCCTGATCTCGGGGGTCAGGCATTTTTTTAGGTTAGACGTAACAAAATCAAAATATTTACATATTTAATTGTAAGAAAATACTTTACATTTGTCAAGTAATGGTTTACAATTGTAAACAACAGAAATTTAAGGCTAAATATAAGGAGAGTATATGTATCTTGCTGATTTAATGACAGAACTGCGAGGAATACTGTCAAAAAATGTATCTTACTCAGATATTGCAAAAGCGCTCAACGTATCAAGACAATATATAAACCAAATTAAAGAAAAAGAGTTAACAACAGCACAAATAGAAAAAATCGAAAAATATTTCGAAACAAAACTGTCAAACAATATTATTACAACAATTGATGATGATTGTATAAGTATACCGGTTAAAGGAGAAGTTTTTGCCAGCATGGGATACGGAGTAACAGTTTACGATGAAAGACAAACAGCGACCTATTCTATAAGCAGAAAACTAGTCGAAGATTTAGGAATAAGCAAGAATAAAACCGAAATAATTTTTGCACAAGGAGACAGCATGCTTCCAACAATAGAAGGCGGAGACAGCTTGCTTGTTGACCATACAAGAACCGAAATCTATGACGGGAAAATATATTGCGTAAGAATAGACGGTCAATTATACGCAAAAAGATTACAAAAAATCCCGCCAAATACTGTAAGGATAGTTTCGGACAACAGCAAATACCGCAGCTTTGAAATAGACCTTTCAAAGGAAAAAACTTTTGATTTTCAGGTCATTGGAGAAGTCAGATGGTGGGGTAGGGTTGCCAGATAAATATTAACAAACAACAGGAACATGCCCGCTATACATTAAAATATTCCAACCTTTATAATATTTTATCTGAGTTGCACTACCTGTTGGTATAAAAACTCTGTTTTGATATTCCACTGGAAGCTCCAAAGCGTTCCTTATAGCAGCCCTAATAAAATTCGAATGAGTAACAACAACAATACGTTTACTAAGATTTTCTTCAATCAAATTAGAAACAGTTTGCTCAACTCTTTCATCAAATTCCAAAAGGGTTTCCCCTCCATCTGGTGCATAACTTGAAGTCAAATCATGATATTTCTGTAGCATTTCAGGATAACGTTCTTCAATTTCTGTATAATTAAGACCTTTCCAAACTCCAAAATCCTGATTTTTCAATTCAGGGCGAATTTCAAACTCTTGCCCATATTCTTTTGCAATAAATTTAGCGGTTTGTATACAACTTAAAGAGGCACCGGTATATATTTTATCAACCTGAGGGGAACGTAAAATAACCCACTTAGCTATTCTTTCAGCTTCTTCTTGCCCGATTTCATTTAACGGAGGATGACTTTCTTTATCACAAATTCTGTTTTCTTCCGTATATATAGTAGCACCGTGGGCGATAAATGTTATTTTACATTTTCTTTTAAAAAGCATACAGTCTCTCCATATTTGGTTCCATTACAATGACATATCGAACAAAATCCAATAAACTTTAATTATTTAGATTGAATGAGGGAGAGTTTTTAAGATTTATTAAAAAATGACATCATACAAAATGTAAACCAAATAAATCAAATAGAACAAACCGCACGTAACGAGGATATGAGCACTAAATGCCTTATCTCTGTACAGATTAATAAATAGAATCAATGTTGATAAATAGACAAGAACAATATTAACAACAGATTCCATACCAAACACCCAAGGTGTAAGTAAAATACCTATTGCAGTGGGTATACAGCTTTGAAAAACCATTGCGCCGGTAATATTGCCCAAAGCAAGTGTATCTTTATTTTGACTTACCCATAAAACGCTATTGAATTTTTCAGGCAGTTCTGTTGCGATAGGAGCAAGTATCAAACTTAAAACAAGTGGATTTATGCTAAATAGGCTTGCAAAGAATCTGATTTGTCCGACAAACATGTGTGCAAAACAAATCAAAGCAGCAATAGAAAGCAAAACCTGTAACCAAACCAAGAATGTATTATACTTCTTAAAAATCTTTTCAAATAAAAGTTCGTCTACCTCAGAAGATTCACCGCAAGCAGAATGAGAACAGTTTAAAGTTCTAAAAACATATAAAAGATAATAAGCTAATAAGAAAACAGCGCATGCATATTTTAAAGGCTTAAAAGGAATAAATCCTGCAACAATTGCCAAAGTGTAGCTAAAAAAGAAAAACTTCAAATCACGAAACATTACAACATAATTCGCACTCATCTTTCGTTCACGTTTTCCCAGCTTCCAAAATGCAACAACAGCCAATCCTGTTACAAACATTGCAAGTGTTGAAAGAAGAAATGGCGCCCCCAATATTGCACCTATGCCGATTTCTTTCCCGACATTTACATCAGTATGCGCCAAATAAGCACCCAGTATAGCAACTAAAGGAACTATTGTTTCCGGCAATGCGGTACCGACAGCAGCCAAAATACTACCGACTGCCCCCTCATTAAGATTATAAATTTTTCCTAAGTGTTCGACGGCATTAGTGAATACAACACAACACCCAACAATCAAGAATAAATTCAATAGTGTTAAAATTCCATGAAAAACCGCATCCATATCATTATCCTTACTTAATTTACTACATCAATCAATTTTTATACTATAATAGTTTTATGAAATTTGTATCATTTAAAGAAACGATAGAAAAAGCTAACAGCATAGTAATATTTTCTCACGTTAATCCCGATGGAGACACACTTGGAACGATGAGCGCTCTTTATCAAACGATAAAGAACTATTTTAACAAAGAAGCTGTAATGATTACAGTCGGGAAAATACCTGACATATATGAGTTTATTCCTTATATAAAAAAAGTAAAAACTCCAATTGATATAGCACAATCATCTGATTTTGATTTGGCAATAGCTGTTGATATTGCGGCAAAAGACAGAATGGCTGATTCATTACCTTTATTTGAAAAAGCAAAAACAAAAATAAATATAGACCACCATAAAACAAACAATGAGTATGGTGATTTAGCAATTGTCAGAGGTGATGCGTCCAGTGCCGGTGAAGTATTGTTCGATATACTCGAGAATTTGGGACTAGAACCCGACAAAGATACAGCAACTGCTCTTTATACAGCAATACTAACGGACACAGGCGGTTTCAGATTTGACAACACTACAGCAGAGGTTTTAAAAAAAGCTGCAAAAATAATTGAATATGGAGCAAATCCAGCTCTAATTTCAAGATACTGTTACGAGTCAAAGCCAAAGCCAATGGTAATGCTTCAAGCTAACAGCTTAATTAACGCAAAATTTTTGGAAGAAAACAAAATTGCATACGTATGTATCACAAATAAAGACATGGAAAAATATAAAGCTCAAAATGACCATACAGAAGGTATCGTAGAGGCTTTAAGACAAATTAATACAACAGAAATTTCATTTGTATTAAAAGAGGTTGATGAAAACACAACCAAAGCAAGCCTAAGAAGCAAAAAAGCAGATGTTAGTAAGGTTGCGACAGTCTTTGGCGGAGGCGGGCACACTTTTGCAGCAGGTTGTACGATAAAAAAACCGTTAAAAATAGCTTGCGATAAAATGATTGAAGAGGTAAAAAAGATTATTTAATGAAAATTTTAGAAGGCACAAAAAATTACCTTTGCAATTTAATTAACAGAATCATCATTGATGATTTTCTTGGTATGGCTGCAGAAATGGGTTTTTGGTTCGCGATTGGAATTTTCCCTTTTATGCTTTTTATGATGTCTTGCTTCAGTTGGCTTGGAAAGAAATCATTATTCATGCCAATCATACACTTTCTTGATACAGTTGCACCGACTGATTCTGTCAACCTGATAAAAGAAGTTTTAAATGAAGTAATGATTTTTCAGCATGGTGGAATTGTTGCTGTTTTTGGTTTTATCGTTACGGTATTTTTGTCTTCAAACGCAATATTTGTAATCATAAAAGGATTAAACAGAGCTCTTGGCATTGATGAACACCGTAGCCTTATCACAACAAGAATGCTTTCCATTTTAATGGTTTTTGTTAATGTTTTTGTCATGTTTATAACTATAAACTTAATAATTTTCGGAAAGATAATCTTACAATTTGTCCTAAATTTCATAAATTTATCTTCTGTCTTTATCAACGTACTGTTAATAAGCAGATGGTTTGTGTCATTCATTGCTCTTTATGTTATGGCATACCTCAATTACTTCTTATTACCTGCGTCAGAAGGTTCAGAAAAAATCAAAAGCAAAAGTGCTTTACCGGGAACATTGTTTTTTAGTTTCTGTTGGATGTTCGGTTCTTGGTGTTTTTCTATATATATTAACAACCTACATACTTACAACAGAGTTTACGGTTCTATTGGTGCATTTGTAATGCTTATGGTATGGCTGTATTACACATCTTTGATTATGTTGGTTGGTGGTGAAATTAACTCTCAAGCATACAGAATCCTTGTTGAAAAAGATAAAAATAAATAGACAAAGCGTAACAATTATATAATCTTTTATTGCAACTTATCTTTAGGACTGATAGAATCAAGACAACAAAGAGATTAGATGGTTCTTAGTGATAAAGGAGATTGTTATGAAGAAATTTTTTGCAAAAGCTCTTTCGCTTGTAGCGATATTGGGTTTCACCTCTATGGCTACATTAGCAAAAGACTATAATGACTTACCAAAAGACCACTGGGCTTACAAGCAGATACAAATTTTGACTGATTTTAATGTTGTAGTAGGATACCCAGATGGAAATTATCGTCCTGATCAAAATGTAACAAGAGCTGAATTCGCAACAATGGTGGTAAAGGCATTTGAACAACAAAATGCTCAGATTATAAAACCTGCAAAGTTTTCGGATGTTAAAGAAAAAGATTGGTTTTATGGCATGGTTCAAAGAGCTGTAATGTTTGACTTATTGAAAGGATATCCTGACGGACATTTTGATCCTTATGGAACAGTTTCCAGAGGTCATGTTATCTCTACAACAGTTAATGCACTAACTACAGAAACCATTTCCAACAGAAAAGCAACAGAGATTTTGGAAAACAGTTATACAGATTACCAAGAAATTCCTGACTGGTTGATTATTGCAGCAGGTAAAGCAGAAATTCTTGGAATGGTTGTAAAAGCCCCCGGTGAAGAAACTGTAATAAATGCAAATAGACCTGCAACAAGAGCTGAATTAGCTGCTTTTCTTGTAAAAATGCTTGAACAAGCAAAGCTCAATCCAAATGCAAAACTTAAAGAAGCAATGAGCCCAAGAACTGCAGATGGTATTGTTATCAACGCAGACCTTGACGGTTATATTGCAACAATTCCTGCAGGAACAGTTATTCCTATTATGGTTTTAAACAAACAAATTACTTGTAAAAAATCTAAAGTTGGCGATGAATTTTTATCTAAATTGCCCAAAAATTTGGTTACACCCGAAAGATACTTGTTGCTTGTAGAAAATGATGCTCTAAACGGAAAAATATCCAGCGTAAAAGTTGGAAGATTATTTATCCGTAATGGCGAAGTAACAATGGAAACTCATACAATCACAACTGACAGAAACCAAACAGCAGCATTCTGCGGTGATGCACTTGGCGGATACAGACCTGAAGGATTCTGGAAGACATTGTATTTGAAATTATTCAAAGGACACAAAATCCAAATAAAAGAAGGTGATATTCTTAACCTAAAACTTAAAAAGCCGGTTAGAATTGACCTTACTAACGGTATGATTCTTGAGTAGAATACAAAAATCAATTGTTTAATAAAGACAGGAGCGTGAAAATCAATTTCGGCTCCTGTTTTATTTGTAATATAATTAAATTACGAATAAATAAGTGAGGAGAAAATTATGACAAAAGACAACAAAAGAGTTTTGCTATGTATCATGGACGGTTGGGGATTAAACAACAAATGCCCTAAAGATGCTGTTACAACAGCCAATACTCCAAATTTTGATAAATTAAAAAAAGAAGAAAAATATACAACAATCAATGCATCAGGAGAATATGTAGGATTACCTGACGGACAAATGGGCAACAGTGAAGTAGGGCACCTAAACCTCGGTGCTGGTAGAATTGTATACCAAGACTTAACAAGAATAAATAAAGCAATTAGAGAAGGCTCATTCTTTGAAAACAAAGCGCTTAATGAAGCTGTTGAACACGCAAAGAAAAATGATTCATCTCTTCATCTTTATGGCTTGGTTTCCACAGGTGGTGTACACAGCTCTTTTGACCATTTAAAAGCACTTGTCAAATTGGCTGCTGACAAAGGACTCAAAAAGGTATACGTACACGCATTTTTAGATGGAAGAGATACTCCTCCAAAAAGTGCTATAGATTTTCTTGCAGAACTTGAAAAAGAGTTACAAAAATATAATTTGCCGCAAATAGCTACAATATCAGGAAGATATTGGGCTATGGATAGAGATAATCGTTGGGAAAGAGTAGAAAAAGCCTATAATGCACTTCTTTTTGGAGAAGGAGAAAAAGCAAAAAATTCTGATGAAGCAATCAAGGAATCTTATGCAAAAGATATAACAGACGAGTTTGTTGAACCAACAATTACAAATGATGATCCTAACTCAAGAATCAAAGATAACGACGCAATTATATTCTTTAATTACAGACCTGATAGAGCAAGAGAAATAACAAGAGCAATGACTTTTGAAGATTTCGACGGTTTTGCAAGAAAAGCAAAAAGAAATAATCTTTTCTACGTATGTTTTACTCAATATGATGAAACATTCCCACTTACAATTGCATTCCCGCCTGAAAAACTTACAAACATTCTGGGAGATGTTCTTGATGCAAATAACGTAAAACAATTTAGAACAGCAGAAACAGAAAAGTATGCTCACATCACATTCTTCTTTAATGGAGGAGAAGAAAAGTCCGGTAAATTAGAAACAAGAGCTTTAGTTGCTTCACCTAAAGTTGCTACTTATGACATGCAACCACAAATGAGCGCACCTCAAGTTTGTGAAAATGTATTAAAAGCATTAGAAGACCCACAATACGGATTTATTCTTGTTAACTTTGCAAACCCTGATATGGTTGGACACACCGGTGTTTTTGATGCAGCAGTTAAAGCATGTGAAACAGTTGATAATTGTGTCGGACAAATTGCACAAAAAGCAAAAGAAAATGGTGTGATAATGTTACTTACAGCTGACCATGGCAACGCAGAGTGCATGGAAGACCCAAATACACACACACCATTTACAGCTCATACAACAAATCCTGTTCCGTTTATTTTGATAAACGGTAACAACGCCTATGAACTAAAAGAAACAGGTGCACTATGTGATGTTGCACCTACAGTTCTTGAAATTCTAGGCATCAAACAACCTGAAGAAATGACAGGTCATTCTTTAATAAAATAGCAAACAATTATTAATAATTGTAAACAATACGTTTAAAAGACGTCAAAATAAAAAATTGACGTCTTTTACCAACTATACAAACACTAAATACACCACAATTAAATTACAAAGGAGAAAAAAATGGCAATCAACAGAATAGCAGCTCAAACAATGATTGATACTATTCCACAAAAACTCAGAGCAGCAGCTAGAAAAGAAAGACAATTACTTTTAAAAGAAACTAAAAAAGATCCTATCGCTGCATCATTCATGGCTGCAAAGGGAGAAATTCCATTCTTTAATAACGCAAAATTAACTAATACTATTAATGAAATAAATAAAAAATTGGCAACTGAAGCATATCAACAAAAACAAGCTCAAGAATTTGTACAAAGACAACCAATGGGCTTTTTAAATGAAGAAGCTGCTGCTAATGAAGTAGTTCATGCAAGCATGTTCATTGGATAATTTGACAATATAGTAATTAATTTTTAAGATAGGTCTATGCAAAATAAAAACTTAGACCTATCTTTTTTAGTAAAAGAAAAAATAAGAGTAAGCGAACTGGACAATCTAAAAATAGGTGGAGATGCTTCTGTCCCATTTATGAAAGAAAACGAAAACTGTTCTAAGGCATTGCTTGCGATAGAAATACCCTATCATTTTGATGAAGCATATCCGGATGTTTTAAAAAGGCTCTGGCAAAGTGCATCAGCTTTTGACGCACTAAAAAAAGCCCAAAATATAAATACCGATTTAATATCTGTTAAATTTAATATTAAAGAAGATAAATTTGAAGAAGAAAAAGAAAATATAAAAGATTTTCTAAATAAAATAAAAGAAATTAACAAACCATTCATTTTAAGAGGTGCAAACAATAGTGCTTTAGATAAAAAGTTGATACCACTTTTATGTGAATATGCGCCCAAGCAAAGCATTATTGCATTTGCAGAAGAAGATACGTATGAAGAAATAGTCCATCATATCATTAAAAACGAACATATCCTTGTTCTAAGAACTCCGATTGATATAAATATTGCAAAAGAGCTAAATATATTAACGATAGATAAAGGTTTAGCACCAAACAAAATTCTCATTGATCCTGATATGGGAGGTTTAGGATATGGGCTTGATTACGGATACAGCATTATAGAAAAAATACGAATGGCTGCATTCGACGGCGATACAATGTTAAACATGCCAATAATAGCATTTATTGGAGAAGAATCCTACAGAGCAAAAGAAGCAAAATCAAACACATTCGACAAACAATGGGGCAATTATGAACAAAGAGCAGCAATGTGGGAAATATCAGGAGCCTCTGCAATGATAAGTGCAGGAGCAAATATAGTTGTTTTGTGGAATCCAATGAGTATAGAAACATTGAAAGGGCTTTTGTAATGGAACTTACGGGACTTCAAATATTCAAATATCTCCCGGGAGCAAAAAAATTACCGGAAGCTAACTGCAAAAAATGCGGATGTCCAACTTGTATGGCTTATGCTCTAAAACTTGCAAAAAAGCAAGCAGATATAGATAAATGCCCATATATTCCAACAGAACTTAAAGAGAAATTCTCTGAAGCATCAAAAATCCAACAGCATACTGTAAAATTATCAGATGAAATTGTTACCGGTGGGGAAACTGTTATGTTTCGACACGACAAAACTTTCGTGAATAAAACAGTAATTGCTGTTGAACTTGATTATTCAAACAAAGATTTTGAAGACAAGCTCAAAAAAATCACAGATTATCATACAGAAAGAATTGGTGAAATATTCAAAATCGATGCTGTTTTTTTGGATGCAAACATAGCCCCTGAGCTTTTTGAAGATGCGGTAAAAAAGGTTATGGAATATGGATTTTGTGTAATTAGTAATAACAGCACAGAATACAAAATTATTACAGGAAAAGACTTCAATGAATTAGCAGAAAAATCACAAAAGATTTTAGAAGCTAAAGAAGAGAATATAATACTCAATATCGATGTCGAAAACAAATGTGTACAAGAATTAATTCAGGAACTGACATATATAAGACGTGCCGCAATAATAAATCGTTTTGCACCACTTACCTATCCTGTTATGGTAAAAATGCCAAAGACAAAAACAAATCTTGAGGCTTGTGCTGTATTATCTTTACTCGTTTGCAGATACGCAAATATTGTTGTATTAAACGAAGAACAAGGGTTTGATAACGCACTTTTATCAACTATTTTTACTCTAAGACAAAGCATTTACACTAATCCGCAAAAGCCATTGCAAGTCGAAGCAAAGGTATATGAATTCAATGAACCTGACGAAAATTCACCAATACTTTTAACAACAAATTTCGCTCTAACATATTTTGCAGTTGCAGGAGAACTTGAATCGCTACCATTTGGAACGTATTTAGTGGTAACACCATCTGACGGAATGAGTGTTCTTACAGCTTGGTCCGCTGACAAATTTACGGCAGAGATTGTTGCAAAATCCGTAAAAAATTATGATTTATTAAACAAAGTAAAAACTCGCTCAATCATAATACCGGGTCTTCTTTCACATATGAAAGAAGAGCTGCAAGAAGTAATGCCAGAATGGAATATTGTAGTAGGAACAATAGAAGCCTGCCAAATCCCTGAGTTTTTGAGAAAAGAAGATAAATAAACAACAGAACAAATAAAGAGATAATAGGATGAATTACCCTCAAATAGAAAGATTGATAAAAATACTTGAAACCTTAAGAGGAGAAAACGGTTGTGCTTGGGACAAAGAGCAAACGCATTATTCTCTCAAAAAAAATATGATAGAAGAAGCCTACGAAGCCGTAGATGCGATAGAAGACGGCGATTGCGAGCATCTAAAAGAAGAATTGGGCGATGTACTTTTGCAAGTTGTCTTGCATTCTCAAATAGCAAAAGAAGACAATGAATTTACTATCGAAGATGTTGCAAAGGGTATTTCGGATAAGTTAGTACACAGACACCCACACGTATTTGGCAATGTCCAAGTAAACGGAACAAAAGATATACTGGACAATTGGGAAAAACTAAAAGCCGAAGAGAAAAAACACCGCAAGTCTGCAATGGATGGAATATCAAAAGCTCAATCTGCACTAATGAGTGCTCAAAAAATCAGCAAAAATGCCGTAAAAAAAGGGTTTGAATGGCCAAATGAAGAATCTCTATGGGAATGTTTTAACTCAGAAATAGGAGAATTTAAAGAAGCCATAGAACAGCATGATAAAGAACATGCAGAAGAAGAACTTGGTGATATGCTCTTTGCTACAGTAAATCTTGCACGATGGCACAAAATTGATGCTGAACAAGCTCTTTTAAAAGCAAACAGAAAGTTTATGGCCAGATTCAGAAAAATGGAAGAACTGGCAACAAAACCGCTTGAAGAATATTCTTTTGCAGAATACGACAATTTGTGGAAACAAGCAAAAAAAGAGACCTTATAAAAAGGTCCCTTTTTTTTAATTTGATAAAACAGATTAACGTTTTTCAATTTTTTCTTTAATTCTTGTAGCTTTACCTGAACGTTCTCTAAGGTAGTAGAGTTTTGCTCTTCTTACATCACCGCGTCTAACTACTTGAATTTTTTCAAGACGTGGAGAGTAAACAGGGAATACACGTTCTACACCAACACCTTGGAAAGTTTTTCTTACTGTAATTGTTTTGCCAACGCCTGAACCGCGTTTTTTAATAATGATACCTTCGAAAGCCTGTGTTCTTTCTTTGTTACCTTCGATAATTCTAACGAAAACTTTTACAGTATCTCCCGGGTTCAATTCAGGAAGATTATTGTTTTCGATGTGTTTTTTTCCTAATGCTTCAACTATCGGATTCATCTTCTTATTCCTTTATATCTTATATTTTTAACTCTTTTTATATTTTGACCCAAAATTTAGTCAAGTTTTTAGTCATTTTGATGACAATAAATAAATCTTAATAAAAACATAGTTACATATCAAGTATTTCCGCAAATTTTCTCTTAACGATTAGAAACATTTGACACGAGTTATAATTTCAACAGATTTATCCATATTTTCAAGATTAACCAGTCCTTTTTTTGCAGCTTTTTCAAGCTCTGAGATTAAATCAAGAATTTCCAAAGTACAAGTTCTAAAAATAAACATATTTATACCCGCATTTATTCCTCTAATGCAAGCGTCTAAAGAAGAAAAGCCCTTAATGCCACCCATAACCATATCATCAGATATAACCAAGCCTTCATAGTTCAATTTATCCCTTAAATAGTGTTTTATAATATTTTCAGATATAGATGCGGGAATTTTTTCACCATCGAAAGCCGTATAGTGAATATGAGCAACCATCATAGCAGGCAAAAGATGTAACAATGTTTTAAAAGGCTTTATATGTATATTTTCCAACTCAGCCAAAGACAAATCTAGTTCCGGCATATCAACATGAGAATCTACAGAGGTCTCGCCATGTCCCGGAAAATGTTTGCCTACAGGAATAATTCCATTTTTTAAATAAGTTTCAATCGCTATTTGACCAAACTTAATAACATCATCAGGATTTGAAGAATAAGAACGCTCTGCAATAATAGGATTCATAGGATTCGTATCAACATCCAAGACAGGAGCAAAGTTCATATTTAAGCCAAAGTTTTTAAGTTCTTTTGCTATTTGCTCCGTCTGCGTTTTGACAAAATTTTCGCCTTTTTTTGCCGATTCTCTTGCGCTGAGGTAATGAGAACCACCATAAAGATTCAAAGTTCTTTCTACCCTGCCGCCTTCTTGGTCTATACTCAAAAAAGGCGTTATTAATGAATGCTTTTTTATATCATCAACACTCAAAGAAAATTTATACCTATCTACAATATTTTGAGTAAAAAATATAACACCGCCCAGACCGTTTTCAAGCAAAGAATAAAACCCCTCACAAGTTTCCGGCGAAGTTCCATCATATCCCAATATGAACATTTGATTTAGTTTTTGTCTTAATGTCAAATCTTTCATAATTTCTCCAAGAATTTACTTAGACACAAAATGTTTCAGGTATCCTTGTATTTTTAAGTGCCACACAAGAAATTATACCAGTGATTTACATTTTTCTAAACCACTTGGTCGAGTGCAAAAAAAAATTTATATTATAAGATATTGTCAGGGGAGTATAACAAAATGAAAAAGACTTTAATCTTATTAATAATTGGAATGCTGGTTTTTATGATGGCATCAAAAGATTCATTGGCTGCTAAAAAGTCAAAAAAAACTGCCGGCGCCATTTCACAGGAAGATATGACCGCAATGTCTGATACAATTGATAAACTGACGCAAAAAGTTTATTCAAACTCTTTGTTCTCTCCTCAAGACAATGCATCAATGATTCAGATAAAAATAAAACTTGATAATCAAATGCTCATTGCCCCTGATGCATCACTTGCTCCTTTGTACTACAAAGCAGCTAATCTTTATAAAGCAAGAGAATACAAACAAGAAGCCATTGACTGCTATCAAACAATTCTCGAAAACTTCCCTGATACGGCACTTGCGCCAAAATCGAGACAAGCTCTGTCTGCAATGGGTGTAGCAGTAGTTGATCCTAATGCACAAGAAGATGGTGAAACAACAGGACAAGCTGCTTCTACAGAAGAATCAACTCAAGCAGCAGACAATCAAGCATCAAGCTCTACACAGGCTCAATAATACATTTTTAACCTACCCAAATTGATATTAGAATTTATTACAATACAAGTTAGTAATATTGTGCAATTTGTTGCTGCATTTTTACGATTAAAATATCTCTATAAAAGTCAAAATAAAAATACAATCAACAAATTTCAATATGTTGAAATTTTTGGTTGCAAAAACAAGTTACCAAGGAGAAAAAATGAAACAAGTAGAAAAGACAAAAGAAAATCTTGAAATGTGCAACTGCCTAAAATGCCCCTCTTACACCACTTCTTGCAAGATAAAAGAAATGCCGCATAACATGATGGATATGTTAAAAGGTATTGAAAATATTGAAGGACTGGAAAATCTATTCTGTGCATACACAAAAAGCAGATGTATAGATGAAGATAAAGGCTGTTTGTGCAATGTTTGCCGTGTTCACGATAAATATGACCTGGAAGACGGACATTACTGTATAGTAGATGGCGGTTTTCACTAAACACAAACAAAATATTATTTAAGCAAAGACGACTCAAACGATTGAGTCGTCTTTGAATACGGTAGATTAAGTATTGCAACCATTACTAAAAAAATATATAATCTCAGATTATAGGAATTAAGGAAAAATCTAATGGAAATATTAAATTTATGGCAAATATGGGTTATCGCCGGTGTCATTTTGTGTATTGTTGAAATATTTACACCTGCAATGTTTTTTCTAAATATAGGCCTTGCTTGTTTTATTGCTTCAATTATTGCAGCACTTGGTTTTGCAGGAATATGGCAAGTTATCATATTTGGACTCTTTTCTGCCATTTTTTTGATATGGTTAAGACCTCTATTACTTAAACAAAAACAATCAGAAAAACCTGAAACTATAGAAATGTACATTGGCAAAACCGCAAAAGTTATTGAAAAAGTAACCAAAGATAATGGAAAAATTGCCATTTTTGGTGAAGAATGGCAGGCAAAATCAATCAATGACGAAGTCTTCGAAGTTGGGAACAATGTTAAAATTGTCAAAAATGAAAGTATAGTAATGTTTGTCGAAAAACCTTAAAATAAGGATATAGAAATGGTGCAATTTACAACATTTATCTTTGCAATACTGTGTTTTATAGTTGTTTTCCTAAAAAGTCTTGTTATCATAGACAAAGATGAGCAAGCTGTGGTAGAACGTTTTGGCAAATTTTCCAGAATATTGGAAAAAGGAACGCATTTTATTATTCCGTTTATTGAAACACTAAGAGGTATAGAAAGAACTTGCAGCTTTAACTCACTAATCAACAAAAACAAAGTAAAATTAAGCACTCAAAAACTAAAATTTCCTAATGATGACCGAATATTTTTTGCGCCAAACCATGAACAATTAAAAGTCAAAGGTGAAATATACTACACTATAACAGATACATACAAGGCTGTTTATAAGATTGATTATATTTTAGACTCCGTTAACCAACTTGTTGCAAGTGTTATACAAAAAAGACTTATAGAAAAAGATAAAAACATAAACCCAGTTGGCGAAATTAAAGAAATTTCCGACGGTATACTTGAAATATGCAATGAATATTCTAATAATTGGGGGATTAACATTAATGAAATCCAAATAAACCAGATTATTGACGATAAAGGAATAAGACACAATTTTGAAAACTAAGATAAGTATTACAAAATAAAAGGAGAAAATATGTTGTTTTTACTACTCATTATTGTTGCACTTGTGGTGATATACTTTATCTCCGGCATAAAAATCGTTCAACAAGAAGAAGCAATGATTATAGAAAGACTGGGAGTTTTTGAAAAAGTTCTATATGCAGGATTCCATATAATAATCCCGTTTTTCGAATATCCACGAAAAATTCAGTGGAAATACACGATGAACACTCCTGACGGAAGAACATATTCCAGCTACAGTGAAAGGACACTTATTGATTTAAGAGAATCTGTAATGGATATTCCAAGACAGAACGTAATTACAAAGGATAACGTTTCTATCTCAATAAATGCGTTAATCTATTTTCAGATAATGGATGCAAAAAGTGCTGTGTACCGTATACAAAATTTACCAGAAGCAATTGAAAAACTAACCCTGACAACAATGAGAAATGTCATAGGCGATATGGTTCTTGATGAAACGTTGTCATCAAGAGATACAATAAATGCAAAATTAAGAGAAACACTTGATGAAGCATCAAATAAGTGGGGAGTTAAGGTAAACCGAATTGAATTACAAGAAATAACACCTCCTGCAGATGTTCAAGCATCAATGGAAAAACAAGTAAAAGCAGAAAGAGAAAAACGTGCGGCAATCTATGAAGCAGAAGGATTAAAACAAGCAGCAATATTAAAAGCAGAAGGTGAAAAAGCATCTGCAATCAATAAAGCAGAAGGTCAAAAACAAGCTGCTATACTCGAAGCAGAGGGTGAAAAAGAAGCAGCAAAACTTGTGGCTGACGGGCAAGCAGCAGCCAGAATAAAGCAGGCCGAAGCAGAAGCCACTGCTATCAGCAAAACTATAGAAGCAATTCAAAATCACGGGCAACCGGATAAATATCTTATTGCTGTCAGATATCTCGAAACACTCAAACAAATGGTTGAAGGACAAAATAACAAAGTTGTCTATATGCCTTACGAAGCAACAGGTATCTTGAGTTCTGTTGATGGAATAAAACAAATGCTGGATTCTGTACCCAAAGGCTAATTTAAGTTATTAGATACAAAAAAGACCTGACAGTATATAGTCAGGTCTTTTATTATTGCTTTAGATTATCACTCTTGAGGAGGCTGATACCATTGCAAAATTTCGGGAACAATACAGTTATCTTCTTCTTTTGTTTCAAAGAAAATTTCTGCAAGCTCATATTTTTGCTTTGATTCCAAAACTTTCAAATATTGATCTTGTCTTATCAATACCGCAATCTGTTTTTCAACATCTTCTGTATACGGAACTGCTGCTTCCAAGTTTTCAATTTGTTCTGCTATCTCAATTCTGTATTCTTTAATTGCATCCATAATTTCATCCGCGTTTTTTATTGTATTTGATCTGATATTTCTTACTAATTCTAATGTATAATCATTATCATCCCGAGCAAAAGCTGCACCCATAATTTCACACCTATTTACAATTACATACACATGTATATAAAACCAACTTTTTATATACTAATTTCATATTTTATATATATCGTTACAAAATTTAACAAAACAAAAAAAGAAAACCGAACTTCTCATATGAAATATCTTTACATTTCTCTTGATTATTAAATATTGTTGTGTTTTCATAGAGTTAAGAAAAGGCAAACTTCACGGTATTATCCTCTTGAAAAAGTGTCTTTGGGCTGAAAGACCACCGAT
Organism: Candidatus Gastranaerophilales bacterium; assembly: GCA_944326555.1. GTDB lineage: Bacteria > Cyanobacteriota > Vampirovibrionia > Gastranaerophilales > Gastranaerophilaceae > Limenecus. Next base: position 31,452 of record CALVEK010000014.1, on the reverse strand, counting down.
GAAGAAAAGTATAAGTACAGGAGAAAAAACCTCATGGTTAAAATAAGATTAAAAAGACTCGGATACAAGAAAAATCCAACATATAGAATTGTTGTTATCAATGATTTACAAAAAAGAGAAGGTAAACCTATCTGCGAATTAGGTCATTACAATCCTAAAACAAAAGAAATGAAATTGGACAAAGCTACAGCTTTAGACTGGATTTCTAAAGGTGCAAAACCGACTGAAACTGTTCAATACCTTATCAACAACTGTGATGACGAAGGTAAATTAATCTACAAACAAAAAACAGAAAAGAAATTGTCTAAAAAAGCTCTGGCTAAATTAGAAGCAGAAAAAGAAGCAAAAGCTCAAGCAGAAGCTGAAGCCGCACAAGCTGCAGAAGCTGCTCAAGAAGCACCTGCTGAATCTGCTGAAGCATAAGTATATTAACAGGGGAAAAGAACACTTATTAAGCCGCCAAACGATTTGTTAGGCGGTTTTTTTTTATTAAAAATCTGGTCAATATAACCTGTACCAAGTAAAATATAAGTATTATGAATGACAAAGAAAAAAAAGTTCTTGCTATATTGCCACATAGTATTGGCGGAAGATTGACTTTATCCAGCATTATTGATGGATTTAATGCAACATCATTTAAAACAGATATATATGATTTACTTAAAGACACTCATGAGGTAAACAATCCGGAAAAATATGATTTTTTGCTCGGATATGACTTTAGCGCTTACGAATTTTGTGAGAAACATAATATTCGCAGAAAAAAAACAATCAATTATTTCTCTGATGTAATAGAAGACAACCATTCCGGCAAAGACTGGCAGAAATATTTGCCATTGTTATCAAAAAAAGAATCTTTGTCATTCTACTGGGACAAACATCTTACCGAACAAATCAAACCCCAAATAAAGAACATTTTTTATCTGCCACACTTTGTAAATACAGAAATTTATAGAAAACAAAATATAGAAAAAATTTTTGATGTTATTTTTACGGGTAGACTTGATACAGACTATAGACTAAATACCTTTATTAACTTAATTAAAGCTATGCCGAAAGTTAAATTTGGATGGTTTGCGATAAAAAGACATTATGAAGATGCTCTAAACAGGTGTAACATTTGCGATAAATCTCTTATTGAAAAGACATATCAATATTTTATTGATAACGAAAAAGATATGTCCAAGGTTCTGAATCAAAGTAAAATTGTCATAAATTTCAACGAGCAAGGAATATCATCCATAAACTACAGAACTATACAATCAATGGCTTGTCAAACACTCATTATCAGTGATTACAGAGAAGATGGTATTGATTATTTTGGAAAAAATTTCATATACTACAAAAATTTTAATGACATGGTAGACAAAGTCAGCTACTTTTTGCAAAATAATAAACAAAGAAACTACATAGAGGAAGAACTAAGAAAGATAATAGAAAAAGATTTTTCGCATATTGCAGGAGCAAAAAAGATACAAGAGAAAGTGTATAGTATATTTTATGCTTAAAGTTTTAATAGTAGTAAATAACAGACAAAAAGATAAATTGATAACAAAAGGCTTCGCATCGGGTTTTAGAAAAAACGGATGCTTTGTCAAATTATTAGAATTCAAGGATATAAAAATAGAAGACATAACAAAATTCAAGCCCGATATTATCTTTAACTACAATTATGGAATATTTGAAAGTCTTAATAAAAGCATATTAGAGTATTTACAAGGTAATGACAAAATTAAAATTGTAAATTATTTTGGAGATAATCCCCAAAACAAGACTCTATTCAAAAATAAAAAATTGTATGAAAAATATAAAACCCTGTCAGACTCAAATAGAAATATTTATTCTTTTATCTGGGATAAAAAATATCTTACAAACATTCCTAACGCAAAATTTGTTCCTTTGGCAGTTAACTACAAAAAATACAGAACTGAAGAAGTTCCGATATTAGATATTTCATTTATAGGTAGCCCTATAGGTGAAACAAGACAAAGGCTTTTAAGCATAATCATCAAAAACTTTGGAAACAAGTTAAATATTTTCTGTGAAGAAAATGATTTTTTAAATAGCATTGATCGCCTACAAAAAAGCTCTCTTTTAAACGAAGAAGAACTTGAAATATACAAAAAATCATACAAAAAGTTTCTGAGCACAGAAAATGAAATTGCAAGTATCTGCGCATATTCAAAGGTTAATATAAACATAACAAATCAGGAAAAATCAGCAACAAACTATCACCTGCTGGAAATATTAGCCTCAAGAGGTTTTGTTATAACTAACGAAACAGATGATATAAAAAAGAATTTTATAATCGGAAAAGAGTTAGAAACATTCACAAATGAAGATGAACTAATAGACAAAATATCCTTTTATCTAAAAAACATTACGATTGCACAAAAAATTGCAACAATAGGCTTTGCAGGAATAGTCAAAAGCTACAGTTTTACAGCTCGCGTAAAAACAATGCTTGATATTTTAAAACAAAGTGCCAATATTGTATAATTAAATAACAAAAATATAGAGGAGATGAAAAATGAAAGACCTGCAAGAATCAACTCAAACAGCAATAGAATATGTTGTATTATTCTTTCTTATTATAATAATCTTTGCAGGTTCTTATAAATTATATAAAAAATGGATAACCCCCGAAACAACAAAAAATCATTCTGTAAATCTTAAGATTGGAAATAAAATAATTGAAAAACCGTCAAAGGAGCTTTGTTCGTATATTACAAAACAATGTAAAGCAAAGTATAACATGGACTAAATACATATAGTTCAGAAAGACTATATTTGGTGGTTGTATTTTCATAAAAAAATATTTTATGATTAAATGGTGATAAACGAGGAATCCCATTTATGAGTAAAATAGGCTCAAAACAGTATTTGTGCATATTTGGCGGAGGTGCAATAAGAGGACTTTCTTATCTTGGCGCACTAAAAGCGATGAAGGAAATTGGCATCAATATAAAGTCCTATGCAGGATCTTCTGTAGGGGCTGTTTTTGCAGTATTTGCCTCTTTAGATTACTCATACGAAGAATTTGAGGATTTATTTAACGAAGTTAACTTTGACTTATTCAGAGACGTACAACTAAATCTGGCAAAAAACTTTGCCATTAGCAAAGGTGAACACTTCCTAAATTGGATTAGAAACGGTATAGAAAAAAAATACTACAATGAAAAATATGAAAAAGGGAAAAACCCACCAGTTACTTTCAAAGATATAAATAAAGATATTTTTATAATAACGAGTAATATAAACGGCTGCACACCATATATTTTTTCAAAATACACAACACCTGATTTTGAGGTAGCGCAGGCGGTTAGAATTTCAACCGCACTACCTGGATTGCTTGAGCCTTTTGAATATCAAAACAATGTCTTGATTGACGGAGATATGATGAAAAGTTGGCCTACTTGGAGGATAAATCCAATGTTGTGCCCTGATGATTGCAGAGTAATAGAATTTAGACTTGAAGGCGCAAAATGTTGGCCGAATGTAAAAAATTCAGTTGAATATTTAAACGCGGTTTTTGCAACACTTTCTAACTTTGCAACAGAATACATCATGCAAACATATCAACCAAAAGACAAATTTGATTATATAAAAATTGACACAGATCACATTTTACCTGTTCAATTTACTCTTCCTCAAAAAGAAAGAGAAAAGCTCATCGAACTTGGTTATAATACAACGATAGAATATTTCTCAAAGACACTTGTTGCAAAGAAGAAAGAAATTTTACCTCACTATACAATAATTCTCGACCATCTTATAAAAATAAAGAACAATATTTCTCAAGACAAAATAATAGAAACAAAAGAACAAATATGCGACCTATTTATGTATCTTTGTGAAGCAAAACGCTACATTGACTCAAAAATATACGAAAGTGCTGTCGAATTTAAAAACTATTTCTTCTCTTGCGTAACAACAAGTATATTCTTTCACCACACAAAACTCAAAGACAAACGCCAAGTAGAATTCTACTTGACCAATCTATACAATGATGTACTTGAGAGATGTATAGAATTGCAAGAATATATAAAAGAATTTGAATAAATATTATTCTATTTCTTCAAAGCTGAAGATGCTTTAGAACCCTCACCATCCAGATTGAATGTATGGTCAACAAATTGAGCTCTATCAAGATATTTCTGTTCAATTCTTCCTGCTTTATATGTATAAATAAGAGCCATAAGGCCGGTAACGGCAGCAGCTGCAACTTTCAAAGCCTTTGGAGCTGCATTCAAATATTTAAACGCTTTTTTTATAGGGTTCATAGCCAACAACTCTTTTGCAAATTCAGGGGTAGCAGCAGCCTTTGCCTTAAGTGCTGAACGTCCGGCCAAACCGGCACCGGCTATCGCTGCTCCTGCAATTGTATGTGTAACAATGGCATTTCCAGCATGATTCATTGCGCAGTCTATTTTGTTACCTGTTGTACCTTTTCTGCTATCAACAAAAGAATTTAATGTTGGAGAAACTAAAAATAAAACTTTCGACATAACACTTCCTTATATTTCACACATACCATTATAAAACATGCGGATGACAATAATTGCCATAAGATTACACCATTATTTACAAATATTTATATAGAATATTTAGAAATATCTTCAAAGTATTTTTCTAAAGCCAAATAACCGTTATATATTTCGTTGGAAATAAGTGTATATCTGCACGCAGCCAAATATTTAAGCTCTTTCAATCTAATGTCTATAATTTTATCCGCATCACTTTTAAGATTTTCATCCAAAGACATAGACCATTTTTTCAACAATGCGAGCTCTTCATTAATCTGCTTTATAGTAGAATACTCTAATTGATTAAAATCATACTTAGCAAGCAGAGTTTTCTCTTTATTTGTAATTCTACTTTTTACAACAGGTGTACCATATATTTTTTTTATAACCATATAGTTATCAGCAGCCAAACTATGAGACAAAGGAACATTTGCTCTTGCCAACAAAGAAGACGTACTTAAAGAACTAAACTTATCTCCCTCCTCCGATAACGAGCTCAATTTTGTAAGTGGAGAAGTCATCTTTTCTGCATTATTTGTCATTTTAAAAAATTTATCCTTTATCGTCCCATCCTCATAATAAAAAAGAGAAAATCCCTTATTTTTTATATTATATCAGTAGAAATATTTTGTCATGATACTTTGTAGAATTGTTAAGAGTAATAAACTTCAACCCAAACAGATAATCTTAATTTATATCCTTACAGGCCTAAGGACAGGTAAAAGAGAGTTTTGAGGATAAAAATCATCGACCAAGCCTAATGGTCCTTGTATTACAAAAAATTCAACAGAATCTCCCTCTTCGACTCTCAGGTCATCAAAAGGTATTTTTATTTCCAAAAAGTCTTCCATAACATACTCTATTTTGTTATTCAGCTGAAGAACCCAAAGACTGTCTCGAGAAGCCTGTGCTAATTGTGCGGCCAAATGGATATTCTTTACTATGGTTAATTTAACTTCACTGTTATAGCGTTCTTTGATAATAGGAATAACTGATTCGGTTTTATTAACAACTCTTATTGGTGCATTATGGAATTTTCTATCAGAGTTATTTTTAAAATACATATATATCTGATTGAATCCCTGATAACCGTTATCTTTATCCAATAAGAATTTATTTATATCAAAACGCAAATACAAGTTGTCATAGTCATAACCAAAACAAATTTTATTTAAAAAGCGTTTTTCCTGCATGGTAGGTGGCGCAGGTATATCAATACACCCACCATTTTCCCACTTATCATCAGGATCTTTACCCGTTAGTTTAAATCCTTCAAAAACAGCCTGAGGGTATCTTGAACGTGATTCTATAAACTCAGCCAATGGGGTTTCAAGGTAGGAAGGAATTGGCTTTTTAATTGCTCTATATATATTTTTTAGGTGTTCTCTAAAAAGATGATCAAAAATATCATCCTGACCTGAATCATTTGGTTCACCATACCACCAATACCAATCACTGCTTTGGCTTACAAGCAATTCATGCCAAGCAAACTCGAGGTTTTCATCATTTGGATATTTCTTTTGATACTCCACAAGTTCTTGTCTCGCATTATCCATATATGTCCAAGCCAGATTTTTTGTAGGCTCACCAATCCAAAGTAAGAAATCTCTATTAATCCAAGAACCCGAACAAATTGTATCAAGTTCAAATGGAGCACCGGTCCAATCCAGATTGTTTACTGCATCAATATAATCTGAAACCTTTACCGTTTCCAAATCATCATCTTCCATAATCAAACGATAAAGAGTTTCCAAGAACTCATGCCCGTCATTTTGGTAATTTTCCCAGCAGTTTTCACCATCCATAGCTATTGTCAGCAAATGCATCTTGTCAGGAGATGAAAATAGCTTCTTTTGTTTTGTCTTAATTCTGTCATACAGGTCATTTGCCGCCTTAACAGGATCATGATGAGGATATTCAAAACCTATTAAATTTGGAATAACGGCATCTCTAAACAGTAAACCAATTTGTTTACCATCATGATTATACCTATAGCTATGACACAATTCATAAGGGTCCTCTAAATATCCTCTAAAATCCCTTATAAATTCTTTTTTTAATGTTTTTTCCAGTATCCCCTCATCAGTAACCGTCCATTTAATGCCCTGTTCCATAAAAAGCTGAAGTGTTTTTTCACTTATACATTGCTCTGATGGCCATATACCGGATGGTCTTTTTCCAAATATCTCTTCAAAAGTATCCAAAGCAAGCTCTACATTGAGTCTTGCATCCTTAGACATATCCGACTTTATTTCCGGATATTCTGCATTAGGATTTGCTTTTCTAGCATCTTGCATATCCAATAGCAATGGGGTTATAGGGTGATAATAAGGACTTGTTGAAATTTCAATCTTACCGTCTTCCTGATATTTTTTGTATGCCGGTATAATTTTCTTTATCAAATCTCTCTGAAGCTGTATTATCTTTTCCCTATCATGTTGAGTAAACTCCCCATTTTTTTTATTGAAAAGTTCTTTTATTTCGGGGTTATCTCTCCACATAGGATCAAACCAAACAAGATTGAACCAAGACATAATATCAGAATATTCTTGCGGAGAAAAATCATTTATATCGCAATTTCCATTTTGGAATCTCTTGTCATACAACTTTTTATATTCCTCGTAAGGCAAGACCATATTCTGATAATTAACATCAAAAAAGTGGTTTAATATAAACTCTTTTTCATCATCTGAAAGTTCTTCAACAGGAGTAATAGTTAACTTTGAAAGTATATCGTGTGCACCGTTATATGCGTAATCATAAATAGATGAAACCAGCATAGGAACAAGGTTAAAATTGAGTTTGAGCCCCGGAAACTTGTCCATAATAAATAACATATCCAAATAATCCTTAACGGCGTGCAGTCTTACCCAAGGCATTAAGTGAATACCATTCATATCAGACTTGTACACAGGCTGGTGCATATGCCAGATAAAAGCAATCGATAATTTTTTACGCATACTACAAACTCAACAATCTATGGAAATATTGTAGCATATATCGAATTTTATACAATATACACATTCCTTTACGATTAACTTCATAATCTATGATTAACAAATGTTAAGACATTTTCTTATTATGAAATACGAGATTACAAAATGTTTTTATAAAAGTATGTGAGTATATGAAAGTGAGTAAAAAGAATGCCTAGTGTATCAGGTACAGAAAATAATAACGGCTCATTATTTTTTAACTACAAGAATGAAGAAAGCCAAAGTACAACAAATAATACAAACCTAAAAAGAGACATTGATATTTGGCATCCTGAATCACAAAAGTATAAAACTACTCTAAAAGAACAACCCTTGTTTGAATGCAAACAAGACGGAATAAGAACTGATAAACCTATAATTATTGAAAAAATTAAACCCCAGAATGGAGATTCAATAGAGAAGTCTGAAACACAAGAAAAAACACAAAAAAACGGAATGACAGACTATCTTACAGAATTTAACAACTATATACCCAAAGACCCTAAAAAATATCGCAAAGTTATGCAATACGTGCAATCAAACTTACAAAAAACTGATATAAAAAGGGCTATGCCAATAACCAATATGGTTTGTTCTTTATCAGAAAAATATGGTATTGATCCGGAAATAACAGCTTCTATTTTAGACCACGAAACAGGTGGGTTTGTCTTTTCTGAATCGACAATGAATCCAACAAAAAAGAAATATAAAGGAGTTATGCAAGTTGACAAAACAACTATAGAATGTATGTATGCTGACGGCAACGCTTGGAAAAAGCTAAAATCAGGCACACCTGAAGCAATATACTCCTACGATCACAGACACTATGTATCTGATGAAAAAAGAATTGCCGAACTCAAAAAAGAATATCCAACCCCCGAATCACTGCATAAAGCTATAGCAGAAGATGTAGTACTTGGACTTGAAGTCGGAATAATTGCTTACAAAGGAAAACTTAGCAGAAAAAAAGGTAACACAAGATTAGCTTTAAGTGAATATTGCGGAAATCAGTACAAATTGCCTAACAATAGCTCTGTGCCTACTAAAATATATCCTATACCAAGATATAACCAAGATACATAAATAATTTTTAATTTATATAAAATATTCTTTTAAACAAACAGACACCAAGATTATATGTTTTTCTAAACTTTGTTCTAAAATATAAGAAAAGATATTTTAAACAACGACAGGAAAAACAATGAATAAAATTATTTTTGATAAAGATAAATGTATAAACTGCGGATTATGCATAAAAGATTGTGTTACAGGTTGTTTGGAATTTGACAATGAAAATTACCCTTATATGCAAGATGCAAACAGATGCATATCTTGCCAACATTGTTTTTCCATTTGTCCCACAGGAGCTATTTCAATTGATGGGAAAAAGCCTACAGAATCAAGCAATGTTGAATACAATGATATTCTTCAACTCATAAAATCAAGACGTAGCATAAGGCAATATAAGGATGAAGAAATACCACACCAATTATGGAAAAATCTAAAAGCAATGTTTCCTTATATTCCAACAGGATGTAACTCACACTCCCTACATTTTACACTTGTAGAAAGTAAATCTGCAATGGATGAAATAAGAGAGAGAGTAAGAAAAATGCTTTTGAAAAGTTTGTCTTACAAATTTTTGTCGCCAATCATTAATAAATTTTCAAAATACAAAGATGCATTTATTAATGGTGAGGATATTATTTTTAGGGGAGCACCTCACATGATTATAGTTTCTTCATCTATTACAGCGCCTTGTGCAAATGTAGATCCGATAATTGCACTCAGCTATATTGAACTATATGCACAGCACTTGGGATTAGGTACTTGTTGGTGTGGTTTTGCTCAGGCTTGCTTAAAGCTATACCCGGAGCTTTGTGAATCTTTGGATATCCCTGACGGATACAAACCTGTTTATGTAATGCTTTTGGGAATTCCTGATGTTAAGTATCAAAGAGTACCATTGCCCGAACAATATAAAATCAACGAGATTACTAAACTAAAAGAAAACAATTCTTGTTTTATTTGCAAAATAAAAAGGTTGGTTACAAATTTTTTGCGATAACAAACACAATTTAAACTATTACTTCGCAATTACTTTATGAGTTTTAGGGTCAATTGTATAATATTCCGGATTCAATCTAAAGACTCTTACATAACCATGTTCACCTTTTCCGTTATGGTTTTTTGATTTAGCTACAAAATTGTCCCAATTAGAGTTATCTGTCTCATCAGCATAAATTTGCCCGTTACCACTTGTGATTCCTGCATGTCCCGGTACATCCGTTCTCGATTTGTTGCCAAATACAACTATACAACCTGCTGGAAGAGATGAGATATCGCCTGCTGTAATTTCTCTTGCAACTTCATCACTTATTTGAACATATTTTATTTCTTGGAATCTATCAGGATGTTTTTCTAAAAATTTAGCTAATTGAAATGCATTATTAAATGTGGACATTTCTTCAGGTTCTACACAGCCCGAACCAATCAAAGCCTGTTTTGCACCAGTCAAGCAAGCTCCGCTCGTTCTAAGAGTATTGGCAGAATCTGCACCATTTTGTGCTAAAAGAATATCAACATCAGATGCATTAACATAATTTATGCCTTTATCTCTTTCAACATTAAAGCCTGTGTACAAACCTTTATTAACTCTGTCCGAATACATATAAATTCCGCTGTCAGGTTGATGAGAACCGCGCAATTGTGTTAAATATTTTTTGCAGCGTTTTTGAGCACCTGTATTATAACCGTTTTGAGGATATTTTTTAACATTGCTTTCAACTTGGTCATTTAATATGACAGAAGAGTCAGAAACTTTATTCAAATAGACTTGTCTTGCATGAGATGCCAAATAAATCTTTTTAAATTCTTTATCTGCCTCTGTTGCTATTTGTCTTTTCTTTTTAGAATTTGTTACTCCTGCCAATTTTTTGTTTAGCGAATTAGAATGTTCAACCAACAATTTAATGTCTTCCTCTGTCATCGCAGAAATCTCAGAGTTGGTTAGACCATTTAAAAAACTAATCTCACCACTTTTCATTTTAGATACAACAGAGTTGACATATTTCATATCATAACCTCTTTGAACAAGAGATTGTTTTAGTGTTTGAATTTCAGATTCACTATTTTTAGATATTCCACCTGTATAAAGATTTGTATTAAAAGCAACTTGACCAATACCCCAACCCAAATCAGATGACATTTCTTTTCTTTTATTTGAGGCATTTGATATAGTTACAGTAGGAGCTTTCTTTAGCGCATCTGCTCTTTGCTGCGGATTTTCTGACACACTAAAGAGTTTTTTGTATCTTTGTATGTTATGTGTATAGAGCATCAGACTTGGTGTTGCATTACCTTTCTTCAATGTTCCCGAACGACCATTATACAAGTACATCATTGCATCTTCATCCGTAACATTGTTATAAATAAAATATCCACCCGTTCTTTCTACAGGTGCTCCATCAACAAGTTTTTTCTTACTGTAATAGTATCTGTTTTTGGAGGCTTCAATACCGTTTTGGACAGCTTCCGTTTTTACGGTTCTTGATAATTCATTCAAAACAATAACTGTTGCCGCAGCAGATTGTTCCGGTGTGAGGGTATTATAATAGCCTCTTTTTATACCGTATTTTTCAAACAACTTAGCTACTCTTGGATTATCATCCCAATCTCCTATTTTTATTTGGGTCAAACCTTTAGATACGGCTGTTGGAGCAGATTTTCCAATACCCGAAGGAGCTATTTTTTTGAGCCCGATACCAATCACTGCAGCAGTATCTTTGAGCAATGTTGTACCGACAGTGCCATCCCAGTATTTGTAGCTATCTGCTTTACCGAAATTAGTTTCTTGCATTGCAATAGCACACGATAATTGCGCATATTTATTGTATGTATCATTATCAATATTTAAATCTCTCATTAGAGTTGATTTGTTTTTTTCCAAGGCATTAACAAAATTATTTATTGTTTCTTTTTGACTATCACTAGCGCCCTCATAAACTGATGGGTCAACCTTTATATCAATAGCTAATGGTGTCAAAATTTGTTTTTTTGATTCCGTCCCTGATGTTTTTGGTTTTTGTATAAGAGTGCTGCTGACTTCTTTCCACACACCATCATCTTCATCATATTTTTTTAAATCTTGAACAATTTTACCGTTTTTATAGTATCTGTTGGTTACTTGAGTATTTTTACCATAAATCTGCTCAATTGATGTTAAGCCCATTTTCTTACCAACAGATGAATTCTCTGTATCAAAAAATATGTGAACTTCACCCGTCGAGTCATTTTTTATAAATGTAGGATTTGCTTTATAAAGTTGCTTTTGATACCTTACAAAATTTTTCTGTTCCGCATTCAATTCATTTTCGTCAACAATACGACCTTTATGACCACTTTCTTTAATAACTTCTAAAATTCTTTGTGCAGAATTTTTTACAGAAACTACCCCATCATTTGGTTTTTGGGGAACTTTCTGAGATGAATCTATATGTTTAAGTCTTTGAGACGAAATTTCGCTCATATTACCATCAGTATCGGGGACTTCGGTAGAATTAACAGTTTCTTCAGAAATCGGTTTATTGTCACGTTCATTTTCAACAGAAATGTCATCGGTTTCAGATTTTTTTATGCCAAGTTCTTTTAATTTTTCATCACTTAAAAGTTTTATTTTAGAACCAGCCATTAACCATTTCTTATCATTCATATAAGAACCGTCTGCTTCAAGTTGTTTATCTAAAGCATCAGCATATTTCTGTGCATCAATGCCACTGTATCCTAATTTCTTAACAATTTTAGGGATTGAGTCTCCTGAAAGAACTCTATAAGAAGGCGATGAAACTGTACTGCTGTTATCATTTTTTTTCGTTATGGTAGGAGAAATTTGACTCTTTTTTATACCAAGTTCTTTTAACTTCTCTTCGCCCAAAAGATTTATCTCAGAACCTGCTAAAAGCCATTTTTTACTATTCATAAATGAGCCATCTGCTTCGAGTTGAGATTCTAAAGCATCCGCATACTTTTTAGCGTCATCGCCTGTATAGCCAAGATTTTTTACTATTTTATTAATAGTATCTCCAGATTTTACCTTATACTTTGGGAAATCAATGCCCCCACTTGAAGATTCATTTTGCAAAGACAAAAGTGAAAGATCATCTGCAAAGCTCTTTTCACTGTAATTTGTAAAAATACTTGAATACTTTAATCTGGCATTTTTTATATCCTTTTGATCTATAACACCATCACTACCCGCCATCTCAATCAAAAAAGATTTTATCTTTTCTATCTCTTTTTTATCGAAAATATTATTTTTATTTCCACCAAAACCAATGCTATCAAAAAATTTCAATAGAGCATTATCATCAGACTTGTTTTCTAACTTGTCCAAATCACTTAAATTAATTTGAGAGCCATTTTCTAACTTTAATTTCAACTTACACTCCGGATGATAATCATTCCCTGACATATTTCAACTTGATAACAGTAGTTTTATCGGTAAAAAATCATAATTTCTTTAAATACTTCTCTTCTCTTTTTACAAATCTTAAAATTCAAAAACCTATATTTAATATATTTTCAGAAAAAACAAAATTTGTATAATTAAACAAGACATAATAAAAGGAGATCTAAATGAAAAAATCTATTATTGGAATGATGATTTTATCCTTATTATTTGTTGCCAGTGCACAAAATTCTCAGGCAAAAGGCAGCAACGGTAAAGTCGTTGTTAAACAGGAAAAATCAATAAAAGGGAAAAAACATCCTTCCGCAAGAACTAATCATAAAGATGTTAATAATTCAATAAAAGGCAAAAAACATCCGAATGCAAATACAAATAAAGCTGCACAAAACAGAGGAAATGTTGGAGTAAATAAAAGACTTGAGGGCAAAGAAAAAGCTATCCAAAGAAGGCAAGAAGGTAAGGAAAAAGCAATAGAAAGAAGACTTCAAGGGAAACAAAATGCTATAGAAAATCGTTCTCAAAATGCACCCCAAAAAGGTCATAGAGGACACGGCAAACACAAAAGAAACTTAAATAATGCCCAAAATCCTCATCATATAAACAGAGGTAACGCTGTACAACAAAACAAAAACATAAAACAAGAAAAAAATAAAAAATTTATTAAACAAAACGAAATAAAAAAGGGTAACAAAAAAATAAAAAACAAAAAATAAAAACAAAAGCCTTAGTGGGAAGTTATAATCACTAAGGCTTTTATTTTCTCATCTTATTGAAATACAAAACATACAGACACATAATTATTTACAAATTTTCCCCAAAAATTTGAATATTTGTCTTGAAAATGTCTTTTTAATATGGTTAACAGAATCTAACATTATACTATTACTATTAATTAAATATTTTCTTGCCTTTCCACTTCTGGGATAAAGATTATCAAACTTATTTTCAAATACGCCAACAGCGACGTTCATTGAATCAAACGCCATTAAATCACGATAATTTTGCTCATAGCAAAATGAAGGGAGTTTATGAGTTCTAGATTGCTTTCTTGCAATCAATCCTATTGTTGGATTTTCAATACAATCATTAATATGTTTTATTGAATCCATTGCTGATTCTTTAGTAATAGAGAATCCTGAATCCAAATGTTTATTATAAATTTGTGCATTTCGTTTCTGAATATTAAAAGATTGATTATTCACTATTTTCATTTATTTAATCTCCCATAAAACTGTTTTCAATAACACGTTATAAAGAACGAAACTTTTGTCTCATCCAACTGACTTTCAGCATCATTTGCCAAAAGAATTTATTCTAAACAAAAAATCATTTAAAATCGCAAATTGCAAGAAATATCCCTATTTCAACAGCTCACTCACAAACGCAAAACTCACCTGACTAACACTAGGTTGTTTGCAAATAAAAGTGAAGAACGACTCAAATAATTTTTGTATTAATGTAAAATACTTGTGTAAATATATGATGATTATAAAACAAAAATAAAAATAAGTAACTTTTTAGCCTTATATTTCATAAAAAAGTTAAAAATTTTTCTAAACAGACTATTCAAAGATAAAAAGATTCTTTTAAGAAATATTTCAGATAACCAAAAGTTCGACAGATTATATACAGCATATCTGTTCACGTCATTAGTAAAAAATATTATTACATACAGACATCAAATTTAATAACTACAATACCAAATTGGAATTTTATTTATTTTGCTCTACCCAAAGCTCAACAATTATTGCATAGGTCTGTTTTTTTCTACTTGATATATTTTCTGTTACTATTGTTGAAACTGTATTAGTTAAATTTGAAATAGTACCATTTTTTATTAAATATCCTTCATCAGAATTAAGCTCTTTTGTATATGTAGGTACTTTTTTTTACATTTTTATCTTTTGGATTCGTAAAAATATTTGAATCTAAATCGGGAAGTTTTTTTTCAATATTGAAAGGTTTCGATGCTTGAATTATTCTAAAATTAATATTTGAACTATTTGTCTTTGGCAATTCAAAGAATACTGTATTAAATGTTTTTGGTTTTATTTCCATATCAGGAATTATTAAATAACGATAATCTGAATTTATAATACTTTTCTCACTTGCTTTCATAAGATAAGTATATTTTCTCTTATTCGCTAAAATATCTTGATAAGTTTTACTATCAATAGTTTGGTAAGGACATTTTTGCCCGCAGGCACAACCGGTTTGTATACCTTTTGAATTTTTATAAAAATAGTACCCGATTCCTGATAAAATTCCCAAACCTCCAAAAGTAGATCCTAAAGCTATGGCAGTTATTGCACCATCGCTTAATCCATCATTATCTTTTTGAGAATTTCCACTTGGCACAGATTCTACACGTATTGCAAATTGATTTTGACTCTGATTATTTGCAGAATAACTTGCATTATTTAACATAAATAACAAACATATGAATAATATTGAAAATTTTTTCATAAAACACCTAATGTAAAAATTAAGGTTCCAACATAATCTCCCAAAACTGTATCAGGTTTTATTACAGCATAAGGAACAAATGTATCGGAAACAACGTGATCATAAGGATTAGTTATAGTATATGAAGTTGGTGATATTGATAAATTGAAATCCGAAAATTTATAAGGATTTGCAATATGCTTTAATTCAGTAAATTGCGCATTTACGATAATTGGTGTAGATAAATTTGTATGAATTTTTACCTGTAAAGGTGTCATTGTTAAAATCGTACTTTCATTACTGAAAAAATTAGTATCTGTAATTTTAACATTAGGAAGAGGAGCATCTCTTTCGTGTTCGACATCCTCAACTATAATTTTTTCAATTTCTAAAACTTCAAGCAAATTAGTTGTTAAAATTTGCTGAGCTTGGTTTGCTGCAAATACTGCATAATTAATTTGTCCTAGTAATATACTTAAAATTATTATTTTTTTTAAAACATCCATAACAATGTTACTTTATAAAAAATGAAAAATTTTTCCATTAACTCAATGAATATATTTAAAATTTAACCCAAGTATAATACATTAGGAGAATATAAATAAACATTCAAACCTCATAAATTTTTTTGTTGAGGTCGAAATGAAAAAAATATTAATTCTTTTATTTTTTATATTAATTCAAATTAAAACTCCGGTTTTGGCAAATGTATTAGTCAAAAATCTGGGAGACACAATAATTTCAGCTAATCAAATTGCAAGACAAATTCAGGTACAAGAAGATTCGTTTATAAGTCTGCAATTTCTGATTAAGGTTAGAACCTTAGATTCTTTTATTTCAAATAGTTCGAATCCAAATTATAGAATTCCTATAGATCAATTGTATTTAAATGATGGTGAAAATGAATTTCAAATGCAGCCGAATTCTCAAATTACATTATTGTCTATATCTGGATTACAATTTTGGGGATATACAAAAAACTATAATTGTATAATCAAAAATATTGGAGTTCTACCACCAGGTAATTATTCCACAAGGTTACAATTCCAAACTCAAACGGCTTTATTTACATATAATACTGTCTATAATTTGTCTTTTACAATACCGACAAAACAAGAAGTTTCGAGCATTACAAATCCCGTAAATATTAAATTAACTCCTGATAACATATTTGAAACCAATACAAATATTTCAAACGTTACCTCTGCGCAGATTTTAATTAAATCAAATGATAAATAGAAATTAATACTAGATACATCCAATTTAGGAAACTTAATTGGCAAATATTATTTCCAAATCACAGGCGTATCAAAAAATGTAACAGAATATGAGTCTTCTCAAATAGAAATTTTGCCTAACAAACAATATGTCATAGCTAAAGGTAATCCAACTGTTACAGAATTAATTACTGGGAACTATTCTACAATTTCTCCCGGAAATTATAAAATAAAACTTGATGATAGTTTTATTTACTCAAATTCTCTGGAAAATTATGAAAACAAAAGCGAATTAAGCGTAAATATCCCTTATGAATACAAAAAATTTATTGATATAGATAACTTAGAATTGGTTTACAAATCAATTTAATATAATCAAATATTTATATTAAAAATTTCAGTGATATTTATTAATCTACCATTATTTAACATTAAAATTTGATCTATACTCTGTTTCATTCCAAAAAATATTTTCGGCAACCAAACATTCAGGATTTAACTTTACACCATCTAAAATAATTTCCTTAAATTTTTTGTATCCTGCTCTATCTATTAAATGTCCGCCATGAAGGTATTCAGGCTTGTTATCCATTACGTACGCTGAAAATTTTTGCCAATTTTTTAGTGTGTTTAAAATAACATCTTCTGTTGCCCAGTTTAAAAACATTTTACCTGCTCGTGGAGTTTGGCGACCTGTTCTTCCACCGAGAATAACTCGATAAAAAGGTGTTTCTTTCCTTGTCCAAGCACTTGTCGGACAGGCTCTTACGCACTCACCACAGCCAACACACATGTGCCTTATCTTAAATCTTTCTTTATAATCGTGGAATTTATGCAGCAGCTTGTAGCGCATTCTTTCTGACGCTTTATTTCTTATTTCTTTTTGACCTGCCATTTTGTCAAAGCCTTCTATCTGACAAGATGCGTAGACTCTTTTTCTTTCTCCTACTTTTGGATTTTCACTGAAAATAATGTCTTTTGTTGTAAAACAGGTACAAGTTGGACAACAAACAGTGCAACTTCCACAAGCAATGCATCTTTTATCATACTCATTCCATAACGGGTGCTGTTTTAGTTTGTTCAAAACATCTTTGTTAGGAATTTCATTAACATGAACAGAAATACTGTTTTGATGAACAAATTCGGGTTCGTATTCAGCTTGTTCGCAATTTTCGAAACAGGGTAAAAACTCGTTATCTTTAACACATAGCAAATATTCATTTTCAACTCGTTTAATAGCTATCGACCAATTATTAGTAGTGTTAGAGTCCATACTTACACAAAAGCAAGTATCATCACCGCCGTTACAATCCATCAATACAAATTTTAAATTATTTTTAATTCTTGAAAAATAGATATCCAAAAATTCACCGTTTTCTTCATAGATTTTGCTTTGTACTTGAATTGCATTAATATCACAAGGTCTGGCAAACAACAAAATCGGTTTTTGAGGAGCAGAACTTTCTTTAAAGTCATTTTCTACAAAATAAAAAAGAGTTTCATTTATTGGTGTTAGCACTTCTTTTGCAGAATAATCACTTTTTTGAAAAACTCTATCTCGTTTAGGCTTTTAATTTTTGCATATCTGATTATATCTGTATCAGAATACCTTCCTTGCTTTGGAAACCTTTTGGGCGCATATATGTCATATTTATCAAAAAGTGATAATAACTGATTATCAGCATTTTCTGTATTAAATTTATAACCCATAACAAACTCCAGAAATAATATTATTATACGAGTTTAATATTAAAATCTTTTTGCGTCAAAATATTTATTCAATATTAATCTTTAGAAATATTTAATATAAATATTGTTGATTTGCTGTAAAATTTAATAATACAGTAATAGAGCTTTAATATTATGACATCAACTTTTGCTTGCGAAGAAAAAAAAGATATGAGAACCGAAATCAAAGAATTTGCAGAAATTTGCAAAAAATATTACAACGGTGAACTATCAATAGCAGAGTACAAATCAATATCAGGTGGTTTTGGAACATACTCTGAACGCGGGCACAAAACAGGTATGCTCAGGTTAAGGATTCCTGCCGGGGTATTAGATTTTGAAAAATTCAAATTCTTAATAGATAGCATAGAAAAATACAATATACAAAATGTCCATATAACAACAAACCAATCAATACAACTTCATAATTTAGAACCACAAGTAATACCAGCTTTAATGTTAGAAGCATTTGATGCCAATATTATCACACGAGGAGGTGGCGGCGATAACCCAAGAAATGTCTTGTGTTCACCCTTATCAGGTGTTGAAAAAGGTGAATTTTTTGATGTTATACCATACGCTAAAGCAGCTTCTAATTTTTTGTTAAATTTGATTGGAACAATTAAATTGCCAAGAAAACTAAAAGTTGGTTTTTCTAACACTTCTAAAAACATAGTACACGCTACATACAGAGATATGGGGTTTGTAGCAAAAGATAACGGTAAATTTGATTTATATACAGCAGGAGGCTTGGGAGTAAATCCGGAATTAGGAGTTAAGACTGCTGAGAATATAGAACCTCAAGATATTTTATATTACATTGCAACTATGGTTCGTATGTTTATGAAACACGGCAACTATGATAACAGAGCTAAAGCAAGAACAAGATATATGCCAAAAACTATTGGTGAAGAAACTTACTTATCAGAATTTAACACTATTTTAGAATCTTTAAAGCAAACAGAAGATTTGACATGTAGTGTTGAAACTACTTCAATCACAAAACAAGGTAACGGAGAATTTGCAAAAATCGAAAATAATGTAATAGAACAAAAGCAAGATGGTTTGTATGCAGTAAAATACCATCCTCCTCTCGGCAATCCATCTGTTCAAGTACTAAAGGATTTGTACAACTTAATTTCATCTTTAGAAGATGTTGAAGTGAGACTTTCAACAAAAGAAGAAATGTACATCATTAATCTCACTGCAGATGAAGCAAATAAAGTTTTGGATATAATAAACAGCAATAATGCTCATACAGAATTACAAGAATCTGTAAGCTGTGTTGGGGCAACAATTTGTCAACAAGGTATTGCTGATTCAAGCGGATTGTTGAGAAAAATTATTGATGTTGATAAAGAAGAAAACTTTAAAAACGGAGTGTTACCTAAATTGTGTATTTCAGGTTGCCAATCATCATGTGCAGCGCATCAAACAGGACGAATTGGTTTTAAAGGCGGAAAGAAAAAAGTAGATAACGTACTCACTGACGTTTTTGATGTCTTTTACGGTGGTAATGAAATACAAGGAAAAGAACGTTTTGGCGAAGTCCTTGGTACTGTTGCAGCTGACAATATTCCTGAAATGCTGAGAAAATTAGGAAAAGAAATTCAATCTTCAGACTCTACTTTTGAAAATTGGGTAACTGATAATGAAAGTCGTTTTATAGACATTATCAAGGAGTATTTAATTTGAAATGCATAAGCATAAGTTTCAAAACGGCTCCGGAAGAAATTAGAAATAAATTTGCATTTACAAATTCAGAAAAGCAAGATTTCTTATCTCAGTTAAGTGAATTTATAACAGATGCAAAATGTATTATTTTGACAACTTGCAATCGAACAGAAATTTACGTTGAAGCAGAGAATTGTAAATTTGATGTTCTTGAGAATTTGCTATCAAAAAAGGTGAATCTTTCTATTACGGAAATAAGAAAATATGCAAGATACTACGAAAAACAAAGCGCAATTGAGCATATTTTTAAAGTAACTTGCGGACTTGATTCTATGATTTTGGGTGAAAATGAAATACTTTCACAGGTTAGGCAAACCTATTTAGATTCATTACAAGAAAAGAGAACAGGATATGAACTAAACACCTCTTTTCTAAGTGCATTGTCATGTGCAAAAAAAATCAAAACACAAACAGAAATTTCAAAAACAGCAATTTCATACGCAACTTTAGCTTGTAGTGAAATTAAAAATTTTATACAAGAGAATAATGTTAGTGCGCCTTGTGTTTTAATAATCGGTGCCAGCGGAAAGATTGGTTCATCTATTATAAAAAATATTTTAAGTAAAAATTTGAACATAAAAATTATCGCAACACAAAGAGCGCACGGTAATGCGGTTAATTTTACGGATAAAATTTCTGTAATAGATTATTCACAAAGATTTGACTGTTTAAAAAATGCAGATGTAGTAATTTCAGCAACAAACAGCCCTCATTATACGCTAAATTACAAGGACACCCTTTTAAATAAGTCGTCAAAGAAAATGCTTTTTATTGATTTAGCTGCACCCTATGATATTGATAGAGAAATTTCTAAAATTGAAAATTGCAGACTGATTACAATAGATTATTTTAAAGAAATAGTTAAAAACAATAATTCAAAAAAAGAAAAGGCTGTTTGTGATGCACACAATATTTTGAATCAAGAATTACAAAAAACATATAAAAATGTAATTTATCATAATGCGTTAGATAAAATTAAAGCAGAAGATTTGAAACATAGAGATTTTTCATTAGAAAAGATTTTATTGAAATTAAAAAATAAACTGGATGCAGAATCTTTTGAAAATGTTGTAGACTCAATAGATAAGGAAGGAAACGGTATAATATAATGTCATATTTTCCATTATTTATTGATTTAAAAGATAAAAATGTACTGGTTGTCGGTGGAGGCAATGTAGCGTTTAGAAAAATTGTTAAACTCATCCCTTTTGAAGCAAAAATAACGATTGTTGCACCGAAAATTTGTACAGATTTAGCAATGCTTTTAGAACAAAATAAAAATTTAACCTACAAACAAAAACTGGTTGATATCGATGATATTAAAAACGCTTGTATTGCAATTACTGCAACAGATGACTCGGCTGTAAATGAATTTGTCGCTCAAAATTGTAAAAATAATAATATATTTGTGAATTCTGTAGATGATGTAGACAATTGTTCTTTTCTTTTTCCTGCATTAATAAAAAGAGATTCTTTTGTTTTAGGTTGCACAACAAGTGGCAAGGCACCTTACCTATCAGCTTGTTTAAAAAACATGATAGAAAACGATATTCCTGAAAACATTGACGAAATTATTGAAAATATTGCGATACTAAGACAAGAATTAAAACTAAAAATAGAAGAACAAAATATACGAGCAAAAATTATTCACTTACTTTTAGACTACTATCAAAAGCACAATTTTAATCTCAGCTTAGAAGAACTAAAAACGGAGTTAACAGTTTTAATTAATGATATATATTTAAAAAATTAATCAAAAAGAAACGGATATTTAATGCAGACAATAAGAATTGGAACAAGAGGCAGCAAACTTGCAATTGAACAAACGCAAATAGTTGAAAAGTCATTGAAAGAACATTTTCCTGATTTACAAACAGAAATTGTTGTTATTCGAACTGTTGGGGATAAGATTTTAGATAAACCTCTAAGCGAAATTGGAGACAAAGGTCTTTTTATCAATGAATTTGAAGATGCTCTTGCTCAAAATAAAATTGACATAGCTGTCCACAGTGCAAAAGATTTACCTTCAGAGCTAAAAGATGGACTGGAAATAATCTGTACACCGACCAGAGCTGATGCCAGAGATGTATTGGTTACCCCAAAAGATATTAAGGAGCCTATAGTTATTGGTACCAGCAGCCCTCGAAGATCTTTTTATATGCAAAAATATTTTCCTAATGCTCAAATAAAAATGATTAGAGGGAATATTGATACGAGATTAAAAAAACTTGAAAACGGAGAATACGATGCAATAATATTGGCCAAAGCAGGATTAGACAGACTTAAAATAACCGAAACTTTGAATAAGAAATTTGATTTTCGTATTTTTAATACAGACAAAATAGTACCTGCCGCATGTCAAGGTATAATTGCAGTTGAGGCTAAAAACGATTTTAAGTATAAAAATGAAATTGCTCAAATTAATGATGATAAAACTTTTAGGCAATATAAATTAGAGCGAAAAGTTCTAAAATGTCTACAGGTAAACTGTAGTGATATTAATGGTGTCTACAGTAATTTTTCTGATAAAAACAATGTTGAGCTGACAATAATGTACAAAGGTAAGGAAATTAATACAAATGGAGATTATTCAAAAATCTTAGAAAATATTCCAAACCTCATATCACAAATAAAATCATAGGAAAATCAGATAATGACAGGTAAAGTTTATTTAATTGGTGCAGGTTGTGGCGAAGCAGATTTAATTACGCTAAGAGGTCTAAAAAAACTTATAGACTCTGATGTTGTCTTTTATGATGCTTTGGTGGATGAAAAGATAATTAATAATCTTTCTCAAACAGTTGAAAAAATATATGTTGGCAAACGCTATAATCAAAAATCAATGCCTCAAGAAAAAATAAATGAAATTCTTGTTCGATACGCAAAAGAGGGGAAAACTGTTGCCCGTTTAAAAGGTGGCGATCCGTTCGTATTTGGTAGAGGCTCAGAAGAAGCACAAATTTTAGAACAAGAAAATATAGAATATGAAGTTATTCCAGGAATCTCATCAGCAATTGCCGTACCGGAATTAGCAGGAATCCCTGTTACACATAGACATTTGAGTCGTAATTTTACCGTTTTAACAGGCTCATCAGTTGGAGTTAATAACGATGAAGATGTTACTCCCATTAATTACCAAGCGTTAACAAAATTGGGCGGTACAATTGTCTTTTTAATGGGGTATCATCATATTGCAGAAATTATGAATAACTTTATAGCAGCAGGAATGAATGAAAATACCCCTTGTGCGATTATATCTAAGGGATGCACAAAAGAACAGACAACTATTAAGGGAAACATAGGTAATATTACAATTAAAACGGAAAGTACTAATTTAAAAGCACCAATAGTTATTGTTATAGGAGAATGTGT
The DNA here is from genome assembly GCA_944326555.1 of Candidatus Gastranaerophilales bacterium. Lineage (GTDB taxonomy): Bacteria > Cyanobacteriota > Vampirovibrionia > Gastranaerophilales > Gastranaerophilaceae > Limenecus. The sequence goes on along the minus strand of CALVEK010000014.1, from coordinate 7,988 downwards.
AAATTTTGATTTAAAAAGCAATACAAACAATATTGAAGAATCTCAAACATTGGAGAATAAAAATTTTAAAGATTTAAAAATAGCTGTAACAGGAACAAATAGCTTTGTAGAAAAACTCCGTGCAAAAATTGAACAAAAAAACGCTAAAGTTATAGACTGGGGTTTTTTGGATGTTGTATGCAGTGATGAGCTGTTACCGGATTTTAGCGAGTTTAACTGGATAGTTTTTACAAGCCAAAACGGTATAGAACAGTTTTTCTTAAAATTAAAAAGAGAACATAAAGATATAAGATTACTCTCACATTTAAAATTTGCCGTGATTGGCTCAGGAACAGCAGACAAACTTTTAGAATACGGTTTTTATGCTGACTTAATCCCAAACAATTTTGACTCTGAAACATTAACAAAAGAACTCTTGCTAAAGCTAAAAACAAATGAAAAGGTTTTGATTTTTAGAGCAAAAGAAGGTAGCGACTTATTAATAAACACATTAAATGATGCAAAAATTAAGTATCAGGATTTTCAACTATATGAATTAAAAGAAAATACTGAGAAAAAAAGCATTATATCAGCTTCAAACATTAAATCTTTTGATGTAGATTATTTAGTGTTTGGAAGTGCAAAAGGTGTAACAACATTTTTTGACAACTTTAATACAGATTTTGATAACAAGATAAAAGTTGTATGTATTGGTCAAAAATGCGCTCAGGCTTTGAATAATTACAATGTTTCTGAAATTCTGATTGCAGACAAATACAATATAGATGGCATAATTGAGTGCTTAGAAAAAAACGAAAAATAAGGATTCAAAATGAAAAGATTTAGAAGATTAAGACAAAATGAAATAATACGAGATTTAGTAAAAGAAACAAGACTTAGCGTAAAGGATTTTATTTACCCGATTTTTGTTATAGATGGCGAAAATATAAAAGCGCCTGTTAAATCAATGCCAAATATTTATCAATATTCAATTGACAAACTCCCTGAAATACTTGAGGAAGTTAAAAGAAGTAAAATAACGGGTATTATGCTATTTGGAATTCCCAAAATAGAAGATAAAGACGAACTTGCAACTCAAGCATATTCGGAAAACGGCATTACCCAAAGAGCAGTCAGATATATAAAAGCTAATTATCCTGAAATCTTATGCATAACAGATGTATGCCTATGTGAATATACATCGCACGGTCATTGCGGTATGGTAAAAGATGCCGAAATTTTAAACGACGAAACATTACCATTGCTATCAAAAATGGCCGTAAGTCTTGCAAGAGCAGGTGCAGACATGGTTGCACCATCTGATATGATGGATGGTAGAATTAGTGCAATAAGAAAAGCTCTCGATTCAGAAGGTTTTAAAAACACTCCGATTATGGCGTACAGCGCCAAATTTGCATCTGCATATTATGGACCATTCCGAGATGCGGCAAATTCTGCACCTTGTTTTGGCGACAGAAGAAGCTACCAAATGGATTTTTCAAACGGAAAAGAAGCCTTAAGAGAAATTGAAGCGGATATTGAAGAAGGAGCAGATATTGTTATGGTAAAACCTGCTTTGGCATATTTAGATGTTTTAAAAAATGCTGCCGCTACTTTCAATATCCCTTTTGCCGTTTATAATGTAAGCGGTGAATATTCAATGGTAAAAGCTGCTGCTATGCAAGGTTGGATTGATGAAAAAAGAATAGTAACAGAAAATCTAATTGCTATGAAAAGAGCAGGGGCAAAAATAATTATTACATACCATGCGTTAGAAATGGCAAAATGGCTAAGTGAATAATAGCCTAAAAAAGGAGCATTATGACAAAATCAGAAGAACTTTTTAAAAAAGCACTAAATAAAATGCCGGGTGGAGTAAATAGCCCAGTAAGAGCATTTAATGCAGTAAAGAAAACTCCATTTTTTGTTAAAAAGGCGCAAGGTCCGTATATTTATGATGTTGACGAAAATAAATACATTGATTATGTTTGTTCTTGGGGTCCCGGAATTTTAGGACATACTCATCCTAAAGTGATTGAAGCGGTAAAAAAGGCTTGTGAAAACGGGTTAACATTTGGAGCTCCTACCGAAAAAGAAATAATTTTAGCAGAATTAATACAAAAGTGTGTTCCTTCAATGCAAATGCTAAGACTTGTAAGTTCAGGAACTGAAGCAGTTATGAGTGCGGTTAGAGTTGCAAGAGGATACACAAAACGAGAAAAAATAATAAAATTTATTGGCTGCTACCACGGTCATTCAGACGGATTATTAATGAAGGCGGGTTCTGGCGTTTTAACTGATGCAATTCCTGATAGTGCGGGAATTCCTAAAGATTACTCCAAATTTACACTTCTTGCCAATTATAATGATGAAAATTCGGTTAGAAAAATTATGGAACAATACGGAGATGATGTAGCTTGTATTGTTGTAGAGCCTGTTGCAGCTAATATGGGTGTTGTTCCTCCTAAACCAGATTTTTTAAAGTTTTTAAGAGATATAACTAAACAATATAATTCTTTATTAATTTTTGATGAAGTCATAACAGGCTTTAGGCTTGCTCTTGGCGGAGCTCAAGAATACTATGGAATAGAACCGGATCTTTCTACTTTTGGAAAAATTGTAGGGGGAGGGATGCCTTTAGCTGTATATGGAGGGAGAAAAGATATTATGTCTTGTGTTGCTCCTCTAGGACCGGTATATCAGGCAGGAACTCTTTCGGGCAACCCTGTTGCCGTTACTGCAGGGATTGAAACTTTAAAAATTCTTATTGAAAATCCTAAGATTTATTTGGAAATTGATAAAAAGGCTTCAATATTAGAAAATGCGTACAAATCAGTTGGACTTCAAACAAAAAGAGTCGGTTCTTTATTATCCGTCTTTTTTACAGACACACCAATTTCAAATTATAACGACGTTTCAACTTGTGATGTAAATAAATTCGCAAATTATTTCAATTATATGTTGAATAATGGAATATACATTGCGCCTTCACAATTTGAATCAATGTTTGTTTCTGTAGCTCATACTGACGAAATAATAGAACATACCGCTAATGTAATATTAAAATATAAATAATGACAATTTAATTTTCAAAAAATTCTATCTATTCAGCACCAGTTTTGAGACAAAAAATCAAGTAGAAATTAGAGCAAATAGGATAGATAGTTTTTAGGCTTAAATTTCTACCTACAAAAAGCTCGATAAAACAAATCACTTGTAGTCTCAGGAACAACATTATGCCATTGAACAAATACCTCATCGAGCTCTAGTATATCAATGGTTTTACCTTGTAAATCATAAAAAATAACACTTTGAAGAGCCATTTTTTCTTTTTACAGTTAAGCAAGAAGAACTCATTCGTATACCAAACTTTCTTGTTATTTATTAGCTTCCAATCCCCAGGGTTTAGTGATTTTATCCAAAAAGAAACAACATTTTTGTCCCAAGTTATAGACGTAACATCTACATATTTTTTAGGGCAAATTTCTTTCCAATCTGCGGCAAAAACTGGAAGTAAGGATACAAAATAAAAAGCAACAAAGAAATAAATTTTTTCATACAGAACCCTTTCCACTAATAAACCTAATTATATAATTGTTTTTAATAAGAGTCAAAATTTCAAATAGACTTACATTCTAGACATACAAACCATATTGTTATGCTAGCATATCTTGATATAAAAAAAAATTTTGCATAAAGATTCAATGTACAAAAAGATGACATTGATTTTACCGATCGAGAAACTTTCACGCAAAATCGATTTGCTTAGTTATGATTTTTACCGTTCGGTAAAAAAGTTGTTTTTTTTATAAAAACATAGTAAAATTTTACCGATAGGTAAAAATGAATATTACAGATACTAAAAAATTAGGTGAATATATAAAAAAATTGCGTAAGGCGCAACAACTTACTCAAGCTGATTTGGCAATTGCAGCTAATGTTGGAGTAAGATTTCTTGTTGATTTGGAAAACGGGAAAAAAACTGCACAAATTGGGAAAATCATAGATGTTTGTAACGCATTAGGAATTGCGATAGAGATGCAATCTATTTGGGAAGAAATTTTTGAGGTAAATCTTGAATAATTCTTTGAATGTATTTTTAAACGATAAACATATCGGAATATTAGAAAAAGACGGCTACGGCGGTATAAATTTCCGATATTCTAATAATACTGATAGAATCTTATCTTTAAGTTTGCCAATTCAAAAAGAGCCTTTTGAAAACAAACAATGTAGAGGCTTTTTTAATGGATTATTACCTGAAAGCGAACATACAAGAATTGCTATTGGAAAAAAATATGGGATTAATCCTAAAAATGATTTTTCTATACTGTACGCAATAGGCTATGATTGTGCCGGTGCTGTTTCATTCTTTGATAGTGATGATGAACAAACACCTTCAAAATACTTGCAAGAATCTTATGAAATTGATTATACGCTATTTTCAGATGATGAACTTGAAAAATTTATAAATGAACTTCCACAAAAGCCTTTAGCAACAGGAATTGAGGATATGCGATTATCTTTAGCAGGAGCTCAGGATAAAACCTCCGTAATTGTTGTAGACGGACAAATTGGAATTCCCCAAAATAACGTGCCGACAAGCCATATTATAAAACCAGCAATAAACGGATTTAATGAAACAATTGAAAATGAATTTATATGTATAAAAGCTGCTGAAAATCTAGGAATAAAAGTTCCTAATGTCAAAATCGGTTATGCTAATAAAACAAAATATTTTTTAATTCAAAGATACGATAGAGAAATAATTGGTAAAAAAATAAAGAGAATTCACCAAGAAGATTTTTGTCAGGCTTCTAATATTCCAAGTGTGTATAAATACCAAACAGAAGGTGGAGTTGATTTTAAAAGATGTTTTGAAATTTTAAGAACTACATCTCAACCTGCCGTTACAATTAATCAGTTTATTCAATTAATGATTTTTAATTATTTAATAGGAAATAATGACGCACACGGTAAGAATTTTTCTATTCTACATTATGACAATGGAGAAATAAAATTTGCACCTGCATACGATATTCTCTGTTCACAAGTTTATCCTGAATTGTCAAAGAAAATGGCTATGAAAATTGGCGGACATTATAAACATGATGAGATTTTGTTAAGACACTTTGAAAAATTAGCAAATGAAAATGATATCAGCTTTACTCAATTAAAAAAAGTTATCAAAAATCAATGTGAAATCCTCCCAGATATTGTGGGTAGTGTTATAAATAGCTTTGAAAATAAAATAGGAAAAGATATTATATCTGTTGTAAAAACAAATTGTACTAAATTATTAAAAGAGTTTTAGTTTACTTTTCAAACATATTTTTAGCAAGAAATTTTGTTTTGCCTTCTCAGGGGTGTATTTGATTGTCTCAACGTGGTTTTCCATTGTCTCAAAATCCTTGTAATGCTTTGTGCAACACATTCATCACTCGTTTTGAGACAGAAGTCAAGTGGGGAAGGTTATTTTTATGCTATGATTTTGATATGTTAAGTGAGATTGAAAATTTTTTAGCAGATTATCCTAATATAATAAATTTTTTAGTAGCAATTGGTACTATAGGAGCTGTTATATCATCTTTATATTTTTCAAAACTAACACTTAAACCCAAAATACAAGCTTATTTATACAGGTCAGAATTATGGCTTCCTCAAAATGGCAATAATACTTATGAAATTCAAGAAGAAGAAACATATATATCATTATCACTTAGTAATAAAGGTATTATTCCAATTTATATACCATATTTTGGGGGCTTTTCTTGGTACTTCCCTTTTAGAAAACAGAGATGGATGCAAAACCCTTTAAATCCAATTTTTAGAGATAAAGATTTTGAGTTATTACAATACAAATCAGCAGCTTTTGTTTTATGTAACTATTCAGAATTTATTAAAAATTTAAAAAATGATTTAATCCAAAAATATAAATATCCTAAATTTTTATTAAATTTTATAAGTTTCAAAATTAGAACTTCTAATGGAGAATTTATAGTAGCTAAATTAGATAAAAAATTAAAAAAAGCAATTATTGAAGATATAAAATAAAATATTATTCAATCTAATAGATAATTTTGGTTATCTCAATTTGCAAGCAAAAATAAAATTGCACTTTTTTGCACTTCTCTTGTTTGTCGGCGTTAAACGGACACGCTTCGCTTCACCCCTCTGTAGACAGCCGCTCTAGCATTGGACTTGAATTTAAACACTAATGTGATTTTAGGCTAAAATTTTTATATTTTATGATAGCAAAAATTTTTATTTATAACTTTTAAAGTAGTTATGATAGATTCAATTGATTTAATAAATAAAATTCCAAGTTTAAATACTAATTATACAAGTGTTGAAAGTAAACAAAAAACGGTTGCAATTTTAGGTAGCTCTGTGAGTAGTGAGCTTCTTGAAAAATATCTAAAAGCGAGCTCTGATATTACACGACATTTTATCGAAAACGGTTTTAATGTAGTCCATGGCTGCGGTAGTCATGGTATTATGGGCAAAGTATATGATGCGGCAAAAGAAGCTTCCATAAAAGATGCTAAAGGGAAACCATTACAAAATCTCGCAATTGTAGTTGAACCGCTTTGGGGCGACGAAAATCTTCACGATTGTATTCCTATTGGAAAAGCAAACAGTGAAGCAGAAAGAATTGTTAAATTTACTAAAGTTGCTGATAATTTTGTTATATTTCCAGGTAGTGTAACAACTTTACAAGAAGCATCAACTCTTATACAAAATAACAGATATCCAAAATTAGGTGAAGTAAAAAAAGTTGTTCTTTTTGGGGCTGATTTCTGGGAGGGGCTTGTTTTGCAATACAAAAAGATTTTTGAAATGAATCTTTTAAAAGAAAATCCTATTGGGAAATTATTTCATATTGCTAATTCAAAAGAAGAAGTTTTAAGGATAATTTTGAGGAAATAAATGAAAATTAATTCATTTTTTTTAACAAGGCATTAAAATTTGCGTAAATATCCAAATCTCATTGATAATTTGGTGTATCTCAATTTGTAAGTAAAAATAAAATTGCACTTTTTTGCACTTTATTGCACTAGGATTAACTCCAAACACCAAGCTGATTTTAGCCTAATGTGGTTTTAAAATTTTGCAAATGGAGTGCAAAAGAGTGCAAGAAAAGAGTACTTAAGTGCAAGAAAAGCCCCATACATCTCAATACTAAAAAACAGCCTCAATCGTGCTGTCTGTTTGATTTTTTATTAAATTTTCTCCGTCTCAATCTCCCAGTTTAAAGAAGCTTCTATTTAAAGATTAAATAGGCAAAAGGATGAGATTAATTAAAATAATTTCGAGCACTTTTCTTGAATATCTGATGCAATATCTTTTGCAAATTTTTCCTTGAGTCCTATATTTTTTGCCACGGCTAGAATATCGTCTAAAGTCGGATTTTTGCCCTCGCCATTAATTGTTGTCGCATGTTCCCCATTAAATGAAAAACTGTAAGTTAAATCGTACGCAGGAGATATGTGCCATTCTTTTTTTGTATCATTAAAAAGAAAAGAAAAATTCTTTGAATGGTCATCTCTGTTGTGTGCAAAAACATTAAAGCACATTAGCCTGAATAATTGTTCAATATCTTGATAGTTTCTTGTTAGTTCAAGTGTTAATTTCATCAATGTATTGTAATCAAGATTAGGAAGTCTATGACTTGTCTCTAAAAGTCCGCTTGCTGATATCATATGAATTTTCTTACCGTTTTTACGATCAAACCTTTTTATCCCAAAATATCCTGAACAAATTTTAGAAGGGAAAAGCCTTGTTTCTGTCATATTTATTCCGCAATCTTTTGCACATAGGGAATATTGATATTCTTTTTCACCAATATTTTTAGAATCAGAGGATGATGGAAACTTAATAATCCAATCCTCGTTATCAATAGATGTCAAAATCTTTGGTCTTGCACCACCAGATGAGCCTCCTAAGATAAAAAGTTCATCCAAATTATCTGAATTTTGCGATTCTAATATCTTTGAACACTCCTGAGC
>CALVEK010000013.1 GCA_944326555.1 Candidatus Gastranaerophilales bacterium | reverse complement strand
TTCCTGTTAGTCAGCCCCGTCCGATTTCGCTTCTTGAAATTCGGACGTTCGCGAAAAACGTGGTTTTCGCTCACAAGGGGCTTTCCTGTTAGTCAGCCCCGTCCGATTTCGCTACGCTGTTGCGAATCTCGAACATCTGTATTGCGCGGATTTGGCATTCAACGCTGCACAAAAACTGTTCAACTTATTACTCAGCAGCATCATATTTTTTCGCATATCCGAAAAATCTCCCATCGCACTGAGCATCTTATCCGGATCAACCATTTTTGCAATTTCCGGATTATCTACTTTTTCATCTGCATATTTTTTTACTAACAACTGATCAATGTAATCTCTTGGTCCAACTGCCATGATATTTTCTCCCTATAAAATTTAATCCCTTTAATCCCTTACTTATATAAAGTAATTTTTGCCAAAGAAATTGCCTTTTTAGAAAAGAAAATATTAAGAAATCTTAACAATCAACTTAAAAGCTACTTACAAGCAGATTGAGCACCAATTTTTTTAATAACATTTGTTGTAGATTTACCTTCAACAAAGCTAATAAACTCTATTCTTCCGCCATTAGCCATAATTGATTTAGCCTCAGGTAAAGTCTCTAATGTATAATCTGCACCTTTTGTGTGAACATCAGGTTTAATTTCACACAAAAGATTTTCCGGTGAAGACTCATCAAACATTACAACGTAATCAACACATTCTAAAGCACACAAAATCTCGGCTCTATCATTTTCATTGTTAATCGGACGGTCAGGCCCTTTTATCTTTTTTACGGAAACATCAGAATTAAGACAAACAATCATCACATCAGCAAAAGTTTTTGTCTTTTGCAAATACCTTACATGTCCAACGTGCAAAATATCAAAACAACCGTTTGTAGTTACAATTGTTTTCCCGTTTGCCCTTAAATCACCCAAGAGATTTTGTATATTACTGCGTTCAATTAATTGTCCCATTGTGTTTTAATCCCATTACAAAAACTAATTCTTTTTACCTGACACTTTGCCGGCGTTGTTATATGCAACTTCGATAATCTCTTTAAGTTGCACAGGTTTAATCGCAAAAGTACCGACTTTTCTAACCGCAGCAGCTGCAGCATAATTTGCAAGTGCCAAAGCAACATTATAATCAAACCCTGATGCAACCAGACCAAGCCCCAAGAAAGCAACAAAAGTACCACCTGCACCTGTTGCATCAACAACTTCTGTAGGGAAGGCATCGAGCTTTATTTCATCAGCGCCATCGTAGTAATAAACACCCTTTGAGCTTTGCGTGATAATTACTTTATCGGCAATTTTTCTCAAAGCCTCCGCTATTTTTTTAATTTGCTTATTTGCGCTTGATTTTGTTGCGATAAGAGCCTCTCCCATATTAGGAACAAGAACATCTACACCATCATATTTTGAAAAATCTTGTCCCTTAGGATCTGTAAGAACAATCTTATCATGGCGATTTGCAAGTTTTACAATATCTTTGATAAGTTTTGCATCCAACACACTAATCACATAATCCGACAGGATAATCAAATCTATATCATCGATAACTTTTTCGACATTTTCATATATTTGTTTTGAAATATCAGAAGATATTAACTCAAGAGATTCGATGTCGACTCTCGCAAGATGTTTATTATTTTGCGCAATAAGTCTTGTTTTAACCGTTGTAGGTCTGGAACTGTCTTTAATAACAAAATCTGTATTAATTTTACCTTTGTTAAGCAAATCTAAAACGACATTGCTGTATAAATCATCACCTATAACGCCACACATCATAGCTTTAGCACCCATAGCAGCTATGTTATTTGCAACGTTAGCAGCACCGCCTAACAAATATGTTTTTCTCTTAACCTCTAAAACAGGTACAGGAGCCTCGGGGGACAAGCGATTTGCCATTCCCCAAAGGTATTCATCGAGGATAATATCTCCGACTACAAGAATTTTTGCTTCATTAAACTTGCCGATTAAATCATACAGTTTGTTCTTTAAAGTTTTATCCATTCTTTATTCCTTTGCTGATTTTTGTGAATCCATAAGTGCGGGATTGTTTTTTGCTTGTTCTTTCAACAGTTTTTGTATTGTTGAAGGGTTAAAGCTAGGGTCATTGTATTCAATTTTAGCTTGATTTTTCAAAGTATCAACATATTGTTGAAGAACTTTAACTTTTTCTTGGTTAGTCAAGAATTCTTTAATTTCTGACTTCACTTTATCAAAAGGTTCAACCCCTGCTTTTTGTCTGTCTGTTACAAGAATAATGTGATAACCGTATGGAGTTTGAATAACATTACTTAAAGTATTTGGTTTCATCGCAAAAGCTGCATTTGCAAAAGGTTCTACCATTTCTTCCTTAGCAAAGAAGCCTAAATCACCGCCCTCTTTTGCAGAAACTGTATCATCAGAATTTTCTTTTGCTAACTTGGCAAAATCTTTAGGATTCTTCTTAGCTTCTGCCAAAAGTTTGTCAGCTTTGGCTTTTTTATCAGCCATTTCTTTTTTTACGGCAGCATCCAAATCAGCAGCAGACATTTTTTTGCCTTCAGGAGTAGCCGCAATCTTTGCCTTTAATTCTTCGTAATTTGCACTTACAAGGATATGAGAAGCTCTTACTTTATCAGGATTTTTGAACTTATCTTCATTTTCTTTATAGAATTTTTGTGCATCCTTATCGCTTATAGAAACTACTGATAGAGAATCTACCAATTTTTGAATTTTTACTTCGTCAGACAAATCTTTTTTGAATTGTGCAGAAGAAACACCATTTTGTTTTAGCAATTCATTGAATTTTTCTTTAGAACCTACTTTATCGATAATATTTTTAAGTTCTTTGTCCATATCCTCTTTAGATACTTTTATGTGCTTCTTATCAATTTCCTGATCAAGAAGTTTTTTCACAATAAGTTCGTTGATAACTCTATCTTTCAACATAAGATGAAGAAAACTAGTCTCGTCTTTTTTTATGTCAATACCCATCTGAGAAAACATAGAATTTTGAGCTACTGCATCAAATGCTTTTTCGTATTGAGATCTTGTGATAGCATCACCATTTACTGTAACCACTGCATTTTTATTAACGCAGCCGCACATAATCAACGACATTGACGCAATCATTAAAGTTGCGAACAGTTTAAGTTTTTTCATCTTTATAACTCCTTATACAATTAGTTCTAATTCTTATTTATATAGTCATAAGTAACCTTGTTAATATAATAGAATAAATCACTCAACATGTTAAATACTTCTTTAAAACTAAGAATAGCATTATTGAAAAGCAAGATGGAATTACCCTCCTGGCAGGATTTTGGAGCAATAGTGTATTTTATATATTTTGTAATATTTCTATCTGTAGTGTTTAGTTTAGATGCAATTATATTCCACTCCATCTTGTTGTATGGCATATAAATCCTAATGTTATCAGGAGTTTCTCGTATAAGAGTAATTCTTGCCTGAGTTGCCAATAAACGCAAATGAATCAACTTTATAAGATTTTCAACAGGTTCAGGAATTTTAGAGAATCTGTCAATCCATTCCTGATGGATTAAATCAAGCTCCTCAAGATTTTTAACATCAGCAAGACGTTTATATTCAATCATTTTCTGCTCTTTTGACCCCACCCACTCATCAGGGATATAAGCTGTAACATTAATATCCACAATTGCAGGAGGCTGCGGTTTTTCGTCCTTGTCTTGAAGCTCGTTTATAGTTTCTTCCAGAAGTTGACAATAAGTATCAAATCCGACACTGGTCATATGACCGTGTTGCTTTGTACCTAAAATATTGCCGACCCCTCTTATTTCAATATCTCTTAGAGCAATTTGATAACCGCCTCCGAGTGTAGAAAATTCTTTAATGGCATTGAGTCTTTGCATCGCTTCAGGAGTCAAATTCTTCGGATTTTTGTAGAAACAGTAACAATAAGCCTGTCTTTCGCATCTTCCGACACGACCGCGCAACTGATACAATTGAGCCAAGCCAAACCTGTCTGCATCATAAATTATCATTGTATTAGCATTTGGGATATCCAACCCCGACTCAATAATAGTTGTACAAAGCAAAATATCGTACTTATGCTCCGCGTACTCCAACATAATGTTTTCAAGTGTTTTTGCATCCATTTGACCGTGAGCTACTGCGATTCTTGCATTTGGAACAATCTTTTGTACCTCTGCCGCAAACTCATAAATAGTCTCTACTCTGTTGTAAAGGAAAAATACCTGTCCGTCTCTTTCTAATTCATGATTTATGGCATTTCTTACATAAACTTCGTTATATTGTCCGACATGAGTTTTTATAGGCAGCCTGTTCATTGGCGCTGTATTGATTACTGACATGTTTTTTATACCTGACAAAGACATGTACAAGGTTCTTGGAATAGGAGTTGCAGACATACTCAATATATCAATATTTTTTCTCATCATTTTGAGCTTTTCTTTGTGCTTAACACCAAAGCGATGTTCCTCATCAATAACGAGTAATCCTAAATCTTTAAACAATATATCATCCTGCAAAAGTCTGTGTGTACCTATTACCACATCAACTTCACCCTTGAGTAGTTTTTTTATGGTTTCTTTCTGTTCTTTTTGGGATCTAAATCTTGATAAAAGTTCAACCTTAACGGGGAACGGTTTAAAACGTTCTGATATAGTTTGATAATGCTGCATTGCAAGGATTGTTGTAGGAACAATAACGGCAGCCTGCTTACCTGACATAACAGCCTTAAAAATAGCTCTTATCGCAACTTCTGTTTTTCCAAACCCTACATCGGCACAAATTAACCTATCCATGGGTTTATCTTGTTCCATATCAGCTTTTGTCTCTTGTATCGCTTTCATCTGATCAGGAGTTTCAGTATATTCAAAGGCTTCTTCCATCTCACACTGCCAAACAGTATCAGGTTCAAAAGCTATACCTTGAGCAACTTCTCTTTTGGCATAAAGCCTGAGCAAATCTTTTGCAATATCTTCAATAGCCTTTTTGGCTCTTGTTTTTGTAACATTCCAATCATTACCGCCCATCCTTGACAGTTTTGGATGAACTGCACCCGAGCCTCTGTATCTGACAAGAAGATTTATCTGCTCGGCAGGCATATGTAATTTATCCCCCTGAGCATATTCTATTGTAAGATAATCTTTTAATTGTCCGTCTATCTCCTGTTTGCTCAATCCTTTATAAAGTCCTACTCCATGAACTTGATGGACAACATATTCTCCCTCTTTAATGTCATTTATTGACTCAATATATTCAACGCTTTCTTTATGATAAACAGCTTTTTTTGCAGTAATATCTTTGGATTTTTTATTAAATAACTCTTTATCAGTAAGTACAACCAGCTTGAAATCTTCAATTATTGCCCCGCCAAGAGAAAGATTTTCTATAAGATATACATCTGATTGATTTTCTATGTTATCAGAGCAGGATATTTCAAAGTCTTTAAGAACCTCCTCTACTCTGTTTGCATAATCTGTTGCAATAACAATCTTGTATCCCTGTTTTATTTTCTCCTCGACAAAGGCAAGTATCTCCTCCATCTTTGACGAAAAGCTGGGAATAAGAGAACTTTCAAACTCTTCCGTATAATCAGAAACCGTATCAAGAAAATTATCAAAAAAGATTTTTTCTCTTTTTGCACAAACATTTTGAAACTCATCAAATTCAAGATGAGCTTTGTTCTTGAGAGGCAGAGCCAATGCTTTTTGAGTATTTTCTTCAATCTGCTTTGTATAATTTTCGTCTATCTGTGCGAATTTTGAAAAAATTTCTGAAGACTCATCAAACACAACAGCAAAATCTTTCGGTATCAGTTCCAAAACACTTTGCATACCTTTATTCAAATATGATTGAAAATATTCAATACCCTCAAAATAACTTTCATTATCAATTTTTTCCAAGGTTTCAGAGAGCATTTCCTTTACGATATCGGCATTTTCCTGTACATCAGAAGCCACCGTAGCAGCAACCAACTCGTTTTTAAAAGATTCTTTATTTTCCTTATCCAAAATGAATTTGTATACAGGCAAGAGGATAGTCTCTTTAACTTTTTTGACACTTCTTTGCGTTTTATTGTCAAAATATCTGATATCGGTAACTGTATCACCCCACAGCTCTATACGAGAAGCATATCGGTCAAGAGAAAATACATCTATGATATCCCCTCGAATAGAAAATTCTCCGATATCAGAAACCATGGTAACTCTTTTATATCCGATATCCACAAGTTTTTGCGCAATTTTTGACGTATCAATTTCATCATCAATTTTTATCTTTATGGAATTTTTTTTGAAAAAGTCAAAAGACGGGAATTTTTCGAGTAAGGATTTAACAGGAACAATTAAAACATCAATGTTCGAAATATTTTCAAATAACTCGACCTGTTTAGCATACCTGTAAAGATTTTGACTGACTCCATCGTACAAAGATACATCCTGATAAGGGAAAATTTCAGCATTTATCCCAAAAAGTTTTTCTAAATCGTGTCTGTATCTTAGTGCATTTTGCTCAGTATTTACAACAAAGACCAACTTTTTACTCTTAGAAATGAACGCAAGTAAAAACAGTCTCAAAAAAGATGTAAGACCGGTAAGTGTAAAAGAAGAATTTCTATTCAAAAATGCACTTATTTTTTCCAAAACAAGCGGATTTTTGATATATCTTGAATTATTAAGCCATTGTAGAATATTTTTGCTCATAAAACCATATTACCACTTAATCACATCTACATAGACACAATGTCAAATTAACCTGTTTAAAGAGAGTATTTGACACTGATATCCCAAGAATCAAAAAATTGTAACAACCAAGCACAACTTTACATTAAATTAAAAATTAATAATAATTTTAGCTTTTATATAAAGCATTATTCTCGATATAGACTGCTATATCATCAATATCCATTTCGTTCTTTATACAACACAAAATAAGCTCATAAAATTCCTGATTTGATAACATCAAATCTATCTTATTCAAATTCAAAAAATGATAACATGTCTTCAAAGCAATACGTTTATTACCGTCTAAAAAACAATGATTTTTGGCAAAATAAAACAGATAAGCAGCAGCCATTAGAAAAATAGAATCGTACAAATAGACACCATCATAAGTTTGCATAGGCTGTCCCAAAGAAGACATAAGCAGGTTCTCATCTCTTATCCCTTTCAATCCTCCAAAATCATCCATACACTGCTCGTGCATAAGAACGACCTGCTCTCTTGTTAAAAACTTTACTTCATTTGGCAAGTTCAATTAATGCTTTCCTATAAGTTTTAGACGACACATAAATTTGTTCCTCGAAACTTGACTGAGGAACTTCTATATTATTTTTTTTCAGTAAACAATACGCATTTCTTATATATTTTTTCACAATTGGAACAAGAAAATCAGCATCCATTGCCCAATAATTTTCGTAAACCAACCCTAAAAGAATACCGGAAAGTTCTTCAATAGGGACATTCTCAAGATTTAAAGTATGAAAAGTAATATTATCATCTTTTAAAAATTCTTTGTACCTATTCTTAAACATTTCTCCACTATCACTTTTAATAAAGAAATAACGTGATTTAAAGAAATCAAATATTTCAAGACAACCATCACTAAGCCTCAAATACTTTTTCTTCAAGCCTTTGTGTGGATAATTTTTTACTTCGCAAATTTTTTGGTCAAATATTTTGATAATCACATCAAAATAATCACAAGAAATATCAGAATCAAAAGTTATAGATTCATTATAAAAAAACTCCAAAAGACATAACAACCTTTCAAAGACATTTGTCTTGTTAGCAAAATTAACAAACGCTTTACAATCCTTATATTTATCAAGATAAATAAGATTATCAACAATATCTTTTGTTGTCTTACCTATTTGAGTTAAATTTTCATTATCAAAATGGGCAGCAAGATTCATAGAATAAAGTCCAAATCTTTGTTACATCAATAGTTTAACACGAAAAAATAGAACATTCAATTCCAAGAAAACTTACATTCATTAAAAAAATACACAAAAGTAAAAACTAATCTCACAACACTATTTTAACAAATCAAGCACGTAACTTTGTGAGTTCATAACAGCTTTCATAACTTTGGCCATAGCCTCCATTGTGAACTGAGATTTTTTCAAGTCCATAATAGCGCTGACATAATCAGTATCTTGAATATCGCTCAAGGAAGAGGCATAGGACAAAATATTAGTCGATTGTAAATTAATCGCACCCTCTAGCGAGGATTGTACAGCCCCTATCTCACCTCTTTTTGAACCGATATCACTTAGCATGGTGTCAACTTGCGCCAAAGTAGCAGCAGCCGCATCAGGAGAAGACACATCAAAACTCATCGAACCCAAAACAACATTCGGATCATAAGTAATCATGTCAGTCGAACCTGTTCCAACCATAAAATCTACGGTAGGAGCAGCGTTAGGATTCTCCGGAGTAACCGCATTTATCGTCGGTTTTCCGTTGAAATTTGCCTGAGAAAGCGTCTGCTTAATTTGTTCCACATTCTGGTCAATTTCAGCTTGCATAGCAGAGACCTGCGACTCGGAATAAATTCCGTTTGAAGCCTGAATACTTAATTCTCTGATCCTTTGCAAGTTTTCGCTGATACTTCCCAATGCGGAATCAGCCACAGACGTAAAATTATAACCCATTTGAGCAGCATTAATCGCCTGTTTTGAAGAACGTATTGTAGTATCAAGCCCTGTAGCTACGTACATATCAGCAGGATTGACATAGCTGCTTAATCCTGACGCAATACTCTGCGCGGCCTTTTCAAAGGTCTTTTGAGCTTGCAACATTCCTGCCTGGGCTGTGTATATTGGTACTACCGCGTTCAGCGACACTATGGATACCCCGTTTCTGTTTGGTTTAACTATACGCCTTATTCCAATTATGCCCGTTATTTTATAAATTTATTCAGAATTTGTTATTATCTTTACATTTTGCAATTATTTTGTAATAAAATATTGATATAATGTTCGTTTAAATCTTGCTTTGTCAGGAAAAAAAGACAGACACAATGACAGATTAACAAACAGATAGTTAGTGTTATCAACAACATAAGCATAGGTTTAAGCAATCTTTAATCAGACTGAGTTTTTAAGGATGACATCGATGGATAACAAAGAAAAAAAATTCCACTTCATAGCAATAGGCGGAGTAGGAATGAGCGGATTAGCAAAATATTTGTTGGAATTAGGCTGCACTGTTACAGGTTCTGATATTAAAGAGAGCAAATATACACAAAAAGTTCAAAAACTTGGTGCAACAGTGCACATAGGACATAATGCAGACTATGTAAAAGAAGGTATGATTGTTGTCGCCTCAACGGCTATTAGAGACAACAACCCTGAAATAATAAGAGCAAAAGAACTTGGTCTAAAAATTCACCATCGCTCTGATATCCTAAAAATGATTTCTGAAGGTTTAGGCAAACCTGATACAGAAAACCTAAAATTCATAGGTTTTTCAGGTACGCACGGCAAAACAACAACAAGCGGACTATGTTCGTATGTACTTGAACAAGCAGGTTACAAGCCGTCTTATTGTGTGGGCGGAATAATTCCTGATCTTGACACAAACGCAGAATGCCAAAACGGAACAGAAGACGGTAGTTTCTTCGTTGCAGAACTTGATGAATCTGACGGAACAATAGTCAAATATCACACAAATATTTCCGTAATTAACAATTTGGAAGTCGACCACATTGATTTTTACAAAAACGGGTTTAAAGATTTATTGGAAACATTTAAAACTCATATTAACAACATGGTCAAAGGCGGCAAAGTTATAGTTAACAAAGACTGTAACGGAATAAAACAGCTTATGGAAGCAAATCCGCAAACGAGATTTATTACATTTGGAATAGAAAGCGGAGGAGTCGACTACTCTGCAAGGAATATGAAATTTAACGAATTCGGTTCGGAATTCGATATTTATAAGCACAGTGAAAAAATCGTTTCATTAAAACTGACAATCCCGGGTAAACACAACATATATAATGCTCTCGCTGTTGTTGCCGCATTAAATGAAGCAAATGTAAATCTTGAAAGAATAAAACCGCATTTTGAAACATTTACGGGTATGGGCAGAAGATTTCAGAAAGTCGCAGAATTTGACGGAATAAGAATCTTTGATGACTACGCACACCACCCTACAGAAATAAAAACAACTCTTGACAGTGCAAGACTTTGTAACACAAACAGACTCGTTGCTATATTCCAACCACACAGATACACTAGATTAAAAGGCCTTTGGAACGATTTTCTAAAGAGTTTTGGTGCGGTTGATAAACTGATAGTCGTAGATGTATATTCAGCCTCAGAAGACCCGATTGAAGGGATAAATTCCAAGGCTTTTGCACAATGCTTCAATAACCAAGATGTAACTTATATCGGTGGTAGTATGGAAAATGCAGCAAGAAAAATAATACCTCTTCTAAAATCAGGAGATATGGTTATTACACTCGGTGCCGGAGATGTAACAAGAATAGGCCCCGAACTCGAGAAATTACACGAAGAAACAAAAGCAGGAATATAAAAAATAAGATTAATGCGGAATATTCTATATGGATTACGAAATTATTGAAAACTATGAATTAAAAAAACACACAACTTTTAAAATAGGAGGTTGTGCAAAAAGAGCATACATTCCACAAACAATAGAGGCTTTTGTAGAAATACTGAAAAACACTCAAAACCCTATCATTCTCGGAGCCTGTTCAAATGTTTTGATATCGAGTCTCGGTGTTGATGATGATGTTATTTTAACTACAAAATTGAACAAATTCTCTGTAGAAGGCAACAAAATTCATGCCCAGTGCGGAGTAAAAGTCCCTATGATTTCGAGAGAAGCAGAACAAAAGGGGCTTAGCGGAATGGAGTTTATGATAGGTTTTCCGGGTTCTGTCGGCGGTGCTGTTTATATGAACGCATCCGCTCATTCTCAATCTATTTCTGACACATTTTTAAGCTGTCATATATTTGACAACGACAAAAAAGAAGTCATTGAATTAAACAAAGATGAAATGATGTTTGGATACCGCAGTTCTATAATGCAGAAAAAAAATTATATTCTTTTAGATGCAATATTTGAACTCAGACCTGAAACTAAAGAAAATATCACAGCTATAATGGAAAGGAATCTGGAGTTTAGGAAAGGTAAACAACCGAATCTTGCAATGCCAAATGCGGGCAGTATCTTTAGAAACCCGCCAAATGACTCAGCAGGAAGATTGCTTGAAAAAGCAGGTGTAAAAGGTTTAAAATACGGCGGTGCTCAAGTGTGGATGGGACATGCAAACTTTATAATAAATGAACACAATGCCGATTCAAAAGATGTTTCACATCTTATGAATAAAATGTATAATATGGTAAAAGATAAATATACCATCGAACTTGTCCCGGAGGTTAAATTTATCGGAAAAATGAGCGAAGAAGAAGTTGAAATATGGAATACGATGTTAAAAAAATAGAAAAAATTGTAAGTACAGATAAAAAAATCGGTGTATTAATGGGCGGCCCGTCCAGTGAAGCAGAAGTTTCCAGACGTTCTGCCAAAAACGTATTTAATGCGTTAATGGCGCTCGGTTACAAAAATACAGAACTCATAGAAGTTGATGAAAATATTGCACAAAACCTTAAACAAAAAGGAATAGAAATCGTATACAACGCAATGCACGGAAAATACGGTGAAGACGGCTGTATTCAAGGTTTATTAGAAGTTATGGGTATTCCATACACAGGTTGCGGTGTTCTTGCAAGTTCTGTTTGTATGAACAAAGAATACACAAAAAACATACTTAAAGGTGCAGGTATACCCCTTATCAAATCCGTTTTGATAAAAAAAGGCGAAGACTATCAAGACAAAATAAAAGAGCTCAACTACCCATTTATGCTAAAACCGGTTTCAGAAGGTTCAAGCATCGGTATGTACAAAGTGAACAACGAAGAAGAAATGAAAAAATACTTCAAAATGTCTGAACAATGCGGCCAAGATATTATGGTAGAAGAGTATCTTGAAGGGAAAAGTACAACCGTCGGAGTCCTCGAAGATTCCAATGTCAATGGCGGACTGTTTGCGACAGAAATTCTTGAATTTAGACCCAAAAATGAATGGTATGATTACGAGGCCAAGTATACAGCAGGAATGACCGAATTTATTCTCCCTGCAGAATTATCGGAAGATATGACAAAAAAAGTAAAAGAAATTGCAATCAAAGCCTTTAAAGCGTGTGCTTGTAGAAGCGTAAGCAGGGTGGATTTTCTAATTGCAAACAACACGCCTTATGTACTTGAAATTAATACAAGCCCGGGAATGACTGATTTGAGCGATTTACCTGCTCAATCAAAAGCCATGGGGATTGATTACAATTCTCTTGTACAAATAATACTAAATAGTGCGGGCTTAAATAAGTAATAGTTAAACAAAACAGGGATGCAAAATCAGAATTATAACAATCAGAGTGAAAATCTCAACATAGAACGCAGAGTTAAGATAAACCAAATGCAACGTAATGTCAGACGAGGAAAAGAACGTTTGAGATGGCTGCGTAGTTGGGTTAGACTCTTTATGGTTATTTTACTCATTTTTGCGGCATATAAAGTCTATAAGCTGCCTCAATGGTATTTGAATAAAAATATATTTTCTTCTGCAAGTAACAATACACTGTCGATTGTTGGGAATAAGATTACCCCCACGTACAGAATTATTTCAATACTAAGGCAAACTCCTGTACCGCAAAGACCAATATACCTTTTTGATACGACAAAAATAGAAAAAGAAATAGAAAAACTACCGCCAATTAAACAAGTATATATAAAAAGGTTGTGGTTCCCCGCAAGGCTTGGCATTATTATAGTTGAACGAAGACCTATCCTTAGAATCTCGCCCGACCCCAAAGTTCAACCCATCGCATTTTTTGCAGAGGGAGGGAAATTAATCGGAAGAGATTATCTGCCACTAAAAAATATTGAAAACGCAATACTCGTTCTTACCTACGGTACAAAGGGTGATGACTACAGAACGTGGGATGAGAAAAAAATTAAAAAAATTGAAACAATTGTCAGAGCAACAGAACAATTCTCAGGACAACGAGTAGAATATATTGATCTTAGAAATCCCAAAGATGTATACATAAAACTTCCTATCGTTAACGTGCGAATAGGAGAGTTAGATTATATGGCACTTTCGAGAATAAGAAATATTTCTGCTATTTTGCCTCAAATAAAAACACTCAAAAAGAAAATCAAATATATTGATTTAAGATGGGAAGATGCTCAATATATCAAACTTGAAGAATAGGTTTTTCAAATTTTTTTTGAAGACATAGAACATATCTTGTAAAATAAATAAATTCAAAAAAAACATTCAAATAAGAACTATCAAAAAAGAGATTCCTTGATAAGGAATCTCTTTTTTATCTGCGAATTATTTCTACTGATAAAGCGGTTTAAGTTTTTCTTCCTGTTGAGGAATTTTACCCTCTTCTATCGGAAGATATGCACGATAATCAATTACAGGGAAACAATTGTCGATAGATTCAATATCTGACAAAGTTTTTTCATCGATATTATTATTTTCAATCATTTCAGCAATTGTTTCAAATCTTTCAACATGCTCTCTAAATCTGTCTGTAGCATAATCCTTAGCTTGCCATGTTGTAATTAAGAACGGCCAATCAGAACTTTGCAACAGAAGATTTTCTCTTGCCAGCTGATTTAAAGCTCTATGCAAAAGTTTATCCTCAGGAATTTTTTCGTATTTTGAAACAATATCAATGATGCGTTTTTCGCAACCGTGAATAATTGGCCACATCCATTCTGTAAGATGGTTTTGCCATACATAGAAATGACCGCCCTGTCCCCAAGAAGATTCAGGAATTTGAATAGCTTCGGTCGGCGGATGAGCTTGAAGATACTCACCTGCAGTCATTCTTTCAACCTGAGGAAGATAGTTATTGAATTTTCTAACAACCTGTTTAATAAATTCAACACCTTCAAACCACCAGTGTCCGAACAATTCCGTATCAAATGAAACCATTACAAGACCTTCTTTGTTATGAGAAAGTTTGTAATCATTCAACATGTGATAAATCAAAGTTGTATAGTGATCAGAGTTCAAATTAACTTGAGACATAGCCAATACAGGGTCATAAAGCATTTTATCACCCAAATCGGTAGTTGAAGAAGTAATTCTCCAATAATGAGCACCTGATTTATCATCTTTTTTGTGGAATTCTCTGTAACAGCCGTCTCCGGGATAGCCATCGGCCGCTGACCATACCTGAAAACCTGCTCTGTCATTTCTTCCCATAACAGCAACCTGTGCATCAGGCAACCAATATGCAGAATATGTATCATATCCGGTTGGTTCTCTTTCAGGCAGAGGGATGTATTCGATATTACCGTATACACCTATAACACGTCTGTTTCCGATAGAATTTCCACCTTCTATAACGTGTGATTCGGTAAAGAAATATTCAATATCATTGTTTTGAAGAGTAACTTCTATTGCAGGTCTCCATTTCTTTTGACCGTCTTTACCGATATATTCATAGCCTTGTCTGTAAGCACATTCAGGTAACCAGCAGCCTTTTGCTTTTTTACCGAATAGTCTTTTTGTTGTATCAGAACCTATTTTAAATTGAGCATTAAGGTTAGAATCAGTAGCCAACAATGGAGAGAATCCGTGAGTTGCTCCTGATGTAGTAATTTCGATACAACCCAAATCTTGATATTTTTTGAAAGCGGAAATCAAGTCTTTGTTGTATCTGTTTATAAAGCAATCTTTAATGTGATTAAACCAATCAAAATAATATTTAGCCAGATATTTCAAATGTTGAGAATGCGCAACTTCGGGATCAGGATATCTTTCCAAATCTTTAGAAACAGCTTTAATTCTTGCATCAAGATAGTCGATAAAACCTTGTTTTAAGTGTTCATCGTTCAACTGCTCAGCCAAAATCGGAGTAATACCAACTGTTAACTTAGCTTTTATACCTTCATCCTCATAAAGCTCTGATATTGCGTTCAATAGAGGAACATAGGTTTCTGCCATACATTCATAAAGATTTTCTTCCCCAAAAGGCCACATACCGGCTTTTCTGTAGTAAGGAAGGTGGGAGTGTAACATAAATACAAATTGACCTACTGTCATAAAGTCTCCTTTTCTCTTATTGCGCCTCGACGCTATTGTCTAGTGTTATTTTATAAAATCGGCTACACTTGCCTTCATTGTATATAGTTATATCACAATTATTGATAAAATATAACCCCGCAGAACTAATTCTCTTGGGTAATGTTTACAAAAATATAAATCAATTGTAGGAATAAAAAACTTTTGTTTAAGCAAATAGTTTGGTACAATAATACTCATGAACTATACAAGAGCAATCGAAATTTTTAAACAAAGTGCAACCTACAATCTCGCAAAATTACTTTTAAACCAAGCTCAAGATTTTTTTGAAACAATAGGCGAGATATCTATAAGAACTGTTCAAGTTCTAAAATTTATATTGCTCGATATAGCAAAACTAAATTTCAATAAAAAACTAATAATAGAGCAATGTTCACGTTTTGCTGTTGATTCTCTACCAATAACGCTTTCAATAGTCGGTATGTGTTCAATTATCATTTCAATGCAAGTTGCTCCCGAAATGGTAAAACAAGGTGGTGAAAAGTTTGTCGGTATGCTTATGGGAGTCGTTATGACAAGGGAACTGGGAGCAATTATGTCAGGATTCGCTATCATCTCTATGATTGGTTCAGCCTATGCATCAGAAATAGCAACAATGAGAGTAACAGAGCAAATTGATGCATTAAAAGTGCTTAAGGTTAATCCTGTAGAGTACCTGTTTGTACCAAGAGTTATTGCAGGTTTTTTAATGATGCCTGTTATAGTAATCATTTCATCGACCTTTGGACTTTTGTGTGGAGGAATAGCAGCATACTTAAGTGCTCACGTTAGTAAACTAAACTATATAAGTTCACTTTGGCAAGGTTTATATGTAAAAGATATTACTGTAGGATTAGCTAAATCGGCTTGTTTTGGAGCGACAATTGCCTTAATCAGCTGTACTTGCGGATATCTGGCATACGGAGGAGCAAAAGGCGTAGGTCTTTCAACAACCAAATCTGTTGTATGGTCTTTTGTCGCCATTTGTATAATTGACTACATTTTTGCAGCATTGTTTTTCTTTTAGAGAAAAACAATGACAACTGAGAAATTATTTAAAGAAAGCATCAAAAAAATGAGTATAGAAGTTAAAAATCTAACAAAATCGTTCAAAGGAAAAACAATATTAGATGATATATCATTTAAAGTTGAAGACGGTGAAATACTTGCAGTCGTTGGTCTTAGCGGCGCCGGCAAAAGCACCATTTTAAAACTCATCTGCGGACTCACAAAACCTGATAGTGGCGAAATCACAGTATCACCGGGGGATATTGCAATGGCATTTCAATATTCTGCCTTATTTGACTCTCTAAATGTATTCGACAACATAGCTTTTGCACTCACAGAAAGAAAAGAATTTAAAAACAAATACACAAAAGAAGAATTGAAAGAAATTGTTGCACAAAAACTCAAATTGGTAGGTCTTGAGGGAATTGAAGAAAAAATGCCTCACGAACTTTCAGGTGGTATGCAGAAGCGTGTTAGTTTTGCTCGTGCAATAGTAACAAACCCGAATACAATACTGTATGATGAACCTACAGCGGGCCTGGATCCTGTATCATCAACTATTATAGAAGATTATATTGTAAGACTAAAAGAACAATTAAAAGCTACTTCGATAATAGTTACCCACCAATTATCCACCATTCAAAGGTGTGCTGATAAAGTTATAATGTTGTATAATACGAAAGTCGTATACTCCGGAACCCCACAAGATATGATTAACGGTGGTAATGAATACACAAGACAATTTATTGATGCGTGTATAGAAGGACCGATGAAGGTAGCGGGAATTGAAAATCCCGAACAAGTTAACTAAGGAATAATTACAATGCGTTTTTCATCTTCATTCAAAGTAGGATTGCTAACCCTCACATCCCTGTTGATTCTTATATTTAGCATATTATGGATAAAAGGAAGAGCTTTATCAGCAGGTGAAAGATTATCCGTAGACTTTAAAGATGTCAACGGAATGCGCCCGGGATCTGCTGTACAACTTATGGGGTTTAGAATCGGTCAGGTTGAAGAAATCCAACCTGTTGTCTCAAATCTCGATGACCCGTATGTTAGAGTAAAATTTGTTATAACAGAACCAAATATAAATATTCCTAATGCATCAACAATTTCTATTCAACAATCAGGTATTATTGGTGAGCAGTTTTTGGAAATTACACCACCAAAACTCAGAACCATTTACCTGCCAATTAATAAAAAATCAACTGTGCTTCATGCCAACGACAATGTTCAGATGATTCTTAGTGATAAACTCCATGAAATAGGCAAAGTTCAAAAAATAGAAATTATACAAACTAAGACACTGCCTATAAACGTACAAGAAGAAATAAAGACACCATCAGCATATAAAGTAGGCTATATCGTAACATTACCCGGATTGCAATTACCTGACAGATTGCAGGGAAAAATAAAACAAGAAAACTCAAAACACTATCTTTATATAAAACCTGCAATGGATATTTCTATTTCTTACCCAAGTACAACATCAAAGTTTACTGTAGTTGAACCATTGAGATTATCTGACTTTATGGATTTGCAATATAGAGCAGCAATGGCACTTGCAGAAACTAACGAAAAGCTATCGGCACTTATGTCTGATGATGTGATGAATGACCTTAAGAACATAGTTTCCAATATAGATTTGCTAACAATCAAGGCAAATACAACTCTTGATAAAACACAAATGCTTATCGACTCATCAAGACAAGATTTGGAAAGATTGATGGATACAACAGACAAAGTATCAGCTAAAGTTATTGTTCTTACGGATAACATAAACGGAATAATCGGAGATAAGGAATTTAAAGACACTCTTATGTCTACAACCAAATCAATAGACAGACTGTCAAAAAACCTCAATACATTGCTTGAAGATCCAAAAACAAAAGAAACACTTGATAATCTTCAAGTAGCAAGCAAAAACATCTCCGAGATTTCAGAATATGTTAATACAATGACAAAAGACCCTGCCTTAAAAGCACAAATAAATACGACAGTAACAAAATTCAACAAAGCTCTCGATGATTTGTCCTGTACATTAGAAACAGTAAACAGCCTTACGACAGATAAGAAAACAGAGCTTAATGACACAATAAATAACGTCAATGAAACATCAAAGAACCTAAGGAAATTCTCGGAAAAATTAAATAAAAGATTCCTTCTGTTCAGACTCATGTTCTAAAACAATAAAACAATAAATAAAATAACGAAACAAAAAATACCGATGAATAATCATCGGTATTTTTTATAATAAACATATTTTTTATTCTTTCAAAATCTAGTATAAAAACATTATTAAAAGTTTTCTTCCAAACAACATAAAACCAATCAAAAGGCTTGTCATTGCAGCAATAAGAACAACACCCGCCGACAAATCTTTTGCCATTTTTACCATTTTAGAATACTTATTTTTATACAAAGCATCAAGAGCAAACTCTATTACTGAATTAAAAAGTTCTGCAGTTATAACAAAACTTATTGCCAAAATTAAAACGCAATACTCAATGCACTTAAAATTCAATAAAATCCCACCAATAAGAGATAAAAAACCTGCTAAAAGGTGGAATCTATAGTTTCTTTGAGACTTGTATGCAACACTGAGTCCTTGCAGTGCATAAGACAAACTTTTTTTGTATCCTCCTGAAGTAAATTTAGACATCTACCTTAGCTCCATTTATCATCTCTTGCTGGATATTCCACATTTTTTGAAGAGATTTTTCATCTTCATGATCATATCCCAACAAGTGAAGTATACCATGGGCAAGAAGGAAATATAACTCTTGTTCAAAAGTTTCTTGCTCATGACTGCAATCAAAAGCCTGTTCTTTTGCACGATCAAGGGAAATAATTATTTCTCCGAGATTTATTTCATTATCAAATATAAATCTTTCTTCCTTAGGACTATCTGCAAAAATTGCAAAAGTTATCACATCAGTAGGTGAGTCTTTTTCTCTGTAGTCTCTATTTATCTCATGAATTTTTTCGTCATCACATAATACAACATCAAAATACAATGTGCTGTATTCGTATCCATTTAAACAAGACTCTTCTACCCACTCTTTTTGACTGATAAAAAACGTACACATCTCAACCGCATCTTTTATGAGCTTAGCAACATCAACCGGTTGTGAAAAATTTTCGTACTCGTTTTCTATAAAAACATTAATTTCAGGCTTTTTAGTCATTATTATTTTTATCTTCTTCAGGTAGTTGTATATCTATAGAATTTTCAGACTTTTGCAAATGTTTTTGAATCTTCTTTTCTATTTTTTCTTCCTCATCTGTATTTATACGATCAGGGGCAACAAATTTCTTCTTCAGAGCCTTTTCTTCCAATTCTTGAATAATATTTTCATGGTATTTGATTCTCTGATGGTGAGCAGCTCTAAGGTTCTTACTCAAGACAGAAGCAATATTTTTAAGGTCTCTTAATGTAAGAGGGCTGTCTGAAAGCTGACCGTCATTCAATTTTGTCTGAATAATTTTATTAATCATATTGTCAATTTCTTCTTGAGTATGTTCTTTCAAAGTCCTTGAAGCCGACTCAACAGAATCTGCAATCATCAAAATAGCAGTTTCTTTCATATTAGGACGAGGACCGGTATATCTGAATTGTTCTTCCGTAACTTTTTCAGCACCCTCTTCCATTTTAGCTTGGTTGTAAAAATAACTTGCAATAGAATCCCCATGGTGTTGGATAATAAAATTCTGTACGATAGGGGGGAGTCCGTATGTTTTAGCCAAATCAATACCGTCTTTAGGGTGAGCGGTAATAACCATCTTGCTTAATCTTGGATTCAGCTTTGTATGAGGGTTTTCTATACCATAGTAAGTTTGGTTTTCTACAAAGAATAGAGGTCTTTTAAGTTTACCAATATCATGGTACAAAGCACCAACTCTTGCTAATACAGGATCTGCACCAATTGCTTCTGCTGCAGTTTCGCAAAGATTTGCAACCATAAGACTGTGAGCAAAAGTTCCGGGGGCTTCCAACTGTAATCTTTTTAAAAGTGATTGGTTGTTATCAGCCAGTTCTGCCAATCCGTATGGAGTAACAATCTTGAACATACTTTCCAACAAAGGAATTATTCCAAGAACAATAATACCGCTTAACAGACCATTACAAGTACCGATTAGAGCATTTTGCCATATCAATGACGAGTTTATCGGATTTATTGTGTTTTCTATCAAATAAATTACGACTATAAAAAACAACATTGCCAAACCAATTTCGCCGCCGATTTTTACAAGGTCAAATCGTCTTGAATAACGTACCTTTGACGTTGAAAAAGCAGCAACCAACGATACCAAAATAAACACTGCAGCAGGTTGTATCGGAATCTGTTCAATTAGAGAAATCAATGTAATCAATATCGTTGTTGTAATCACAGAAACTCTGGGATTAGTAAAAATAGAAATCAAAACAGCTATTGCAGGGAACGGTAAATAATAAAAGGAAACACCGTTTGGCAACACTGAAACCAATGCCGACATCAATATAGCAAGCACAGCCATTACTGACAAATAATTACGAGTTACAAACTGTTTCTCATAATTAAGCAAATAGTACATAAGTGTTACAACACCCAAAGATACCATTGAAAATATACCGACTATAGCTTGGAAATTTAATTCCAACACATTATATCCGAGTTTTTGCAAAGCATCTTTTTTCACTCTGGTAACAGGCTCTCCTGCAAATACGACTTTGTCGCCTTTTTCAAACTTAACGACTGTAGGAGCTACAGAATTTATCGCATTCTTTTTTGCCAATTCCGTTGCTGTTTCATCAAATACCATATTTGGAACAATAACCTGTTCTAATAATGCAGAAATAACTCTTATTTCACCTTTTGAGGTTTCAAAATGAGTATTTCGCAAAATCATTGTTGTCAAATTATTCTTTTCAAAATCTCTTTCGGTTACACCTTGGTTTAGAACATTAGTAAGTGTTTTTTGAGCTTTTGTGAAAGTATTATGCACTCGTTCTTCATTAGAATTTATAAGATAGTTAAGTATGTAATCGGCATAGTAATTATTTTCAAAATCAAAGAGAAGCGACATTTCTTCTTTCTTTTGAGCATAACTTGTTTTCTTTGCTCTGATTTGTTCTATAGCCTTAACCATCATTGCATAATTGTTTTTGATATACGTATCTTCAGCTGGAGTCAAGATAGGCTCAACTTTTTGCGCAATTTCTTTTTTATTTTGCTCTGTTTTGAAAGTATCAACGACCTTTATTGTTTTATACGCAACGATATCTTTCTTACTTGTTCCATCATCATTGATAATACTGCTAAACAGATAATATCTTGCCCCTAAGACAAAAGTCATTGAGAGAGCAAATATTATAAACACAAACAGATTCAATACTTTTGACGAAGAAAAAGTATCTGCTAAAAGATTGGAAAATTGAATTTTTTTCATATATATAATCTCAATTGTTTACATCACAAGTTTGATTATAGATATTTTAATACTTACATTAAGAAAAGCAATCCTACCTGTGGAGGAACAAAAAGGCGTAAATCAAGGATTTTGGAACATGCTGCTTTTCATTCAAATGCTGTATAAAAACACCATATTATCCCACTAACAGCTGATGTAAAAGATTGCAAAAAAGCTAGAATCAACATATAACTTAGTATTGTTAAAGAAGAACGGTGTATTTACATGAAAATTAATTCTGCAGACTTCTCTGATTTTAATGAAAGAAAATTCTCATTAGTTGACGTATTTGCAAACCAACATCCCGTTATTAACGGTTGGATTATGCTCAGTGCCATTGCTATAGTTGCCCTGTATGCAATAACTTTTGCAACTGTTTAGTCAAATTTAAACAAACTTGCAAATTTAATAAAAGGTTGTCCTATCGCCTTATAAGATTTGCATTTGTTAGAAAAGCTGTTTGGCGAAGAATCGACATGACAAGACTTGTTCATCGCCCCAAATAAAAAGCCCATTGCAAGAAATGCAATAATAATTGCTGCTAAAAGATACTTGGGACTTTTATAAATGTTTTTGTTAACAAAGTACAAAATCATCAATAAAATTGTCCCAAATATCAAACAAATTGTTTCAGGTTGCATCTATATTTGAACCTTGTCCATAACTTCGTCAGGAATATCAAAGTTGGAATAAACATTTTGAACATCGTCATGTTCTTCAAGTTTATCCATTAATAAAAGAATCATTTTTGCTGTTTTTTCGTCAGTGATTTCCAAAGTGTTTTGAGGAAGTTTTGTCAATTCTGCACTTGAATGTTTAAAGCCGAGTTTTTCAAGAGATTCCACAACGATTTGAAAATTTTCGGGAGCCGTAATAACTTTGTATTCATCATCTTCATCCACAAAATCATCGGCACCCGCATTGATTGCTTCGTTAAAAAGATTTTCGTAATCGACAGAATCTTTTGCAAAAGTAACAACCCCTGCATCTTTAAACATCCAACCAACGCAGCCTGTTTCACCCAAGTTGCCGTTAAATTTAGTAAAATAGCTTCTTATATCACCTGCCGTGCGGTTTCTGTTATCCGTCATAGCCTCAACAATTACTGCAACACCACCTGCACCATAGCCCTCGTATGTCAGTTCTTCATAATTTTCGGAAGCACCTGCACCACAGCCTTTTTCAATAGCACGTTTAATATTGTCATTAGGCAACCCGCCAGCTTTTGCTTTTTCGATAGCTGTTCTTAGTCTGAAATTTGCAGCAGGGTCCCCGCCGCCCATTTTTGCAGCTACAATAATTTCTCTGGAATATTTTTGAAAAGCAACGCCTCTTTGTGCATCTACTTTCGCTTTTTTGTGTTTAATGGTTGACCATTTTGAGTGTCCTGACATAAATATATTTCCTTTTTGTTAGCTATATCTCAATCTTTTATAAATTACAGCTACATCGTAACAGCACCGACACTGGCACTTTGCACTGTTTTTGAATATTTTGCAAGAAATCCTTTAACTTCTTTTGGAGGCAATGGTTTAAAGTTTTTGCGTCTTTCTTCCAATTCTTCATCCGATACAAGAAGTTCCAAACTCCTTGCAGGTATATCTATTTTAATTTCATCACCATTTTTTATCAAGCCTATCACACCACCCATAGCAGCTTCAGGACAGATATGTCCGATACAGAGTCCTCTTGTTCCGCCTGAGAACCTGCCGTCTGTAATAAGAGCTACCTTAGCACCAAGCCCTTTACCAACAAGCATAGATGTCGGAGCCAGCATTTCTCTCATACCGGGGCCGCCTTTTGGTCCTTCATAACAAATGACTACAACATCACCCTCAACAATTGAATCGTTATCAATCGCTTCCATGACTTCTTCTTCGGAATTGAAAACCTTTGCTTTGCCTTGAAAAGTCAATGCAGAAGGATCTACACCCGAGATTTTTATAACAGCACCGTCTTTTGCAAGATTTCCTTTCAATATTCCAAGACCCGGATTTGATGTAATCGGATTATCAAGGGTATGAATAACATCATTATCAACCCATGCCTGCTTTGCAATTTCTTCAATACTTAAGCCCGAAACACCTTTTGTATTTTTCAGTTCCGAAGTATTGCCGTAGAGTGTTTTTAAAACACCCGGGATTCCGCCTGCGTAGTGTAAATCTGTCATTGTAGGCAATGCTGACGGGTCTAATTTAATAATTTGAGGGATTTTATAACTCAATTCATCAAAATCCTTTAGAGAAATATCAATTCCACCCGAATTTGCAATCGCAAGCAAGTGTAATATTGAATTTGTAGAGCCGCCCAAAGCCAAGTCTGTAACTATGGCATTTCTCATAGAATCTCTGGTTATTATATCTGATGGGCGAACATTATTATTTACAAGTTCGACTATTTTTAAGCCTGATTCAAAAGCAATTTGTTTTTTCTTTGAAGATACAGCTGAAGATGTTGCGCAAAACGGAAGACTCATACCCATAACTTCTGTGAGACAAGCCATTGTATTTGCCGTATAAAGCCCCTGACAAGAACCTGCTGAAGGGCAGCATTCTTCTTCCATCTCGTGTAATCTTTCTTCGGTGATTTTACCTGCAGAGAGTTTACCTACAGCCTCAAATGAACCTCTAATCATCGTTAGAACTTCTTTTTTAGAGCATCCGTCCAACATAGGACCTGCGGTAACAACAATACAAGGGATATTTAACCTTAATGAAGCTATCAACATGCCGGGTGTAATCTTGTCGCAATTTGTCAAAAGAACCAACCCATCCAACTGATGAGCTTCTGCAACAGTTTCTACGCAATCGGCAATTAAATCTCTCGACGGGAGAGAATACTTCATTCCGCAATGACCCATTGCTATACCATCGCAAACGGCAGGTGTACCGAATATGAAAGCCTGACCTCCGCCTGAATGAATACCTTTTTCAATCTGTCTTTCCAAATCACGCATACCTGCATGTCCAGGAACAAGGTCAGAAAACGAGCTTGCAATACCAATAAAAGGTCTTTTCATTCCTTCTTTTGACACGCCTGTTGCATATAACAAAGAACGATGAGCTGCTTTATGTACACCCTTTTTTACACTATCACTTATCATAATTAATATATCCCCGTAAACATTATACTTTTTACCTAAATCGATATTACAAATAAAATTATACTACAAGTTTTAAAATAATATGCTATAATCAAGCAATGAATTCACAGTATAATTACATACAAAAAGCATTTGAAATTACAAAAGACAATCTTATTCTTGTCCAACCACCCGTAATCTTTATGATTATATTGAGTTTTACTCTGGCAGGATTACTCCAACAGGCACACAAAGCGGTTTATATGATTTTTCTTGTGGCAAATATTCTCCTTTGTACTGCATTTTTTGCGGGTTGGTTTAATATGATAAAAAAATCTATATCCCTCAACAAAAAGATAGAGGATGGAATAATAAAAACTCAAGAAGAAAAAGCATCTGCCTCTTTGGATTTGGGTAAGGAATTTTTCCCGGGAGTCGGTGATTATTTTCTTCAAATGACATTAACAATAGCTGCATTTGCAGGGGTGTATATCCTTGTTGTATTTTTTAGTTACAAAGCGGGTCTTCAAATTTTGCCTCATCCTCATATAGATATGAATAAACTGTATGCTGCAGCAAATTCTACACCTGCTGAAATGCAAAAATTTGTTTACGGTCTGAGTTTTGATCAATTAAAAGCCATTAATATATGGATGCTTTTTATGGGATTAGTTGTTACTATATTTACTTTTGCAACTATGTTTTTATTCCCCGCATTGTATGATGAAAAAAAAGACCCGAAAGAACTCTTTTTGTTAGCGCCAATAAAAGCATTTAACAGAAATATTATTTTCATTTTCAAACATTTTATCGGTTCATTGGGTATACTGATTTTTCTGTTTTTCTTAAACACGGTGTTATCGGTATTAAGTGTCATTTTTAATTTGAACATTATTCTTGCAATAGTGGGATTAATAATATCGTTTTACTTTATGACATACGCAATGATATTGGTTTTCTTGTATTATGACACAGCAAAGCTCAAATAAAGACGGTACGGATTCGCAAAAAAATCCAAAAGTTATTGCCATAGTAGGTCCCACAGCCTCAGGCAAGACAGCTTTGGCTATCGAACTTGCAAAAAAATTGGATACGGAAATAATATCTGCCGACTCAAGACAAATCTTCAAAGAGTTCAATATTGCGGTAGCAAAACCTACAGAAGAAGAAATGCAGGGAATAAAACATCATCTGATTTCTGAAATATCACCAAACGAAGATTTTACTGTTGCAAATTTTGCAGACAAAGCAAAAGTTATAATGAACAAACTTTTTGAACAGGGAAAAATTCCTGTAGTTGCGGGAGGAACAGGGCTTTATTTTAGGATTCTTTTAGAGAATTTTGATATGCCAAGAGTTGAACCAAACAAAGAACTGCGAGCAGAGCTGCACGATAAGGAAAAAGAATTTGGCGCACAATATCTTCACAACTTGCTAAAAGAACTGGACCCCAAACTTGCAGAAACAATGCACCCTAATAATACCGTCAAAATCATTAGAGCAATTGAAGTATCAAAAACTTTAAAAATTCCAATGTCAGAAGCTCAAAAAATAAAACCGCCTCAATATGACGTAATATGGTTTGGCCTTGGACATTTTAACGGTGAAGACAGACAAATTTTGTATGACAAAACTGACAAAAGAGTCGATTTAATGCTGCAAAACGGATTAGAAGATGAAGCAAAATTACTTTTTAACAAATACGGTAAAATATCCAGCCTCTTAAATACAATAGGTTATCAGGAGTTTGAAGAATACTTTGAAAATAAAATTTCCTATGACGAAGCCATAGAAAAAATCAAACAAAATACAAGAAGATATGCAAAAAGACAGCTCACATGGTTTAGAAAAAACGAAAATATAAAATGGCTTGATTCAAAACACAAAACATTAAATCAACTCACAGATGAATGTCTTGAGGACATTTATCAATGGATTAAGGCCTAAAATAAAAAATACAAAATTGCATACAAATAATGGTCATTTTAACAAGATAACTTAACAACAAAAAGGAATAACACAAAAAATGGAAAGCAAAGAAATAATCCGCAGTACAAAGTACTTTTTAAAAAAATACAGAGAGATTTTTGCAATAATTGCACTAGCCATCATCTGCTATATTCTGTACTTTTTTGCAGTTGGAGATTACAATTTTCTGGGCAACAATGAATCTGCGTACTTTTTTATGTCAAAAAACATGTTTGTAACAGGGAATTACCAAACTCCAAATATCGATGCCAATCTTGTACTTAGCAACAACCCGTTATTATTGTGGTTGCAAGCAATTTCATACGGAATATTCAAAAACTTTTCAATGTTTTCCACTCGCATACCAGTAGCATTATGTGCAACTATTGGTGTTTTTCTTGTATATTTTTCAGGGAAAAAAATCTCATCAAAAAAATACGGAATAATAAGTGCAATAATTCTTGCAACATCTTTCATTTATATATTATTTGCTCGCAGTGCTGCGACACAGATTCTTACGGCACTATGTCTTACTTTATCAGTTTTTTCGGGCTTATATTCGTTATTTTGTACAGAAAAAAAGCGAAAATATTTTTGGTGGTTAACTTACACCTTTGCAGGAGCAGCTATGCTCTCCGGAGGAATCTTAACATTAGTAGTTCCTTTAATTACAGTATGTACGGCTTATATTTTAACAGGCAAATATAAAGAACTGTTCAAGCCTTTGTATCTCATACCCGGAATTGTAATTTTGCTTTTTATAACACTTCCTTGGTTTTTGATGATGTACAAACAGCTTGGATTTGCATTTTTTAAAGGATATTTTCAATCACCTGTTTTATACAACACAACAATCTTTGATAAATTTACGAATATCGAATCTATCAAATACTTAGCATCCATATTATTATTAGGTTTTATGCCTTGGATATTTTCTTTTGTTTCACAAATCGTATTGTATTGTACAACTTCTTTAAAAAATACAAAATATTATTTCGAAAAATTTAACGATAACCAACCGCTATCTCAGTTTATCACTCTAAACATAATATACTTAGTTGTAGTATTGGCAATGTTTGCAATAACAGGCTTAAAAGACTCCACATATATTGTTACCTGTGTGTTTCCTACAGCATTTATCCTAGGGAAGTTTTGGTTCGACTACATATACAAAGACGAAAACAATCGAGCAGCGAATATATCAACCCTTGTATTTAACTTTGTACTCATGGTTTTAGGAGCAATTATTCTAATTTCTGCCCAATATATAGGCTTTGTAAGAGGAATAAATATTTTTCCGCTCGCTGTTTCTGCAATATGCCTAATACTTGCTGAAATAATAGCTAACAGTTTTGCAATATTTAAAGACAGAAAACTTCTTCATTTTCTTTCTATTGCCTCTTTTATAATCATTAGTACAATGTTTTTTGTAGTACAAATAATGAACTTTTTAAGCAGCAATTAACAAAAACAATTAACACAATAACCAAAATTATAATAATTAATATATAATTAAGTAAAATATCCATATTAAGAGCCAAAGAACAACTGAAAGGATAATCGAGTGTTTGAACGTTTTACAGAAAAAGCAATAAACATAATATCAATGGCACAAAAAGAAGCTGCTGATTCTTTAACATACAAAATTTATCCGGAACACATTCTTTTGGGGCTTCTCGAAACAAAATCAAATATCTGTTCAAGATTGCTTGTCTATGCTGGTATGGATCCAAAAGAATTTAGAGATTATGTATACCAAAAATACAAAAACATACAGCACGATTTTAAACACACAAATATAGCATTCAGTAATCAATCACAAAAGATAATAAAACTGGCTTCTGAACTGGCAAAACAAAACAAAAACTCATACATAATGCCTGAACATATACTGCTTGCACTAATTACAACGGGAGAAACAGCAGAAGATAAAACAGTAAGAGATGATTTCAAAAAATGCGGAGTTGCTACAGAAAAAATCAAACAGACATTATTCAAATTAATAGAAAAAAATAACAAGAAAAATGATTTTCACCCTGAAATAATAAGGAAAAGAGATAAAAGCGAATACTCAACGGTGCAGTCCATTTTCAAAGAGGGAGAAGCTAAAGATATTCTGGACAGAGCAGTAGCAAAATTGACAGCATCGCATTATGAAATTCTTGGCACAGAACAAATAGTACAATCAATATTGGAAAACTCTGATTCTGATTTGACAAAGATGTTGAATGAATCAGGAATAAATATAGATAAGTACTGCGAAAAATTGCAGGAAGTCTCATCAAGACAAGCAGAATTTGAAGAAAAACAAATAATATTTACCCCAAACGCATTCAGGACAATGCTGCTCGCGTTTGAAACAGCAAAAGAGCTTGGTTCGGCAAGCGTAAAACCGGAACACATAATACTTGGAATGCTAAAAGCCAAAAGCGGAATTGCGTATAATATATTCAAAGAGCTTAATGTTGTAGACGATGAGCTTGCTCATAAAATTATAAAACCGATAGAAAAACAAATGCCTGAGACACTCACAATTTTGCGTCTTGCAAAAAGAGAAGCTCAAAGTATGAACAGAAACATAGTAGGCAGTGAATTTATTCTTTTGGGCATAATAGGAGAGGGAGCTGGAGTAGGAGCAAAAGTTCTGTCTCGTCTTGGAATAAATATAAAGGATGCAAGAATAGAAGTAGAAAGAGTTCTCGGTTACGGAAATTCATACACTTTTGGAGAAGTTGTTTTCTCGGACAGAGCAAAAAAAATTCTCGAAATTGCTTGGGAAAAAGCACAAAAGCACAAAAACACAAAAATCGCTTCAGAAAACCTGCTTTGGGCAATCACTCAAACACCGGATTCTGTTGCGATGCAAGTACTTTCAAACCTTGGCGTTGACGTTCTTGAAATCAATCAAGGTATACTAAAAGAACTTGAAGAACTCAAAAAAAATGATGAATAATTCGTCTATGTTTTTGTCATAATATTATCTATAATGGAAGATATTCTGTTAACTCATACAGAATTATTCCCAAAGAACATTTAAAGACTATAAACAATAAGAAACAATCAGGCAGAATCATTTTGTCGTCGTTTCAGATTAATTACAGATTGAGAGGAAGTAATATGAAAATCTACATCGAAGACATCGCAAAATATGAAGGGCAAACAATCACCCTGCAAGCATGGCTTTATAACAAACGCTCAAGCGGTAAATTACACTTTTTGCAACTCAGAGACGGGACTGCAGAAATACAAGCCGTTGTTTTTAAAGGAAATGTTTCAGAGGAAGTATTTGCACTGGCTGATAAAATAACACAAGAGTCTTCTGTAGAAGTTACAGGAACAGTAAAAAAACACGAACGTTCAAAAATCGGATACGAAATCGATGCAACCGATGTAAAAGTTATAGGTGAATCAGTTGATTACCCTATAACACCAAAAGAACACGGCACACACTTTTTGATGGAACACCGCCACCTTTGGTTACGTTCATTGAGACAAAAAGCTATCTTAAGAATCAGACACAGAATAATAAAATCTGTTCGTGATTTCTTTGATAATAAAGGTTTTACACTTGTTGACGCTCCAATTTTTACACCTAACGCTTGTGAGGGAACAACAAACTTGTTCAAGGTAGATTACTTTGATGAAAACGCATACCTGACACAAAGCGGACAATTATACATGGAAGCAGCAGCAATGGCAGTCGGTAAAGCATATTGCTTCGGACCTACTTTCCGTGCAGAAAAATCAAAAACAAGACGCCATCTTACAGAATTCTGGATGGTAGAGCCAGAGGTCGCATTCTTTGATATCTATGATGACATGGACCTTGCAGAAGAGTTTGTTGAATACATTGTGCAAGAAGTTGTTAAAAACAACAGAGAAGATCTTGAAGTCTTGGAAAGAGATATATCAAAACTCGAAAATATCAAACGTCCTTTCCCTCGTATATCTTATGACGAAGCTATCGAAATTCTTCACAAAAAAGGTAACGATACTCCTTGGGGAACTGACTTTGGCGGAGACGAAGAAACTCTAATCTCTGAAGAATTTGATAAGCCCGTTATGATTCACCACTACCCAATGGCAATAAAAGCATTCTACATGAAACAAGAAGGAGACAAGGCAGCTTGTGTTGATATGATTGCTCCTGAAGGATATGGCGAAATCATTGGCGGCGGACAACGTGAAGAAGATATTGAAAAACTTAAAGCAAAAATTAAAGAACAAGGACTTCCTGAGGAAGTATTTGACTGGTATCTTGATGTTAGAAAATACGGAAGCTGCAAACACGCAGGTTTTGGTCTTGGTATAGAAAGAACTGTTGCTTGGATTTGCGGACTTCATCACGTTAGAGAAACTATCCCATTCCCAAGACTAATGGATAGAATTCGTCCTTAACACAACTAAAATGTAAATAAAATTTAATAAAAACAATAGTCTTAACAAAAAAATTGATGTTGGTACCTTGTTCCAATATCAATTTTTTTACAGACTTTCTACATATGGAGAAAACAAATGAACCCGATTAAATACAGACAAACAATCGTAAACATATCACAAAATGCGAGAAAAAATGCAAAAGTAATGTATGGAGAAGACCTTGCTGCTTTAATGGTTGCTTCAATGAAGAACTTTGAAACACCATCTACAAAAGCCGCAACAAAATGGCAAAGATTCAAAGACCATTTTAGAACCCACTCTAAACTATCAATAAATGTTGATACCGATAAAAATGGTGAGTTCATAATGCAGACTAACAGACAAATTGGACAACTGATGTTCACAGGAAAAATAGTGAAAGTTAATTTCCTAAAAACATTAGATTCAATGAAATACTTTGAAAAATTAATACTTGAATCAAAAGAAGGTATATTGAAAAAATTAAACGACTACAACTTCAATAAAAATTTCTTTAAATCTTAAAAAAAATTTCTGCTCGTGATATTATAGTCTCAAATTTGTTTGAGCCGTGCTTCACTTGTAGAGGTCAGCGACCGAGTGTGGAGTTAGGCGAGTCTCACTTGAAAAAGTGAGTAAGATGACGGAAACGGTGAGTTTTCGGCAGCTTACGATTCTAGATTAGTAGATAAAAGACTAGCGGGGAGAAAAAAGATGTTTGAAAAATACAGAGTTGGAGTAGATATTGGCGGAACAAACGTAAAAATCGCGCTTGTTGACAAAAAAGGAGAAATATCTTACCCCAAAACTGTTCCTACTCGTGCAGAAATGGGTTACGAGTACACAATCGGTAATATAACACAGTGCATAAAAGACCTCATGACAGAAGCCAATATCACAACAAATGATATTGAGGGTATAGGCTTTGGCTTCCCCGGACAAATTGACTGTGATAGCGGAATAGTAAGAATATTACCGAATATCCCCGGCTGGATAGATGTTCCGATAGCCGAAATTATGCAAAAAGAATTTAATGTTCCCGTAAAAGTGGACAACGATGTAAGATGCGCAGCTCTTGCCGAATTAAATTACGGAGCAGGCAAAGGATGCCACAACTTGATTTGTATTACTGTTGGAACGGGTATTGGCTCAGGCATAATCATCAACAACAAACTCGTAAGAGGAGCAAGCAATGCTGCAGGTGAAATCGGACACATCAAAATGGAAATGCACAACGGACTTATGTGCGGATGCGGTGATACAGGATGTTTTGAGGCTTATGCTTCAGGCCCTGCTATTGTAGCTATGGCTAAAGACTACGTAAGAGGCGGCAAAAGTGCAAAATTTAGAGAAATAGCAGGCTCTACAGCAGCAATTACACCGGCTATTGTGTGCCAAGCAGCAAAAGAGGGTGATGTCGTTGCACAAAGAATCTTTACAAGAATGGGTGAATATCTTGGCATAGGTCTAGCCAGCGTCGTAAATCTTTTGAATCCCGAAAAAATAGTTGTAGGCGGCGGTGTAGCTGATGCAGGCGATTTACTTTTAGAACCTTTAAGAAAAACTCTTAAAGACAGAGCTATGCCAATTCAAGGTGCGGCAGTTGAAGTTGTTCCCGCTCAGCTTGGCAACACTGCAGGTATCATAGGTTCAAGTCTGCTTATTGAGAATTAGAACCTTTAAAATAATACATAACATATATCAATAAATACCATAGCATTTGCAATTTCTATTATTCGAATTTGTCGTGCTAAAATGTAAACATGCTCTACTTTTTATATGGACAAGAAGACTATCTTATCGAACTTGAGCTAAAAAAGCTCAAGTCTAAAGTTGTGGATAAAACATTCGCTTCCACAAACTACAGAACGTACGATAATCCGACATTTCAAGAACTCACGGATATTCTTCGAACCCCATCTTTGATGTTTGGCAATGTTTTGGCTGTGATAAATTGCGAAAAATATTTTTTTGATTCAAAAGGGAAAATAAACTTTGACGACAAAGAAATAAAAGAAATTGAAGCTCTGATACAAACAATGCCGGAAACTCTCTACATAGCATTTGTCTGCAAAGTAGACAGAGATTCAACAAAAAAAGTCGACACAAGAAGAAAATTATTTAAAATACTGACAAAATACGGTCAAGCAACAGAATTTGCAGAGTTCAAAACCTATCAAAAAGAGCTTGCAACTTGGATTCAAAAGCAGGCAAAATCAAAAGACCTGATAATTGCTTCTGATGTAACTCAATTTTTAATAGAAAGACTCGGCACCAATCTAAGAGTTATTAACAACGAATTAGACAAACTAAAATTGGCAATATATCCTACAAAAGCAATAAAAAAAGAGGATATAAAAACAATCTGTACATCAACGGATGACATATTTGCATTGACTGACTATATCTTAAAAGGACAAAAAGACCTTGCCCTTTTAGAATTCAGAAAATTGTGCACAAACAAACACTATCTGGAAATACTTGCAGTATTGCAAACAAATTTTTCAAAATTAGCATCAATAAAAGTAGACTCAATAAGCCTCAGCCCTTTTGAAATAGCAGCAAAGACAAGGCTGCCGGAGTTTATCGTAAAAAAACAACTTGAAAAATTAAGAAATGTCCCCATGGACAGACTTGTTAAAATCAGAAGAAATCTGCTTGAAGCAGAATATAGAATTAAAACAGGAGAAATAGCTTTCTATGAACTACCTGTTGAACTTGCTTTGTTAAATTAAAAGAGGAAAAATGTTCCACCCGATATTAAAACGAAAATTTGAATATTTTACAAACTATTTTGAAACTGCTTTAAAAAACACAAAACGCAGTATTGCTCAGTCTATAGTCCTATACGGACAAGACTCTCTTGCTCAATACTACATTGCTCTTGATATAGCAAGACAACTTAATTGCCAAGAAAATGCAACCTACGACTGCAAATGTATAAACTGTAACTGGATAAAAAACAACCAGCATCCTGCCGTTTTAACAATAACAAAGAATGACAACAAACCATCCGATGATACATCAAGCAAAGTTATATCAATAAAACAAACTCTGATGATTAACAACAGCCTTATTAATTCATCAGAATATTACAGGGTATTTATTTTTTGCGATTCTGAAATTGGTGAACATAGTGAGTTTGAAAAATCACATCTCAATGAATTTTCACAACTCAATTTTAAATTTCCTCAAGAAAATTGGCTTCCTCGCCCTCTAAACAGAGAAGTCCTTATAGAAGCATCGGCAAACTCTCTTTTAAAATCAATTGAAGAACCACCTGAGAGAACACTGTTCATTTTCCTCACAAAAGACAAGGAAGACATTATTGAAACAATAATCTCTCGCTCTCAATGCTTTTATATACCGTCATTTAACAATATTGAGTACGATACAGGTTTTGTATCAGAAGTTTTGGCAGATTATCCGTCTTTAAACAAAGCAGACATAATAAGTATCGTATCGAAACTATTAACAATAACAGAAGAAAAAGGTTACAACTACAAGTACGTGTTAGACTGTCTCGAATATTATTTTGCGCAGATATTAAAAAGGAATCCTCAAAATAAAATACTCATGCAAAAAATAAAAAAAGATATACAAAAAATACAACATGCAAAAAAAGAGACAAGTGCTTATATCAAGCCACAGCTTATTTTTGAGGATTTATTTTTCGGTTTTTGCGAAAACATTTAGTTTCATTTGTTAAGATATATTACAAATATATACTTTGTATAAACAAATTATGGCAATTTTTTATAAAAGAAATTGTTTATATAAGTACGAGAGATAAAAGAGACAGAGAACAAAAACCACAAACGGTTAAACACCAACCACATAGAGATATTAGAGAAAAACAAAAACAAATAAAAAAGATTTATTCATTACTACTTACTTAATTTACTTCACTTCACACACTTCACACATTATGACGAGGAATGCAAAAGAAATTTTCATTCCAACGGCTCAGCTTAGCTGAGCCTTTTTATTTGTCGAAATACTAACTAATCAAAAGTCATAAGCAGTCAAAAACACTCCTTATCTCTTAAAAAGCAATATGTAAAGATTTGTTACCTATATAATCATTATACTAAAGTTTGTAGTCATATTGCCGACTAGAAGTATTAGGAAATGGTTACAGTCTCACAGGTATATTGCGTATGACAGAACGTGTAAATTTTAATCCCTTTGTAAAAGAGATTAAATATGTAGATTTAGAACAACTTCAAGAGATGGTTGAGCAAGGGCAAAACCCTCAAGGCATCATCAATGGAGATTCTCAGGATGAAGAAAATGTTGATATCAGATTGCTTAGCGGTGATACTCAACGCAACTTTAATCTTGCAAAAAGAATGGGAATGAGAGAAGAAATTCCCAACAACATGGACACGTTAAAAAGAGAATTAGAAAAATATATTGATGTTTATACACAAAATTTCGTTAGACAAAACCCAAACGCAAATCCGAATGAAGTTAAAGACCTCATAAACAATACAGACGAAGAATTTCTTGTAAGATATATGAACGAAGCACAAGGCTCCGGAACTATTGTAATGTCAGATGTAGTACAAGAGTTTGACATGTTTATTGACCAAAAAATGGATCAATTGCAAAGAGGCAAAGCGGCTTCTCGAAATATAGTGAGACATGAACGTTCAAACAGCGAAAACAAATACAACGACTTATACCAAAGCGTAAACGATTCACAAAGATGGTTTTCTGCATCAGGAAGCGGAATAAGCCGCAATGAAGCACAAAATATAAGAGAAAATGCATCTGATTACATAGTTAATCAAATGTTAAAAGATAACGTAGACTTATTGAATCAAATTAACCCTTATTTTGAAAGTTATCCCGAGTTCAGACAAGCATCAAAACTTCTTGATAGTGCAGAAAGAGGTAATAACCCTGCACAGGTAAAAGAAAATATAAATCAAGCAAAAGCCCTCATAGAAAGACTTTTGCAATATTCATCAATTAATAAAATAGCAAACACAATTTCAAACAACCCTCCAGGGGGAAGAAATGATATCTCTACAATGATGCTCGACAGCGCATCAGATACAAGAGATAAATACTCTGACTTATACAAAGCATCTCGCATTGCAACCTCAATGTTCTCAAGAGCAGGACATCACGTAACAGGCAAAGAAGAATCCGTTCTCAAAGAAAAAACAGCAGACCTTGTAGTAAGCCAATTACTCAATGACCAAGGATCAATAGGTATGCTAAGAGCACTTGTTCCAAACTACAGAAATCAAAGAGAATATCAAAATGCAGTAAAGATTCTCTCCGGCATTGAATACGAAACAAATCCGGCAAAAGTTCAACAAAAATTGAACCAAGCTAAGAATGAAATAACAAAACTGTTGAGATATACAGACGGTGAAGATATCGCAAACGTAGTAAAATACTCTGCACATATATCTCAACCGCAGTCATTCGGAACATTCGGGCACAACTCAAGAGACTACAGATGGCACGATTCTTTTGAAAACAGGTTTGAAGTAAGCAGAAATCAATACAGACTGTTTGATGCAGCAGGAGACGTAGGCCTTCCGAACGGAATGATACATAACACTCAAAATTGGTACGGTGCTCCACGCTCCAGCGCAGTTAGAAGCATAAGCAAAGAAATAAAGAATTATGCTGCAGACCTAAAACAAGAACTCAGATATTCAACAAGAAACAGAAGTGATTTAAACAAACTATACTCTGCACTTGATAATGCAGTAAAATCTTTTGATATCGAAGAATACATAAGAAAACACGGCGACAACATTTCCAAAGCAGAAATTTGTGCAGATTTCCTCCGCAGTGCACAAGGTATTTTGGCAAATCAAAACAGAATAGAAAATCAAATGGAAGACGGAAATGACCCATTCAACCGTAACCTTATGAAATCAAAATTTCTTGTTGCAACATCAGGT
Organism: Candidatus Gastranaerophilales bacterium; assembly: GCA_944326555.1. Classification (GTDB taxonomy): domain Bacteria; phylum Cyanobacteriota; class Vampirovibrionia; order Gastranaerophilales; family Gastranaerophilaceae; genus Limenecus. The sequence continues at coordinate 32,770 of CALVEK010000013.1, read as the reverse complement.
AATCGTATAGACAGAAAAGAAAAAGAAGAAATCTCTAAATCATACGCTCAGTATATGGTTCAAGCACTAATGTCAGACTATGACAATGCAAGACAGCTTGCCTCAGTCGGAGGAAGAAGCTATTTCAACTCAGATACATTTACAAATGTTTCATTAAGCGGATGTCTGAGAGATATTCAAAACCTCAAACAAAATCCACCTTCAACAAGAAGAGAATTTGAACAACAAATGCAAAGTATAACAAGAGACCTTGAATTTTTAATAAACAAAATGGACACAAGAACACTAGCCGAAAATATAATGAATCAAGGCGCACAATGGTAAAACAAATAAAGCGGGTAAATATAAATTTACCCGCTTTATTGATTCAACAATAAAAAACTACAATGTTTTTTGAAGTTGAGCTTTATCTGTATATTTTTGGTCGATTTGACCTGCTTTGTAAGTGTGATTATGATTAATATATGCAAGAACAGGCAATGCAATTGATGCAATTACAGCTAATGCTTTTACACCGGGAGCTTTTGAAATTGTTTTTATAGCCTGACCATTAACAGGTTTTGGAGCAAATTTAGATAAAAAGTTTTCAATACGTGCTGTAGTCTTGGCTGCCAAATCAGGTTTTTTGATTATTTTCCCTATAACATCCATCGCAGCATCAAAACCTTTCGCTAAAGTTTTTGTAAGCCCATATAGACCTGACATGTTATTAGCAACTGCTCTTGTTGCTCCATAAGTTGCTACACCCACCGCGGCACTTTGGACAGTGGCTGTAGCCGTATTTTTAATATGTTCACCCGCACAATCCATTCTGTTACCAATTGAACCTTTGTTTTTTGAAACCAATGGAGCTGCTGCACCTAAAGTTGTTTGAACTGCAAAATTTGTCATAAGAGACCATCCTTCCTACAATCTAGTATTACTAACTACATTTGATTTTGTTTTTACTTACTCTTTCATGAAAAAATTTTGCTAATCAAAATTGCTTAATTTTATGAAATTAAATCTCATATTATCCATAAATATAGAGATATAAAGACATTACAGGTTTACAAAAATTAATATAAAATACATTTGAATTCATTTTTTATCATTTATATGAACCTTTATATCAACCAGGTCTACTTGCAAAAATGGGAATTAAAAAAGAACTCGGCAAAAAAATCAAAAGAATGAGACAAAACAGAGGCCTCACCCAAGAACAACTCGCAGAAGCAGTTGATATATCGCAGCGTACATTGAGCGGTATAGAAATTGGAGAAAACTTTGTAACCGCTGAAACACTCGATAAAATAATTAAAGCACTCAATACAACATCCGAAGAACTTTTTGCTCTGGAACACATTAAACCGACAAGTGAACTTGTAAAAAACATCATATCTAATACAAAAAAACTTGCAAAAACTCCTGCAAAAATTGAATTGTTATACAAAATAACAAAGAGCTTATTAGATGACTAAAATAAAAATTACGACTTATCACGTAATATTCACAGGTAGTTTATAATATTACACTTAATATTGTAACAAACTCACTTGCATGACGACACGGGCATGGTGAATTTATAATACAATATAAACAAGTAGGAAATTAGTATAGATTGGGGAGATACAAAAAGTGAGTCAATTAACGGATTGCACGGAAGAAAAACTTGATTTGTCCCAAAACGCAATCAAAGTTTTGGAAAAAAGATATTTAAAAAGAGATGCTCAAGGAAATCCTGTTGAAGAGCCTAAAGATTTATTCCTTAGAGTAGCATCTACTTTGGCTGAAGCGGATAAGAAATTTGGCGCAACTCAAGAAGAAGTTGACGCTTCAACAAAACAGTTTTACAACTTTATTACAAAAAGATATTTTATGCCAAACTCTCCAACATTGATGAATGCGGGAAGAGAATTGGGTCAATTGGCAGCTTGTTTTGTATTGCCAGTAGAAGACAGCCTTGAAGGAATCTTTGAAACGGTTAAAAATACAGCTTTAATACACAAATCAGGCGGCGGAACAGGTTTTTCTTTTGCAAGATTAAGACCTAAAAACGATGTTGTTCGTTCAACTATGGGTGTATCTTCAGGCCCTGTAAGTTTTATGGAAGTATTCAATGCCGCAACTGAAGCTGTTAAACAAGGCGGTACGAGACGCGGTGCCAATATGGGTATTTTAAGAATCGATCACCCTGATATTTTGGATTTTATCAACTGTAAATCAGATAACTTTAAATTGAATAACTTCAATATTTCTGTTGCTATTACAGACAAGTTCATGGAAGCACTAAAAGCAGGTACTGATTACGAACTCATCCACCCAAGAACTAAACAACCTGTGGGCAAATTGAGTGCCCAAGCCGTATTTGATCTTATTGTTGAAGGTGCTTGGAAAAACGGTGAACCCGGTATCATTTTCATTGATCACATGAACTCTGACAACCCGACTCCGCTTATCGGAGAAATCGAATCGACAAATCCTTGCGGAGAAGTTCCTCTTCTTCCTTATGAAGCATGCAACCTCGGTTCAATTAACCTAGGCCTAATGTTGAAAGGAGAAAAGGGCAACTACAGTGTTGATTGGGATAAACTTGCAGAAGTTACTCAAATGGCAATTCATTTCTTGGATAACGTAATTGCTATCAACAATTATCCTTTACCACAGATTTCAGAAATGGTTCAAAACAACCGTAAAATTGGTCTTGGTGTAATGGGTTGGGCTGATATGCTTATGAAAATGGGTATTGCATACAACTCTGAAGAAGGTACAAAACTTGCTTCTCAAATTATGGAATTCATTGATTACCAATCAAAGGTTAAATCAATAGAATTGTCAAAAGAAAGAGGCAGATTCGGTAACTTTAAAGGAAGTGTATACGATGGTGTGTTTAAAGATGGAAAACCATTCTTGACATACAAATACCAAGGAAAATCAGCTGGAATTATCACTGATGAGATGTGGGCTGACTTGGATGCTCAAATTGCAAAATACGGCATCAGAAACGCAACAACAACTTGTATTGCTCCGACAGGTACAATCTCAATGATTGCAGGTGCGTCAGGCGGAGTTGAACCATTGTTCGGTCTTGTATTCATAAGAGACGTTATGGACGGAACAAAACTTGTTGAAGTTAATCCGATTTTTGAAGCATACGCAAAAGAACACGGCTTCTATTCTGAAGAATTGATGACAAAAATTTCTATCGACGGTACACTTGCTCATTGCGACAATGTACCGGAAGAAGCTAAGAAAATCTTTGTTTGTGCTCATGATGTTTCTCCATACTGGCACGTAAAAATGCAAGCTGCATTCCAGTTGCATACGGACAACGCTGTATCAAAAACAGTAAACTTTGAAGAGAATGCAACAAGAAAAGATGTAGCTGATTCTTACTTGCTGGCTTATGAAAATAACTTAAAAGGTATAACTGTTTATCGTAACAACTCAAGACAATTCCAACCTATGAATCTTGAGAAAAAAGAAAATAAAGAGTTACCCGAAATAAAAGCAGTAGACGAACCAAAAACCGAAGTAAAGGCTGATTTACCGGAAGCACAACATACAGGTGAAGAGCACAAATGTCCTGAATGCGGTGCAGTTTTAGGATACGGTGAAGGCTGCTTTATCTGTCTTAACTGCGGATATTCAGGTTGTTCATAGACAACAACAAAAATCAATAAACAAAGAAAGAAACCTTTGATATTTGTTAATCAAAGGTTTCTTTCTTATTTGATTATACCTTAGCATTATTATAAAATACCTGTATGAAAGTATTTTTAACAGAATTTCATTACAAAAAAGAATACAAAAATGCACAAGATTACATAAAAGCAGTAATCCTCTATGCAATATTAATAATTCCATCTTTATTTTATTTACTTATAAGCAAAATAAGAAACTTTCTGTACAGAAAAAATATAATAAAAAAATTCAAATCAAGAGTATACACTATATCAGTAGGTAATCTTACTACAGGCGGTACAGGCAAAACGCCTATTACGGCAGAAATAGCTAACTACTTGAGTAAACAAGGAGAAAGAACTGTAATTCTTTCAAGGGGATATGGTGGAGAATTATCCAACAAAAATGTAAACATCATATCTGACGGGAAAAATATAAACTATACACCCAAAGAAGCAGGAGATGAGCCGTTCTGGTTGTCAGAACATTGCAAAGGAACAGCTGTATTAACCTGCTCGAGTCGTGTCAAATCAGCAAAATATGCACAAAGTCAGCTACAGGCAACAAGGCTGATACTTGATGACGGATTTCAGCACCAAAAACTAGAACGAGACCTTAACATTCTGGTCGTTGACAGTCAAAAACAATTTTCTAACGGCTGTGTTCTCCCTCTTGGGGCACTAAGAGAACCTCTTAGTGAAATAAAACGTGCAGATAAAATTGTTGTTGTAAACAAAAGATTTGATGACAAATTCGCCAAAACTTTTGCAAGGTACTTAAGAAAAACATATAAAAAGCCCGTATTTATTTGCTCTATGATTCCTGACATAATATACAATATTGTTGATAACGAATTACTTGAAGATAACATGCCTGTAATTGCTTTTAGTGCAATTGCTCAACCCGAACAATTCTACGGACTTTTAAGAACTCACGATGTTATGGCAACAAAAGACTACGCTGACCATCATATATACACTTTTGATGATATTAATGATTTAATTAAACTAAGAGAAAAATACAACGCAAAGGCAATGATTACGACAGAAAAAGATGCTGTAAAAATAAAAGAATTGCTGACAGACAAAAATAAAGACTTTAAAATTTTCGCACTAAAACTAAAGCCTGAAATGGATACAAAAAATCTTTTGGGAGAATAACAAAATGACAAAAAAAATCCTTGTTATGAGATACAGATTCATTGGTGATACTCTTTTGACTATCCCGTTTTTAAGAAACCTGAGAGATGCATATCCTGAGGCACAAATTGACATGCTTGTTGCGCCTGTTTCGGGAGAAATTATAGAAGATTGCCCCTATGTAGACAATTTTATATATTTTGATACTACAAAAAAACACAGATATGAAAACTCTGACCAAAATCAAAAGAAAACATTTTGGAGCTATGTAAGTCAGCTCAAAAAACAAAATTATGACAAGGCTTATGTTCTTAAACGTTCACTCTCCAGTGCATTTCTTGCTTTTGCCGCAGGCATAAAAGAAAGAATCGGTTTTGATACAGAATGCAGAGGCTTTTTACTTACAAAAAGAGTACCCTACATAGAAAACAAACATGAAATAGAGTGTTTTCTTGATGTATTAAGGGCTGATGGGATTACCCCAAAAGACAACTACCTTGAAAATTGGGTATCAATAAAAGACTTGGATCAGGTCAAAAAAATTCTAAAATCATACAACATTAATACCGAAAATAACTACGGAAAAAAGAATGTAATAATCCATGCCACAAGCGGAAACCGCAAAAAAGAATGGGCAAAAGAAAATTGGGCAGAGATTATAAGATGGCTAAGCGAAGAAAAAAATGTTCAAGTTTTATTTAACGGATCGAAAAATGATTCACAAACATACGAAGAAATTATGTCCATTTTGCCTGAAAATGGAGAAAGTTTAAAAAATCCGCCTGTTAATTTGTGTGGAACATTCTCACTAAAAGAAACGCTGGCTTTTACCAAACTTTGTGATTTGATTGTAGGATGCGACAGCGGAAACCTACACATTGCAGCATCTGTTGAAACTCCTGTAATCGGTATCTATGGTCCTATGAATACTGAAAAATGGAAAGCATTCTCACATGATGCTGTGGTTGTAAGCACACATCTTCCTTGCCAACCTTGTGGACTAAAAACACCCTGTACAAGAAATTACAGATGCATAAAAGATATCTCTGTTGAAAGAGTCAGAGACGAAATAGAAGCAAAACTCAATGTTTACCAAAACATGTACGTTTAACCGATAAAACAAGTTCTGTAATCCAATAATATCAACAAACTAATACAAATAATGTAGATTCTTTTTAATAGTTAAATTTTTACCAAATTATCTCGTTATCTTAAATGTAAACCTGTTTTTTTAAGAAGTTAATAACACACAGATATTAGAGAATTAGAGATATATGACTATTAAAAATCCGACTGACCCAACTTGTACAAATTGCGAGCAGGAAGCAATTCTTAAAGTAGGAAATTACAAAAGCAGTATCTTTGAAGCCGTCAGTGAAGCAAAACACTACATAACTTACAATGACTGCGAGTTTTTGAGCATAGATATCTCTAAATTAAATCTTATAGACGCAGTAAAAATGTGCATTTTATCATCGACATTCCATTATTCAAAATACTGCAACGGTAAGATAAAATGGATTGTTAAAGATGAAATAACAAAAGAGCAAATAGAACTTTTGTCTCTTGATAACACAGAAGTAGAAATCAAAATAATAAAACACAATTATGCAGACATAGGTTGTAATAAGAGAAAGTTGTACGTCTGTAAATAAAATATTCCAAACTAACCTCTTCGATGACATCAAAGAGGTTTTGTTGTATTATAGAACCTATGAGTCAGGAAAATATAATTGAAGTTTGGAATGAGGTATTGTCGATTCTGGAAAATCAAATTTCGGAATCCACATTTAATACTTGGGTAGTACCTTTAGAACCGCAGTATTATGACGAAAACTGTTTCGTTGTACATACAGGACAAGCGTTTGCACCAAGTATGCTTCGCAAAAATCATTATACAGAAATGCTCAATGCTCTGAAACAAGTGATTGGAAGAGAACTTGATTTAAAAATCGTTTATGATGAAGAATTGGCAAAAACATTCGCCAAAAAAGCAGCCAAAAGAGCAGCTCAATTAGAAAAAGCAGAAGCTGAAAAAGAAGCACAAGAAAAAGAAAATGGGTACAAATATCAGTACGACAGCCTTACCCAAATGCAATCTTCAAATTTAAACTTAAAATACAAGTTTGAAAACTTTGTCGTTGGCTCAAACAACAAACTGGCATTTGTCGCAGCACAAACGGTTGCTCAAAAGCCCGGAACAAAATACAACCCACTATACATATATGGAGGTCCGGGACTCGGGAAAACCCACATAATGCAGGCTATCGGACATTACATAATAAAAAACAAACCTGAACTAAAAGTTCTTTTTATAACAGCAGAAGAATTCGTCAACGACGTAGTTAATGCGCTTGCTCGCGGAGACGAAAAAACAAAAAAAATGAACAAGTTCAGAAAAAAATACAGGGAAGTGGATGTCTTATTAATAGATGATATTCAGCTTATAGCAGGCAAAACAAGAACAGAAGAAGAAGTTTTTAACACATTTAATACTCTTCACAGCTCAGGAAAGCAAATTGTTATAACGTCAGACAGAACCCCAAAAGAAATACCTTCACTTTCTGACAGATTAGTAAGCCGTTTTGAATGGGGGCTAATGGCAGATATTCAAGTCCCTGATATCGAAACAAGAATGGCTATACTGCAGAACCTTGCCAGAGACACAAATATAGAAGTACCAAATAACATTATCGAATTCTTGGCAACAGTATACTCAAACAATATTAGAGAACTAGAGGGTGCATTCAATCGTGTTACAGCCTACGCAAGTATAAATGAAATGCCTCTCAATATAGAAAATGTTAAAAAAATCATAAACTATTCGGAAAAAGAAAAATCATACACCTTTGATGGTATAGTTGATGAAGTTGCATCATACTACAATATTTCATTAAAGGAACTTAAAGGAACGGGGCGTTCTGCAAAAATAGCGGAAGCAAGGCAAGTCGCAATATATTTATGTAGAGACCTCACAAAACAAAGTTTCCCCGATATAGGCAAATTTTTTGATAAAAAACATACAACAATAATGTATTCATACGACAAAATAAAAGACGAGTTAAAAACAAACAACTCACTATCTCATACAGTTTCAACCATAACAAACAAAATTTGCGGTTAAAATTTTATTGTAATTGTACAGAAGTTTCTTTACCCGTAACTCTATCCCAACGGAAATAACTGTAATATATTCTGACATTTCTCACAATGCTCAACCACATGTCTTTTTGATAATCCATAAAATACTGGGGATTTTTATTAATATAATGTATAGAAACCAAACCCTCATAGGCTGATGTAACACGCAAAATCTCACACTGTGCAGGCATTGCAGCATTCTTATTTACACACCATATAGCCACAGAATCCACAGGGTCATCCTTTATAATCTGTCGCTTCATGGTTTTATTCTTTGATTCAACAGAAGCCAGCAAATTCAACATAAACTTGTAACAGGAATTCCCTTTCGCCCAATTATATGAATGGAAAACAACAGATTCACCCCAATCATTGTTATAAGAATATGACGGTATCCATTGAGAGATAACCTCATCATACTGCTTCCCAAAATAAATTTGCTTCCAATTTTTATTATTTTCAGGATAAGTAATTAACGCTGTTTGATAGGCATTCGCAGACAAAGCAAAAAAGTTTGAAACAATAAAACAAAAGAACAATGTAAAAAATATTATTCTTTTCCTAAACATATTCCCAAGCAGTTTTCTCTTTTGCAACAACGACATCTATTCTTTCTTTTCTGTTTTCTAAAAGTTTTTTGATTTCTTCCACAAAAGGTTTTTCTGATTCAAAATGGCCTATATCAAGCAAAGCAGCCCTTCTTGAGTCAAGTGCGTCGTGGTATTTTATTTCTGACGTGATATATGCATCTATGTTATATTTTTCCACATCAGGAATAAACTCTGCACCTGCACCCGCACAAACCGCCACAGTTTTTATTATAGACTTTCTTGCGTTATTGACAAGTTTTATTCTCTCTACATTAAACTTCAATTTTACAAAGGAAACAAATTCTTCCAACGACATCTCATGGGGAGCAAGACCAACACGGACAAAATCATTCAATACAGCCGTTTTCTTAAGACCTAATTTTTGAGCAATCAAATCACTTGTGCCATTGTTTGTCTTATCACAATTTGTATGTAGAGAATAAATCTGTATACCTCTTTGTATAGCTTTTATTATTTTTATATCCTTAACAACCTTCAAAGGTTTAAAAATCACAGGATGATGAGACACAATCAAATTACACCCCAATTCAACGGCCTGATTTATTACCTCATCCGTAACAGAAAGACACAACAAAACTTTTGACGTATTGTCGTTACCATAAAAAACCTGCCATCCTGAATTGTCCCAACTTTCCGCTAGTTCTGGCGGAGCGTACTCTTCTAATATTTTTATAATTTCACTGGTTCTTGCCATACAACAACTCCAATATATTCAATGCTATATTCTCTTTTGTATCCTTCTTAATTTCTGTTATATTTAAAGCTCTGTCCAACACAAAGACTTCATTATAATCACTGGAAAATCCAGTATCTTTTTTAGATATATCATTTGCAACAAGGTAATCACAGCCTTTGGACTTTATTTTTATTTTTGCATTTTCTATTAAATCGTTACTTTCCGCACAAAAGCCTATAACTTGTTGAGACTCTTTTTTTATTTTACACATTTCTTTTAATATGTCTGGATTTTTAACAAGTTTTAATGTAATTTCATCATTGTTTTCTTTTTTAATTTTCAAATCAGCTTGGACTTCCGGCCTGTAATCAGCTACGGCAGCAGCCATAATTAAAATATCCGCATTATTATCAACAAATTCTTTCTTAACGGCATCAAGCATATCAGAAGCAGATTTAACATCGATTGTTTTATACAGTCTTGATAGTTCAAAGGTTTTGATTAAAACAACGTCGGCACCTGCTAAAGAAGCCTTATCAGCAAGAGCTGTGCCCATTTTACCGGAGCTGTAATTGCCTATATACCTGACAGGGTCAATATTTTCTTTTGTACCGCCTGCTGTAATAACAATTTTTTTCCCTTTAAGAAACAAATTTTGATTAAAATAATCTCTAACTGTTTCAAAAATAACATTAATATCAGCTAATCGGCCAACTCCTTTTGTTCCGCAAGCCAAAAAGCCTGATTCGGGTTCGATAATTTTTGTACCATAGGATTTTATGGTCTCAATATTTTTTTGCACAGCAAAATTGTTGTACATGCCTGTATTCATAGCAGGAGCAACAAAAATCTGTTTTTGAAAAGCACAGACAAGTGATGTCAAAAGATTATCACAAATACCGTTTGCCATCTTGCCAATGGTGTTTGCACTGGCGGGTGCAATAACAAAAACATCCGCCCAATCACACAGGGCTATGTGCTCAGGTTTTCTATCCTGAGTATTAAACTGCTCCGTATAAACCTGCTCTTGAGAAAGGGTATCGAGAGTGAGCTCGGATACAAAATGTAAAGCCGCATCTGTCGCAACAACCCTGACATTTGCACCGTTTTTTTTGAAAAGGCGAACCAACTCACATATTTTGTAAGCAGCGATACCTCCCGTTATACCTATTAAAATATTTTTATTTTCGACACTAAACATTAATGGTACATTCCCACAGCTTTTCTGATTTCTTTCAATACAACTTCAGCAGCTTCCTGTGCTTTAGCATCACCTTTTTTGATAATTTCTTCCACAACAGCGGGGTGTTCTTCGTAATATTTTCTTCTTTCACGAATAGGTCTCAATTCTTCGTTAATCAATGCTGCAAGTTCTCTCTTACAATCAGCGCATCCGCGTTGTCCTGCAATGCATTCTTTTTGGACTTGAGCTATTTTTTCATCAGAAGCAAACGCTTTCCAATATTCAAAAGCGACCTCACACTTATCAGGATGTCCGGGGTCATCTTTTCTTGCTCTGCTTCTATCTGTAATAGCTTTCATAACTTTCTTTTGAGTAGTTTCTTCATCATCCGATATTTTTATATCATTATGGAATGATTTACCCATTTTTTGACCGTCTACCCCTTTAAGCATAGGAATATTTGTCAAAAGAGGTTTAGCTTCTTTAAACAACTCAGTCTTATATATGTTATTAAAGCGTCTTGCGATATCTCTTGTAATTTCTATATGAGCTACCTGATCAATACCAACCGGAACATAATCGACGTTAAAAGACAATATATCGGCAGACATCAAAACAGGATAGCCCAAAAATCCGTACGAAACATCAGGTTTTGAATCATTTTCGCCGTTTCTTATCATTTTAACCAAATCTTTTAAAGTAGGGTCTCTCTCTACCCAGTTTTGAGGAGTAATCATACTCAAATATATATGCAATTCTGCCGTTTGCGGCAAATGTGATTGAACATAGATATTAGCTTTATCAGGATCAACGCCAGCTGCAAGCCAATCTAAGACAACATTTTTGGTGTCTTCTATAAGATTTTCCGTACAATTATATTTAGTAGTCAGTGCGTGCCAATCAGCAACAAAGAAAAAACATTCGTATTCATCTTGGAGCTTAACCATATTTTTTAAAACACCAAGATAATGCCCCAGATGCAACTTGCCTGTGGGTCTCATTCCTGTAACAATACGTCCTTTTTTTTGTTGTTGTTCTGCCATTCTTCTTTCCCAAATAAACTGTATTAATGTAAGAAAATTATATAACAGACAACAACTAAAAACTACTCAAATTTTCTATTTTACAAGACTATCTATATGTACTGTTCCAAAACAGAATACAACTCTTTTCTCTCATCAGAATCGAGTTCAACAAGAGGACGTCTCACATAATTTTCAACTATACCTATTTTAGACAAACACTCTTTTATAGGTACAGGATTTGGAGCCATAAATATCTTTTTGAACAAAGGATACAACTCCAGATGAATTTCCGTAGCTCGTTTTGTATGCCCATGTTTAAATTCATACAGCATTTCTTTCATTTGTTTACCGATAATATGAGAAGCAACGGAAATTACGCCATAAGCCCCAACAGAAACCATCGGTAACGTCAAACTGTCATCTCCTGAATAAATAACAAAATCATCAGGACACAAACGTCTTGTTTCTGTTATGACATCCATATCAGCAAGACTTTGTTTAACGGCAAAAATATTTTTGTGCTTGTTAGCAAGCTCCGCGATTGTCTCAGGCTTCATAGTAATACCTGTTCTACCGGGGATATTGTATAACAAAATCGGTAAATCAGTAGAATCCGCAATGGTACCAAAGTGTTCTAAAAGCCCCTTTTGTGATGGCTTGTTGTAGTATGGCACAACAGAAAGAATCGCATCAGCACCGCACTGTTTTGCGTTATTAGTCGCCATAACAGCTGTCTGTGTGCAATTTGAACCTGCCCCCATAATCAATTTACATCTGCCGTTTGCAACTTTTTTTACAAAATTGAATATTTCAACTTCTTCATCATGTGTCAATGTGGGAGATTCACCCGTAGTACCTGCCACTAACAAAGCGTCTGATCCTGTTTCTATAAGGTGATTGACCAGTTTTTCAAGAGATTTAAAATCCACCTTTCGATTTTCATCCATTGGTGTAATCATTGCTGTTATAATCTCACCTGCATCAAAACGCATCGTCATAAATCTCTCCTTGGTCTTCCAATATAATTCTACAAAATAAAGTATAGTTTATTGAATAAGATTATTCAATAGTTGTTAAAACTAGGGCCTTCTGCAATATCCTTTTTGAACAAGCAAGTCAGTCAATTTTGTATTACCTATATATAACTCACCTACAATACAATAATAAAAGCCCCCGCCTTGCTGAAGAAAATAGAGGTTATCTTTGTTAGCTTTCAAGATTTCTTCAACGTAATTGGTAGCGTCTCTATTGCCTTTTAATTTTATTACGGTAGTATCTTCTATAAAATACTTGGTATTAGAGGTACTGTATTTTTCATTATAAATTGTATACTCGTTACAAACTATACCCGACAATCTTGCATTAAAAATCGTCTGACCTGATTTTACGGAAATAAGCTGTGCATTCTGAACTTTTCTTAATTCAATTTTAAAAGGTTTATCAGAATTGTAGATATAAGAATCTATCTCTTTTAATGCTTCTGCTCTGCCAAAAGCAAAAAGTAAAAACAGAACAAACAAAAAAGATAAACAAATTCTTCTTATCACAACAATTCACCTCTTAAATGCCAAGTACTTGCCGATGTAATTTTTACATCCACAAATTGCCCAACCAAAGATTCATCACCTTTAAAATGTACAATTTTATTGTTTTCTGCACGACCTGCAAGAATAATATTATTATCTTTTTCTTCAAAAGATTCAACAAGAATTTCCAAAACCCTACCAACAAATTTTTCGTTGGATTTTATGCATGCTTGCCTGTTTTTTTCGTTCAATCTTGCCAAACGTTCAAATTTTGTATCTTCATCAATAAACTTGTCAGTCCACTTTGCAGCTTTAGTTTTAACTCTCGGAGAATAAGCTGCCGTATTTGAATAATCAAGCTCAAATTCATCAATAGCAGTGAGAGTTTCCTCAAATTGTTCTTCTGTTTCGCCGGGGAACCCCGCAATAAAGTCAGAGGTTATTGCTACGTTTTCAAAGGCGTTTCTTATTTTACTGACAATAACTCCGTACTCCTCTCTTGTATAGCGGCGATTCATCTGCTTTAGCACTTCCGTACTTCCTGATTGCATTGGAATATGGAAAAATTCACAAACTTTATCACACTCTTTAACCGATTCTATCAAATCATCAGTTATATCCGTAGGATAAGATGTAACAAAGCGAATTCTAAATTTACCCTCTATTTTATTCAAATCTCTCAAAAGATTGGCAAGAGTAACATCACGCCCGTCATAATCTTTTTGAGCATCAAGATTTTTGCCATAGCTGTCTACATTTTGCCCGAGCAAAGTAATTTCTTTAAATCCTTCTTTAATAGCTTTTTTAGCTTCTTCTATAATTTCTGCAGGCTTTCTGCTTCTTTCTCTGCCTCTTGTAAAAGGAACTATACAATATGTGCAAAAATTGTTACACCCCTCCATAATAGGAATCCAAGCGTTAAGACTTTTTGCTCTTTTTATCTCATACTTAGCTTCTTCTTCCCCATCAGTAAATTTTTTGGGTGTCTCGCTTGTAGCACAAACCCTCTCTCCATTATTAATTCTTTTTATCAAATCAGGGAGTTCATAAACATTGTTTGTACCAAAAACCAAATCTATATAAGGGAATCTTTTCAAAAGTTTTTCTTTATCCTGTTGTGCAACACAACCGCAAAAAGCAATTTTTATATCTTTAAAGTTTTGTCCTGCAAGTTCTTTTTTCTTCTCTTCGGATTTCCATTTTCCCCATACTCCAACAGCACTGTATGCCTTATCGGCAGACAATTGACGAATTGAACATGTATTAATAATTAGAAGATTTGCCTCTTTAGGCTCTTCAGTCTCTTCATAACCAAAATGAGAAAGCATCCCGAGAATTCTTTCCGTATCAGACTTATTCATCTGACAACCCATTGTTTCTACATATACTTTTTTATCAAATTGTTTTTTTTCTTCCATTTCTTTATCCCTTATTCCCTGAAACATTATAAATAAAAGAAAGGAGAGTTTGTGTAACAAATATTTAATAAAAAAATCCCAAAATAACAATTAAAAATATTTAGGATATTTACAAAGGGCATAGTCGCTATTGAAAGGGAATAAAATGTTAGCAATTACAAGAGCAGCAGCTAAAGCAACAAAATTAGAAAGAAGAACCGTTAAAATATTGGACAGAATGGCTAAAAAAGCCAATGCAAATGCTGATGAATTTTTAAAAGGTCTTAAAGAAGAAATGCCCGATAACCTCGAAATCAAACCATTTGAAAAAAACATATTTAAAAGAGTAGTTGTATGGGTAAAATCTTTTATTAAAAATTACAAATTCATAAAAAACTCAATGGACGAAAGCATTAATAAATACAAAGAACACTTCGGTGAAGTTTTCACAAAAAAACGTGAAAAACAAGTAAAGAAAATTATGCATAAAGGCATTTTTAATGGAATAAAAGAAATCAAAGAAGAGCTAAGTGAAACAATTAAAGGACTAAATTCTTAATAAAAACTCAATAAAAAGCCCTCTTTATAAAAAAGAGGGCTTTTTTATTTTTAATCAATTTTTATACATCGTGAGATGTTCTGTTATCTTCGACTCTTTTCATAATTTCTTCAAATTCTTCTTCATCAAGAGTTTCTTTTTCAAGAAGTTCTCTTGCAATAACTTCTAACATATCACGGTTACCTAAAAGAAGCTCTTTTGCAAGGTTGTATCTTTCGTCTACAATCTTTTTCACTTCTCTGTCTATATCGGCAGCAATTTCTTCGGAATAATCTCTTGAATGGCCAAAATCTCTGCCCATAAACACATGTTCTTGGCTTTTACCGTATGCCATATTACCCATTTTAAAAGACATACCGTAAGTTGTTACCATGTTTCTTGCTGTAGCTGTAACTTTTTCTAAATCATTCTGCGCACCTGTTGTAATTGAATCAGGGCCATAGATAATTTCTTCTGCAACACGACCGCCCAACAGCATTGTAATTCTGTCCAACAACTGAGATTTTTTAAGTGTTAAATGATCTTTTTCAGGCAATGTCATTGTTACACCCAACGCCATACCTCTTGGGATAATAGAAACTTTGTGAAGCGGGTCTGTATTTTTCAACAGTTTAGCCAATAGAGCATGACCAACCTCGTGGTAAGCAGTATTTTCTTTTTCTTCATCAGAGATAATTCTGCTTTTCTTTTCAGGT
Organism: Candidatus Gastranaerophilales bacterium; assembly: GCA_944326555.1. Lineage (GTDB taxonomy): Bacteria > Cyanobacteriota > Vampirovibrionia > Gastranaerophilales > Gastranaerophilaceae > Limenecus. Next base: position 17,155 of record CALVEK010000013.1, on the reverse strand, counting down.
CCTGCAATGACTTTATCAATAGCTTCTTCCAAATCATTCATTTCAATTTTATCTTTATTATTTCTTGCAGCAAGCAAAGCAGCCTCATTCAACAAGTTCTGTAAATCAGCACCGGTAAACCCCGGAGTTCTTTTTGCAAGAACTTTCAAATCGACTTCATCAGCAAGCGGTTTGTTTTTAGCATGAACATTAAGAATCTGTTCACGTCCCAAGATATCAGGTCTATGAACAACAATCTGTCTGTCAAAACGGCCCGGTCTTAAAAGAGCATTATCCAAAATATCAGGTCTGTTTGTAGCAGCAATAACAATTATATTTGTATTTTCATCAAAGCCATCCATTTCAACAAGCAACTGGTTAAGAGTTTGTTCTCTTTCATCATGTCCGCCGCCCATGCCTGCACCTCTTTGACGTCCTACCGCATCAATTTCATCAATAAAAATGATACAAGGTTGATGTTTTTTAGCCTGTTCAAAAAGGTCTCTTACACGAGATGCACCAACACCGACAAACATTTCAACAAAGTCAGAACCGCTTATAGAGAAGAACGGAACACCTGCTTCTCCGGCAACTGCTTTTGCCATGAGAGTTTTACCTGTACCTGGGACACCTACCAAAAGAACTCCTTTTGGAATTTTGGCACCCAGTTTTATATATTTTTCACCATTTTTTAAGAAATCAACAATTTCTTCCAACTCTTGCTTTTCTTCATCAATACCGGCAACGTCTTTAAACGTAACTTTTACCTTGCTGTCAAGCATAAGTTTTGCTTTACTTTTACCAAAAGACATAGCTTGAGAGCCGCCTGATTGAAGAGTTTTTGCCATAAGGATTATAAAACCGATAATCAACAAAACAGGCAATATTGCAGACAATATGGCAATTGTTTGAGATGAATCACTCGGTTTTTTTACATTTATATCGACATTGCTTTCTTCAAGTTTTTTATAAAAGCTCAAATCATTCATCGGAACCATAACTCTGTATTGAGTTTCAGGTTGTTTTTTCTTGTCTAAATTTGTTACCGAATTGTCTTTTTTGGGTTTTGCAATAAGCGTATCTTTATCAATCTGTACAGAAGCAATCTCTCCGCTTTTTACCTTACTCAAAAATTGAGAATAAGAAAGGTCCTGAGTGCTTGTCGTCTGGTTTGGAAACAGCATTGAGCCCAAACATAAAATCAACAATATTACAACTATCCAAATTCCCGTTGATTGGCTTTTATTCATCTTTTTTCCTCTATTTATCCTTTTCTAACCGAATTATACCATTTTTTTTATTTAATTCAAAATTGCATGAAGTCTGATTTTAAACCAAATTGTAAACTTATGTAAATTATAACTCCAAAAAACTAAAGAAGCTACAAAAAATTACCGATAAGAAAAGTACAAGCAATCATCTGGACAATCTAAAGGGGTATGACACAAATGAGTCTCGGCGTTTCTTTAAATACAAACAAAAGCTATATCGATATTTCTTCAGTAAACGAAGTTGCAAAGCAAATCTTCACAAAAGCTGAAAACAAAACTTTCGATATAAACACTGCTGACTTAACAAAATTCAGAAGACCCGAAGTTGGTATTGACCTCTACAGCCAAAGAACAAACATCGACACAGCAAAACAAGTAGCTGTAAGAAATGCAGGTCTTGATATCAACTTAAACGAAAATTTTATCGCTAATGTTCAATACCTCAACACAATGGCTGCTATGAATGCAACTAAAGTTCAAAAAAATGTTGAAGGTAAATTGATTGCTCCTGTTGCAGAAGGCGACAAATCAGAAATCAAAAATATTTTCGAACTCCCAGGAACAATCGAATTAAACAATTCAAAAAGCCTTGATAAAGACAAAAGAGGTTCAAATCCTTTTTCTTTCTTCTCTATGAACACTAACAAAGGTCAAGAAAAACAAGAAGAAAAAGTAATAAACATTTTTGCTTAATAGCAACTTTCCCCTAATATAGACCAGAAATTATTGCTTTAGATGAGTCCCTAAAACTCATCTTTTTTTTATTGCAAATCAACGTCTGACTACTTTCCAAAAAGAGTCATTATACCAAGTATCACATTACCCAACAAATCAAATATACCCATATTTATTATTTCTTATCGTTGCCAAATATCTTGGATAAAACATTATTCTCAGAATTTTTAGCAGAAGATTTTCTGTAAGTGTCAGAATAAATACCTGTACCAATATCAGCATTTTCTTTCCCGTTTTTGAGATTATTCAATCTCATCTGAGCAGCAATAACAGCCTTGTCCAACGTCGTAAAATCAATTTCAGCATTATTGTAATGGTTGTTATATGCAAAAAACTTTATGGACTGAGCTTCTCTTATAAGATTTTCGATTGCTGTTCTGTTTTTTGTCCCAATATTTGAAATATCAAGGTTTGCCAGTCTTTGAGCAAGAATATCAGTGTTTTCCGTCAAGAGTTTTTGCTCATGTTCTTCTCTGAATTTTGCCATGCGAGCCTTATACTCTTCAACTGATTCTGTAGCTTTTCTGATATTTTGAGCACTCAAAAAAGCCTTCTGCTGTTTTTTTATATCAGAAGAATAAGGAGAAGATACAAATGCATTCAAATCAATTTCATCAACCATAATTGAACCTTTATACGTCTTTGTATGCAATCAGCATATTTACATAAAACACCTTAACAAAAAGTTTTGCTACCCCCAAAAGAATTACAAATTCAAATCAGAAATAGCTGTTCTGCCAAATTTTGCGCTCAAATCATCAATATGGTGCAAAATATAAAAAATAGGATCCAAATCTTTTTCACCGAGATCAACAATTGCACCCCACTCAGTACGTCCATGATGAGCCGCAATCATTTTTGCAACGGTTTTAAATCCTCTTGTCATACAGTTTGAATAACCCCATTGAGAATGTGTAATCCACTCTTTTGGGAAATCCTCGTCATATTCTATAAGTCCTGATTCAATGTCTATTTTATACTCAAAAATTTTGCCAAAATCATGGAGAATACAAGCTGCATATACTGACGATTTATCAATTTTCTTGTACAAACTGTTTAAAAGACACTTTGCAATTTCCAAACATTCATAAGTATGTTCAACCAATCCACCAAGATAATTGTGGTGCATCAATCTTGCAGCAGGAGCTAGTTTGAATTTATCCTCATACTCAAACAAAAGTTCTGTAACATATTTTTTAAGCTCTTCATCTTCTATGTCATTAGCATATTCAATTATCGAATTGAATAAAGCATCTCTTTGCTCAGAATCCAAACCTATTTTTGCTTCTTTTACAAGTTCCAAATTTGAAATAAGGCAGTTGTTATATTTTTCATTGTATGAACCGCCCAAAATTTTCACATGGTTACCTGTTCTAAAAATCTTAGAATCAACTCTATTAAGTGTTTCTTCCCATAAAATACAATTTAGCAGTGTATTATCAGACAAGTTTTTTAACTGCAACTTGCCCATTTTTGTTCCTGCTTTTGTATCACCAACTGCAAATATCACAACTTCATAAGTTTGAGCTAAATCCAACATAATAATCCTTTCATATTCTGTTAAAATATTCTATCACCAAACAACCTCAAATGTGAAAGAAATGTTAAATAATTTTCCTATAAAATGTACATTCGAGAGAATTTATACTACAATCTTGCATAAGTTGTGAGAAAAATTTTGCAATTAAGCATTAGTATTACAGGGAGTAAGCATTTTGATTAAAAAAGCAATGGTGATGGCGGCAGGAGTCGGGTCCAGACTTGAACCTCTTACAAGGAACATACCTAAACCGCTTGTTCCTGTTTTAAACAAACCTGTAATGGATATACTTTTGCAGAAATTAAAAAATTATGGAGTTGAAAGTGTAATAGCTAACACCCACTATCTTGGTGAACAAATACAAAAAAGATACACCCAAAACTCGCCTGTAGACATAGATTTTCATTATATTCATGAAGAAGAATTGTCAGGAACGGCAGGCGGCGTTAAAAAATGCGAAGCATTTTTTGACGATGTCGAAAATTTTATCGTTGTTAGTGCAGACGGGCTGCATGACGCTGATATCGAAAGAATCGTTAACTCTCACCTAGAAAGCGGATGCATTGCGACTATGGCAATCGTTGGCGTTGAACACGAAGAAGTTTCTAAATATGGCGTAGTTGTTCCATCAAAAGATTTTACGGTTTCGGAATTTCAAGAAAAACCTCCAATAGAAGAGGCTAAAAGCAATTTCATTAACACAGGTATTTACGTTTTCAATAAAAAAATATTTGACTATATACCCAAAGGTCAGGTTTTTGATTTTGCAAAAGATGTCTTCCCCAAACTACTTTGTGCAAATGAAAAAATTAACGTGTACAGAATATATTCTTACTGGTCAGATATTGGAACATTAAATCAATATATTCAGTCGAACAAAGATGCTTTGTCAAAGAAAGTCATAATACCAAACCCTGAAATAACAAGAAAATACGATTCTGTGTACTCAATCGGTAAAAACTGCACAATATCAGAAACAGCAGTTTTTAAAAACAATGTAGTAATAGGTGATAATTGCACAATCGGCAACAATGTTGTTCTGGATAATGTAATTTTATGGAACAACACAATCGTTGAAGATAACATAAAGCTAAAAAATACGGTATGCGCCAACAATGTAACAGTCAAATCCGATATTACAGGCGACGAAAATTGGGAAATAATTGCACCCGAAACAATAGTAGACTTGAGCTGTGCAAAATAAAAGAGAAAAGGAATAGCCGAAAATGATTATAATAATGGAGCCAAAGGCAACTGTAGAACAAATTAACGCAGTTAAAAGATTCATGGAAAACAAAGGATTTAAAATCGTATTAAACCACGGTGATGTAATGACTGTACTTGCAGCAATCGGAGATAAAAGACTGATTGAACCCCAAGCCGTTGCTTCCTACGAGGGCGTTAGAGAAGTTAAACTTATCCAAGAACCTTATAAACTTGCCTCACGTGAATACAGAGAAGAAGACTCCGTTATTGAGTTTAAAAACGGTGTAAAAATAGGCGGATTGGAAAAACCTGTAATGATGGTCGGACCTTGTTCCGTAGAAAAAGACTTTGACGGACTTATGGAAATAGCAACAGCCGCAAAAGAAATGGGCTGTGAGTTTTTAAGAGGCGGAGCGTTTAAACCGAGAACTTCTCCTTATGACTTTCAGGGTCTTGGAGAAAAAGGATTGAAATACCTAAAAGAAGCTGCTGAAAAAACAGGTATGCTCGTAGTATCAGAAGTTATGGACACAGTTGATGTTCCAATGTTCTGTGATTATGTCGATTTAATTCAAATCGGCGCAAGAAACATGCAAAACTTTAAACTCTTAAAAGAAGTAGGCAAATCTGGCAAGCCTGTATTGTTAAAAAGAGGTCCTGCAGCAACAATCAGAGAATTTTTGCTTGCCGCAGAGCACATTATGGCAAACGATAATGATAAAGTTATCTTGTGCGAAAGAGGGGTAAAAGGTTTTGATTCAACATTTACCCGCAATACTCTCGACATAGCGGCAATCCCGATAATAAAAAAATACAGCCACTTGCCAATAATAGCTGATCCAAGCCATGGAACAGGCAGAAGATACCTTGTTGAACCAATGAGTAAAGCTGCTTTGATAGCAGGCGCAAACGGATTGATGATAGAAATTCACAACGACCCTGACAATGCTTCTTCTGATGGCGCTCAAAGTCTAAATCTTCACCAATTCAAAGAAGTGCAAAGACATCTAAACAAGTTAATCGGCAGAATTGACTATGACAATAAAGTTTTAAAATCCGAAAAAGAAAAGGCTTTGACAAAATAATGAAAAAATATGCCGATAAAAAAGAAATATTAAACAAAAACGGATTAGCAACACTAAACAGTATCTTAAGAAGTAATTTATCCAAATCACTTGCATACGAAAAAGCTATCTGTGAAGAGAAAGCAGAAAATCAGAGATTTTCTTTTCTGTTTTCTTGAAGCTGCCCTTGTGAATCTATTTCCATAACAATTTTTATTATTGAATGGATTACAATCAAAAGTTGAGGTGTTATTTTTGATGATTTTGAAAATTCCACCTTAGCTTCGTTTTGCTTGTCATCTTCCGAGGCTTTTCTTGTGGAATAAATAACTTTTTGTTTTACATTCAAAGAGGCATCTTCACTCTTAACTTTTATTGCAGAATCAAATTTGTCTTTAGGGAATTCTTCAGAACAATTTACATCAATGTTATATCCCCCATCCTCTTTATATAAGAGGATTTTTACAATGCCATAGTTTTTGGTTGTAATAATTATTGTGATAGTGTCTTCTTCAGATGCTGATTCACCGTCTTGACCACCCTCAGTACCGATATTAAAATCCATTGCAGCATTCAAAGGCAGCCAAGGCAAATACATCAACATAAAACTTTTTAATATTTGCGAAGCCGAAGCATCATTTGCAGGGATACAAGCATTTACGAGAAAAGACATTTCCTTTAACTGCTGAGTATTAAAAATACCGGACTGGTTCATTGTTGCAATCATTTTTGTAATTTTTTCCAAGGCTGTTTTGCCGTTTGTTTGCAACAAGACCAACAATTTTGTCATATCCAAAGGTTGAGTCATCAGTAATTGCAAATCTTTTGCACTCATCGCTTTTGAATCTGAGGAAAGAAAAGCAACAATATCTTTTATATTCTCAGGAAAATCAAAAAGGCTTTTTAGCAGCATAGAACGTTCATAATTTGTCAGTTCTTTAAGCTGCATTTGCGTGTACATAATATCTTGCTGACGAACAAGATTTTGTGTAATGTTTTGCACAGTTTGATTTATCTGTCTGAGAGCTTCATTTTGAGCTTTTTGAAAATTTTCGTTTGCAACCTTACCCGGTTGCTGTGCGGGCGGCTTGCCTGTGCTGTAGTCAAACACATTTTTTATAAATTGTCCGAGTCCTATCTCGCTCATTTTTCACCGATTTTGGTTTTTGTATATTACAAGTATAATAACTTTTCTCAAATTTTCCAACGATGCTTTTTTCATAGTTTTCGATAGCAACTCACCAATAATTTAAAATCGCAAGCTGCCGAATTTTCTATTTATAGACATAAAATACTTAAAATAAATTATTAAAACTTATTTGATTGGCTTTTTTCAAAAATTTCTCTACTTTTTGCAAGTGCATGGTTTTTAAAAGAGCACATTCCGTTTTTCTTGTCATATACACCAATGCTCGTCAAACGCGCAGCAACCAAATCATTAAGGTCTTCGGGTGCAATAAATAGTGCACATTCCTGATTACATTCATCAAAATTAAAAGGACATTTTTTCATAACTCAAACCTACCTCATCTAATCTAGAATCGTAAGCTGCCGAAAACTCACCGTTTCCGTCATCTTACTCACTTTTGACTTCTTTTGCCAGAATCTTTGATTCTGTGCAAAATGTCTTCACGTAGTGAACAAGTGAGACTCGCCTAACTCCACACTCGGTTATTAACCTCTACAAGTAAAGCACGGCTCAAACATCTTCAGTGTATAATTTTGACACTTTTGTACAGGTATTACATACGCAGAACAGGTGATTTTTTCAAAAAAGCCCTTAACAAATCGTAATAATGTATTATAATAAATATGACTGAACTCGATTTGTCATTATTTATTTAATTGTTGATAAATTAGGTTTAGTGAGACTATCCCCATAAAAAAGATTTTTAAAAGTCTCGGAAAGGTTTAAAGATGATTGAAAATATTGTTGGTTTTATCTCTAAGGCATTTACACCTGCAAAATCCACTGCGGTAACAGCAGTAAGACCTGCATCAGTAAATCCTTTTGCTACTCAATCATCAAATCCTTTTATGCAAGGTTCAAACATCAGTTCCAACTTTTACGGAAAAAACAATCCGGTAAGGGGCGGTTATTTTGCGGGCTATTACAACGGAAAGCCCAACATTGTAGGAAGACGTCTCTTCCTTGAAGTTTAAATTTTATAGGTTAAAATTAAGACAGGTTGTAACCTGTCTTTTTTGTTTATACAAAAACAAGACAAATTATTAACAATCAGGGAGTGTTTTTCATCCGATAATCTGCTAAACGGGTCTTATAAAAAATACTTGTTGACTGCATAATGAAAAACAAACTCAATATAAAAAATGAATTAGATTATTATTTGGAGAAAAAAATGAAGAAAATACTTACAATAGCCGTTATAGCAGCAACAATGCTAATAGGCACTTTAGCTTTTGCTAACACAAAAAATGAAACCAAAGTACAAATGCTGCCTGTTTTTTCGGCTCAAACTCAAAATTCTGACAGACTTTGGGTTGGAACTTTCCAACTTGTATGGAATGACTTTATGGACAACATATTAAAAGGCCCTGTGATATTCAAAAATGAAAAATCAAAAATAGCAGAACAGCTGAACAAACAAGAATTTACAAAATCTATGCTATCAGAGGATTCATACTACACAGCATACGGCAGGACATCTCTTGAATTAAAAGAACAAATTGAAAAAGCTATATATGAAAAATTTAACGAAAAAAGCGAACTTTTAGATAAAATCAACTGGAACGACCCAAACAATGCTTATCTGTTGTATGCAATACTCAAAAAAGATTTTTCTTACACAACAAGGTTTGACATTTTAGATAAAGAAAAATTTAACAACTCAAACAAAAAATTTAACTATTTTGGTATAAATAAAAAAAGCAACGCATCATTGTACAATTCAGTAAACGTACTGTTCTACAACTCATCTAAAGATTATGCGGTAGCTATAAAATCAGATAAAGACGAAGTTATTTTATACAGAACAAACTCTGATGAGTCCTTCGACAAAGTGTTTAAAACTATAAACAAAAAAGCAAAAAATTATAAAGGAAACAAAACTTTCACTGCAGGCGACCAATTAAAAGTACCTTTTATGTCCTTTAAAGACATGACTAACTACGATGAATTGTGCAACAAAGAAATTAAAAGCAAAAAGCTAAAAGAAAGACTATACATAGCACAAGCAATGCAAACAGCAGACTTTAACATGACCAACACAGGCATAAAACTTAAAAGCGAAGCTGTTATGAACATTATGACAATGTCAATGCCTATGGAAACAAAGGCTAAAGGCAGAAATTTCTATTTTAATAAAACATTCTACCTGTTTATGAAAGAAACAGGCAAATCAATGCCATATTTTGCAACAAGAGTAGAAAACTTAGATTTGTATGAATATACAAAAGAGGTTCAAAAATAAAAATGGCTGTATATACAGAGAATTTTACTATCAATACAAGAGGTTTTACCGACATAATAGATATAACTCAAAAGGTGAAATCTGCCGTATACAATCACAACATAAAAAACGGCAATGTCGTTGTAGCTTTGGCAGGGAGCACTGCCTCTATCACCACAATCGAATACGAACCCGGACTTTTAAAAGACTTGCCCGATGTACTGGATGACGTTGTCCCTATGGATAAACAGTATCATCACGATGATACTTGGCACGATGGCAACGGATATGCCCACGTAAGAGCAGCTATTTTTGGCAGTTCGGTATCTGTTCCGCTAATAGACGGAGCGCTTTTGCTTGGAACTTGGCAACAAATTGTTCTTATAGATTTTGATAACAAACCTCGTTCAAGACACATATACGTGCAAATTATTACATAAATTTTAAGATAAAGTTATTATGCACTTAAAAAGTGCTTAAGTACATACCACCCAAGATAATACCCTGCAACAGCAGGGACAAATGGGGTAGATCCCGGGGTGATTTTAGTGAACTCAATATTATCACCGCTTTTTGTTGTGATAGTTTCAAGCACCGAGATTTTATCCAGCACTTTGGGTGTTTCTCTACTGCATACAGCGGTTATTCCTGATTCAATCCCTCGTTTTTTTAATTGGTACAAAACATTTTTTGTAAAAGTACATTTTTTATTTTCAATTTGACTTATATCGGTTATATAAAGTTGTGTCGGATCAAACCTGTTACCTGCCCCCATAGAGGTGATGACAGAAATTTTGTTTTGATAACAATAAACGAGCAAATCTATCTTTGAGCGCATTGTATCAATTGCATCTATGACATAGTCCGGTTTGTTATCAAAACAAAGTTCTTGAAGATTATCGTTGTAAAAGTCATCAATTAATCTGAGTTTTATATCAGGGTTAATATCAAAAAGTCTTTCTTTAAAAATTTCGGTTTTTTTCTTTCCGACAGTAGAATTTAGAGCAACAAGCTGCCTGTTTATATTAGACTCTGAAACGGTATCAAAATCTACTATCGTAAAAGAACCGACCCCGCTTCTTGCCAAAGACTCCAAAGCAAAACCGCCAACACCGCCAAGACCGAATACGGCAACATGTTTGGTTTTTAACAGGTCTTGTTTCTCTTTGCCCCAGATTAACTCGTTTCTTGAAGTATCCATACAACAAACATCTACCTATGCCCGATTATTTCAGGGACATACAGATACCTTCCATAATATTGACATAATCTGTTTCAGGCAATGTTGATATAGTTTTAATTGCAACCGAAAGTTCAGGCTGCTTGTCGTACCATCTACGGCCTTTATTACTTTGATAGAGTCCCAAAACTCTTTCCAAACCTATACTCAAAGGGGCTGTATCATTTTCTCTGTGAACGGTTTTTATTGCACTGGCAACACTGATTATGTCATCAGACAACTTATTTTGTATTGTCGGATGCAAACTGCGAAGCAATCCCAAGGCCATTTTGGTCTCTTTATGCTTGTCATACCATCTTTTATTGTTCAAATTACTCATAATTCCGTCCCCTGATATTTAACATTATATTTCTTTTTTAACAAAAAACAACTCTGTTACAACGAATACAAAATTTATGCTATGATTTTTCAAAAGGGGAGAATTTATGGAAGTAATTATATCTTTATCTTTGTTTATAATCGGTTTTTGTATCGGAGCCGCAACAGTATTTTTCTTTTTAAAAGCACAACATAAAAAAGAAAGCGAAAATTTGCAAACAGCATATTCTCAAGTGTGCAACGACGTTTATGAAAAAATGCAGCTACAATTTGAAAACCTTTCAAACAAAATATTTAAAGAAACAACTCAAGATTTTTCTAACATGTCAAAGGAAAGAATAACAGAAATTCTCGAACCTTTTAAAGAAAAATTTGAAGAGCTGAAAAAGCAATCAACATACAACATTGAGCAAAGTGCAAAACTTGATATGCACATAAAAGAAGTTATAGAAACAGGCGCAAAAATTTCAAACGATACAAATACACTCGCTTCTGCACTAAAAGGCGATAATATGAAACAGGGTAAATGGGGCGAACTGATTCTTGAAAAGGTATTGGAACTCTCGGGCTTAAGAAAAGGAGAAGAATACGATACCCAAACAGGATTCGGTTCAAAAAAACCTGATGCAACAATCTTCTTACCTGACAACAAAGCAGTATTCATCGATGCAAAAACGTCCCTTGCCTCATACGATGCATACCTAAATGCACAAACCGAAGAAGAATCCAAAATTGCGCTAAAACAATTTAAAGATTCAGTGAAAACGCATATTTCAGGACTTTCAAAAAGAGAATACTTTGAAATAGAAGATTTTGCTTCTCCTGAATATGTTCTAATGTTTATCCCTATAGAAAGCTGCTATAACTTGTTATTCGCAGACAATGGAGAGCTTTGGGAATTGGCTTGGAAAAACAAAATCATGCCTGTATCACCATCTACACTACTTGCTGCATTAAAGATAATAAACAGTTTTAATATGGTTAATCGCCAGAATAAAAATGCACAAGAAATTGCAGGGCTGGCAGGGAAAATGATAGACAAATTTGCCGAAATGGTAAAAGACTTAAACGGAGTCCAAACAAACCTGTCAAAAGCAATGACAAAATTAACAGGAAAAGACAATGTAATAAGACAATGTGAAAGACTGACAGAGCTTGGTGCAAAAAACGCAAAACAGATTCCTGAACCGACAATAATAGAGGCCCAACCACAGGAGCTGAACCTCTTAAAATAAAATCAAATGTATATTATCCAAAAACTTTTTTGAACCATTCAGAATCGTACATATTAACATGCACACCGGATTTAATAGACTTGATGAGTTTTTTTACCTTTTCAAAACCACTAGCCACACAATGTCCGTCCTCAGCACCACCTGAATAAGCCAATATTGACTTTTCACCTGTTTTCAAGTCTGTAGTGCAATACAAATGAATATTATCAGCTCTTAATAAATGGCCATCAAGAGGTTTAAAGTTTCTATTCTTTGTTAAGGTATTACTCAAAGAATCACGAGAGATATACTCTTTAATTTGAGCCACGGGTTTGCCGACTTTGTTCATAACAGATACAGTTTTTACTATCATAAAAAATTCCTTTCGAGGGGTAACACACAACAGACAAAAACCGTAAATAAAAAAAATTGCTAGAGACTATTGTAAAATTCTTTTAAAAGAACAGCATCGTCTTCCATAATAGGACTTTCGCAGACTACAACGCCCTTAACATCAAATTTTTTGAAAGCTCTCATCAAATCCTTATAGTTCATATCACTTTCTTGCAATAAAAGATGTTTTTTCTCACCTTTTTCACTGTATTCAATACCTGCAATATGAGCATGGAAGTTTTCCAAAGCATAAGCACCCAACTCTGAAGCTATGTAATCAAAAATAGAGCAAAACTCATCATAAGTATTGTATTTACCGTTTGTTCTCGCATGTAAATGAGAAAAATCCACACATGGTAGAACCTGTTTAAAATCTTTTGACAGTTTTACAATTTCCTCAAGATTTCCCCACTGAGTAGGCTTGCCTGTAGTTTCAGGTCTAACCCAAATATCAACACCCTCTTCATCAAGAGTTTTGCATATTTGCTCCATTGCTGTTTCCACTTTTTTGTAAACAGTTTCAGGATTCATACCCATATAAAAAGCTGCGTGATATGTTACGGAATAAGCCCCTAACTCTTGTCCTATTCTTGCTGTATCAAGAACTCTTGTAATACTTGCAGCAATTTTATCCTCTTCTTTAGAGTTCAAATTTATATAGTATGGTCCGTGTGCGGTAAGAGCCATATTTTTTTCTTTTGCCACACGTTTAACAATTTCCTTGTTAGCAGGACTCATTCTGACACCATGAACAAATTCAAGCTCCAACCCATCAAGATTCAACTCTTCAAGGATTTTAAAAGCATTTTCATATCCCGCACTACCATTACAAATAGGCTGACCCGCAGTTACAAACTTTAATTCATTCATACGCCGAATTTTTCTCCAATTTGAGGTTTAAATTTGTCTATAAAATCTTTTGCATCACAAATCATAAATGAGCCAAACTGTAGTGTTTTTATATACAAAATGCCATTTCCCGTAGCAACACCTACAGTGTCCTTAACATAACATATAGTTCCGGGCGGTTGTTTTGGCTTTTTATCCGACCATTGTGCAGAATATACTTTTACAAAAACTGTCCTAAAATTTGTCATTGCACTAATAAAAGGGTTTAATGCTCTAACAAAACGTTCAATATCTCTTGCATCTTTAGTCCAGTCAATAAAGTTTTTCATGTTTTTAGGATCAATAGCCGGAGCTTTTTTAAACTCCCCAACAGGCTGAGGAACTGATTGAATATCAGTTGAAAGTTCAAACTGTTTTAGAAAATCCGCAATCATATCAGCACAGATAAAGTTCATTCTGTTAAATAGAGTGCCCATTGTTTCATTTTTTTCGATGGAGACTTTTTTCTGTGCAATGATATTGCCTGTATCAAAATTTTCATCCATAAAATGCAAGGTAACACCTGTCTCTTGTTCTCCGTTTATCAAAACATTGCTGTACGGATTAGCTCCCCTATAATCAGGCAGCAATGACGGATGACAATTCACAAAGCCATGTTTTACACTTTTAAGAAGCTCTATAGGGAATTTTTTGTTATAAGAACACACAACAGCAATGTCTGCCTCAAGTTGTCGTATTTTGTGAATAAAATCTATTTCATCGAGTCTGTTTTCGTATTCATACAAAGGGAGCCTTAAACTTCTCACAAAATTACACATTAAGCCGTAAGTACTCTCTGTCTTGTGAGGAGGAACTACGCCAACAATATTAAATCCCTCGCTGACAAGTTTTGACAAACAGACAAGAGCCATGTCAGGCATTCCTATAAATAACACTCTTTTTTGAAAGTTTGTATTCAAAATATATTCCTTTTGATTCTTTTAATTATTATATCATTGATTTTAGCAGTTTTAAAACACTCAAGTATTTGAAATTGTTTTATTATTTCAAATAAAAAAATCTACAACTAAAAGAATACAAAATGATTTGGAAAACAGAATCCACTATTAATTAAGTTATAATGTCAGATTTGTATGGCAACAACAGAAATAATTGAGTAATAATTTATTATTTATAAAAAAGGGATAACAAGTGTTGTCCCTTTTTTAAATGTCGACGGCGGGACTTGTCTTGGTCGCTCGCGTTTAACGGCAATTCCGTGTTTTGTTTTTGTGATTTCATCACTTCAAACAAAAGCACTCCAGCCTCAGCTCGCTCCCGCTGAACCCACAAAAAACGGATTAAAGTCCTCACCAATCTACAAATAAAAAAGACGATAACAAAAGTCATCGTCTTTTTTATGGTGTCGATAAGCTACCGAATATGGAACCTTTTAGTTACAGTACAAAAACATTATATAGCGAATTAATATCAATCATAAAACAGTCAACTAAAGAGTATTACAATATGAGAATTATTTTAGGGCTCAAATGCTAGAATTTTTATAGCTTTTGAAACAACTTTGAAGTTATGACTAAATTAGAAAATGCTTTTATCAGATGATTAATCCAATAGATAAGTAAATAATTGTTAAATTTGTATCCTAAAGTATCTTTATTTATCAAAAAATATTAATGTCGATACTTAATATAAGTAAGTAAGGAAGGAAGGAGTAAGTCCTCGTATGACTAAATTGCAAGTAATTAACAATGTAACAGCAAATACAAGTTTTCAGGCTAAACCAATTGGTGTCCAAACTAGCACAAATCCTAGTGACAAAACTTTATCTACAACTACAAAAGTTGTAATAGGTACAGCTTTGACAGCTTTAGCTGCGACAGGAATTTACATTGCAACAAGAGGAAAGGTTAAACCTAAAACCCCAACACCTCCACTAGAAGGAACTACTAATCCAGTACAAGAAATTAAAGAGTTAGCAGTAAATGCATTTAAAGAAATTGGTGCATTCAACAAAGGTAAAGCCGTATTAGCTGACGGAACGAATTATACCGGTAAAATTGTTAATGAATTAAAAGACGGTTCTAAAGTTGTTATGGAATATCTAGACGGCGTATTACAGAAGTCAACTAAAATAAAAGATTCAGAAACTGTGTTTGAAAAGACTTATAAGTATTCTGATGAATTAGGTCTTGTTAAGGTAAGAAAAAATGGTAAATCAATCTTTACTAAAGATTATGACAAATCGTCAAAACAAATTTTGATAAATGATGGGAGAGTAATTGTAGATACTGAAACTGGTATAGTAATCAATAAAGGTCGTTATATAGATAAAGAAACTGGACTAACTGGTCGTGTGGATAACTTTACGGTTACAACATCAGTCCATGGGGATCCTGATTATATAATTAAAATTCATGGTAAGAAATTACCAGGTGGTTTTGATGTTTATCAAGCAAATATAGACACTAATCGAGCTTTAGTGACGCAAAGAGCTAGCTCCAATTTTGATAACTTAGGAAATGAAGGTATTGAATTACGCACATATTATGAATTTGATACTACTGGGAAGTATCGCAAACGATATAAAATATCTGGTGGCTATGGTCAATATGAAGATTTAACTTATAATTCAGCAAGTGGAATTGTAAAGAATGGTGATGTACAGTTGTTTAGATATAATCCTAGAAACAAAGAAATCACAGAATTAACTATTGATAATAATTTAGCACAGCAAATTGTTGAACACGGTGAAAAGCATTTTAAATTCTTAAAAAAGGCGACTAAAGCGTGGTCAAATGCACACTAGACTGAATGAAAAACGTTTGATACTAAATATGCCGGTTGGGCATACTTGCCCGACAATAAAATCTTTGTAGCATATAAAATAAAAAAGAGAGGTCAAAACCTCTCTTTTTTTATGGTGTCGACGGCGGGACTTGAACCCGCACGGGTTTCCCCACACGCCCCTCAAACGTGCGCGTATACCGATTCCGCCACGTCGACTCGATATTTTTTTGTCGCGTATACCTCCCCTCTCCTCATAAGTAACATTTAGTTACTTACTCGTCGGCAGAGTGCCACGTCGACTCAAAAATTCTTATCACGTACACCTTACCTAGTCTTACAAGCGACATTTAATTACACTTGTCAGCGAAGTTGCACAGCAACAAATTCTTCTCTATTCAATTATCAACAAAAGTTATATTAACACAAAAATAATTTTTGCAAAAATTTATTTTATTATTTATATCCCCTCTCTTTGGGAGAGGGTTAGGGTTAGGGTGAGGGTCAACTGTTAATAGCTGACAAATATTCAACAATTTTTTGATACACACCTTCAATATTGTTATCTACTTCATCATTCCAAAATCTTAAAACCCTAAAACCAGCATTTTGTAAGTAAATTGTTCTTTCTTTATCAGCCCAAATTGCTTCGGTTTTATTATGTTGCCCGCCATCAAGTTCTATGATAAGTTTTCTTTCTCGACAAGCAAAATCCACAATATAATTTCCAACAGGATATTGACGTTTAAATTTACATCCCAAAACTTGTCTGTTTCGCAAAATATTCCAGAGTTTTTGTTCTTGTGGAGTTTGGTTTTTTCTCAAAGTTTTTGCAAGAATATTTAACCTTTTCATCTGCTAATTATAGGGTATGCGATTACTTTTTATCAACCCTCACCCCAACCCTCTCCCAAAGAGAGGGAGTATTAAAATCTGCCGATGAAGGGACTCGGCCTGCATCGTTGACGAGCCTGCGAGTCCTACGAGGCAGGATACTCGAAGTGTGAACCTCCGTTGTTCTGAAAGAACAACAGGGGTGATGAGTACCACATCTTTTTTCTTTCTTATTTTTTTTAATCTGCCGATGAAGGGACTCGGCCTGCATCGTTGACGAGCCTGCGAGTCCTACGAGGCAGGATACTCGAAGTGTGA
>CALVEK010000012.1 GCA_944326555.1 Candidatus Gastranaerophilales bacterium | reverse complement strand
CACCATTATTCTTTTTTTATTTTGGGAATCGCCCCCAAGGGTTCTCCCCTCTCACCAAACTTGCCACAGGCAACTTTACTCTTATTGGATGCTTATTCTAATTATTGATACTAAAACTTTAAACTATTAAATTAGTCCGGCTCCATCTCCAACCAAGCCTTCCCAAATCTCATTTAATACTTGGTTGACTTCTGGTGTCATATTTTTGGTTGGAAATGGATTTTGGGTGAGGCGTAAATTGAATAAATCCATGCAGCTTATAACATCTTTTGTATACGCTTCTGCAAATGTTTCCGGCAAAAGAGTTGCTCCGTAATGTGAGATTTCTTTATCCAAAGAATTTATTATATCAGTGCTTACAAATGGGTTCTTTGCCAATTTTCCATTTTGCATTAATGGTATATTTAACTTTTGCAAAATTATATTGGCATTTGGATTTACCGGATAATATGGCTGTGGTTCAGGACAACCAAATTTTGAGAATAATTTATGATAGTGTAAGCTATGAGCAAATTCATGTATGAATGGAGACATAAAATGCTTAACTGACAAAAAACCTCTTTCAAAATTGTCTTTTTGTAGTACATCATAATTTTCCCAATTCAAATAAGTCCTTTGGGAATTAATTAGTACGGGTTTATTTTCTTCAAATGTATTGAATATAACGCTTCTAATCGGATAAAACTTGGGTTGTCTTATTGTTCCATAGTTGCATATTCCTGTCGCTTCAGTATTTAATTTTCTAAAATCTGTTAGGTCTATTTTAATAGGCAAGGTGTGATGTAATTGCTTAAAAATTTCTGCAGCTTGATAACAGCAGTATGAAACAAATTTCTTTGCATATTCGCTACCTTCTCTGAAAGTTGCTTCTATACCAAGTTTGTCAAAATACTTTTCTATTGCAATTGGATTAGTCTTATAAATATTGGCTTTATGAAAAAGTACCGATTTTGAATACAAATAATCAGAAGATGGTATATTAGCTTTAAATGATTTTTGTTTTTTACCGGTCTTTTTATACCTAGTAATAGAATTTTTTGTTATTTGTAAAATAGCCATGACTATTACTCGTCGTCATCTCCAATGTCTGTGTCAGAGTCAGTATCGTCTGTATCTGTAGTATCAAAATCATCATTTTCTGCCATTTCTTGAATTGACATATCTTCATGTGATTCTTTATTTTCATTTGCTGTTTCGTCTATCATTTTATCTATATCAACACCTTTTTGGCTGTTCTCGTCTCTTTTTTCAATAATTTTATCAGTTACTTCCGAGCCTACAAAACCTGTTCCCGTACCTGTCAAAAAACTTGATCCACTGTTGTTTTTTGACGATGATTCTTTATCATTTTGTTGATTTATCTCTAATTTTTCAATAATAATAGGCTGAGATGGTGTACTTGGTACAAAACTGTCAGCATCATCATTGTGTAATTTTTTATTGATAGCTTTGTTTAATTCATCTCCTAAGTCGAATTTTTGTTTAAATGATTTGTTTGCATAAATAGTGTTAAACATTAAAGGTGATACTTTCATCGCTTTCTCCTATTTTATTTCATATACATTTGTGTCTTTTTCAATCGCTCTTATTCTATTGTCCATTTTTTCATTAAATCTTGATTGAAATATTACTGTTTCGTATTTTTTCTTCATTTGTAATAATTTTCTTTCATTAATTTTGAAAGGGTCAGATGTAGATTTAATAATCCTATTTAGCTCATCCTCTAAAAAAGATGACCAAGATAAATACAAGTTGTATTTTCTACGCTCCGCTTCACTTTGCTTTAATGGCATTCTGTCAATCTCTGCAAGTAGTGGCTTTTCATAATTAAAATACTCTGAACCTTCGATAATTTCATTTGAATATAGTTTATCTAAATAATTTAAAAAATTATATACAAGTTTTGGATCTGCTTTTTTAGAAGTGTCAATTGCTTTTTTATATGCAATTATTCCTTCCAATGCAAAATTTGAAATGAATAACTGGTCTTTTACTTCCTCATTGTAAATCCAATTTTGAGCGTAATTTTCATAAATTGCCGGTAAATATTTTTCTTTTATTTTATCTGATGCTTCACGTTTTAATAATGGAATTATTTCTGTCGAAATTTCATAAGGATCTTTGGATTCAAGAGCGTATTCCACTAATGTTTTCATTGTCTTATCATCAGACATTCCAAAATTATCTCTGATAATGTAAAAACGGTATAATAAATAGTCTTTATATGGTACTGCATTGAGAACGTAGTCAAATCTGCTATGTTCGTCATTCATTTTTTCTTTTTCGTATTGCAATTTGTACAATTCAGCTCGCTCAAGAGAACACTCTCCATATTGTTTTATGATTTCATTATCAATTGTTTTAAAATCTTTTCCTAATAATGTATTAATTGTGAAAATTCTGCTTACATTATTGTTTAGGCTCATTTTTTGTTCTGCTATATTAGATGAAAGAATTGGTAGAATATCTTGAAACTGTCTAAATAGTTTTTTGTTGTTAATTAAATAGTATTTATCTTCGTTATCAGAATATTCAGTTAAGGAATCTGCTGTGTATTGTCCATATTCAGCCGGTACATAATTATTCCCCGAGGCGATAAAAGTTTCAGGTATATTCCTATTTTCTTTTAAAAGCTCATATAGAGATTTGTCAGGGTTTTTATTGATTAAATCCAAAAGTTTTAATGTGTCGGTATAGTGTCTGTTGTTTTTTTGTATCAATACGAGAAGAGTTCTTATTGTTTCTTTCGTTTCAGATAAAAGATACTTATTCTCTTCTGACAAAAATGCATTCTCATAGATTTCTCCTTTTATGGCTTCTAATTTTTCTTTTCTATTTTGTGTAATAGATATTTGTGAGTCTGATTCAATATATGGGAGCATTTTTTTCATACTTAACCTTTGTTCCTGTAAGTATTCCAGCTTTTTCATATTAACTGCAAAATACTCATCAGAATCAACTCCAAAGGTTGTCTCTGCAACAGTTGCTGCTTTTTCAAGTGTGTCTATAGCTTTTATTTTCTCTTCGTTTTCAAACTGTAAATATGCAAGAGTAGTAAATGTGTCATATAAAGCAGGACTGTCGTTTCCAAATATATTTTTGTTTGATTTTACTGCAATTTCTTTTTGTATTTTTGCCACAATATTTAATAGGTATTCGGCTTCTCTTGTTTCGTTAACAGAAGCATATTGTGCA
This sequence comes from Candidatus Gastranaerophilales bacterium, assembly GCA_944326555.1. Taxonomy (GTDB): domain Bacteria; phylum Cyanobacteriota; class Vampirovibrionia; order Gastranaerophilales; family Gastranaerophilaceae; genus Limenecus. The sequence goes on along the minus strand of CALVEK010000012.1, from coordinate 67,684 downwards.
GACATTAAAGATAAAAATGCTGCAATTTTTTCATCATTAAAACCAGCGTTTTCTCTTAATGTATTAATTAAAATTTTAAGAACATTTCTTGCTTCTTCCGTATCAAAATCATTGTGTGTGTCTTTAACATAACCGGTTTTTTCAAATCTTATTTCTTGTAGTCTGTTTGTTTTCCATTGAATATACGCTTCTTTTTTCTCTTCGGAAAGATTGAGAATGTTTTTATCAATTTTATTTATTAAAGAGTAAGGATCGAGTACACCTAATTTTATTAATGCTTTTGTTGCATCGATAAATTGTAAATTCTGAATTTTTTTACTATCTTCACTGCTCATTTTGTATGAACCTATACCGACAGCAAATGCCGTTAAATATAGAGCCGCCTTGGAATATGGCTCAGGATTTATATTGGCAAGGGTAAATAATTTGTATGATAATAATCCGCCTACTGCTGATTTGCCGTCTTTCATCAGAATTTCTGTTTGGTGGTCAGATTGGTTAAATTTTTGAAGCATTGAAGTTGCATTATTTCTGGCCGTAATATTTAATATTTTATTAATTGCAACGTGTCCGGTATTGCTGCCAATAGATAATGTACCTTGGCTTATTAATGCTGGAATTTGTTTTCTCCATATATTGATAAAATCCATGGCTTTGTTGTTTTTTGATGCATTATCTATTATGTATTCTGCCAATAAAGTTTTTTTTGAATCATTTTTTATTGTTTCTTTTAATATATTATCGAATTGTTCTTCAGATATACCTAATATCTCGGATGGAAAATAATTTTCAAAATCTTTCCCTTTAAAGGAAATTGACGGTCTGTAGTAAACAGGGTTGTAGTCTACAAGCTGGTTTGTGTTTTCTGTATGTGATGGCACAGATACTGCTGAATAATTTTTTAATTTGTCTTTTCTATTTGTGGCTGTAAAAGTTATAGCTGATATTTTCATGATAGATGGCTCCATTTTATATATCTAGGCATAATTTATTGTAAATAATGTTTTTTTTATTTTTGCATTAAGTTCTTTACATCCTAAACAAGATTTTTCTAATCTTATAAGATGCATTTTTGGGTTGAAAAGTTTTGTATACATTAAAAATTTTCGGAAACAAAGAATATATTCCAAATTTATATGAAATACATTTTCTTTAGTATAAATGTTTGTATTAACAGATGCCATTATACATTCCCAATCTTAATAGTAATTATAATTTCAAACATGAAATTATTTGTTATTTTTTAAAATTTGTTATTTGAATTTGTTACTTTTCTAAATATAGTTAAAATCCTAACAAGATGAGAGTTTTGGCTTTTTGAGATGTTTTTGGATACATTGGTTTTACCTTAAAATGTCATTTTACGTCATCTAGTGGTTGCACAAATAATTGGCTATATGTCATAATCCCTGTGAGGAATTAGTTGTATGAAAAAGTTTTTTGTTCTATTGGTTATTACTATTGTTACTGCTTTTGGACTCAATGTTTTTGCGCTTGATGATAACAATGAAAAAAATATTGTTGATGAGATATTCCAAGAGGTTAATCCCGGGGTTTATGGTGCATACAAATGTAGCGAGCAGAAAAATATAACTATTAAAGATGAAAATAATAAAGATATTCAATCTCCGCAAGAAGTTACAACCTGCTTTATCAAAAGGACAAATCTTGGAGAAAGAAAATTTCGTTGTGATTTTTCTAAGGAAGAAATTATAAGAAAAATACAAAACGGCGAATGCAGTTTTAAAAGTGATATGGAACTCACATACAAGTGCCAAAAAGGTTACACTACTTGCATAATCAAGAAATTGGATAACGATCAATATCACGCCAGATGCGAAGCAAAATATGACGACGGTACTGTTGTTGTGAGAGAAAAAACAGGCGAAGACGTTGCCAATATGCTTAATACTTGGTGGTGTAAATCAAAATACTAATAGTTTTGTTTATTCAGCTTGACTGATAGTTACTCTCAGGTGATATCATCCTTATTATAGGAGGATATTATGAATAATAAGATTATATTAATGTTACCTGACGGTACAGAAATAGAAAATAATAGTATAAAATTTATTCATCTTAACGGTAAAAATAATACTGTAAGAATTAAAGTTGATGATGTAAGTGCTTTTGAAAAACAAAAAGGACTTTTGATTGCTGTTTTTGGGGAGAATAATATTATAAATATAGGTAAGGTTTTTTATCCCGTAAATGACACAATAGGTCTTACCGGATTAACTATCAATATCGGTAATCCGCCTGAAGATACAATTGACCCTGGTGTAAACAGGTATGCAAATAACTGTAAAATTGATATTGGAGACAATATTATCTTTTGTGGAGCCAGATTATTTTTACAAGATGACAATTCTTCAATCTCTATAGGTGATGATTGTATGTTTTCTTGGGGCATTGATGTTTGGTGTACGGATGTACATACAATAACGGATTTGGAAGGTAATCCTCTTAATTTTGGTAAAAGCATAGAAATTGGTAATCATGTTTGGGTTGGTAAAGATGTAAAAGTTGGTAAAAATACCAAAATATCAGACGACAGTATTGTTGGATGGGGTAGTATTGTTACCAAAAAATTTGAGCAGTCCAACGTTATACTTGCGGGAAATCCTGCCAAAATTGTTAAAGAAAATATTAATTGGAATTTTAGAGATTTGCAAAATTATCAGATATACAGACAGAATTTTTGCAGTCAAAAAACCTCAAATCCTGATTAATTTAAGTTAATATTCCTGCTTATTGAACGTATTCTGTATGGAATCTGTAGGCTTCAAATGTATCTGAAAAATAATCAGGCGCTAATCCTGCTTTGATTTTTAATGAGTTTAAAAAATCGTTTTTATCAGGTAGTTGCTCCCAAACAGACGGGAGATAAACTGCCTGATATCTGCCGTCTTTTATAATTATTCCGTCTTTTTGAGGAACAATCTTATCGAGCAAATCTTTTTCATCTTTAAAATCTATTTGTGTTGGTGCAGATAACAGAGAAACCGATATTTTTAAATCATCCAGTTCTTCTTGTTGTAGCGGGTTAAATCTGGGGTCTTTAAATGCTGCATTTTGTGCATTTAAAATTATATCTTCGATAAGCGGTTTGTGTGCAATTATCGAACCTATGCAACCTCTTAAATTATCATTCTTTTCAAGTGTTACAAAACAAGCTCCTTGTTCATCAAACACTTGAGGATATGAGATTTCTATTCTGTTTTGAATAAAACGGGATTTTATACTCAATTTACACAATTCAAGTATAAATTTGGAATAGTGTTCTTTTAAAAATGTGTTTTTATCACCCTCAAGCAAGAACCAACAACCGTAGCCTACGACATTTGATTTGTCGTTGGTTGTTGATGAGGAGTTTGTCATATCGATTCTTATAAGAGAAAAATTATTTTTGCTTGCAAAGTTAATAAGACCTATTATTCCCGTGGCTCCGCAGGCCTGTTGATGGTTGAAATTTTTTATTTGGTTTGTTTCAATCATCCCTGCTGTTATTAAGTCAACTTTTTTTGCATCTTCATCTTTTAGAAAGTGGCTCAAATCGGACGATATTATAAATCCGTTTTGTTCATCATTATAAAAGTGATTGATGATTTTTTCTACACTTTCAGCAGATGTCATACCGATTAAGACAGGTATAATTTTTACATCATCAAAGATACTTTGGACTATTGGTAATTGAATTTCTATTGAATGTTCCCGTGTAAATGCATCATCGTATATTGTTGCATCAAAATCTTTGAGAAGTTGTTTATTAATTTCTTGATTAATTTCAACTTTACCAAGAGGGGTCTCCCAAAAGTCATAACCGCTCAAAGCCAGTCCGTCAAAACCTATCCTGTGAGATGGGGCAAAAATAAATATATTTTTGATTTTTTCATCAAGCTGACTGATGCCCTCATAGGCAAGTCTTCCTGAGTATACAAGTCCTGCGTGTGGAACTATGACAGCACGTGTTGCAACTTTGTATATGTTTTTGTTGTCTTTTGCAAATTGTTCTATTTGATTTTTAAGTTCATCAGCGTTGTCTGTATAAAATGTACCTGCAACGGATGGTTGTTTAATTTTTTCCATAATGGAATTATAATACATTTTGTGAAATATCAAAACATCCTAAAAAACGGTAAAGTTCAATGTTGTGTTTGTCCGAGAAATTGTATTCTGTCAGAGGGGCAAAGCGGTTTTTGTTTTGTAAGGAAAAATTTACGAGGAAATATTGTTCTTGATACATACGGCTATAATACAGGGTTGGCAATAGATCCTGTGGAAAAAAAGCCTCTTTATCATTTTTATCCTGCAACTTCTGTTTTGTCTTTTGGTACGGTAGGTTGTAATATGGGGTGCCAATTTTGTCAGAATTGGAAAACAACAAAAAATAAAATTGATAAAAATTTGCTAAATAAAACTTATCCAAAAGAGATTGTACAAATTGCAAAAGAATATAACTGTAAGAGCGTTGCTTTTACTTACAATGACCCGATTGTTTTTATGGAGTATGCAATAGATACTGCAAAATTGTGCCGCCAAGAGGGAATAAAAACTATAGCTGTTACGTCAGGATTTATGAATTTTGAGCCCGCAAAAGAGTTTTTTGAATATATGGATGCTGCCAATATTGATTTAAAGGGATTTTCTAATAATTTTTATAAGAAAAATTGTTTGGCAAAGTTGGACCCTGTTTTAGATGTCATTAAGTATGTTGTAAATGAGACAAATTGTTATACCGAATTGACTACAATGTTAATTAAAGGAGAGAATGATTCTAATAATGAGATTACTGCTGAATGCGAATGGATTTTGAATAATCTTGGTGATTCTGTTCCCATTCATTTCAGCGCATTTTTCCCTAATTATAAGTTTCAGCAAAAATCTGCTACAGAGTTTTGTGATTTGTTAAATGCATATAACATTGCGCAATCATTGGGTATAAAATACGTTTATACCGGAAATCTTTCAAACATTAAAACTTCAACTACATATTGTAAAAGCTGTGAAAAACCTGTTATTGTAAGAAACGGTTACGAAGTAACTGAATATCATTTGATTGATGGTAAGTGTCGATATTGTAATACCGCTTGTGATGGTTGTTTTGACAGCTAGAAGTTATTACCTTGCGTATATGTCTTCTTTTTTTACGGACAAATCCAAAGGTTCATAGTTTTGAAGATATTCTACGGCTTCTTTCGGAGTATTAGCTACAAAATACAGCTTTGCTGCTTTTTTATTTGCAAAATTTTGTTCTATTATTTCGTCAAAGAAATCAAGCATCTTGTCGTAGAATCCGTTTGTATTCAAGATAACAATAGCTTTAGTGTTATAGCCCAATTGCTTTTGTACAATCATTTCGCTTAATTCTTCAAGAGTGCCAAATCCTCCCGGTAGTGCAATCAGAGCTTCTGAGAGTTCGTCCATTTTTGCTTTTCTGCTTCTCATACAGGGTGTAACGTAAAATTCATCACAGTAGTCGGAGAATACATCCATTTCTTTTAATTTTTCAGGCATTACGCCTGTTATTCTTCCTTTGTTTGCTTTTACTTGTTCTGCACAAGCCCACATTAAACCTAGACAACTGCCTCCGTATACCATTTCCATATTTGCTTTAGCCAGTAAATAACCGAGTTCTTTAGCTTCTTTATAATATATTTCATCTAAAAAATTGCAAGATGAAGCAAATACACATACTTTTTCAATCATTATTTCTTTAATCCCTTTTGTCTGTATGCTTACAATATATCATACAAATTGTGTTAGTATTGTATTTGATGAATGAGAAAAGTAAAAATATTGTTTTTTATACATCGATTTTTTTGATAGTTATATTGGGGCTGTTGCTTAGAGTTCTGTTTTTTTCTTATGCAAGACCGTTTTGGAATGATGAATCCGCAATGGCATTGAATTTGATTAACAGAAATTTTGTCTCTTTGTTTGCTTCGTTAGATTACAATCAGGCTGTACCTCCTCTTTATGCCGTTATATGTAAACTTTTTACTTTTGGAAATATAAAAGCGGAATATGCTCTGCGCTTTACTTCGCTATTCTTTTCCTTTTTATCTTTGCCCGTATTTTTGTTTTTATCTTTAAAAATGCTAAGAAGCAGGCTTGCTGTTGTATTTGCAAACATTTTGTTTGCCTTAAACTATCAATTGATATATTTTTCGCAGGAATTAAAACACTACAGTGCAGATGTGTTTTTTTATTGCTTAGTTTTGTTTTTATATTTTTACTCTGATTTCAAAAAAAGTCATCCTGTAAAAATTGTTCTGATAGGTATGTTATTGGCTGTAATGCCTTGGATATCCTATACATCTGCCATTGCAATTTTTATCTTGTTTTTTGTTTTGTTGTTTTGTAAAAGGTATTTCTCTCTTTATCTGTGGGGATTCCCGTTTTTGTCGGCTTTTATAATAGTGCCATTTTTAATCAGGCTTAGCCGTAATAATTTTCTTTACAGTTTTTGGAATGACGGATTTATTGCAAAGGATTTTTCCAATATCAATGTGTTTTTAGATAATAATTTTATTTTTTATTTTCTTGATTATCCTCATAAAATTGTTGTTGCATTGATGTTTATTGCAGGGTTATGGGCTTATGCTTCTTCTTACAAAAAAATTGAGAGCGTTATAGTTTTTTCTTCTTTGATTTTGGCGTTTATATTGTCGTATTTTTCTTTGTATCCGATTTATTTAAGGACATCTTTGTTTATTTTCCCTATCATGATTTTTGTTTTATCAAAGCCTTTTGATTTATTCAAGTTTAGGTCCGAGATATTGTGCTATATGTTGGCTGCATTTTTGTTTGCTCATTTTAGCGTTTGTACCCTAAAGACGGATATAAAACAGATAATTAACAAACAGTATTATAGAGAAACAACACCTGATTTAATCGGGTTATATCTTCAAAAATCACAACCTGACAAAGATCACAGTTTTCTTGTTGTAACAAATTTAAGCCGTATAAATTTTGAGTTTTATAAAAGATATTTTAACTTGGATAACAGTAGGGTTATACTCATGAATTATCCTTTGTATGAGCTTGAAGAAATAAAAAATGCATATGCACTTTTGCCTTTAGGAAATACTTATTATGTTCTTTTGACTCATTCAGGGGATAAAAAGTATGAATATAAAAATCTCTGCGCTTTTCTAAAAACCGTGAAAAACGCAGAGCTCATTAGTGATAAAGATTATAATATTTTAGCTAAATTTTCTAAATAACAGATTTCTATCCGTTAGTCTATTGTAAGTTTTTTTCTGTTTTCTTTTTCTGCTTCTTTTTTAGGTGCTTCAATTTTAAGAACACCGTGTTCAAGTTTTGCTTTTGTTTTTTCAACATCTATTTCTTGCGGGAAGTAAACAGTTCTTGAAAATTCACCGTAGCTGAATTCGGATTTTTTGTATCCGTGATCATTTTCTTCTTTTTCTTCTTCTTTTTTTGCATTAATTGTAATGTAGTTTTTGTCTATATCAATATCAAGATCTTCTTTCTTTACACCCGGTAATTCTGCTTTTACGGTGTATTCTTTGTCTTTTTCTCTTAATTCTACAGGCATTGCAAGTTTTTCTTCTTCAGGAAAACCGTAATCGGGAAATAATCCGTCCATGTTTCTGCTCAAAATTGAACTGATTTCATCATTGACTGATTTTAGAAATCTGTCAGGTGTTTTTTTTATCAAAAATCTCATAATGTTCTCCTTTCATTTTACTCAGCTCTTACTTTCTACACCATTATTATTGCTCTGTTTTTGAATAACTCTTTTAAATTTAACCAATTTTTAACAATTTGATTTTTTAAATTTGCGAATAACTTGCCTATTATGCTTTGAGAAGTATAAAATAGTCGTATGAGATTTTTAAAGAAATTGTTCAAAAAAACAGTACCAAAAGTCATTGCCGGTATTTTTATATTATTGTTTTTGCTGTCCTTGTTTGTGTTTTGGGGATGGTATGTAAAACAGGTTGATAAAGGATGGGGGCTTTACTATGTTTATAAAGGAGATAAAGCCTATAGATCTCATAAGCTGGAAAAAGCTATAAAGTTCTACAAAATGGGACTGGAAAAGTACCCTGAGCATTCTCTTGCAAGATGTAATTTGGGTAATATTTATGTGAAATATGAAGATTATTTTTCTGCTGTGGAAGAATATGAAGAAGCTCTTAAATATGACCCTAAATATATAGTTTGCAGGATGAATCTTGGAATTGTTTCTGCCGAAAAACTTTCTGATTTTGATAAGGCAATAAGAGAATATCAGACGATACTTGATACAAAACGTGTAACAGTTCATATTCCGCTGATTTTTGACAGTGTAAAAAGCACAAAGGAAAACAAAACAATTGCTCTTTATAACATGGGGCTTGCATATCGTGGAAAATCCATGCTGACCGGAGAAAAAACTCATGCTGCTAATGAATATACAGAAAAAGCAATTGAGTGTTACAAAAAAGCATTAAAGCGTAAGAAAAAAAGCTACAATATAAATTACAATTATGCTCTTGCAAACCATATTTTGGGTAATTACAAAGAGGCAGGATTGGGTTATTGTAAGGCAATAGAAATTGAGCCTATGGCTTTTGATGCTCATTATAATCTCGCAATTTTACTTAGAAAAATTGGTAAAATGAGAGAATCTCAAGAGGAACTTGAAAAATCACTGTTGATTGTGAATACCGTTCAAGACCCATATATAGCAAAGTATATTTTTGATGTTTACTCTCAAGTAGTTGAAAAATCTACAATAAATGAAGAATATAAGACAACAAAAAGAGGAGTGGCTCCTGAATCTCAAATACAAGAGGGTATGAAGACACCGCAAATTGTATCTGAGGAAATTCAAAACGAAAATGATCCGCTTGGTGTCAACCATATTACTTATGTAAATGGTAAGGTTGTTGTTGATTCTGAAGAAGCAGATAAGTTTATGAAAAAAAGTTTTGCTAAGTGTACATCAAAGAAAATTTTTGAAGAATACGAAGAGGATACTCTATATAATGGCCGATATGACAGAGAATTGTAAGAGTGAGTTGTCTTTTATTTGGGAAGTTTCAAATCTGCTTGCTTCTGCAAATGATTCAGAGCAGTTAGTTTGTGGCTTAAAAAGTATATTTTCTCTGTATTTTAGTATTAATAATTTTCGTATATTAATCAGAGATGAGTCGACATCTACTCTGAGAGATTTTGTTAAAAGTTGGATTGTTATTGAAAAAAATCAACGACAGGAATTAGTCGAAAATATTTTTAATAGATTGAAAAGGCTGCATGATAACAGTTTTTTGTTAAATAATAAGATTTTAAAATTTGATTCAAATAATTTGTCCAAAGTTTTTTTTGAAACATTACAAGAAAGTCAAAACTGTTTTTACTTCCCTGTATTTAATGAGAAAAAACTTATAGGGGTTATTGAAATAAATTTTGACAAGGTCGTTGATAATGTTGAAAATTCCCAATTTTTGGCTGCTATGCGGATTGCTGTTTCTCAGATATGTACTGCAATTGTTAATAAAATTTTGAACAGACATTTGCAGGCGAAAATAAAATTCCAGCAGGTCATGAAAAGCATTGCAAAACTGATTGAAAATCAGTTTGAACTTGAATATATTCTTCCGATTATTGGTGAGTTGATAGACAGGTTTGTATGTGAGCATCTTATTTATATTTTTATAAAGGATGAAAATAATAAATATAAGCTCTTTTGGCCGTCAGATTGTCAGGATACAAGTGTGTTGACACTTTTGCCTAAAATGACTGATTCAAAATCTTATGTTTTGTCAAAAGATGGAAATACCGGACTTTTTGCGATAAGAAATGATGAAAAGACTGTGGGTGTGATTGCAGCAAGCAGTAATATTGATAAGTTGTCAAAAACTGACATAGAATACCTTATCCAGCTTAGTGCGCAAACTTCTGTAACTACACAAAGAGCAAATTCCTACGCTCAGGTCTTAAAGTATGCTACATTGGATGCTTTGACAGGATTAAACAACAGAAGACAATTTGAACTGCGTCTTAAGCAAGAAGTTGCTAATGCAAAAAGAAACAATAAGCCCCTGTGCTGTATAATGCTTGATATAGATTATTTTAAGAAAGTAAACGATACTTGGGGACATTCAGCCGGTGATTGTGTACTTAAGAATGTTGCAAAAATAGTTTCTAACGGCTTACGTGAATATGATATTGCTTCAAGGTATGGTGGGGAAGAGTTCTGCATTCTTTTACCTGATACAAATATTCATGAGGCGGTATTTGTTGCACAAAGGCTTCGGACTTCTGTAGAAGCAAATGATATAAATATTTCTGATGATCAGATACTTGGCAATGACACATTAAAAGTTACTATTAGTGTTGGTGTAAGTGAATTTCAAAAAAAATATGAAACGCCCGAAAAACTACATCAAACTGCTGATATTGCTTTGTATGAAGCTAAGCATAGAGGTAGAAATTGTGTTGTTGTGTATGATGAAAGTTTTGAATAGATATTTAATATAGTCTTTTAAACTTTTTACTTAAAGATAACAATTCATAATTGTTGTTATGTAAAGAAGTGTTTTAATAAGATTTTTAACGTTTATTCCTAAAACATTTAGCATAAGAGAGGCGCCGTTTGCACAGGCAAACGGCGCTAGAGAGACATTGAGTCTTTTTATACGTAACTTTACAGTTTTGGGATATAACTGTGCCATATTTAAAAGCAGGCACAATGCTTTTACCATTTCTTGACTTTTAAACTTACTATTGACCCAGTAATTGGAGAGCAATTGATGGAATTTGGTTTGCTTGAGCCAACATTGCTGCTGAAGTTTGTTGCAATACTTGGTATTTAACCATGTTTGCACTTTCTTCTGCCATATCAGCGTCCATAATCTGGGATTTTGAACGTTCGTAGTTTTCGTTCATTGATGTAAGGTTGTCTGATACAGATGACAATCTGTTTTCATAAGCACCTAATTGAGATCTGTTTTGAGCAATTGTGTCGATTGCTTTATCCAAAGCTGATATGTATTCTCTTATGTTATCGCCAGTCCAGTTTGAACCGTTAACAGTCGGAGGATTTGCTCCATCGTATGTACCTTCATCCATATAACCGTCAGTGATAGGAGTTGTTGCTGTTGTCATTGATACGATGTTTAACTTAACACCCAAAGCTGATGCTCTCAAGTTTGTCAATGCGCTTGTTACGTCAATCGCGTTGTCTTCTTTGATAGAGCCTGAACCTGCTTGTAGGATGATACCTTTTGTATTAGTACCGTTTGTTAAGTTCAATCCGTTGAATACAGTTGTGTTTGCGATAACATCGATGTCAGCGAGTCTTTCTTTCATCTCGTTCATCAATGTTTGTTGTTGCTCTTCGGAGTAGATTCCGTTTGCTGCCTGAATACACAACTCACGAATTCTCTGTAAGTCTTCTGTAGCTGCTGACATACCACCTTCTACGATGTACATCATGTTCAGACCGTCTTCTACGTTGAGCATAGCTCTTTTGTTACCTCTGATTTGTGTGTCTAATCTCTGTGCCACACAAAGACCTGCTGCGTCATCGCCTGCCTGGTTAACTCTGTAGCCTGTTGACAATCTTGTGATTGCACTTTGCAATCCGCTTGTTGATGAAGTTAAACTTCTCTGGGCTATCAAAGAGTTAATGTTGGTATTTACGTATAAACCCATGTTCTTCTCTCTCTTTCTCTCTTTCTTAATACTAACTCTATGAACACTCCATATATCGAACAGGGAACTTTTATACTTTAGTATGATTTTTGTGTGATTTTTGATTTTAATATGCCTGAAATGCTTGTTAATAAAAGATTTTACTGCTATTATACTTAAGTATGACAAATCATCTAAATGATGTAGAAAAAAAGGTGAAATTGAATAATGCCGCACTTTTTTGTAACAACAAAAGATGTAAACGCTGATACAATAACTGTTTCAGACAAGGAAAATTTTCATCATATTGTGAAAGTTTTAAGGGCAAAAATAGGCGAAAAGCTCCTGCTTGTCGATGAAAATGGCACACAATACAATGTGGTTATAGAAAATATTGATTCAAAATTGATTACAACTAAAGTTGTAGATGTGTCTAAAAAGCCTCATTCGCTTAGCTTACAGCTATTTTTAGCTCAAAGTGTTCTGAAAACTGATGCCCAAAACTTTGTCATGCAAAAAGCAACGGAATTGGGTGTTAAGGGGATTATTCCTTTCTCTTCCGATAATTCTGTTGTTAAAGCCTCTGTTGTTGATTCCAAAATAGATAAATGGCAAAAAATTGCTAATGAGGCCGTAAAACAGTGTGAAAGAACGGATTTCCCTGTCGTTAAAAAACGCATGTCTTTGGGTGAAATTTTGGCTGATGAGACCTTTGATATAAAAATAGCATGCGTTGAAAGAGATGATACTTTGTCTTTAAAAGCATGTTTAAGGAATCTTGATATTAATGATAATTCAAAACTCCTTGTAATAATCGGTCCTGAGGGTGGTTTTAGTGCAGCAGAGTTGCAATTATTAAATAATTCCGATGTATATAAGGTCAGTTTAGGTAAACTTATATTGCGAGCAGAAACTGCTGTTATCTCTGCAATTTCTAATATTGTGTATGAGCTTGAAAATACGGATGAGTGTCAGGCATGATAAACAGAATACATGACAATTATATTGTAAAGACTATATCTCCCGTTATTAAGGATTTAAAAGAGCATGTATACATTGTTGGCGGTTTTTTAAGAGATTGTATGCTTTCTGTTGAATCTTGTGATGTTGATATTGTTACAGAAAACGGGCATGCTAAATCTTTGGCAAAAAAAATGGCTGATAAACTCGAGGGATATTTTGTTGAGCTTGATGATGTAAATCAAATCTATCGTGTAGTTTTTAATGACAAAGTTAATTATGTCGATATAGCAGATTGCGTGGGTAAAGATATTTTTGAGGATTTAAAAAGACGAGATTATACTGTTAATGCCTTGGCCTATGATTTGCTTGAAGATAAATTAATTGATGTAAATAATTCACAAAAGGATTTTAAAGATAAAATTATTCGCGAGGTTTCAAAAGAAAATATACTTGACGATCCGATAAGATTGTTGCGTGCTTTTAGGTTTAAAAGCCAGTTGGGATTTGAATTCTCAGAAGAATTAAAAATAATAATTAATGAGCATGCTAATTTGTTGACTACTACGGCCAAAGAGCGAATAAATGCAGAACTGATTAAGCTGTTTGGCGGAGTTGATGTGGCAGATACAATACAGTTGATGTGTGATTGCGGGATGATGTCTGTTATCTTTCCGGAAGTGGATGAGATGAAAAAAATCCCGCCGAATACTCATCACCATCTTGATTTATTGGCTCATTCCATTGAAACAGTTAGGCAAATTCAGATTTTTTACAATCAATCTTGTGAAGAAGTTAAGAATCATCTGTCAGAAATATTGTTTGCCGGTTGTAAAAGAATAAATTATCTAAAATTGGCTGCATTTTTGCATGATGTCGGCAAACCTTGTACTTGGCATATTGATGAAGATACCGGCAGACACAGATTTATTATGCATGACACAGAGGGTGCCAAACTCATTGTTCCAACGCTAAAATCTCTAAAGTTTTCAAAAAAACAGATTGCATATATACAAAAAATTATAAAAAATCACATTTATCCGGCTGGTGTTGTTACTTCAAAGGATACATCTTATAAAACTTATTTACGTTTTTATAGAAAAATGGAAGAAGAAACAATTGATCTTATTGCATTAGCTTATGCAGATAGGATGTCGGCCCTTGGTCCTGATATTACAAAAGAGATGATTGCTGCTAATATCAATGGTTTAAAGGCTCTTTTAGAAGGGTATTTGGAGGAGAAAAACAAACTTGCTCCACTGCCAAAGTTGTTGGATGGACGAGAGATTATGCAAATACTTGGTATACAGCCATCACCATATTTGGGTGAAGTAGTTTCTCAGCTAAAAGAAGCTCAAATATCTTCAATAGTAAACAGCAAAGACGAAGCTATTGAATTTATAAAAAGACTTAAACGAGTTTAAATTGGTTCTTTTGTGCAAAGGATGGTTTAACCTTTTATTTGAAAAGGACATTTTGTACATCTTGCCTTGGGAATTAGTACAAGATTATCTTCTAAATCATACATTTTTGCGATTCTTGTAATCAACTTTGAGCCGCAAACAGGACATTCTAAATCTTCTACATCATTTGCCAGTATTTGGTTTTTGATAAATGTTGTTACTTCATTATCAGGCATTAATGAGAAATTGGGACTTTTTTCATAATGTTTTATATCTGAGGGTTTTAATTTTAGTGCATTTGCCAATTTTTGTCTTATTGTACATGCAAGAAATAATTCTTGACCGTTTTCTATTTCTTCAATAGTTTTCAAAGGCAGAGCTGACTTTTTTGCCAGCCCTGTCTGAGATAAACCGATATTTTCTCTTAATTCTGAAATAAATTGAGCCAGAGATTTTTGTTGTTCAGGATTATTTTCCTGTGGGTTTTGCATATTATGCTCTTGCTCCTTTTTTACTTTCTTGTCTTTCTCTCCACCAATCAAGAAGAGTTGATGCAAAGAAAATACTTGAATATGTTCCTATTGCTATACCTACAATCATTGCAAGAACAAATTCTTTTGTTGTTTCACCGCCAAACAGGTAAAGTGCGGCAAGTGTAATTAATGTTGTCAGTGATGTATTGATACTTCTTGCAAGAGTTTGGTTTACGCTGGCATTAACTATTTCAGGGAAAGTAGCTTTCTTTGCCAAAAATCTTGAGTTTTCTCTGATTCTGTCAAATACAACAATAGTATCGTGGTTAGAAAAGCCGATTACTGTCAAAACTGCTGTGATAAAGAGAGCATCAATGTGTACATTGTAAAATATTCCTAAAATAGCAAAGAATCCCAATACAAACAGTGCATCGTGAACAAGTGATATAAGTGCTATAACAGCATAATCTACTTGGAATCTGAATGATAAGTAAACAACAATTCCCAAAAATGCTAAACCAAGGGCATATAGCGAATTAACAAATAATTCTTTACCTAATGATGGACCGATAGAACTTACTTGAACAAGCTCTGCGGAGGGATAATCTGACTTAACAACATCTCCGATTTTTTGTTCAGCTTTGATATCGTTACTTTTAAATGCTGTTTTTACGGATATTATTGTTGAAGCATTAAGGTTTTCTGCTTTTGAGATTGTATTATTTGTTTTTAATACTTGTATTACAGGATTTTCTACACCTTGGTTAACAAGTTTTGTTCTTAATTTTTCTATTTCACTGTTAGACACGTCTTTGTTGACGGAATATTGTGTAATTGTACCACCAGTAAAATCGATACCTACTTTAACAGGTGAATGATTTGGTGAATTAACCACGTTATATGCCATTGCAACAATGCCGGGAACTATTAATAACAGCGAGAGTCCAAACCAGACCCATCTGTATTTTACGACATCAATCCATTTATGTTGATGTAAAACTGTTTCACTCATTATATTTTATCTCCTTAGACTTTTTGTTTGTTTTTACTAATCCAAAATACCGAATTTTGCTTTTTCTTTCTTTGTTTCGGTTGCTTCATAGGCTTTGCCTATTTCAGACTGTTTGATACCAAACCAACCGGGGTGTTTTAGTTGTCCTGCACCAAATAAAAGATGCATGAAATTTTTTGTTACCGTTATTGCTGTAAACATACTTATCAAAACACCGATAATCAAAGTCAGAGCAAAACCTTTGATAATACTTGTACCTAAGAAGTAGAGTATTACACAGGTTATGATTGTTGTCATATTGGAGTCAAAAATCGAAGTAAAAGCCCTGTCAAAACCTGCATTAATCGCAGTAAATAAAGTTCTGCCAGCTTTTAATTCTTCTTTTGTTCTTTCAAAAATTAATATGTTAGCATCAACCGCCATACCGATACTCAGGATAAAACCTGCAATACCTGCTAATGTCAAAGTAACGGGAACTACCTTGAATACAGCAAATACAAGCAGCGAATAAATAATTAATGCAATGTCTGCGATAAAACCGGGCAAACGATAATACAAAAGCATAAATATCATAACAAGTCCGATACCGACGATACCTGCTGTTTTACTTTTTGCAATACTGTCAGCTCCAAGAGTCGGTCCGACAAGACTTTCTTCGATAATCTTTGCAGGAACAGGTAATGCGCCTGCATTAAGTAAATCAACCATTTTCTTAGCTTCTTCGTAGGCAAAACCTGAATCGCCGCCTGAAATTTGTGCATGTCCACCTAAGATAGGTTCTTGAATTGTCGGAGCAGATTGCATTTCTCCGTTAAAGAATATTGCCATTGATTGGCCAACCATTTTTGATGTTAATTCACCGAATTTTTTTGTACCTTTGTCATTGAATTCTAAAGATACAACCCATTGGCCACCGGGGTTTGTTGAAATTAATGCTTTTTTTACATCTTTACCTGTCAAACCCGTTGGCGCCCAACCGGTTGCCCCGTATTTACCGTCTAGCGGTTTTTTGAATTCAAGCTCAGCTGTTTCACCGAGGAATTCCTTTGCTTTTGCAGGATCAGAAATTGCAGGAATTTCTACAAGTAATCTCTTTTCTCCTGTTTGTTGAACAACGGTTTCTGCCACACCAAGCGCGTTTACTCTGTTTTCGATGGCAAATTGCAAGCTGCTCATCATATCAGGTGTGATTTTGGCTATGGTATCTGTTGTTTGTGCTTCAAGAACTATTCTTGAACCGCCGACTAAATCCAAGCCGAGTTTGGTAGGTTTTTTGATGATTATGACAACGGCTACTATTACAAGTGCAATAATCATCCAAAACATCAATTTCTTGTTTTTCATTTTAATTGCCTCTCTATACCCCTAAAAATAATATTTTCAAATTTACCCAATAATTGTAGCAAAAAAACAAACATAAATGTAGAAAAACAGATAAATAGCCCGCTTGGATATTAACCTTTGTAACAAATTCTCTGATTTCCCTAAAATTTTATCTAAGTTAGTCGACAATCATAACAGGAATGGCATTTATGAAGATTACTGATATATCAAAAATAATATTTTCTAATAGTGATTCTAAAACGGATTTTTCATCTAATGTTAAGGATGAAAAATTTTTTGATGCCAAGTTCAATGATATGGATGGCTTGCAAGTAGAGAGAACAACAGGCCCCCAGAATATAGATGACAAAATAACAATACATAAAAGTGATGATGGGCTTTCTGAAACAAAATATTATGGAGATGAGCCTATCGAATATACCGAGCGAAGAGAAGACGGTTCTTTAAAACAGACTACAAGACAAATTGATAACGGTAATTTTGAAGTAACTTTCTACAGAAAAGATGGTTCTGTATACTCAAAAGGAGAATATAAGGACTATTATGAAATATTTCTTGTAGAAGATAGAGGTTATGATGAAAATGGCAATTTAATTGAAAAAAGTTATAACAATGACGATTCTCAAATTGTTGAAGAAAGATACGAAGACGGTAAATTGAGAGTTAAAGACATTTATGATGCAAGGAGTAGAAACAGGCTTATTGAGCGAACTCTCTACAATCGAGACGGCAGTGTCTATTTAAATTCCAAGTATAATTCTTCAGGATTAATTGTTGAAAATACTAAGGCGGAGATGAAAGACAAACCCGGATTTGATAATTTTAATCCTGATAATTTAGATGGCGATTTAGATGATGGCTTTAAACAGGGTATGTCAGGAACTTGTTATTTTGTAAGTACAATTCAAAGTCTTTTGAATACTAAAAAAGGTCGTGAAATATTAAACAAAAGTATTTCTTATGATAAGGAAAATAAAATTTCTACAATCAGATTTTTAGGTGTAGGTAAAGAATATCAATTTACCGAAGAAGAAATTAAAGAAGCTATGGGGCGTTTGGGTTCAGGTGATCCTGATTTAGTTGCTCTTACTTTAGGGTATGAAAAATATCGTACGGAAACTTTTGAAAGAATTGTTGACGGTGGTTATTCAAGTGAAGTAATGAAAGCACTTTGTGGCGATGAGGGTAAGTCTAATGTTATTATGGGATTTGCTTATGTACCAATTAATAATAAAGATTTAGATACTTTACAAGAAAAATTGCAAACAGGAAATTATGCTGTAACTGTTCATACTCCAAATATGAATGTGGAAACTGAGTTTAGTGAAGAAGACAGAGAGATGGGGCTTGTAAATACACATGCTTATTCTCTCAAATCTATTACTGACAAAACAGTTACAGTTATTAACCCTACAACACAACAAGAAATAACAATGAGTAGAGAAAAATTCTTGTCATCGTTTGTTACGTTCAATGAATTGGAATTAAAGTGATTTAGTTGAACTTATATAAAACAAAATGGAGCCGGCTACGCTTAGATTTAGGGATTCTGTTGTTTTTGTTATAGGGATAGTCGTTTTTATATTTGATATTTTAATAGCATTTTCTGTTAGTCCGTCAGCTTCAGAGCCAAGCATTATTACAAAAGGCTTTTCGTAATCAATTTTTTCCGGTGTTATTGTATCTTTGTGATTTACAACAGTTGCAATAAAGTTGTGATTTTTAAAGACTTCTTTTGTTTTATCAACAGATTCTTTAACTATTGGCAGTTTGAATAATCCTCCCACTGTTGAACGAACAACTTTGGGGTTATATTGGTCTATTGTGTCGCCTGATAATATTATGGCGTCTATACCAAAAGCAGCTGCAGAGCGAATTAATGTGCCAAGATTACCTGCATCTTTTATATTTTCTAAAAGTGCTATTCTTTTTTTGTTTTTTATGTCATTTATTGTCAGTATTTTTTGTTTTGCTATAGCTACGGCTTCAGGCGCACTTTCCGTTGTTGATATTTTTTCCATTATCGCATTTGTTGTGATAACTAATTTATCTTTTAGAAATTTAAATTTTTCTATATTCTCTTTGGTAACAAAAACCGTATCAATTTCTGCTTTTTCTTGAAATGCTTCAAATATTGGCTTGTAGCCCTCAAGTAAAAAAAGTTTTTTTTCGTTTCTGTATTTCTTTTGGTGAAGTTTTACGGTTTCTTTAACTATAGTATTTGTTATGCTTGTTATTTCTTGCATTGTTTATATTCCTGCCAGTTTTTAAGCCATTGTTTTTCTTGTTTATTTAAAAGATTGTAGTCTATTGCATTTTCCTGAAAAGGAACGTGAGACAGTGATTGTATTTTTAATTCACTATTTATGCGGGTAAGATATACTGTGTTTTCCAGTCTTACACCACCAAAACCTGCTTTATAAAGCCCAGGCTCAATAGTGAATACCATGTTTTCTTTTAATATTCTTTTCCCTGATTGACCACAAGAAATTGTCGGCGGGTTTTCATGGACGTTTATTCCTACACCATGGCCTAATCCATGGTTGAAGTTAAAATCAGAGAGTCCTGATTGTTTGTGAATTTTTCTTGCTATTTTATCAAGTGTGAAACCTGATGTTCTGCTTGTTATTTTTGAATTGTATGCATTTAAAAACATTTTAAGCACTGTTGTATAAACTTTTTTTTGAAGTGCAGTCGGTTCTCCTTTTACAAAGGTTCTTGTTATATCAGTGGAGTACCCTCCGTCAAAGTGTCCTCCGCAATCGAGCAGAACAAAATCTCCGTTTTTTATTTTTACTTTTTCTGACGGGTTTGAATAATGAATGATTGAGGAGTTTGTTCCTGCCGCAAGAATTGTTTTAAAGCTCAATTGTTTTGCACCTTGTTTTAGGTATTCATTTTCAACTTCGTCAGATATTGCTTTTTCTGTTAAATTGTTTTTATTTTTTATCAGTTCCGATATTTTATTAACGACGTTGTCTGTTTTCTCAAAGTTTTGTTTAAAGTGATTTATTTCGCTATCATTCTTTATAGCTTTCATCTCTTTTATAAAGTCATATTTTGCTTCTATTGATTTTCTTTTTATTAGGGAAAAGTCATAGTAATTTATTGTTGCTTTATTAAATATGACTTGTTTTGATTTCTTACAATCTTTTTCAAATTCTTTTAAAGGTTTAATTTCATAATATTCGCCTATAGTTCTATTGATTTTTTCATCAGTGTATACGGTTGCATATTTTTTTGTAATTATAACTTTGGCTTTGAACGTACTTGAGTAAGGTGTTTTGTATTGTCTGCAATTTGTTAAGTACGCTATATTTTCAAGGTTCGTTTCTATATAGCATTGGTCGTTATTGAGTCTGATTTTTCTTATGAGTTTTTTGTATTTTTCATCTGCATTTAGGCCTGAAATATCTGTTGAAATTTTTTGTATATTTTCGCCATTGTCTGATGTTTTTAGGTTTGCAATTTTTTCTACCGGCTCAAAATCAAGGCCTTTTATTTTGCATTGTTTTTTTGAAAGACCACTTTTTAGAATATTATAAAAATTAAGAGAAACTTTTTTTGAAACTATACCAAGCGTGCTGTGTGGTTCAATTCTCTTAATTAATTCGGAAGAGAATGTTTGACCAAGCTGCAGTTTTACAACGGTAGTTGTTTTGTGGTCTACCTGATTATCTGCTTGTTCGTGGTATCTTCCGTCGACAAACTGCCAGATGTTTTCTTTTGATAATAAAACATCACCAGTTGAACCGGAAAAGCCCGTTACAAAGTATCTTGCACAATTTGAAAGTTCATTGTATTCGACAAGAAACTCGTCTGTTGAGTTAATAAGCAAGTAATCAAGTTTTTGTTCTTCTAAAATTTCTCTTAATTTTTTAATCATTTTTAATAAACTAGTCTTTTTTATCTGTTAGTTTGAGCAAATGCCAACCAAATTGAGTTTGAATAGGTTCTGATAAATCACCAACATTCATAGAAAATGCAGCATCTTCGAATTCTTTAACCATAACACCTTTGCCAAAAAATCCAAGATCTCCGCCATTTGCTCCTGACGGGCATAGAGAAACCTCTGCAGCGACGTCTGCAAAGTCTTTTCCGTTTAAGATTTCTTCTCTAAGTTGTTTTGCTTCTTCTTCTGTTTTTACTAACAGATGACTTGCTCTAACTTCTGTCATATAACTATCCTTTTTTTGTGTACGAAGTTAATTATAACATATCAGATAAAAATTGCCTCCAACATTAGTTTTTTGATTGCTTGCATTTTTAAATACAAAATATTAGTATGAAGTATACAAAACGGGTATGGTAATGTCTTTATTTAAAAAAAGTTTGTTATGTATATTTGCATTTGCGCTTGCGTTTGCGTTGTTTTCTGTTGTTTTTAAACCTGTTTTGATAAATATGTATATTTCCTTTGCAAAAAAATATACAAGAGGTCAGTTTGTTTGTAAGTTAGACAAAAATGGCAGGCATGTCGGTAAACTTTACAAAGTAGTGAATGGAAAAATGAAGTTAATTCACACAAGTGAAAGCAACAGTTGTATTTTTTCAAGACCTAAAATTAATGCAGGATTTTTTGTACTTGCGATAGGCGGCGGCGGTGGAGCTACTCCTTATGAGGGAGGTTCTGCAGGACAAGTAATTTCAAAACATATAAGGATTGATAAACCTGTAGTCGTTATTAAAATTGGACGAGGCGGAAACGGGACATTTGTTGACGGAACAAAATTTATTGATGCCAAAGATGGAACTGATACAACTATATCTGAAACAGGTATAACAGCTCATGGCGGCGCAAAATCAAATAGAATGACACCTTTAGGACACACACCAAAAACTGTTGAATACCATATACCTGAAAAATATCTTTACCTGTATGATATTCCCAAATCGGCGAAATATGGTGCGGGTGGTCAATTTGAAAAAAATATCAAAAAACAATGGACAAATGCGGACAATGGCCATTCCGGAATTGTTATTATCCAGTGGTAATAAGTATTTTTATTTGTTTTCAAACGATTTTTTAATTATTTCTGCTATTCTTTGACAAGCCAATCCATCTCCGTATGGGTTTATGGATTCTGACATTTTTTTGTATTCATCTTCGTTATCTAAAAGATTTTGAACTTCCGATACAATTTTATCTTTATCTGTTCCAACCAACTTAACCGTTCCATATTCTACGGCTTCGGGTCTTTCTGTTGTTGAACGAAGTACAAGAACAGGTTTTCCTAAAGATGGAGCTTCTTCTTGAACTCCTCCTGAGTCTGTCATTATAAGATGAGATTCTTTCATTAATGTTGAAAATGGAGCATATTCCATTGGCTCAATCAGGTGGATTCTTTCTTTGCCTTCCAATAATTCTTTAACTGGTTTTTGAACATTCGGATTCAAATGAACGGGATATACTACCTGAATATCTTTGTTCTTTTCAACTAATTCCAATACAGCTTTGCAGATATTTCTTATCGGTTCTCCAAAATTCTCTCTTCTGTGAGAAGTGAGCAGTATTGTTTTTAAATTCGGATTGAGTCCAATGTAGCTTAAATCTGCTTTGTTGTTGTTAACAGTATGCAAAAGCGCATCTATTACGGTGTTTCCTGTTTTATAAATGTTGTCTTTTGGGATTGCTGATTTTATAAGATTTTCAACACTTGTTTCCGTCGGCGCAAAATGATATGTGCAAACAGCATCTGCAAAGACTCTGTTAATTTCTTCCGGAAAAGGATAATATTTGTCAAAAGTTCTGAGTCCTGCTTCAACGTGTCCAACAGGGACTTTTGCGTAAAAAGCAGAAAGTGCGGCGGCCATAGATGTTGTTGTATCACCGTGAACCAAAACAATATCAGGTTTTGATTCTTCTATAACATCTTTCATAAGGACAAGAACTTCTGCTGTTATCATCCATAGATTTTGGTTCGGTTTCATTATATTTAAGTCAAAATCAGGCTTTATATCAAAAAGTTTTAGTACCTGATCAAGCATTTGTCTGTGTTGTGCTGTAACGCATACAATGCTTTTAAATATATCCGGGTGCTTTTCAAATTCTTTAACCAAAGGAGCCATCTTTATAGCTTCCGGTCTTGTACCAAACACTGTTAAAACTCTAATTTTTGACATACCTAACCCTTATTACCTTAGATTTTTAATTCAAGTGATATTATATGCCAAATATTTGATTTTGTAATCAATCGGAATTTTTATTTTTATAATTTTCTATTATTTTGGTGTTTACTTTATTTCTTGTGTATATTGCTGCAACTAAGGCAGAAACACCGCTTATTGCTCCCGCAATATATGTTAAGTATGCTTTTTTGTACGATTTGGTAATCTTTTTTAGTAATTCGGGTGTTGTATATTGTTTTGCAAATTCTATACCATATTTTGACGCTTTAGCTTCTTCTATTAGTGTTGGTGCAAAGCCCATTAGTGCAAGTATGGGAATTGAATTGATAAGAGTGTTTCTTATTTTATCTGTTTTTGTCGGGCTTTCTTTCTTTGCTTTTGGTATAAGAAAAGCTGCTGCTAAAAGATAATATTTTTTTCTGTTGTATAAGGATTCTATAGAATTTAAAAATTTGTTTGGATTTTGATGACTTTTTGCATGTCCTAATTCATGGAATATTGTTCCCATAAGTTTTTTTTCATTAATCCAAATGCATCTTGTTGCATTTATATAACAAGAATTTGTTCCATTTGCCATTGATTCGTACATTTTGGCACGTTTTTGCAGGATGTATTTTCTTATAAACTTAACTTTATGTAAATTAAACGGCATTTTGCCTATTCTTATTATATTTCTTCTGAGTTCATCCCTGTTGTAGTATGATTCAGAGAGGTATTTTATTTTTGTACCTGTCGTGCTAAACTCCGGAGTTTTTAGTATTTTTTCTGCCGCATCTTTGCAATTTTTTGTTTCTTCTGTTGAAAGTTTGCTGGTTTCTGTAAAATGTTCGGTCAAAGGAGGGAATACGGATTTTTTAAAAAAATATTTTACAGCATAATAAGATGCCCAAGCCGCAGCTGTAGAAACCACATAAGCTACTGATTGTTGTTTTATACTAAGAGACCTCTTTGCTGTTGTATTTGTGTTTTTTTTCTCTTGGCGTGTATCTTTTTTAGGTAAGCTAATTGGTTTTTGATAATTATATTCGGGTATGGCAAAATTTTGAAATGTGTTTCTCATATTTTTCTCGTGTATATAAGTATAAACAAAAAAATTTTTAATACAAAAAAAATAAGAAAGTTGTTAATCTTTCTTATTTTTTGTAATATTTAACCTTTAATTAAATTACTTTTTTTATTGCGCAAACCAATCACAAGACTTTTCACCGCAAAAAGCTTTTTCCAAATCTTTCATAATGCTTTGATGAGTCATTTCAAATGTTATAGGAGTGATTGATACTTTGTTCATACGAACAGCATTTATATCCGTATCATCGTTTTCATCGTATTCAATTAACTCTCCTGCAAGCCAATAGTATGTTTTACCTCTTGGGTCAATACGTTTATCATACTTGCTTGTAAACATTCTTGTACCAAGTTTTGTAATTGCAATACCTGCAATATCATCCTCTTCTAATGACGGAAAATTGATATTAAGTATTGATTTTTGAGGGAAGTTAATTTCTTTTATTTTGTTAACGAATTTTGCCATGAAGTTGGCTGCAAAAGTAAAGTTTTCAACTTCATAATGTAATCCTGCAAGGGAAGTCGCAATTGCAGGATAGCCGAGCATTGCTCCTTCTAAAGCACAACTTACTGTTCCTGAGTATAGAATATCAGCACCAAGGTTTGGTCCATGGTTTATACCTGATATAACCAAATCCGGCATTTCATGAGGTTCTAATATTGCACTCAAGCCGATTTTGACACAATCTCCAGGGGTTCCTGTTGTTACCCAGTTTCTTTTTGCTCCAAATTTAGGATCAAGTTCTTCAACCCTTAATGGGGTATGAAGAGTTAAAGAGTGCCCTGCAGCACTTCTTTCTCTATCCGGAGCAATAACATAAACGTCATGTTCACAGCTTAGTGCTTCTGTTAACGCTCTAATACCGTTTGCCATAAGACCGTCATCATTTGAAATCAATATATTCATTACACACTCCTGTTGATTATGTCTTCCTACATGATTTATACCCTTTTTTTTAGGTTATAAACACAAACAAATGACCTATTTATTATTTTTATTTATAGCATTTATTAAACCAGCAAACAATGGATGTGGATGTTCCGGTCTTGATTTGAATTCAGGATGGAATTGACAAGCGACAAACCAGTCATTTTTGGGATATTCAACAATTTCACAAAGTTGCCCGTCAGGAGACATTCCAGAAAATACCAACCCTGCTTTTTCTATTTGTTCTTTATATTCATTGTTAACTTCGTATCTGTGTCTGTGTCTTTCGGATATTGTTTTAACTTTACCGTATGCATCAAAGGCTTTTGTTCCTTTCTTTAGAACACAATCGTATTTGCCTAGTCTCATTGTTCCACCCATTTCTTCGACATTTTTTTGTTCTAACATTATATCGATAACAGGGTATGGCGTTCCTTCGTTAAATTCCATTGAGTTTGCATCTTTCAGACCAACAACATTTCTTGCGTATTCTATAACAGCACATTGCATACCAAGGCAAAGTCCCAAAAACGGCAGATTGTTTTCTCTTGCGTATCTTATGGCGTTAAGTTTTCCTTCAATACCTCTTACTCCAAATCCACCTGGTACTACCAATCCGTCAACGTCTGAGAGTATTTCTTTTGCTTTCTTTATGTCTGTACATTCTTCTGAATTTATCCATTTAATATCAATTTTTGCTTTATGTGCGTATCCGGCATGTTTGAGGGCTTCTACTACTGATATATAAGCGTCGGACAAGCCTGTGTATTTGCCTGCAATTGCAACTTTGAAGGTCTTCTCTGGGTTCTTTATTGTTTCAACTAACTTTTTCCAACTGTCTAAATTTGGTTTTTTATCAAGTAATTGAAGCCTTTGAAGTACAACATGCGCCATATTTTGAGCTTCCAAAGCTAAAGGTACTTCGTAAATGGATTTTAAATCTTTGCATTCGATAACTGCATCCACAGGTACTGAACAGAATAGGGCAAGTTTTTCTCTTTCTTTTTTAGGTATCGGTTTTGTTGTTCTACAAACAAGTATTTCAGGTTGCAGGCCGTAGCTTCTAAGCACTGATACACTGTGTTGAGACGGTTTTGTTTTTAGTTCTCCCGATGTTGGAAGATAAGGAATCAATGTTACATGTATATTTATACTATTTCCAAAGCCTATTTCTGTTTTAAATTGTCTTATTGCTTCAATAAAAGGTAAGCTCTCGATGTCTCCGATTGTTCCGCCGACTTCCAATATCAAAAAGTCGGGTTTAAATTGTGAAGCTGCTTTTTTGATTCTGGATTTAATTTCGTTTGTAATGTGAGGTATTGTTTGGACAGTTGCGCCAAGGTACTCACCTTTTCTTTCTTTTTTTATAACGGTTTGATAAATTGAACCTGAGGTTACGTTGTTAACTTTGCCTAGTGAAGTATCTGTAAATCTTTCATAATGACCCAAATCCAAATCTGTTTCTGCTCCGTCATCGGTAACAAAAACCTCTCCGTGCTGAAACGGGCTCATTGTACCGGGGTCAACATTTATATATGGGTCAAATTTTTGGATGACAACAGAAAATCCTCTGGCTTTCAGTAATTTACCTAATGATGCAGCTACTATACCTTTGCCGAGAGATGAAACAACTCCTCCTGTTACAAATATAAATTTTGTTGCCATATTTTACCCCAATCTGTCTAAACTGATACTCTCATTAATTAAAGTTAAAAAGCCTAGAGGTTATTCCTCTAAGCTCAGTTACATATTTTAGTTAATTTTTGGAACCCTGAAGAATCCGTCTTCTTTGGCCGGCGCGTTTGCCATAAGCTCATCTTTTGTCTGCTCTGTTACGACTTTATCTTCTCTCATAACGTTTACAACCGGAATTGCATGACTCATTGGTTCAACATTTGTTGTGTCAACTTTATTCATTTGTTCAACATATTTTAAGATATCACCAAGCTGTTTTGAAAATTTTACTTTTTCTTCTTCTGTTAGTTCTAATCTTGCAAGTTTTGCAACATGTTCAACATCTTTTATTGTAATCATTATTCCTACTCCAACCAAAAATAATTCTAATTATATCATTTGTACCATGATAAATTTATTTTTACTATTGTTTGTTGTGTTTTATTTACACACAATATCTGTTAATCTAATTTTCCGCTGTTAAGCAGTTGTTCAACTTTTTCTATCATAATTTTGTGTATATCCTCAACCGGTAATGTACCGTCAATGCTTACAAAATTGTATTCGGGTTTCATTTTGTTGTATTCTTCAAGACATTTTGCCTGATATATTTTAAAACTTTCGTAAAAATCAGTGCTCAAGCCTATATCTCTTCCTGATTCCCAGTAATCAAGACCTGTTGTCCCTATGACTCTTTTTAAAAGCACATCGATAGGCATATCAAGGTAAAAGACCAAATCAGGTTGAGGTGCATAATTGTATAACTTTTTTACCCACTCAAAGTCCAGTCCTCTTACTACGTCTCTTGCAAAGGCAGTGTACGTGTATCTGTCTAACAGCACAACAAAGCCGGAATCTAAAGCCGGAATAATAGTGTTTTCCAACCTGTCTGCAAAATCTGCCGCATACAAAAGGCTGAATGTAGTTGCGTTAAGAAGATTTCTGTCTTTGGCATCGTCAATAACATTTGCAATAAGACGCGAGGTCTTCCATTCGGAGACCATACATCCGTAACTTTTATCTTCAATCCAACGGCGCAGCTTTTCTATTTGTGTTGATTTGCCTGAGCCGTCCGTACCTTCTATTACTATTAAAAGACCTTTGTGGTTATGTGCGTTTTGAATATCGTTCATCAGATATTAATTCCTTTTTTGTTCAAAAGCTCTGTTACATACTCTCTAAGTTTTACTTGCTTTGCGTGAATTGTGTTATTTGCATCAATTTTTACAAGCCCAAACTCATCAACCATGTTTGCGTATTCTTCATTAACTCTGCTTTGAAATATTACATAGCTTTTATATGGATTGTTGCTTAGTTTTAGGTCCATACCCGCTTCGTAAAAAGATGGAGCACGATTAGAACAAATCCTTTCTAAAGAAACCTCTGCGGAAATGCTGTAATAGAGAGTTAAGTCGGGTTTGATAGCAAATCCGTACATATTTCTTACCCAGTCTTTATCGACACCTCTTGCTACATCACGTGCAAATGCTGTGTATACGTATCTATCGGCAAGGACAATAAAGCCTGCTTTCATTGCCGGTATAATTATTTGTTCAAGTCTGTCCGCAAAATCTACTGCGTGAAGAAGACTGAATGTCCTCGGACTGAGAAGATTTTTCTTTTTCGCTTTTTTAGTTGTTTGCGAAATTAAATCAGATGAATTCCATTCCGTAAAAATTACATCAAGGTTTTTTGATTTTAACCAGTCTCTTAGAATTGCCAATTGTGTTGATTTGCCGGAACCGTCAATACCTTCAACACATATTAGAGTACCTGGTAAATTGTGGGGATTAAATAATCTCATTTTTTATCTCTTTTTAAATACAATTTTTATCTATAATATCATATTTTTTTGAATATTAAAACGAAAGGGTCTGATTGGATGATTTTTTGTATTTCATAATTTTGATTAATCCATCCACAGATTTTTTGTCCAAAACCCCTACAAAAATATTCGTTATCTGTTTGAGAGGTGAATATTACAAAATAGTCAGGTCTGTTTTTTTGATAGTGTTTTAATATGTTTTCCTCTCCAAATGCATCAAAAGACACTCTGTCAAAATGGTTGTAATAATTATCCGTATCTCTGTTTGAGAGGAAATTGACGCTTGTACTTTCTCTTAATACAACTACTTTGTCATTTGTTTTTGTTCTGGTGTTTAAAAAATCAAGTATATAATCAAAAATCTTTTTGTTTTTTTCAGAAGTAATTACATTTCCGTAAGGAGTCTTTATTGTACTTGTGTATTTCTGAAATTGTTTGGTATTAATTATGAAATTAGAAAAAATTAATGCCGACAAGAGAATAATTACACTTTTGTCAAAAATTTCTTTTGAGTTTTTAAAGAAGAAATTTCTCAAGACAACAACAAGTGCAATTGTTAGAAACGGTAAAAAATAACGTCCGTATTGTGCCGTATTAAGCAAAAATAATGATTTGGAACTTATTGATATCGCTGTCAAAATCAATAGCAAGGTTTTTAAGTCGTTTTTTATAAGTTTTATTTTTATTAAAGATAAAATTATTAAAAGTAACGGAAAATAATAGTAAAATAACAAAGTCGGATACAATTCAAATTTTACAAAGACAATAGTTGTTGCTAAAACGACTGAACAATAAAACAAATATTTTACTTTTTTGTCTGCTGTTTTTTGAGAAATTCCTTTTGCTGTTTTATATATTGCGCCAAATATAAAAGCACTGACTAAAAACATTACTGATTCCGTTAAAAACGGTGTTAAGGAAAATGTCATTGTCCCCGCATAAAATTCCTTTAGCGAAGGCGTGTTTATGTATCGTAAAATTATTTCAAAATAATTTTTGTAATCCTGAATTGTTAACCCCTGGATAAACAATAAAAAGTAGCACAAAAGTGTTGGCAAAAGCCAAATTGTAAGACCAAAGATATAATATTTTATTTTACATTTTTTGTATATACAAGCAGTAAGTGTAACTATTAAGCAGAAAAGATATTCAAATTTATTGGCAAAAGCTATACCTGACAATAGAAACGATAGATATAAAAAAATGTTTTTGTCTTTATCGATAAATTTGTACAAAAAAATTAC
Organism: Candidatus Gastranaerophilales bacterium; assembly: GCA_944326555.1. Classification (GTDB taxonomy): domain Bacteria; phylum Cyanobacteriota; class Vampirovibrionia; order Gastranaerophilales; family Gastranaerophilaceae; genus Limenecus. The sequence continues at coordinate 37,975 of CALVEK010000012.1, read as the reverse complement.
AGATAGTGTAATTGAACAAAGCCCGTATACCGTAGCATAAGAGTATGGTGTAATGTAGTTAGTTACAAAAGGAACAAATGCACAAACCCACATTACAAAAATAGTTATTAAGGACGATAAAGTCTTGTTTAAAAAATTTCTGCTTATAAAATAGATTCCGTTCAAGATAAGAAAAGTATTAATCCATCCAAGAATATGAAATGTTGTTAAATGAATCTTTGTAAGTTTAAGAACAAATGCGTTAAACAAGTAAGAAAAAGGACCATAAAGACAAAAAATATCCTTGTATAAGACTTGCCCGTTTATCATGGATTTTGGTACTGTAATTTCTCTGCCAAAATCAATGAAAAGATTCACCATCTTAAATTTGAATAAGAACAGAGAAACTAAAAATAGTGAAAAAATAACGATTAAAGAAAGACCTTCTTCCTTTATCTTGTTTGTTAATTTATCTGTTATTTTTTTTGCTGTATTAAACATACCATTATCGATTTTAACAAATATTAGCATGATGCACAAATCAAGTTGCATTTTGGGCTGGTTTTGTTCATGATTGCAGTATGTTTAAGAGAAAAAAAGACAAAGAAGTTTTTACAAGACTGAATAAATTTATTGCCTCCTCCGGTATTTGTTCGAGACGTAAGGCTGATGAATATATTTCATCAGGCGTCGTTAAGGTAAACGGTAAGGTGGTTACTGAGCTTGGCTATTCTGTTTCATCCAAGGACAAAGTAACTGTTAATGACAAGCCCGTTAAAAAGTCTAATCTCGTTTATATTAAGTACTATAAACCGGCAGGTTATATCACAACAATGAGTGATGAAAAGGGCAGGAAAACAATTTATGACATTCTGCCTGAAGAGGTTAGAGAACTAAAGCCTGTTGGACGTTTGGATAAAGATTCTACGGGGCTTTTGATAATGACGAATGATGGTGATTTTATTAACAAAATGACTCATCCGTCTATAAAAATTCCTAAAGTGTACAGAGTAACGGCAGAAGGAAGAATGAATCAGCAACATCTTATCCAGATGGCTAAAGGTATTGAAATAGAACCTCAAAAAATAGCTTATGCGGATTCTATGATACTTGAATATGACGGAAAAAATACAGTATTACAAATAGTTCTGTATCAGGGAATGAATCGTCAAATAAGAAAAATGCTTGATTCAATAGGATTCCCTGTTATATCACTTAAGAGAATTTCTCACGGTACAATTAATATCCAAGGTTTGAAAAAGGGTCAATTTAAGTACTTAAAACCTCGTGAAATTCAAGATTTACTAAGACAAATTCAAAAATTGGAAAAACTTTCCCAATCTCAAAAAAGAGAGAATTAATCTATGCACATTTTTGTTACAGGTACAGACACAGATATAGGTAAGACATTTGTAACTGCAGGATTGGCTGCAGTTATGCAATCTCTTGGCTATAAGGCAGGTGTTTATAAACCTTTCCAAAGTGGTGCCGTAGAAAAAAACGGTTTTCTTGTCTCTCCTGATTTGGGTTATGTTAAGAAGCTCGATTTTTATGTTGAAACACTGTGTACATATCTTCTTAAGCCACCGACTGCGCCCAGTGTTGCCGCAGAAATGGATGGAGTGAATATTAATCTTGCTACGGTAGCAAGGGAGTTTCAAACTTTAAAACACAATTGCGAAGCTGTTTTGGTCGAAGGAGCGGGAGGTCTTATGGTTCCTGTTACCAAAGAAGCATTAATATGTGATGTCGCAAAAATGCTTGATATCCCTATACTGATTGTTGCAAGACCTGATTTGGGAACTATAAACCATACTCTTTTGACAATTAATCAGGCAAAAGTAATGGGGCTTGATATAGCAGGTGTTGTTATTAATCGTTACCCGTCTTCGACGTTTGATGTTTCTATTAAAACGGCACCAAGGCTAATTGAAGAATATTCTGACGTAAATATACTAGGTATTATCCCGGATATCCCTGATTTTGATACGGTAAAACCTGGAGAAATTATAAATATATTTCTAAACAGTGTGGATATTGAAAAAATCTTTAGAGTAAAAATACCGAAACTAAATTTGGGAATCTAATTTCGGTATTTCATCACTTATTAAATGGTCGCATTATACAAGTCCATGGGATTACTTTCCTAAAATGCCAGACTCGCCACCACTAGCACTCCTTGTACACTACTACAAGCGAGATTTAGTGCGCTGGAACCGGAGGAGTTGGAGGTGTTGCCGTTTGAGGCTGTGGATTTCCTTTTTGTGCATTCGGTTCAAGGAATGTGTTGTTGAAAGAAACTGGATTTTGTCCTTGTTGAGGGAACTTCATATCTCCATTTATATTTGCTGAATTATTTATTTCCTGCATTTCCGGTTTGGGCGGATCTTGAGAAGGTGCTTCTGATTCGTCTGCTCTAACCATGGTTTTTGCTGATTTTTTGAGCTCTACGGGAGGATAGTCAAAGTCTGTAGAGCCGAATTTTTTTGTAGCAACTTTCATTGTCTCTTTCCAGATTGCAGCAGGTATTGTACCGCCATATACACCGTTCATCTTTGAGTTATCGTCGTTTCCTACCCAAATACCCGTAACTACATCAGGTGTATAGCCGTAAAATGACGCATCTTTGTTGTCATCTGTTGTACCTGTTTTTGCTGCTGCTGGTTTACCAATGTTTGCTGATCTGGCTGTACCGTTTTCGACAACGGTTTTTAACATTGCTGTAATTACGGCTGCAGTGTTTAGGTTCAACACTTTCATAACTCTTGTTTTTGGTGCTTGATAAATTACTTTACCTCTTGATGTTTCAACTTTTTCTATTGCATACGGTTTTACTTTAAAACCGCCGTTAGCAAAGGCACCATAAGCAATTGTCATTTCGTAAAGTTTAACTCCGTTTGAACCCAGAGCAATTGTCATGTCGTATTCAAGAGGAGTGGTTATGCCCATTGAACGAGCAATGCCTATAACAGAACGAACACCTACATCTTTTATAAGTCTTGCTGCCATTACGTTAGATGAAACTGTTAAGCCCATAAACAAAGGAAGTTGACCTCTGTATCTGTTACCGTAGTTGTGTGGTTTCCATCCGTTAAGGTTTACCGGTGTGTCTTCTAACATGTCATTTGGACCCCAGCCCTTTTCTATTGCTGCTGCATATACAAAAGGTTTGAATGCTGATCCCGGAGGCCTTACAGATTGTGTTATTCTGTCATACTGGCTCTTTCCGTAATTCTTTCCTCCGATGTACACGTATATTTCGCCAGTGATTGGAGAGAAAGAAAATACGGCGGCTTGGCGAGATCCACCTGAGCCGAGGTTTTTTATAACTGCATTTTCTGCAGCTTTTTGAGCTTCATAATTTAATGTTGTAATTACTTTATAACCGCCTTGAGAAATTTCTGTTTCATCAAAACCGAGTTCTTCCAACTCTTTAAGTGCATAGTCAACAAAATAAGGTGCTCTATCCAATGAATAAATATCAGGATTTGGATTGAGGTGTAATTTCTCTTCTTTTGCTGCTTCATATTGTTGGCGAGTTATGTATCTCATTTTGTACATTCTGCCAAGAACTTGATTTCTTCTTTCTATTGCCAATTTTTTGTTATTATATGGCGAATATACCGACGGGGCTTGAGGGAGTCCTGCAATTAGAGCAGCTTCCGCCAGAGTCAAATCTTTAAGCGGTTTATTAAAGTATATTTGTGCAGCTCCTGCTATTCCGTACGCGCCTGAGCCAAGATATACGTTATTTAAATACATTTCTAAAATTTGGTCTTTAGAAATTGTTTTTTCTATTCTTGCTGCTGCAATAAATTCTTTTATTTTTCTGTCAAAAGTCTTTTCGTTACTCAAGAATAAAATTCTTGCAAGCTGTTGAGTTATTGTACTTGCCCCTTGAGAAAAACTGCCTGTTGATATATTTACTACCATAGAACGCGCTAAACCTACTGGGTCATAGCCGTGGTGGTGGTAAAAGTTTTTATCTTCCGTTGCAATTATTGCCTGTTTTATGTTATCAGGCACATCTTTTATTTCTACTTTTTCAAACTTATATGCGGTGAATGTTTTTATAACTTCACCGTCTTGTGAATAGAATTTTGTTACTACATTGGGTTTGTAGTCTTCCAATTTTGGAATTGGCGGTAATGATGCTAGATAGAGATTAACTCCTACAAAGCCTGCTAAACCTATGGATGCAAGCATTACAAACATCATTTTAAAAGGGTTGTTTTTTTTAGGATTTTTAAATTTTTTAGGCATTTCAAACTCTGACATTTCTACTATCCATAATGATAACGATACAGAGTAATATTATCAGATAATAATATTAAATACAAACGGACCGCTTAAATCTTGTAAAGATTTTATAAAGGAGTAATTTGCAAGTGGTAAAATAGTAAAATAGTTTAGAGGAAGTAAGGAAAAAAGGAGATTTATATGATTCCTATAGTAGATTTAAAAAGACAATATAAACAAACCGGCGCAGAAATTGAAAAAGCTGTAGTTGATGTTTTACGTTCGGGTGCATATATTCTTGGCCCTAATACTAAGGCTTTGGAATCAGAATTTGCTTCATATCTTGGAACAAAACATGCTATCGGCCTAAACTCTGGAACAGATGCTTTGCATTTGGCATTGAGAGCATTGGATATTGGTAAAGGTGATGAAGTAATTACTGTTGCATTTACTTTTGTTGCAACTACAGAATCTATCGAAATTGTTGGTGCAACACCTGTTTTTGTTGATATTGACCCTGATACATTTAACATGGATGTTACTCAAATTGAATCCAAAATTACACCCAGAACAAAAGCTATTATGCCTGTACATCTTTACGGTCAGCCTGCTGATATGGACGTTATTATGGATATCGCAAAACGTCATAATTTGTATGTAATTGAAGATTGTTGCCAAGCAATCGGTGCTGAATATAAAGGCAAAAAAGTAGGTTCATTTGGTGATATAGGTGCATACAGCTTCTTCCCAACCAAAAACTTAGGCGGTATGGGTGATGGCGGTATGGCTGTAACTAACAGTGATTACCTCAAAGACAGAATGATTGCTCTAAGAAACCACGGTGGTGCTGTGAGATATCATCACGATGAGATTGGTGTTAACAGCCGTCTTGATGAAATTCAATCAGCTATCTTGAGAGTAAAAATGAATTACATCGATGAATGGAATAAGATGAGAAGAGAAGTTTCTCACAGATATACAGAATTGTTCAAAGGTTGTGAAGACGTTGTTACTCCAAAAGAACTTGATAATACATACTGTGTTTACCACCAATATACAATCAAAGTTCCAAACCGTGATGCAGTACAAAAAATGTTGCAAGAAAACGGTGTAGGCGCAATGTTGTATTATCCTATACCTCTTCACATGCAAAAAGTTCATGCTCATTTAGGCTACAAAATGGGTGATTTGCCTCATACAGAATATAATACAGAACACGTTATGAGCTTGCCTATGTTTGCAGAATTGACTTTTGAAGAACAAAAAGAAATTGTAGAAAAAGTTAAAGATGCAATTGCAAAATGCAAAGAAACCGCAGCTTGCTAGATAATTAATAAATAAAAAATCAAAGGAACACCTCTTTTTAAATTTTAAAAGAGGTGTTTCTATTTAATTATAAAAATTGATGTAAAGAATTTTTAATCAAAGAATTGTAAATAACAAAATAATATATTTCCTCTTTTTGTAATCAAGTAAAAATACAAGGAGAAAATATGAATGTAAGTTTTGGCAAAGTATACGTACAAAGTTCGCTAAGAGATAATGAATACGGAAGTTTTAAGCAACGAGCAGAAAATTTAATGTTAGAAGGAGAAGATTGTCGATATCGCGATAAAGATTATTTTGTTACAGAATATGACTGTTTAGAATCTTCTCTTTTTTATCCGAGCGTTGTTAAGACACGTGCCTATAAAGTTGAAGCGTTTAAAGATAACAAAAAACTTGGAGAAAAAATATATACAAAAGAGAAATTTTTAAACAATTATACTTGGGAGATTTTGTCTCTTAAAAACAATTAAATATTTATAAAACTATCTCCCTGTAATATAATATAGGGAGATAGTTTTTTGGGGATAGTATGGATAAAATGTACGATATTGGGATTATAGGAGGAGGCCCTGCAGGATACAGTGCGGCAATTAGAGCTGCTCAAAAGGGACTTAGTGTAGTTTTATTTGAAAAAGACTCAATGGGCGGCGTTTGTTTAAATCGTGGTTGTATCCCTACAAAAACTGTTTTGCATTGTACTGATTTCTATAAAAGTCTTAAAAAATCTGATAAATTCGGAATAACAATATCTGAAATAACTTATGATTATGAAAAAATATTTAACCGAAAAAATGATATTGTTTTAAAAATCCAAAAGTCTTTGACTAAACTTGTGCAGAGCTTCGGGGTAGAAATAATTTGCAGCGAGGCAAAACTCGTTGCACAGGATAAAATCGAATCCAACGGAAATATTTATCAATGTAAGAATATTGTTCTTGCAACGGGTTCAAAACCGGCTAATATTAAAGGATTGGAATCGGATGGCGAATTTATACTTAATTCTAATGATGTTTTAAAACTCAAAGAGTTACCTGAAAATATTTTAATTGTTGGTTCTGGTGCAATAGGAGTAGAATGGGCAAGGATTTTTAATGCTCTGGATAAAAATGTAACCGTTGTCGAATTGGCAGATAGGCTTTTGCCGCTTGCAGATAGCGATGTGTCTAAAAGATTGGACAGATTATTTAAAAAGAATAAAATCAAATTTTATACAGGTACAAAAATCGAAAGAATTGAAAATAAAAAAGTTGTTCTTTCAAACGGGCAAGAGATTTGTATAGATATGATTCTTTGTGCTGTTGGTAGAGAGCCTGTTTTACCGAAAATCGAAGGATTTAGCTTAGATTTAAACGGTAAGTTTATAAAAGTTGATGATAATTTCAGAACAAATATATTGAACGTTTTTGCAATCGGCGATTTGAATGGGAAAATGCTTTTGGCACACAGTGCGGTACATCAGGCCATATCTGTGATCGATTATATAGCTGAACAGAAAAAGTGTCATTTTGATACTAATAGTGTGCCGTCCGTTATTTATGGTAATCTTGAAATTGCTTGGGTCGGTAAAACGGAAGAAGCTCTTTCGGATGTTGAGTATAAAGTTTCAACTTTTCCTGTAGCAGCTTTAGGTAAAGCAATGGCTGATGATGAGATTGACGGTTTTGTGAAAGTATTGTCTGTTGATAATAAGATAGTTGGGGCTCATATTGTTTCTCCTGAGGCTTCGGCAATGATTCAGCAGTTTGCTTTAATGATTGATAATGAACTTAAAACAGAAGAAATTTTAAAAACAGTTTTTGCTCATCCTACATATTCAGAGGCTGTTTTTGAGTCAGTTCTCGGGTTGGATAATATGAGTTTGAGCTTGCCAAAAGGGATATAATAAATGGAAAGAAAACGATTACCTGATTATTTAAGACGAGGGATAGTTGATACGGAAAAAACAAAACTTGTCCGTTCTATTTTAAAGCACAAATGCCTAAATACGGTTTGTGAGGCGGCAAGATGCCCTAATAAAGCTGAGTGTTATGCAAAAAACACTGCTACATTCTTGATATTGGGTAATATTTGTACAAGAAATTGCCGTTTCTGTAATATTTCAGGCGGCACACCCGAGCCTGTTGATGTACAAGAACCGACAAAAGTTGCTCAGGCAATAAAAGAATTAGGTCTAAAATATGCGGTAATTACTTCAGTAACTCGTGATGATTTACCTCTTCAAGGAGCTGATATGTTTGCTCAAGTTATCACTGAAACAAAAAAACTTGTTACTGACATAAAAATAGAGGTTTTAACTCCTGATTTTGAGGGAATAGACGACTTAATTGACATAGTCGTTGATGCAAAGCCTGATGTTTTCAATCACAATATTGAAACGGTAAAAAGGCTCTATCCAAAGGCGAGACCTCTTGCCAAGTATGAGCGTTCTTTAGAATTTTTGAAACATATCAAAGACAGGGATGAAAAAATGATAACAAAATCAGGCTTGATGGTTGGGCTTGGTGAAACTTTTGAAGAACTTGAGCAGACATTTGTGGATTTAAAATCTGTCGGGTGTGATATTGTAACGGTCGGACAGTATATGCAACCGTCTAAAAAACATCTGGATGTTGAAAGATACTATACGGAAGATGATTTTAAAAGAATCGAGAGCCTTGCTAAAAATGTTGGTATAAAACAAGTTGTTGCATCAGGACTTGTCAGAAGTTCTTACAGAGCTTTTGAAACTTATGAAACAGTATAATTAATTTTTTAGGTATTCTTTAATACCATCAAAAATTGATTCAATCATTTGGCTTTTAAAGTTTCTTGAGTTGAGGTTTGCAACATCGTCTTTGTTTTTTAAATCGCCTGTTTCTATCAAAACACCCGGGATGGGTGAGGATTTGCTTCCGCTCGAGGATAAAACACCCAAAGATTTTGCTTTTTGTGAGGTTATTCCTCTAAACCAGCTATGCTCATTTAGATTGTCAACAATCATAGTTGCCAGTTTTTTATCACCTTCATCTATTCCTCCACGTTTGTTTGCATAAACATGGATACCTCTTTTACCACCGCTAGAATTGCTGTGGAGGCTTATTATCATATCGATTTTTTGTTTTTTCTGAATGCTTCTTATTGCATCCATTGCACTATATACAGAGCCTTGGACATAAACTACTTTGCCGCCTGCTGCTGTTATCTTTTTAACCAGTTCATCGGATATTCTTTGGTTTACAACCCATTCTTCGAGAGATTTCCCTCCATTACCAATGAATGTATTTGTTTCAACATTTCGGTTTTTAGAGCTCATTACAGCGTTGCTTGTTCCTGGGTCAAAGTTTACGTTGAGCTTACCGTTCTTTTCTCTGCAGTTCATTGCACCGCCGTGTCCGGGATTAATTAATATTGTTTTTCCTGAAAGAGAACCTTTACATGTGGGGGCTATCGTTTTTACATAGGCAACTATATTCCCGTTTTTATCAATTTCAGGCAGTGGGCGTTTTACGTATCTTAATTGCCTTTTTGCTGTATTTTCCCAATCTCTGTATAGAGAATTTACAGTCCAGTCTGTTTTTTTGCCATTTACATAAATTGTTTTGGAGTTATCAACTGTGTTTGTGGTTTGACTTGATGGTGTTGTTTGAGATGTTTCTGATTCTTTTTTTATTGAGCTTGCTTTGTCTTTAGCTTTTTCGCCAATTTTTCCATCAAACCAGACATAAGCAAGATTTTTATATTCGGCTAAAACATGCGGATATGCCGCTTGAGAAATTTCTCCTTTATTCTTTTCTTGCTCCATGTATTTGAGGCCTCTTGCGTAGACAATCTTTGCAGAGGAAAGAATTTCTTCAGGCATGCCTTTTTTGAAAATTTTTGATGCATTTGCCATATCATACAGTCGTCTTTTGCTTAATCCGCTTGCAGGTCTTTTTACTTTTTCTCCTTTTGCATTTGTTACAACGGAATAATCCTGTGTAAGATTAGCAACAGCGGTTACCCAGTTTTGTTCATTTAGGGCATTGTGTAATTTTTTGTTTTCTGTTATTGCTTTTATACCTTTATTAAATACTAAATCAAGAACGGATTCTTTTACTGCAATAGGCATTTTTTTGTATGCATTTTCATTTATTACGGTTTGTATATCTAAGTCAATATCAACTAAATCTTGGGCAAGAATCGTGTATATCTCTTTTTCTGACAGAGTTCTGTTTTGGAATTTTGTTTTTTCATCAGCCTTTATAAAATGTCCGACACCTATTGTTTTGTTTCCGTTTCTATCTTTGTATATTTCGTTATGAACTTTTTCGAAATCACAAAGCGCTTTCAGATAGTCTGTATAAATTCCTGTTGCTTTTGCTACATCGCTAAGTGATTCTACGTTTTTTACTGTGTATGATTGCGGGATTAAAAGAGTATCTTGTGGGTGGATTACAGATTCCTCTGTTAGCCCGTTCATTGCTAAAAGTCGTCTTACCGATATGTTAAATTCTTTGGCAATTTTTGTAGGTGTATCACCATTATTTACCACATAAAATGTAGAATTACCTTTATTTATGTATTTGCTGTTGTCGTTATGTTGCTGATAAGCCTCTATAGTTATTGATTTGTCAGGAGTTTTATTGTTTGAACAGCTAACATATCCCAGTGTCGGAATAAGAAATAACCCTACCAATACATCTGTTTTAATTTTACTTAGTTTAGTTGCGGATGGCTGAGTATTTTGATTTTCAAGATTTTTTGAAAAATTAATATAATTTTTGGGGGTTATAAGTTTTTGTGATTTTGGGTTTAACGATATATGCATATAGGTCTCCTGTATGAGTTTTGAAAGTGCTCTAAACAACGAAACTTGCTAAACTTTTAAAAAACAATTACAAAAGTTTATAATTATTTTACAGTTTTATGTTTTTAATCTAGAATGATAGCAGGTAGAAAATTTTACGCAGGTTACATTGGATACTCAGACAAAAGCATCAATAAGGAAAAGTTTAAAAGAATACAGTGAGCTTATAGAAACTATTGCAAAAATTGAATTCAAAAAGCTGTCTTCTTCTTATCTTATTGATTTTTCTGAACTGGTAAACATAGGAACACAAGTTGTACACCATCTGTGCTCTACGTCTGATATTTCTCAGTATAACAATTCATACATCTCTACTGCTATTAAATGGGCTATCAGAAACGAAGTAAGACGCCGTTATAAGTGGTATTCCCAAAAAACAAAAAAAGAGTCTGCTCAATTAACAGGTGAAGATGTAAACGATTTGAGAGAGGCCGTATATAAAACTATTTTATCCATTGAAGAAATGGCAGAGGCTGAAAATCCTACTCAAATTAAGGATGAAACAAGAACACCTGAAGAAATTATTGTCTTTAACGAAATGAGTTCTGCAATCAAAGAAGCAATGAAAAAATTGCCTCAAAGGGAGCATGACTTAATAGAAGCTAAATTCTTTAAGGATAAAAAACTCAGAGAGCTTTCTGATGATTTTAATATTTCTCCGTCTCGTATTTCAAGAATTATCCAATCAGGATTGAATAAAATAAGAAAAGAGTTGGAAAAAAATAATTTAACCAATGATTAGATTTTGTGTTAATCCTCAGCGATTGAGATTATTGGATAAAACGGCAATGTTTAAATGCTTATAAAATCTATGCAAACAATGCTTTGACAAACTCACTTGCGTTAAAATCCTTCAGATCTTCCATTTTTTCACCTACACCAATGAGTTTTACAGGCAGATTCATTTCTTTTGCAATTGCAATAATAATACCGCCTTTTGCTGAACCATCAAGTTTTGTTAGTGCAACCGAGGTCAGATTAACACACTCCGTAAAAACTTTTGCTTGAGAAAGTCCGTTTTGGCCTGTGTTTGCATCAAGTACTAGAATCGATTCTCTAAGAGATTCAGGTGCATTTTTGTCTATAACAGATTTTATTTTTGATAATTCTTGCATAAGGTTAAACTTGTTTTGCAGTCTGCCTGCCGTGTCAACAAGAATGACATTGTAATTTTCGTTTTTCGCTTTTTGTATTGCATCGTAAACAACAGAAGCAGGGTCTGCTCCGTCATTTCTTACAATATCAGCACCTGCTCTTTTGCTCCATATATCCAGTTGTTCTTCTGCAGCTGCTCTAAAAGTATCACCTGCTGCAACAAGAACTTTTTTGCCTTGGAGTTTAAATCTGTTAGCCAATTTACCTATAAGTGTTGTTTTTCCGGCTCCGTTAACTCCCACGATGAAGTATATATTTAAAGCATTATCTTGAAAGTTTAGTGTATTTGTTCCTGCTTCATTGAGTATTTTAGAAAACTCATCTTGCAAGTAATCACGTACCTGTGATGGTTTCATTGTATTATTTTTTCTTAATTTATCGACAATTTCTGCTGATGTATTGACTCCCAAATCTGCTTTTATCAGCAATTCTTCCATATCATCAAGTACAAATTCGTCGAATTCTTCTTCTTGTTCAACTTTTTGCACAATATTTCCAACAAGTGATTCGCTTGTTTTTTCTATTGTCTTTTTCAAAGATTCAAAAGTAAGAGAAAAAAAGTTCTTTTTCTCTGTAGAATCCCTCATAGAACCTTGCTCACTATTTGCATCAGTTTGCTCAGTTGCATTTGTATTTTCATTTTTTTTCTTAAAAAAATCGAACATGTTTTAGATTATGCTTTTTCTTTATCTCTTGCTTTTTTCTCATCAACAACTTTACCTAAAATACCGTTGATGAATGAAGAAGAATCTTCTGTTGAGTATTTCTTTGCCAATTCCAATGCTTCGTCTATAACGACTTTAACCGGGACTCCTTCAATGTATAAAAGTTCTGTAATTGCAATTCTTAAGATATCCTTGTCGATTTTTACAAGGCGGTCTATATCCCAACCGTGAGCAAATTTTTTGATGAAAGAGTCAACTTCTTCTGCATTTTCTTTATATGTATTCGCAATTTGCAATACATAGTTTTTTACATCACCTGTATGTTCAAGTGCTGACATTTCTGCAATTTCCAATGCCAAAACAACTTTTTCACAAATCCCGAGAAGCTCATCAAGTCTTCCGCTTAAGTCAGAAGTCATAGGCAATGCTACCGGAATATTGTTTGATTGAATAGGTCTTTGCAAGTTTACAGGACTGTCTGCCTCATAATTATCAACGTATTCCTTCATTGCATTGATTGCGCCAACTGATGTTTTTAATTCATCTATGGAGTTGTTTGTTAATGTTCTTACTGATTTTAAAATTATGTCTTCAAATTCAGTTTGGTTGTATTTTGTGATTTTTTTATCAAATTGAGAGAATAATATTAATGCTAATTCTCTTGCAGCTCTTCTTGCTTGCATATCTTATTCCTTTTCTTATGTAGTCTGTTGATACCTATTATAGACATAAAAAAAAGTTTTTAAAAGAAATAAATTTGCAACTATTTTAATCTTTATATAAAATAAATGATTATGGAATGTTTACAGAGAAAAAAAGAACCTGTTTTAGGTTTTGATGTCGATTTATTTAGTTTTGATGACGCCCTGCAATATGTGCACAGCCATTTGAAAGAAAACAAGGGGATGCAGATAGTTACGATTAATCCCGAGATGATTACTCTCGGTAAAAAGGATAACGATTTTGCCAGAATCCTCAATGGGGCAGATTTGATTATCCCTGATGGTGTTGGGGTGAAAATTGCTTTGAAAATAAAAGGAGTCAATCAAGAGAATATTCCGGGGATTGAATTTTCCAAAAAACTCATTTCTTTGTGTGAATTGGATGGTTATTCTGTTGGTTTTTTGGGCGCAAAAGAAGAGGTTGTTCAAAAAGCTGCTCAAAATCTTCGTGCAGAGTTTTCAAATCTAAACATAACATACATAAGAAACGGATATTTCTCTTCCGAAGAGGAAAGCATTATCTTACAAGAAATTAAAGCAATATCTCCAAGAGTTTTGTTTGTCGCTTTGGGTGCGCCCAAGCAAGAATTTTTGATTTCAAAATTAAAAAAAGAAATGCCTGAAACTATTTTTATTGGTGTTGGCGGCAGTTTTGATGTGTGGTCCGGTATGGTTAAGCGGGCTCCTTTGGTTTGGCAGAAAATGGGGTTTGAATGGCTTTATCGTACAATCAAAGAACCGGCAAGATTCAAAAGGATATTTCCTGCTTTGCCATTGTTCTTGGTTCGGGTTATAATGGAATCATTACACGAGAAACTTGGTTAAAAGTATGATACAACTTAGAGGCGTAACTAAAAAATATAAAAATAATTTTGCATTAAAGAATATCAATCTTGATATTATGTCGGGGGAATTTGTCTTTATTACAGGTTCGTCAGGTGCAGGTAAGTCAACGCTTATGAAACTTTTGTATAAGGAAGAAACCCCTACAACGGGAAGTGTTATGATTGGTAATGTTAATATTGCCAATTTGCCTTCTGAAAATGTACCAAATCTTAGAAGATGTATGGGTATTGTTTTTCAGGATTATAAATTGCTTCAGAACATGAGTGTATATGATAATTGTGCCTATGTAATAAGGACTCTCGGTATGAGCTCAAAAGAGATAGAGGCAAGAGTTACAGGAGCATTAAAAGTTGTTGGTCTTGTGAATAAAATGAAAGCTAAACCATCTGAACTTTCAGGGGGTGAACAGCAAAGAGTTTCTATTGCACGAGCTATTGTTAATGGTCCGCCGCTTCTTATTGCAGACGAACCTACCGGAAATCTTGATCCTAAGAACTCCATGGAGATTATGCAGATATTGGATCAAATTAATCAAAAGGGTATAACCGTTCTTGTATCAACACACGATCACACAATGGTTGACTATTTTAGAAAGAGAGTTCTCACTCTTGAAGCCGGACAAATTATTAGAGACGTTCAGGCTGGTACATACGAGTAATTAATTTAAGTTTGAGATATGAGTAAATAATATGAGTGATACAACAAAAAATATTATAAAAAAGAAAGTGAAAGCCCATATACCTAAAGATTGGCTCAAAGAACTTCGTATTATATATAGAATTACTCTTGAAGCTGTGTACGGTATAAAACGTACCGGCTGGATAAATCTTGCTATAATTACGACAATGGCTGCTATTTTAACCATTTTTGGTGCTTTGTTTAGAGTTACACTTTCACTTCCTGCTTTTGTTGAGGCTCTTGGTAATTCTTTAGAAATCTCAGTTTACATAAAGTCTGATTCTAATACTGATGCTGTTGCAAAAGAAGTAAGACAGATAGAGCATGTTGACAGGGTTAAGATAATTCCCAAGGAAAAATCTTGGTCGGATTTAAGAAGAGAGTTTGATGTAGCTGATATGGAGAACCCTCTTCCGGATACATTGCATGTTAAAGTGGACAAACCTGAAAATATCAATGTGGTATTTAATAAAATAAAAACATACAATGGTGTTGAGGATCTTAACTATGCTCAAGATATAGCTAAGAAAATGCAGTTATTTAACAATGTTATTCATTCGACTACTCTTATTGTTGTCGTTTTGGTTGCAATTTTAACTATAACTATAATAAACAATACTATACAGCTTGTTATTCAATCAAGAAAAGAAGAGATTGAGATTATGCGCCTAATGGGGGTTAGCAACTGGTATATTAAAATTCCTTTGATTTTACAGGGTGCTATCTATGGTTTTGCAGGTGCATTTATTTCTCTTTTCCCTCTAAACGGTGTTAACAATTTATTGATTAAGGTTCACCAATTTTTTGCAGTACCGAATCCTATTCTTGCCAATAATATAGTTATACTGGTATTATTTATTATAGCAGTCGGATTTGGTGCCGGCGGTAGTATGATTTCGATTAAAAAACATTTGCAGGTGTAAATTATGGGAATAGATTCGTCAAAATTATTAGATCAAATTAAAGAACTTCCGGCAATGCCTAATGTTATTGTAAAGGCGTTGGGAATTATAAAAGATGACAATTCAGGAACAAAAGAATTGTCTGATATTATGGCTTATGACCAAGCGTTAACTTCACAGGTTTTAAAATTGGTGAACTCTGCTTATTATGGTTTTGCTCAGGAAATTACGTCTGTGAATAAGGCTCTAGCCTTGCTTGGGATGACTCAAACAAGAAACATAATCATTGCGGTTGCTATGAAGCCGATGTTGACATCTCAAGGGGGCAGAGATATGTGGAAACACTCTCTTAGATGTGGTGTAGCTGCTGAGTATATTGCTGCTAAAATCGGCTCTGTGGATGCAGCAGATGCTTTTACTATAGGATTTTTACACGATATAGGAAAGATTCTTTTAAATATTGCTGATACTATGACTTATCAAAAAGTTCGTACAATGGTTAAAAATGGAATGGAAGTTATTGACGCAGAAAATGAACTTTTTGAAACTAACCATGCGGATTTGGGCTTTTTGCTTGCTAAAAAATGGAAACTTTCCGTATTGTTGGCAAATTGTATAAAGTACCATCATGATCCTTTGTCTTCATCTATGCCTCAAGTTAGCACGTTAGCTTATATTGCTAATAAAATTTCGCATGATGAACCTGATGTGTTTGACGAAGAATTGGTTAAGGAACAACTCGGTCTGGAAGTAAGTACTATTATGCAGTATAGAGATGAAATAATAGAAAAAAGTAATGCTTTGTTTGCAACTTTGAATGGCTAGTTCTTTTTAATCAATATTGAGGTGAGTATGAATAACAAAAAAAAGTCAGCTTTTACTCTTGCAGAAACTCTTGTTACATTAATGGTTCTTGGGATAATAGCAACATTGACAATTCCGAGTGTACAAAATTTTGCAAACAAAAGAGCTAATGCAGCGTTGGCTCAAAAAGCACTTTCTTCGATTTCTAATGCAACTAAAGATTTGCAAAGAGAAAACGGAGCTATAAGATTTTGGAACTTGTCTTCTTATGAAGACATTTTGAAGATGTATAAAAGTAAAATGACAGCATCCGGTACGATTATTTCTTCATATCCAGTAAAATATTTAAACGGAGGTGCTTATGATACAACGAATATGTTTAGTACTTCCTCTAGTTTTATAAATTCTGACGGAATGTTGTTTTATATTCAGGCTAATTTGACAGGTAGTTGTACAATTGGCGGAACTAAAAATGATGACGTAAGAAATGCTTGTATTGATTGGGGCGTAGATGTTAATGGTGCAAAAGGTCCTAACATTATTGGAAGGGATATATTTGGTTTCTATGTTACATCTGATGGGGCTGTATATGGTGAAGGTGGTGGCCCGGGGCTGTCTTCTGCTACTTGTTCAACTGCATCATCAGGTTGGGGCTGTTCTGCAAGGGTTATTGAAACAGGTTCTATTGATTGGTAAATCTGATTTAAAAGTTTTACAAAAAAGAAACTCCTCTTTGAGGAGTTTCTTTTTGTATTAGTATCATTATTTAATGTTTATCTGTCATTACAAAAAGGCTTATAAGATCATTCAATGCAATGGCTTGTTTTTTGTAGTCTTGTACTTGCTTTTCCAAAGTTTTAATATTGTTCTTGTATTCAGCTATTGTACTCATGCAAGCCTTTGCTGAAGCTGTTAGACTATCTTGACCTTGTTGTGCTTCTTTTAGAACACTATTCATTGATATGCCAAGAGCTTCCATTGTTTGGCGAATGATTTGTGCTCCCGTTTGTTTTGTAACACCTTGCGGTAACTGCATTATCAATCTTTTTAATACAGCAACATTCGCTGGCATTGCGTAATTTTTTTGAGGAGGTACTGCCGGTACTCCTTGAGGCTTGTTAAATATTTCTTTTTCTTCAAACATTGGTATTTCCGTTTCTTCAAAATTTAACCCTGAAGAGAAATTATCCCCAAAGCCTAATGGCTGAAGTTGTTCTTCAAAGTTGTCGTTTATATTTGTTTCATTAAAATCTGAATATTGCGGTTCTTCTTCGTTATTTTCTGTTAAAGAAAAGTCAGAAAAACTGTCATTAAGATTAACGTTATCAGTAATACCTGCTTGATAAACCTCTGTAGTCGGTTCTGTTTCTTGTTTAACCAAGTTTTTTACAAGAGGAGTTGACTCTTGTACTTTATCAGGTATTGGTTGAATTTCAATCTCTGCTTGCTTTTTTAAAGCCTGAACAATCTTTTTTCCAACTCCTGACGGTAGTTTATTTTCTGCCATTTTTCTAACCTTCTCTTTGTTTTCAATTGAATTATATATAAAATATAACTTTTTTTCAAAAGATAATTACAATATATTAAGCTAATTCAAAATAACTGATTCGATTATGATTTAGAATCCTCTTACTGGTTTTGTCAGTAGTGTACTAAATTTGGTTAATAAATGCTCCAAAGGTTTTGCCGCTGTTGCTGTTTTGTATTGAGGATTTGATGAACTCATTATTGATTTTCATTTTGTCATCATTTGTGTGTTGTTTCTTGTTTTTACCCTCAACACGGTTAGTAATAGCAATATTAAGTTTGGCAATACCTAAGCCTAAAACCAGACCGGAATATACGTAACCAATAAGCTGCTGGTAATTTTTAACTCGTAATTGTTTAAGTGCTTTTGCCGCAATTTCATTATTTTTCAATTGCTTAAGTTCACCGACCAGTTGTTTAAACGAACGAGTGTTTCCTTGTGCATCTTTTATACTTATTCCGAGTTTGTTCAATGCCGGATATAGAATTTCTTCGTGTGATTTTTCAACACCTTTAAAGATAGAGCTGTTTTTAATTTTTTTCCATAGTGTTGATTTGTCGTAGCTTTGACTATCGTAGTTTAGAGTATCTTGATTGAACAATTTTGCAGCGATTTTTGATACAAATCCACCAAGTATTAACCAGTTTGCAAAACCAAGAGTATCTTTGATAGTAGATTCTCTCATTTCATTTTTGTCTCTTACTGCAAATAATCGGCTCATAATGGTCATACCGTATATAAATTTAAATTGATTCATTGTCGGAATAATACCTCTGTATTGGAGAGCTGAACCAATTTCTCTAATTGCTTTAGTAAATGTTTTTGGTTTGTATAATTCTGCTGGATTTTTCAAAATTGTTGCAATCATAGAAGATCCGAGCGCTACACCAAGTAAGGTTTTGCTGACTTTAAACCCGAATGATTTATCCGGTTCTCTTCCTTCAACACCAACAAATCCATCTGAACCTGTACGTTTCTTTGTTAAATATCTGTTAATCGGTTGAGTAGACATTCCGACAATTACAGGAACAGCCAAGCCTGCTGCTGCAGTGTATTTTTTCAATTGTTTTATTTTTCCGAGGTATTCCGCATCTGTTAGAACACTCAGACCTTTTTCTAATCTTTTGGCGTCATTTTTTATTTTGTCAGAAAAAGCCTGTTTCAATGAAAAACCTCTATTGATATGGTTTTCAAGAGTGTCTTCTATTACCTGACCTGTTTTTGGGTTTTTAAGTTGAACAACTTCGCTTGCTCCTGTTTCACCAATTATCAATTCTTTTAACTCTGACATCACGTCTTTAGGGGTTTTATATACGTTTGATGTTACATTAGCAAGTTTTTCTGCAGCTTTACTTATTGTTTCTTGTTTTAATGAACTAAAAGCACTTTTTTGACCGTCGGGTGCATTTTTATATGCATCAGTTGTAGTGTTTAAAAATTTCATGTTTTTAAACATGTCTTCAAAGTATGCTTTTGAATTTATAGTGTTATCTTTTTTATTGTCTGCAATAAAACTGCCAAACAGGTCTATTGCTTTATTGTCAGAAAAAAGCAGGTGAACTTTTGTTCCTGTAAGTTTGTTAAATGTTGATGAAACGGCATAACCTGCTGCTAAACCAACAATACCTGCCATTGCATGGTTTATTGTGCCTGAAGATTCTCTGATTCCTGTTTCAAGGCCTGCATCTTTGCTTCTTGAAAAGTCAGTAAGTGTTCTCGGCAATACCATTGAGAAAAAGTCGACAAAACAAGCACCCACCGCAGGGTTTGCGTTTAATGAATTTAATGCTGCTGTGCCGAGTCCGTCAACAATTCCTTTAAAATTGGGATTATTGTTTCTTTTGTTGTCAAATTGTTTTTTATCTAATGTTTTAATGTTTGCTTGTGTAATGTTGTTAAATCGAGAAATCATATTTTTACCTGTTATGTCTTATTTTGTTTTTTCCATCATCATGCCAAACGCCTGAAAAGTTTTTTTGTTGCTATTTAAATTTGAATTGAGTGATGGGAATGCTATTAAATCTTTTAATCTGTCTTTTATTTTCATTTGTTCTTTGCGTTCTGTTTCTTTTCTTACATACCATGGAACAAGTATACCAAGAACTAACATTGAGAAACCTAATGAGCTGACTTCGCATATAGCTCTGAGTCCTTTTGCTTTTGCTCCGCCTTTGTATGCTTTTCCGTTTATTATGCCGTCTTTAATTGCATTGGCTTCATCAAAACTTTTGAGCTTTGTATCTTTTACCCAGTATGCAAAATTTTTCAACGGATTTTTTGTGTCAGGTCTGTCTTTTGTATAATTAAGTAATGGCACACCGTTGATTTTTTGCATCAAAGTTGCAACACCTTTTGAAACATAATCACCAAGGAAATACAAACTTGAGAATGTTGCGATATCTCTCCAAGTTACCTCGTGAAGCTCATTTTCATCCTCAGATGCTAACATTCTGCTTGCAAATGTTGATGTAGCAATCCATCTGCATTGATCCATAGATGGCATGTTCTTTGTAAATTGAAGCATTTTTAAACTAGGCTTTTTCATCATTGATAAAACAGCAACACCTACCATCAATGCTGCTGCACCAAGTTTTTTAGTCCAGAAAGCTGATTTTTGAGCAGCTGTCATTTCATCTTTTTGCTTGCCCTTACCAAAGTTCTTGTATATAGGTGCACCTTCTTGCCCCGAAGTTTTTCTTGTAATCCATCTGTTTATAGATTGCATTGAAGCGGCAAGAGGAATAACTATAGCCAAACCTATCAAACTTTTTTTGTTTACAAATTTTGTGGCTTTTCTGATATATTCTTTGACTGCTTTTGTATCTTTTAACTCAACAAACTTTTGTCCTATATCAACGCCATCTCTAAGTAGAGTTGATATATTATCGTGGTACATTTTGCCGTGTATTTTTATGTGTTCGGCACCGCCTGTTTTTTCAAGAATCTTGTTGTATAAGCCGTTTCTGGCTGCTTTTACAACTTTTTTATCTTTGATATTTTCTCTTATTACTCTTTTGTATTCGGAAATTTCTGTCTCAAGTTCTTTTACATTTAGCTTTTTCCAAGCCTGTGAATTTGCTTCTTTTGCTCCTGTGCTATGCAAAACTTCCGCATCTGACAATAGTGTATCAACAAAACCGTCTGCTGTTTTGTCAGATTTTACGTAGTGTTTGAACATTTCCATCAAGCTGTCTTGGTTTGCCCACATAGAAGACAAGCCTTTATTTGAGCCGTTTAAAAATTCCATTGCTTTAGCGACCCCAAGAACAATGAACCCTGGGATTAGACAGTTTACAATTAAACCGGATGATTCTCTTCTGAATGTTTCTGCTGCGGCAAATCCGTTTGTTTTTGCATCTACATAAGTACGAGGCAAAATGGCCGTAGCCAAATCTATGACAGAAACGCCCACCATTGGATTAGTGTTACAAGCCTGTAATCCTGCTGTCAAAACTTCAACAGGACCCTTAAACGACGGGTTTGCATTCATTGTTTGTCTGGTGGAACCATTATATGAAGATGACATTGCATCTTTTTTGTAAACATCCTGTTTGTTTAAACTTACTTTATTAATCATAGCTATTTAGTCTGACCAGTGTCTTTTTTATTCAAAAAATAAAGAAAGGTGATTTCTAATTTATATGATATGAAAGACCTGATACAATTACAAATCAGCTGAAAAAATTTTTTGCTATATTTTTTTGTAAAAATTTTTAAACGGCATAGAGAAAATATGATTTTTTATTTAATGATACAAATATTTTCTTTTTATGTGTGATTTTTACGCTTATTTTCTATTTTGTTAAATATAGAATCTTGATAAATTTGTTTTTACAAAACTTAATACAAATTTGAGTAAACATTTCTTTACAAATCTTACTTAATCATTAAAGTTTTAAAAAGGTAAAGTCGATATTAAGGTTAGAAAATCAGGGGTATAAAAAGTAATGGCAGAAAATTTTTTCAAACAGCCTTTTGGCTTAAATATAAAGGTTCCGACAAGGACAATCAAACAATCACAAGAGACTGCAAAAAATACTGTCAACAGTCTTTGGGAACCGTTGTTCAATTTTATTGATGAAAATCAGGCTGTCTTTACGGGAAATGTTGCAAACGAAATTGAGAAATACAATTTAATGATGTTTAATACAGGTGCCGCTATGAGAAAAGGCAGCACTTTGGGTAGTTTTGATGTTAAAGGGTAGGTTTATCTTGTGTAAACTCTAGGCAGTCTGACTCTTAGGGCACAGGTTAGCTCGTAGTGTATTGTGCCTAAAATTTTTGCCCATTCATCAATACTGATAAATTGTTCTCCATCTTGTCCCAGCAGAGTAATCGTGTCGCCTTCTTTTACATCACAATCTGTGATATCAAACATCATTTGATCCATTGTAATGTTACCGATTTGTTTGATTTTTTTACCGTTAACAATACCGTATATTTTGTTAGATAATCCTCTAAAAACACCATCAGCGTATCCTATCGGTATAGTTGCGATTTTAGTTGTTCCTGATGTTTGGAATGTGTGTGAGTAGCTTACGCCTTCTCCTTTTTGGGCAGTATGAATATTTGTTATTCTTCCTCTTAAAGATATTGCCTGTTTTAGATTAGGTTTTGCTGTATTTTGCGTCAAATCAGGCTGTAGTCCGTAAATACCTACACCAACTCGTGCCATGTTGTACGAAAAATCATCATAGCAAACTACAGCTGATGTGTTACAACAGTGAATTAACAGACCATTGTGGTCGATTGCGTTTATCACAGACTGAAACTTTTGGTATTGTTCTTTTGCATAAGACTCAGTTTCGGCTGTTGCAAAGTGGGTAAAAATTCCCTCAAGTTCAATGAAATCGGATTTTTTGATTTTGTTTATGAATCCCACTGCATTTTCGGGTCTTACACCGATTCTATTCATTCCCGTATCAATTTTTACATGTACTTTGGGTTTTATTCCTGTTTTTTCAAAAGTTTGTTTGCATGCTTCTATATGCTCTTCTGAAAAAACCGATACGGATATATTGTTTGTTGCTGCCCAATCAAATGACCAAACAGGAACGGCTCCGAGCACAAGTATTGGTGCTTGAATTTTTGCCTCTCTCAGTTGAAGACCCTCATCTATTGATGATACACCAAGAAAATCTACACCTGATGCCAAGAGTATTGGTGCAATCATTACTGCGCCATGTCCGTATGCATCCGCTTTTACAACGGCAAAAAGTTTTGAGTGAGGTTTTAAATATTTTTTTAATTCAAGTATATTTTTTTCTATACTATCTAAATTAACTTCTACCCAAGCATCTCTGTGTGTATTCAGATACGAATTTCTGTTATATTTCACTTTATCACCCAAAATTTTCTAAATTCATTATGTACAATGTTTTACAACTGTTTGCGTGTTAATCGTTAGTTGCCAAAAACTTTCAACAATTTAATTTTATATCAAAATACCGAAATGATTTATATTTTTTCCAAATTGTAGTAATATGTTTTTGAAACGTTAACAATAATGATGGTTATACATGGAAATTTCAAATAAAAATCCTAAAAATGCGATAGAAGAATTGTTTGATAAGATAAGCAAGGAACCAACTAATGAGCAAAATTATTTGGAGTTGGGTAAACTGTTTATCGGTGAGCAGGATTATAAAAATGCTCTGGAAATTTATGAGTCTTTATTGCGTGTTAATCCTCTGAACTCTCAGGCATTAATTAATGCGGGAAGTATTCATTTTTATTTTAGAGATATAAATAAGTCGATAGATTACTATACAAGAGCATCAGAAATAGAGTCAAAAAGTTTTTCTATATATCTTAATCTGGGTAATGCTTATGCTGAATTAGGCGATTTTCAGCATGCTATGGCCAATTATACAAAGGCATTGGAGTTAGAATCCAAAAATTCTGCTCTGTTTAATGCTATTGGATTGTTATATCAGGATAACAAAGATTATCTTTCGGCAATTGTATATTATGACAAAGCCTTGGCTGTTAATGATAAAGATGCAGAGACATTTATTAATAAGGCTAGTGCTCAGATGTCAATGCATATGTATAGAGAAGCTATAAAAACTCTGAAAAAGGCTATGGCTATAGATCCCGATAATATTAAGGCTCAGATTTGCATTGCAAATTCATATTCTTCGATGAGAGACTTCGACAATGCAGAAAAAGCATTCAATCAATGTTATAAAATCAATCCCAATGTTTACCAGACTTATGTTTGTCATGCTATTTCTTATTCTGATGCAAACAGAATTGATATGGCTATAAGTAAGTATAAAGAAGCAATCAAAATAGCTCCTGATGCTCCGAATGCATACATATTGCTTGGTAATATTTACGTTGATCAAAAGAAATATGTAGAAGCGCTTGATTGTTACAAAAAAGCATCTCAAATACAGCCTGAAGATGCTAAGACCTATACTTTTATAGGTAATACATATTTTATGCTTAATGATTTGGAAAACGCTATTTATACTTATCGTAGTGCTTTGTTATATGATGACAAGTCTATGGAAAACAAATTGGTTTACCTTGAAATTCTGCAAGAATATATCAAAAGGAAAGAATCAGTTAAATAGTTGTAGATAAAATTAAAAGTACTAAGTAAGAAAGTAATTCTTAGGGAGAGAAAATTGTCATACACCTTAAATTATAGAAATCCGTCCTTTTTAGAAAAATTGATTGCTGCTGCAACTTATGTTTTTCCTTTGGTTGGGTTTATATTTATCATAATAGCCGCATTAATGAAAAAGGACATGAAACCTTTCTTAAAGTATCACATTTTTCAATCAATATTCATTGCATTTGCTTTATGGCTGTTTTTGACAGGTTTATCTTTTGCAATGAACATATTAAGCTATATTCCTTTGGTTAAAAATGTAATCAGCATGATAACTTTCTTTTTGAATATGCCTTTGTTTTTAGGTTTTTCTGTTACGACTTTTATTTACTTTCTTTTTATTCTGTATTTGATATTAGGTGTTCTGAGAGGGGTTTACAGCTATGTGCCTTGGGTGTCTGATATTATAAAAGCAAATTTGAGAGGACAGTTGTAATATGCGTGATATGAAGTTTGATACAATAGCAGTTCAGGGTGCACATAAGGCAAAAGATAACAGACATTGCATACCTGTTCCTATATATCAAACTACCGCTTTTGATTTTGATAATGTTCAATATGCTGCTGATTTATTCGATTTAAAAGCAAGCGGTGATATTTATACAAGAATCTCAAATCCCACAACACAGGTGTTGGAGGAAAGAATTGCTGCTTTAGAGGGTGGCATAGGTGCGTTGGCTGTTTCTTCGGGACAGGCTGCTACTATGATATCGGTATTAAATATAGCCAAAGCCGGTGATGATATTGTTGCTTCATCTACATTGTATGGCGGTACTTTTAATTTATTTAATTCAACATTAAGAAAGCTTGGCATTAACACAATATTCGTTGATGGTGAAAAACCTGAAGATTACGAAAAAGTCATCACTGAAAAGACTAAATGCATTTTTACGGAGATGATTGGTAATCCTAAGCTCAATATAGTTGATGTTGAAGAAATAGCAAAAGTCGCTCACAGGCATGGTATACCTTTGATTATTGATAATACTGTACCGTCTCCATATCTGTTTCAGCCTTTTATGTGGGGGGCTGACATAGTTGTACATTCTTTGACTAAGTACATCTCAGGTCATGGAAATTCAATGGGTGGTATTATTGTTGATTCAGGAAAATTTGATTGGAAAAAGTCAGGAAAATTCCCTGAACTTGTTGAACCTGATCCGAGTTATCACGGCTTAAGTTACACTGAAACTTTTAAAGAATCAGCATTTATTGTCAAAGCCCGCGGGCAATTATTGAGAGATTTTGGCTCTTGTATTAGTCCTTTTAATGCATATTTGACTTTGCTGGGGTTGGAAACTTTGCATTTAAGAATGCAAAGAGTTTCTGATACAGCATTGAAAGTAGCAAAGTATCTTCAAAATCATGAAAAGATTGCTTGGGTTAATTATCCTGCGCTTAGCGATAATGCTTATTATCCTCTTGTGAAAAAATATTTGCCAAAGGGCGCGTCTTCTATTGTAAGTTTTGGAATAAAAGGCGGGGCAAAAGCGGGAGTTAAATTTATAGAAAAGGTTAAACTTCTTATACATGCCACAAATATTGGTGATTCTCGCTCTATCATCACATATCCTGCATTAACAACACACCGTCAGCTTAATGACGAACAATTGAGAGCTTGCGGAATTTCGGATGATTTTATGCGTCTTTCTGTTGGCTTGGAGGATGTTGATGATATAATTGAGGATATCAATCAGGCATTGAATTAGATAATTTTTTGTAGATAAAGATAAGGAATATTGGAAAAGATGCAAAATTATGTAGAATCAAAGGTTAGAGATATTGTCGATTTCCCTAAAAAAGGAATTGTTTTTAGGGATATAACTACTGCAGTAAAGGACCCTAAGGCTTTGAAGTTTATGGTAGATTTTTTGACAGAACAGTATGCTGACAAAAAGATTGATTATGTCGCAGGTGTTGAGTCAAGAGGTTTTATTTTTGGTTCTGCATTAGCTTATAATTTGGGTGCCGGTTTTGTAATGATAAGAAAACCGGGTAAATTGCCTGCTGATGTAGTCTCTCAAGAGTATGCTCTTGAATACGGTACTGATAAGATTGAGATGCACGCAGATGCTGTTGAAGAAGGTAAAAACGTTCTTGTTATCGATGATTTGTTGGCAACAGGCGGCACTGTTGAAGCGGCTTGCAAACTTTTGAAAAAAGTAGGTGCTAATATTGTCGGTGCTGCATTTATTATCGAATTGAGTGATTTAAAAGGAAGAGAAAAGCTCAAGGATATTGATGTTGTTTCAATGATTCAGTACAAAGGCTTGTAGTTTTTAATTTAATAAGTTTAAATTTTGCAAAAAGCGTAGAAGTTTAGTATTTCTACGCTTTTTATATTTGATAGCTTTGTTTATTGTTCTTCCGAGCTTATGAGGCTTTTGCTTTTTGTTTCTATAAAAAGATTCATCAACTCTATATCGTCATAGTCGATGTATGCTGTTTGGAAAAGATTCTTCCCTGATTTAATAGTTAGTTGATTTTCAGAATTTGGTCTTATAATACTTCTTGGAATTTTGATTTGCTGGTTATCTCCGTTCAGGTTTAGTTCAGCTATCATATTTCCGTTAAAGAATACTTGAGGTGCAGTGGCGTAGGCAGTTTTGACTTTTGATTGTCCAAAGTCTCTTGCCATTTTTGTATCTATTCCTATAACAGAGCCAATAATCAGATATATGTCTTCATTTGGCGGAAGTTCTCCTATTTTAAAGTTTTTTGTATAAAAAGGACCAATTGCTTTTATCCTGAATTCTGCAGCATTTGCAGAGTTGGATGAATAATTGTCATCTCCTATGTGGTACATATCTTTGTCTATAATAATGTCATGCGGGTTTGTTTTTTCTATTCCTATAACGATGGGCTTTGATGTTGCATTGCTGTCTACCGTTAGAGAAAAAGGTTTATATCCGTCTTTTTGCACTGACATAATTGTAGGTGCATCAACCTTTGCTCCAAGTGTAAATCTGCCATTGTTGTCTGTTTTGGTTTTGTATCCCTTTGATGGAAGCATGACATCTGCTTGACTTATAGGAGATCCGCTTTTTGAGTCTATAACTCTATTATAATCTCCGCTATCACCGGTTTTTTCTACGTTGCCTGTTATTGCTGCAATAGTTGGGAGCGTGCAGGCTGTGAAAATTGCCACTGTGAAAATAAAAATTTTTGTACAAAATTTTTTGTATGAATACATTTGTCGTCTCCCCATTAAGATTGCTTGCTTTATTAAATAATTCTATAAAAAAGCAAAATAATAACTATGCAACACACGGGCTATGACTGTTGATTATATATTTCTTTTTCAATCGACAAGCAAGCTAACTTGTTTGATGAATACGTTTATAGCAAAAGTTAACAGTATAAATAGAATACAGAATAATTTATACTAAACTGGAAAATTTATTTATTATTCTCCACGTGGGATTAATGTACAACCTGTGTTGGGGTTGTATTCACAAATACAATTTTTACCGTTATTTTTCGCATTATATAAAGCGACGTCGGCAAGTTCTATAAGCGTTTGTTCATCTAAAGCACAAGAAGGATATTCGCTCATACCGATACTAACAGTAGGACATATATATATGTCGTCTTTAACATTGATTTTTATGCTGCTAATATTTTTTCTTATTCTTTCCGCAATTACCTTGGCATCTGTAATATTTGTTTCAGGAAGTATTACTGTGAATTCTTCACCACCATATCTGGATGCGATATCAATCTTTCTTATTGTTTGTTGAATACAATTAGCTATTTCTCTCAATACTTGGTCGCCTACAGGGTGTCCGTAAGTATCGTTAACGCTCTTAAAGTTGTCTATATCCATCATAAGAAGCGTCATTTCGTGGTTATATCTTGATGAGCGTTTTATTTCGTTTTCAAGCAATGTGTAGAAATGTCTGTAAATATACAGTTTTGTCAAACCGTCTTTTGTTGCAAGTTCGTATAATTTTGCGTTATCAATAGCAATTGCGGCTTGGTTTGCAAGTGCTTCTATAAACTCTAAATCTTGTTTATTAAAAAGTTTGCCGTTAAGTTTGTTTGTAATATTTATTACGCCAATAGGTTCTCCCTTAGCTATCAAAGGCACGCATAAAAGCGAATTAACGTTGAGCTCTTGTCCGTTGTTGATAAATCTCGGGTCATTTTGTCCAAGGTTAGAGATTATGGATTTTTTTTCAACAAAAACAGTACCCGCAATACCCTCACCAACTTTTATTTTTGAACATTCTATTAAGCCGTTATTTATTTCTGTTTCAAGGTTCTTGTCGGCTAAGCCGTATACCACTTTAGTTTGCAGAACATTTTCCGCAAAGTTGTAAAGCATTAAAGAACCTTTTTCGGCATCAATTGTTTCAAGTGCTTTATTCAAAATAACACGCAACAATCTTTTTAGGTCATCAATAAAGTTTACTGCCTGAGAAATATTATAAAGTATTGAGATATTGTGCAATGATTTTTGTAATTTCTTAAGGTCGTTTTCTTGATCTCTTCTCTTAATATATTTGATAAGTATAGGCCCAATGTAGTTGAATACTTTTGTAAGATACTGAAGATCACTTTCAGAAAATGCACTTCCATCAGTTTTATTGCCGATAGAGCAGATGAAATAAGGAATAGAATCTTTTTGAAATAATTTAAAGTAACTGCTATCCAAATTCTCTAAATCATATTTTTCCCAAAAGGATCTATAGATAGGTCTGCCGTTATCGTCAGATACTTTTATGAATTCATTTTTATTAAGAACTTCCCAAAATCCTTCTTCATCATTTTCAAATTGAAAATATTCATGATCATCTGTATTTTGGTTAGCAACCATGTAGTATACTCTTTCATGGTTTATAAAAAACCTGACATTTTCTAAGCTCAATGCTTGAGTTAAAAATGTGGTTACTTTTGCTATTAAATCTTCGATGGAATCAGCTTGAGTTGCTATCATACTCAGCTCAAACAAGCTGTTAAGATCATAAAAATTTTTTTGTAAAGTTATAATTTTTTCAGAAAGATTTTCCATAATAACTATTTTATTAGAATTCTTTGAATAATTCAATTAATTAAATATTGTGAATTTCTGCTTCAATCATTATATCAGGTATAACATGTTTTACATCGGTTATGGTTAGTTTAATACTTTTATTTATGTCTGTTGTATCAAAACCGTTAACAAAAGACATGCTGTTATTGTCTCCTGTGATTTTGGGTGCAACAAAATGGTATAATTTATCGGCCAAATTGTTTTTTATAAAAGCTCCGTTAAGTATTCCTCCTGCTTCTATTAAGATACTTTTTATTCCTTTTTCGTATAGTTTAATAATCAAATATTTTAAATCAATTTTTGATGTTGTTTTTTCTAACGGACACATGATAAATTCAACATTTTCTCCATAATTTTTTGGTTCTATGTTATCAGCACAAGCAATAATTACTCTTGTTCCGTCATTTTGGTAGACTTTTGCATCAGGTGGTGTTTTTAATGTTGAGTCTATTATGATTCTTATTGGATTTTTTCCGTTTTTCATTCTGCATGTTAAAGACGGGTTATCAGAAATTACCGTACCTGATCCTGTTAAGATTGCATCATATTTGTTTCTTAATCTTTGTACAAGGTTTCTTGATTTATCTGATGTTATCCATTTTGAAGAACCTGTTTTTGTTGCAATTTTTCCATCCAAGGTGGTTGCTGTTTTGATTACAATAAATGGGCACTGTTGTAATTGGTTTTTGAAAAACACTTCATTTAGTTTCTTGCAATCTTTTTCAAGAATCCCTGTGATTACTTCGATTCCCGCCTCTTTAAGTTTTTTAATGCCTCCTCCATCGACTTTGGGGTTTGGGTCAATACAGCCTATTACGACTTTTTTTATACCTTTTTTTATTATTAAATCCGCACAAGGCGGGGTTTTCCCATAATGAGAGCATGGTTCTAAATTTACAATTATTGTACCGTTTTTGACATCGTGGCCTTTTGAGAGAGCATCTTTAAATGCGTTTACCTCAGCATGCGCTTCTCCGTATTTTTGATGCCATCCTTGACCGATTATATTGCCTTTGGAGTCTAAAATTACCGCACCGACAAGAGGATTTGGCGAGACTCTGCCTTCTCCTTTTTTTGCCAGTGTGATACATTTTTTCATGTATTTTTCGTATAGTTTTGGCATTTTAATCCTTTTGAGCAGGTTTTACATTCTTAAAAAACTGTTCTGTAATTATTTGTGAATACTTGCTGCCTTCATTCACCGATACAATTAATTTGGTTTTTCCATTGTCGTCAAGTGCTGCCGCAATTATTCCTGTTATCTTTTTGATAGGCAGATTTGTTACTTCTGCTTCAAATTTTGCATAAGGAACCGTCTGCCCCATTGTCTTCATTGTACCTTGTTTTATGATTTTAAAATTTTCCACATGTATATATTGATAGCTCAGTTTTTGATTTACATCATCTATCTTTTTTTTTAAGTTTCCGTTTTTGAAATCGGCTTGAGTTATGTTTATTGTTTTGTTTGGATTTACAACAGCCATTTTTTGTCCTGTGGCATCATGTTCTGCTACAACAGCTCTATAACCGAGAATATTTGTTGATTTTGATATTTCATATTCATCCGGTATTTTAGAAAAATCTGCGACATCTTTGCTTTTTTCAATAAGAGTTTCTTGTGTCGGTTTTTCAAAAAAATGACAGTTTTTAACAATCCAATCCCATCCGCCAAGAGACTTGAATCCTACAATTGCAAGAATGACTATTGCAACTTTTATAATGAATTTTAAACAGCCCATTTTTTTATCCTTATTTTCTAAATATTAAATCTATCATATATTGTTTTGATATTTCTAAGATAATAATTTGAATCAAAACATTTTTCTATTTCTTCCTTAGTTAATATGCTTGTTACATCTTTGTCTTGTTCAAGATTTTTTCTGAAATCCCCATGAGGATTATTAAAAGCCTCAAGTGCATTTCTTTGGGTTAATTCGTACGCTTTTTCTCTTGACAGACCTTTGTTTGTCAGTTCTAAAAGAACTCTTTGGGAGAAGACTATGCCTCCAAAAAGATTTGTGTTTTTTAGCATGTTATCTTTGTTGACTACTAAACCTTCAACCAGTTTGTTGAATCTGTTCAACATATAGTCAATTAATATTGTAGAATCAGGGAATATTATTCTTTCTACAGAACTATGAGATATATCTCTCTCATGCCAAAGAGGAATGTTGTCTAATGCCGCTATTGAGTTGCTTTTTACAACTCTTGCCAATCCCGAAAGATTTTCTGATGATATAGGGTTTTTTTTATGCGGCATGGCAGAAGAGCCTTTTTGCCCTTTTTTGAATAATTCTTCGACTTCGAGAACTTCGGTTTTTTGTAAATGTCTTATTTCCACTGCACACTGTTCTATTATGCTTGCGATAAGTGCAAGTGCTTGCATATAGTAAGCATGGTAATCCCTTGCAATAACCTGAGTTGATATTTTTGCGGGTTTAAGTCCAAGTGATTCACAGGTTATTTTTTCAATTTCAGGTGAAATATTACTATAAGTACCTACGGGACCTGATATTTGTCCTACTGCAATTTCTTCTTTTGCGTTTAAAAATCTCTTTTTGGCTCTTTCAAAAAGGTCAAGCCAACTGCACATTTTGACACCAAATGTCATTGGTTCTGCATGTATACCATGAGAACGCCCGATACAAATTGTATTTTTGTGTTCTTGGGCTTTTTCTCTTATTGTTTGAATTACTTTATCTAAATCTTTTTCTATGATGTCCGATGCAGCTTTTATCTGTAATGCAAAAGCTGTATCAATAACATCAGAACTTGTCATGCCCATATGAATGTATCTTGAGGCTTCGCCTACATTCTCATTTACGTTTGTCAAAAATGCGATGACATCGTGGCCGACTTCTCTTTCTATTTCATCGATTCTTGCAATGGAAAAACCTGCTTTTTGTTTTATTTGTTCTAATGCTTCAGTAGGGATTTTGCCCATTTTATTGTATGCATCACAAACCGCAAGCTCTACTTTTAGATAAAAACTAAATTTAGATTCAAGTTCCCAAATATTCTTCATTTCAGGCAGGCTATATCTTTCAATCATTTTACATTTCCTTATTTACTGAGGGTATCTTGATGTTGCATGAATAAGCATTTTTGCGAGCTTATCTGCTCCGTCAAAGTTTCTTTCATTTAGAATTTTTGCAGCTGTTTTGTAGTCATAATCTACGAGGTTATGTTTTATAGAAAATTCCTTGTTGTTTATTTCTAAAATTGCATAGCAAGACTTTGGCTCTTCCGAAAAAGGACGTCCTACACTACCGACATTAACAACGGTTTGTTTTGAATTTGTCTGATATCCGCATGGAACATGCGTATGCCCGCAAAATATTATGTCAGCATCTGTTTCTGCTACCATTTCTTCAACTTCTTCTATTTTTAAATCAGGGTATATATTTTCGTTGTTTTTTCTGGGGCTACCGTGGACAAGTAATATTTTTAGCCCGTCTATTTCTTGCATATATTGTTTTGGTAAATCCCTGAGAAAAATTTTCTGTTCTTCTGAAACGACGGTTACATCACATTCTAATGCATGCGCCATTATCGGATTATTTTCTTCTAACAGGTGAATCATTTGGTTATCACAATTTGCAATCATTTCGTCAGTGTTACCTTGTATTAGTGTAAAATCTGAATTATTCAACAACTGACGAATCTTTTCTATTGTTTTTGAGGGTTCAGGCCCTGCCATTGCTAAATCGCCAAGGCAAAATATTTTTTCGCAATTTTCTTGTTTTATATTCTCCAGTACAGCGTTTAGCGCTTGCATGTTTCCATGAATATCTGATATAACTGCAATTTTCATAAATATACCCTTTAGAACTTGTAAAACTGATTACATCAAATTTTATCATAGATGACTTGTGTTGATAACATTTTTTGTTCAGGTTTCCTTTGATTGTTTTGTTGTGGTGCAATATTTTTAATATGGAGTTAAAATATTTCTATTAGAAATTTGGTTTCGTTTTTTATTAAAACAGGCTATTTAAAAATTACTTAAGCATGTGTGGGAAATTAAAATTATGATTAAAAGAAGACATTCAAAGCAAATACAAATAGGCAATGTTAAAATAGGCGGCGATGCACCGATTAGTGTTCAATCGATGTGTAATACCGATACAAGAGACATAAAAAAAACTGTTGCTCAGATAAAAGAGTTAGAAGAAGCTGGTTGTGAGTTAATCAGACTTGCTGTTTTAAACAAAGATGCGGCCGACGCAATAAAAGAAATAAAAAAGCAAGTTCAAATTCCTGTTATTGCAGATATACATTTTGATTACAGATTGGCTATTCAGTGTATAGAAAATGGCATAGATGCTTTGCGTCTAAATCCTGGTAATATAGGTCGAACTGAAAATGTTAAAAAAGTTGTTAGTTTAGCGAAGACAAATAATGTTCCTATAAGAATAGGTATTAATGCCGGTTCTTTAGACAAAAATATAGCAGCTTTGGATATCCCGCTGCATGAAAAAATGGTAATGAGTGCAATGGAGCATGTTAGGATACTTGAGGATAATGATTTTGATAAAATTAAAATTTCATTAAAATCAAGCAGTGTTCCAACTACAATAGAGGCGTACAGGCTTATGGCTCAAAAAGTAGATTATCCTCTTCATCTTGGGGTAACAGAGTCAGGTACTCTAAAGGGTGGTTTGGTTAAATCTTCTGTCGGATTGGGAACGCTTTTGGCAGAGGGTATAGGTGATACAATAAGGGTGTCTCTTACAGAAAATCCGGTAGAAGAAGTTTCTGCAGGCTATTCAATACTAAAATCCCTTGATTTACGCCAACATGGGATAAATTTTGTTTCTTGTCCTACTTGCGGCAGGTGCCAGATTGATCTTATTGGTCTTGCTAAAAAAGTTGAAGATGCTCTCAAAAATATAGACAAGCCGCTAACCGTTGCTGTTATGGGTTGTCCGGTGAATGGACCGGGAGAAGCGAAGCATGCAGACTATGGTGTTGCCGGAGCCATTAAAGAAGGGTATATTTTTAAAAAAGGTGAGATTATAAAAAGAGTACCGGAAGAAGACTTATTGCAAGAGTTAATAGCCATGATCGAGAATGAATGTTAACATTTGCATTTTATCGGTAAAATAAAGGATTTGCCTAAAATTTAAAAATAATATAATATATTGGTAAAATTACTAATGAAGTGAGGATTTTTAATGAAAGACTTAAAAAAGTATATTGTTGCATTGGGTGTGATTGCTTGTGTTCCTGCTTTCGCTAATGCAGAAATTGTCGTAAAAGATACAATTTCTCCTGAATTCATTCATAATCAGGGGTATTCTGATGAGGTATCAAGAATTATAGAGGTGAAAACAAAAGATCCTGCAACACCTATTCCTGTGAAAGAGAAGAAGGATAAAATGAAAAATTTTGGCTGGTATGTTTTGGAGACTATAGACCCTGCTGTAGACAGACCGGGCAATTTTGTTAATCATAACTCTAAATTTTCTAATTCAATAGATGATTTATAATTTTCAGTAGTTTTTGTTTATAAAAAAGGGGACCACGTTCGAACTTGGCCCCCTTTTTTATATTTTAATCACTACAAATTCAAAAATGTTAAGAAATGTTGAGAAAGCAGTAATGCAACAAAACATGTCAAAAGCCATGACTAGCATGCATTTTGCGTATATTTACTTAAATTACTTGTTCCAATAATTATTAATAGTTTGTCCATTATCTTGACATGTTTTATAATATAAGAGTATTAGCTTTTTGCTGGTGCGTATTTCTTGGGAAGAGGGTTAAAATTCAAATGCAAACAGTTGAATATAACTTGTCTGAGCTAAGAAAAGAAATTGAACCTTATACACCTATTATAGTCGCTGTAACGAAATACTTTGATGAAACAAAGCTGGTAGAAGCCTATGAAGATGGCTTGCGTGATTTTGGAGAGAACAGAGTGCAAGATGCATTGACCAAATTTGCAAAATTGCCTCAAGATGTCAGAGACAATTCTCGCTTTCACTTGATTGGGCATCTGCAGAGCAATAAAGTAAAGAAGGCTGTTGGCAACTTTTATTTGATTCAGTCAGTCGATTCCTTGAAGTTGGCTAAGGCTATATCGGATGAGGCCCAGAGAAAAAATCTTGTTCAAAAAGTTTTGCTGCAAGTTAACAATGCTAGAGAAGAGGCTAAAACCGGATTCCTTGTTGAAGACTTGCTGGATTCATTTGAAGAAATTCTTTCTTTAAAAGGTATTTCTGTAGAGGGGTTGATGAATATAGCTCCTATTGCATCGGAAGAGCGCTTGTCAGAGTTGTTCTGCGATATGAGAAATCTGAAAGAGAAGTTAGAAAAAGAATTTTCATGCAAACTAAGTATTTTGTCGATGGGCATGAGCGGGGACTATAAGATAGCGTTACAGCAAGGCTCTAATATGATAAGAATTGGAAGAAAATTATTTAAGTAATATATCGGGAGGAGAAAAAATTGGCAGGCGTTTCAGACAAAATTAAATCTATCGTAGGTTTTTTAACATCAGGTTTTGAAAATAGAGATGACATATTTGAGGATATGGCTTCAGAAATGGATGAATATCCTGTTTCTGATAATTTGGCATTGGAACCTATGTATTCATCCAAGACAAATCAAACACCGGCATCAAATGTTGTAAGTCATCCTGGCTTTAAAGGATATGAGGTTGTTGTATCTGAACCTCGTTCATACGAAGAATCTGTTTCTATCGTAAAACAATTGAAAGATAAAAAAACTGTTATTTTGAATCTTCATTTGCTTGATAAAGAGCAAGCAATGAGAATTGTTGATTTTCTGTGTGGTGCAACTCATGCATTAAACGGTAATCAACAAAAAATCGGTGATTCTGTATTTATCTTTACACCAAGCAATGTTGCTTTGAGTTCAGAATCTCAAAAAAGCAAATTCATTAGAGATGCATTGTGGAATCAACCACAATAGTTAATTAATTAAGTAAAAAACAAGAATAGTTGGGGATATAACTTAAGCCGCAGTGTTACACCGCGGCTTTTTATTTGGGTAACGATAATATTTATTATGTAAAAACAAATACTATTTTTAAAAATAAAAAATAATTTTTTGGGGATACTTTTCTCTATTTTTACAAAAAAAGAAAGAAAAGCATCAAAGAAAAATAATTCTATTTTATTTTTTATATCTTCATTTCTTTTCTTTTGGGTTGCGTAGGCAAAAGAAAAGAAACGAAGCAAAGAAAAGAAAACCGACGCAAGGATTACAACAGGGGCTTACAGCCCCCGTACCCCGTGTTTAATATCAATCATATTTAAAATTATTTCATCTTTATTATTTCTGTTTTTACATAATAAATAATATCAACAGCCTCTTAATAAAAAGACTACCTATTGAGGTAGCCTTTTTGTTATGTCTATAAGTTTAATTAATTCATATTTTTTCTTATCTTTTCTTTAGTTGAATCGAGGTCTTTGATTTTCTTCTCTGTTTCTCTAACCTGTTTTGCTTTTGCTGCGCGTTGCTCTTTTATTACTTTATATTGATTGTCTAAGTCTGTATATTCAGTCTTATATTGTAATAATTGATTTCTTATTTCAACTTGTGCACCATCTAATTGCATCAACGCATTTTGTAGGTTATTACTTTCAACAGAATTGTTCATGTTTGCAGCGTTTTGTGTGCTAGATGTACTAGCAGATACTTTTGTGATTGTTGGCGTAGTGCTTGTTGTTTTTACTGTATCAACGTTTGCTGTTGTTATTGATTCTGTAATTGGCATGGACTCAAAAACAGGTTCATATGGCATGCCATCTGCATTCGCACTTAAAAAGAATTGAGCGCTACCGAGAACTAAAGTGCTTGCTAATGCAACATAAACTATATTTTTTTTCATGAGGGGATTCTCCTTTTAATTATTATAAATATCGATACATGATTATTTTAAATAATAAGGGCACATGTTGCCTCATCTAACATGCGTATTAATAGAAAATTGACATGAAGAACATGAAATAAAGGTTAAAAATCATAAAAAAACAATAAAAAAAGTAGACCAATTTCTTGAGTATGAAGAAATGTAAACCCAGAAACCCTTGTGTAGAGGCGTTTTTGAAAAAAGATTTTAAAAATACAAAAAAATATCAAAAAAAGTGCTTGAAATAAAAAATCGTTTGGGCTACATTAATAGAGTGGTCAGCGGGCCACGGAGAAAACTGAAAAGAGCGGGTTAAAACCAAGAGGTTGAAATTTTTATCCGATTCTTTAAACTCCAAAAATTTAAAACTAGTTCTTGTTTGGAATGGTTTGAATAGCTGAAACAAATTTGATAATAAATTAAAAAAAACTACTTGACAACAAAATATGAAGTGTTACGATGAAGTAACGTCTTGAAGGATTAGTTGGAAACCTTATTTGGTTGACTAAAATCTGAAACAAAGTTTCCACTGAATATGTTCTTTAGGTTTTAATGGAGAATGTATTTAGTAGAGTTTGAACCTTGAAAATAGAATAGCTAAAAACGATAATACCTGTTGATTCAACAACAAATAAAATTGACGGACACGAATTAAAGCAAAGTCGAGCAGGTGAACAAAGTTCACCGATGGACATAAACTTTCTGACAATGGAGAGTTTGATCCTGGCTCAGGACGAACGCTGGCGGCGTGCTTCATACAT
>CALVEK010000011.1 GCA_944326555.1 Candidatus Gastranaerophilales bacterium | reverse complement strand
TGTCTTTTTTATCATGATATAACGCAAAAAAATTAATTCAAGGAGCAATAAAATGAGACGTACATTAGAAGGAACAAAAAGAAAAAGACAAAACGTCAGCGGTTTTAGAGCAAGAATGGCTACACCCGGCGGAAGAACAGTATTAAACAGAAGAAGAGCAAAAGGTCGTCATAGACTTGCTATTCAAGCTAAAAAAAGAGCATAATTTTGCACTTTTAAAAGTTTATATTTAACAAACAAAAAATCTGCTCTACCGTGATTAAAGAGCAGATTTTTTTGTGCAGTAAAAAATTCTGGCAAAAATAGCTAGCTGTTGATAAAATACAATAAGATTGAAATAAAAGTATAATCGAGAATAGCAATCATAAAGTAAGAAATATGCTGCCTAGAAAGTACAGACTAAAGAATCAAAAAGCATTCAATGCCACATACAAAAACCACAAAATTGTCTCAAACAGTCTTTTGACCTTGTACATAGGAAAAGAAAAAAAAGACCCGACATCGCCGACAAAAGCAGGATTTGTTGTCAGCAAAAAATATCACAAAAGAGCGGTTAAAAGAAACAGAATAAAAAGGCTTATGAGAGAGGTTTGCAGACTCACACTAAAACAGGGTGAACTGGGGAAACTAAACAAATATATGTCTTTTATCTTAATTCCTAAAGAAGAAACCCTTAACAAAAAATTTAAAGACGTAAATGAAGCATTTTATAACCTATTAGACAGAATAAAATAGTGCTTGTGTCTAAGGCGACTAACAAAAATTCGCAACACTATATCAAATTTTTCAACTTATCTTTATAAAAACCTATAATATCTATCATTGCATTAAGCATAAGAGAAGTTATCTCAACCTCTTGTTTCCAATCATTAAAAGAACATTTAGGAGGCAAAACGACAAGAGGATTGTTAGGAAAATCCCTGCAAATTGATGGACGATTTTCATAATCCGAGCACAACCCATCATCAGACAACTTTGGACAATGATAAAAATAAATACCTGACAAATTTCCAAAAGTATCTTCCAACATATCGACATATTCGGGGTATATTTCTCTTGCCTCATCAACATTTTTGTATGGAACAAAAACGCTTACAAAGTCCTTAGAAAATCTATCACCATCTTGGGCTCTTTTTTTTAATTCATCGTAAGAATACTCAGAAGTTGCAAACTTACAGCAAGATGAGCACATTTTGCAAGAAAAACACTGACGTCTTTTTTCAATTAAAGATACTTTATCCAAAATGTCTTTTGAAATGCGATTTTCTAACAAATCGAGAACAGATTCCTGCCAAAATCTATAGCGACAACCTTTCGGAAATTCTTGAAAAATATCAATTTTATTAAAATCTATATCACAATCTTGCTTACAATGATTACACAAAGAAGAAGACTTCAAAGAGGCAATCTGAGAATCCAATGCCTCTTTTACTTTGTTAAAAACATCTCTGTATAGTTTTTTTGTTTGATATATTTCTTTTTGTAAGTTATTCACATCTACAATATAGCACATGCAAACTAAATGTTATAGAATAGAAAAACAGGAATGGGAAGAGGTAAGTTTTGAAAAGAATTCAACAGTTATCAAGACAGTTAATTAACCAAATTGCGGCGGGAGAAGTTATTGAAAGACCGGCATCTGTCGTAAAAGAGCTTGTTGAAAACTCCATCGATGCGGGAGCAACAAAAATCGAAGTTGAAGTCAGCAAAGATTGCCTTTCGATTAGAGTATCCGATAACGGCTCAGGTATACATCCTGATGATATAGAACTCGCTTTTTTAAAACATGCAACAAGCAAGATAAGCTCTTCAAAAGACCTTTTTGATATCCACACCATGGGTTTTAGAGGAGAAGCTCTTGCAAGCATAATATCTATTGCTAAAGTAACCTGTACAACAAGAACAAAAGATTTTGAAACAGGGACAAAAGTAGAATGCGAAGAATCTAACGTAAAAAAATCGCCTTTTGGTTGTGCTATCGGTACAACGATGGAAATAAAAGACCTCTTTTATAATACTCCCGTAAGGCAGAAATTCCTAAAATCAGAAAGAACCGAACTGGCGGCGATAGCAGAACTTCTTCAAAGTATAGCTATTGCAAATCCAAATGTTTCAATATGCCTTATCTCTGACGGCAAAACACCTGTAAAAACATCAGGTAGCGGAGATTTACTCTGTGTGTTAACAGAAATTTATTCAAACTCTATTGCCAATGAATTGAAAAAAATTAACAAAAAAGATGAATTATCAAAATTGCACACAACAGGTTTCTGCTCAACTCCGGAATTTACCCGTTCAACAAAAAAATCAATATATGTATTTGTCAACAATAGAGTGGTAAAATGTCCTGTCATTCTAAAAGCAATAGATACAGCATACAAAAATATGCTCCCGACAGGCAAATACCCGTTTGTCTGCATAAATTTGGCAATACCTCCCTACGATGTTGATGTAAATGTCCACCCGACAAAAAGAGAAGTAAGATACAAAAATCCTAATCAGATTTTTAACTTCATCTACAGTTCAATTTTAGATGCAATTGCGTCATACAACGAAAATGAAACGAAAAAAAATGATAACATTGTTTTGCCTTTTGGAAATTACAATAGTATAAAGAAGACAGAAACAACAAAAGAAACAGCACAAGACGATGACGATGCGGTTTATCTTGGAGATATTGCATTTGAAAGAATTCAAGAAAACAACGAAAAACTGGTTGATGAAATATCATCAAACTCAAATGCAGCAGAAGAAACAGCTAGTTTTGCAATTACCCCTCAACAAATCAATCTAAATATTGAACAACAAACAAAAATTGAAGAAAATATAAATATAATCGGTCAGTACAGAAACACTTATATTCTTTTTGAAGAAAATGAAGAACTAAAAATTGTCGACCAACATATTGCTGATGAAAGATATATCTTTGAAAACCTT
Source organism: Candidatus Gastranaerophilales bacterium (assembly GCA_944326555.1). Taxonomy (GTDB): domain Bacteria; phylum Cyanobacteriota; class Vampirovibrionia; order Gastranaerophilales; family Gastranaerophilaceae; genus Limenecus. The sequence goes on along the minus strand of CALVEK010000011.1, from coordinate 75,411 downwards.
CAAAAACAACTTTCTTCAACAAACGCACAAATTGCTTCACAACTTTTGCTGATATCGGATGTAATCTCTCTGGAACCCGAAGAAGTTAGTCTGCTTATGGAACATACAGAAAAACTTGAAAAATTCGGTTTTTCTATAGAGCAAATTTCAGAAAAAGAAATTGTATTTAAAAAAATACCTCAAGTAATTTCTCACATAAAAGTAAAAGATATTCTCTCTGACATAATGGAAAATTTGCATGGAGATTTAAACAATCTTGAAGAAAAAATTCTTGTAACAATGTCTTGTAAAGCTGCCGTGAAAGCAGGAGCAGAGCTAAACCTATGGCAAATGGAAGAACTCATAAAAAAATGGAAAACAACAAAAATGCCATACACCTGCCCACACGGAAGACCCATTGTTCATACTTTTAGTGAAAAAGAAATTGCTGCATTTTTCCATAGAAATGTGTAGAAAAATCTTTAACTATTGTAAAAACCTCTGCAATTCGCAGTTCAAAAATGTTTTTATAAATGTAGAAATAGTCAAAAAAATGAGTTACAATAATACAATGAAAAAAGTTGTTGATATAAAAGAAATTCTCAAAGAAAATAAAACTCAAGAAAATGAGAATGAAAAAAAACTAACTCAAAACAAAACAACTAATCCGCTAAAATCAGCTTTGACGGAAAAGTTTGTCAAGTTTGCACACGACAATCTTTCTAAAAAGTTCGATATAAATGACCTTTTAAGATAAAAACAAAAATGTATTATTTAAAAAATACTCTTTTTTTAGAACTTACAAAAAACCAGAAAGCAGCACTTTTTAGCTTTCTCAAAAGTTTTGTGAAAAAATACGCAGACAAAACAACCGAAGATATTCTTCAATTATTTATCGAAGAAGAAGAATACTACAAAGAAGTACAGAACCCCCATTTTGAATGGATTATTGAAGAATTTAATAAAGAGAAATTCTTAAAAGAATTAAAAATACTTATAAACGAAAACAAAAAACAACTAAGAATAAAAGAAGAACAAAAGCCGTTTTTAGAAAAACAAAAAGAATTAGCAAAAGAATTTCGCAGAAAAATATCCGAACAAAAAATGGCAAAACAAAAACCCACAAAAAAACAAATCTACTACTATGAAAAATTGTGTGAAAAGCATAAAATAAAAAAAGAAGATATAGAAAACAAATCCAGATTGGATTTAAAAAATATTATAGGAAAGATTCTCGATGAACAACAAAAACCTATGCAAAAGGGATTTGATTCAGATTTATTTGAATAACGGATTTACTACACAAGAAGCATCTGCAGAAATTGACTTTGCAATAGAAATTCTTTGCTCAATATCTCCCAAAGACCTCATTATGGGAATAATGCCAGATCCGTCTGATATACAAAAGCTCTACAGCATAATAAATAAAAGAGTATCAACAAGACAGCCGATAGCGCAGATTCTGGGTCATGCTTTTTTTATGGGGCAAAAATTTGAAGTTAACGAAAGCACCCTAATCCCCAGACCCGAAACAGAACTTCTTGTGAGAAAAGCTGTTGAAATAATCAAAGATAATAACTATAAACAAATTCTTGATATAGGAACAGGCTCCGGTTGTATTGCCTGCATGATTGCAAAACTAACCAAAGCACAAGTTCTTGGAACAGATATATCAAACGAAGCACTCAAAATTTGTCTTAATAACGCAATGCATCTTGATTTGATGAACAAAGCACTGTTTCGAAAATCGGATATTTTTGCAAAAATACGACCGGAAGAAAAATTCGACCTGATAGTCTCTAATCCGCCATACATTCCCCCACAGGAAAAAGAGAACCTGCAAATTGAAGTTAAAGAATTTGAACCGCCAACAGCACTGTTTACTCAGGATAGTCAAGGTATAGAATTCTACGAAAAAATTCTAAAAAACGCAAAAGAATTCCTAAACGATGGCGGACACATTCTGTTTGAAATCGGAATAAATCAGGCATGCCTCGTTAAAGAATTAATGGAAAAATATAATTTTAAAAACATTGAAATATACAAAGATGTTACAGGCATAGAGCGAGTAATCAAGGGTAATTTGTAACTTAAAACAAAGGTATTGCAATTTTAAATCTTGATGTGTATAATAATTTTATTAAGAATAGTTCTTAATAAGAACAAAACAAATAGAGAATTATGGTAAAAATGAAAGAGGTAAATTATGGCTAAATTTGTATGTTCAGTATGCGGATATGTACACGAAGGTGATTCAGCACCGGCAAAATGCCCATTGTGCGGTGTTGGTCCAGAAAAATTCAATAAAGTTGAAGAAGGTGTACAAGGTTGGGCTGATGAACACAGAATCGGCGTTGGTGCTGATGTTGATGCAGAAGTAAAACAAGGCTTAAAAGATCACTTTATCGGCGAATGTACAGAAGTAGGTATGTACCTTGCAATGAGTAGACAAGCTGATAGAGAAGGATATCCTGAAGTTGCAGAAGCATACAAAAGAATTGCTTTTGAAGAAGCAGAACACGCAGCAAAATTTGCAGAATTGCTTGGTGAAGTAGTAACAAACTCTACAAAGAAAAATCTTGAAATGAGAGTTGAAGCAGAATCAGGCGCTTGCGCAGCTAAAAAAGCTATTGCAACAAGAGCAAAAGAATTGAACTTGGATGCAATCCACGACACAGTTCACGAAATGTGCAAAGACGAAGCTCGCCACGGCCAAGCATTCGCAGGATTGTTGAAAAGATATTTTTCATAAGAAATAAGTAAAACCAAAAGATCCTTCCTATATAGGTCAAACCCCTCTTTAAAAGAGGGGTTTTTAATTTATTTTATTTATAAACTTTTTTTAGACTCTGATTCTCTTTTTGTAACAATATCCTCAAACTGAGTCATAACATCCATACCTACAATCTGCTCCAGTGCAGAACGTTTGGAGAAGAAATCAGAGCGCATCTTACTTTGCAAATTCAACGCCTCACGATAAAAAGCATCAACCATTATTACCTGTTCGTCAGACATATCCTGAACACCAAGAAAGGCATTTCTGCGTTTTGCGACAATTTCATCACAACGAATAAGAGCTTCTCTTGCTTTCATATAATCAAAATAGTAGTTAACAATCTTACGCTGCATTTCTTCAATTTTTCGAATCAACACAACCATATCGGCATCATTAACTTTTGAGAATTTATAATTCAAATCTTTATCATCAACAACCATAGTACCGAGCATGCTACCACCCATTATGGAAGAAACAGCAGCGATAGGATTGCCAATTCCCAAGCCGGCAAGGCTTCCTACCGTTGATATCGGTTGAATAATTTTTTTAACAATACTTTCATTTGGCTTATCTTCATCAGGATTTGAAAGTTTATATACAATAAACTTTATAGTTTCACTGTGTTGAGCAGCACCAACCCAAAGAAGTTGAATATCAGCCAGTACATTAGCTGAATCCAATTCTCCGTCATCACTAATTTCTTTTGCAATTTTTTTCAAACTCAAATCAGCATAAGTAATGTCTTTGACTGCTTCACTATACTTATCAAGACTCGCTTCTTTTGATTGAACTTTTTTATCAGAATCAGAAACTTTAAATGCATTTTCAGGAGTGTTACCAATACCCAATCTTTTAGCAGGGGGCAACGGCTCATTTATCTCATCAACAGTTATACACACAGCAGGAGTAACCGTCATAAACAAAATTGAGCAAAAAACAAATTGCCAGAACAAAAAACCTTTATTTTTTATCATTCTGACCTCCCTGATTTTGAAGCTCATTTTTTATACCGCTAACGTTGTCCTGATTGAATGAAGATGGAGTTTTTTGAGTTTGCTGCAACAATTTTTGAGAAAAAAGCTCATTTTTAAATGCATATTGATACAAATTAAGATTTTGAACAGTCTTTTTGCCGGCCAATCTTTCAAGCTCCATCTGATATTTTCTAGCTTCTTTTGTGAGCATAAATTCTTCAAACAACAAATCATCGTACATTGCAGAAGATACTATTATCTCCATCGTATTATCGTTTTTTAGAGCCTGAGAATAATTTTTATTGTAAAGGACCAACCTCTGACGGGTATCTTTAACCTGATTGAGTACCATTTTGTAATTGTAGTAAGAGTTAATTATTTGATCCTGCAAAGACTCTATCATGCCAGCAAGTTCAATAAGTTCCGTATCAGTAAGAGGAACTTCCTGAGGATTATTAGCTTTAGAAATATAATTATTAGCAAGTCTTCCTGTAGCGTATGATGCAGACTGAATCATATAATTTGAACCAAACATCGCAGGTAAAAACGATGCACCGCTAATCAAAGCAGAAGCAGATTTTGCAAGTATCGAAGAATGATATCTTTGTTGAGACGGAGGGATAGAAAGTTTTTTCATTGCAAATTTGATTATACTGTTATTCTCAACAGTAGCTTTCCACAACATATCAATATCTTCAAGATCTTTCTGCTGCTGTAGATTAACAATACCTTTTAAAGCTGTATCTTCATCAATTGTTAAATCCTTAGTTTCTTTTACAACCTTTGGTGTATATTTAACCTGCTGCTTAGAACCAGAAGGCAGTGCTATTTCTTCTGCAAAAAGTACATTTGCACAAGCCCAAAATGTTAAAAATAAAACCAAAAACTTTCTCATACACTTACTTTATATCACACAAATTTCAGTGAAGAAAATATGAGAGATATATTGTAAAATAAAATTAAGCATAAAGGAGTTTTTATGATTAAAGATGTTGAAATACAAAATTATCTGGAACAAATAGCAAAACAATACAGCAAACTGGAACAAGTAAAAGCAGTTGTTCTTGCCGGTTCTGTGTCATCACATCAAAATGACAACTTATCAGACTACGATATATATGTTTATTCGGATAAAGAAATCCCTGTTACATTTAGAAATGAACTTGCAAAAAAATACTCTAATAAATACGAAACAGATAATCGATACTTCGAAACGGGAGACGAATGGATATTAAAAGATTCTAAAATATGCTTCGATTTTATGTTCCGTTCGACCGATTGGATACAAAACGAAATAAACAAAACACTTAGAGAATACAACGCATCAAACGGTTATACAACTTGCTTTTTGTACAATATACAGAATTCGCAAATTTTGTATGAAAAAGAAAACTGGTTTTCTGATATACAGAAACAACTTAAAATAAAATATCCGCAAAAACTAAAAGAAAATATAATAAAAAGAAATATAATGCTAATTTGCGACAAACAAAATGCCTCATACTACGAACAAATAGAAAAAGCTATAAACAGAAATGATTTAATCAGCATAAATCACAGAATCACCGCATTTTTTGCGAGTTATTTTGACATAATTTTTGCAATTAATGAAGTCTATCACCCCGGAGAAAAAAGGCTAATAAAATACTGCAAAGAAAATTGCAAAATACTCCCCCAAAATTTTGAAGAAAACATTACAGAACTAATGTCTGAAAGCAATAACAAAAAAACAAAAACACTAAACAACATAATTAAAGAATTAAAAGAAATATTACCATAAATAACTAATCAAAAAGATGATTAAAATTCTTCTATAAGCCGACTAAAATGTTTGAGTTAAATATTATTAAACATAACTCAGGGGGAAAAATGGACGAAAATAAAGAATCTAAAGAAACAGATAAAACAGAACATAAATCGGAATGCTGGATAAAATTTGCATTGATGCTTTTTGCACTTTTCATTGCCTGCTATCTTGCAGTCTACTACATACTCGATCAAATGAGACATGCATACTATATCCCATCAGCTCCGATAGAAAACATAGACAGAATAATCAGTGAACAAGACAAGATGTTCAATAAAGAAATGAGAGAAATGGGAGCAATGATGCCCAATATGGGTGCACTACCAATGCATAACAGTGCAATGATGACAATAAAAAGTCCTATAGAGACGTACAAAGATACAGAAAATAATGAATACAAAATGATAATAGACCTAAAACCCTTTAATAATAACCCCAAGAACGTTGATATAAAAATTAACAAGAATAAAGTAAGTATAACTGCCGCAGGAGAAAAAAGCGGTAAACATTCGGATAAAGTTTATTCGTTCTCTCAAAGTTTTGTATTACCTGAAGAAATAGAAACAGACAAAGTAACCAAAGAAGTAAAACATCACAAATACATCATAACAATGCCAATTGATGACTAACAAATAATAAAATTTATAAGAGTTTTAATGAAAAGAAAAAGGTCTGATAAAATCAGACCTTTTGTCTACCTTGTATATTGACTTTAACAAATGAAATATCTGACGATTCACCGCACTTAGCTATAAATGTTTCACCTTTTTTGTTAGTGTAAACATCATAGACTTTTCCGTCAGAGAATGTACATTTGCTACCATCTCTTGACAGTCCACCTAAATTATTAGCAGCATACTGATCTACAATATAATTTCTAAATGTATTAAATTTAAAAGTTTTTCCATCTTTGCCATTAGTTGCATTTAAATAATCCCAGCTAAATTCATCATCAAAGTAATAAGATAAGGAATTTCCGTGATTTTTCTTTAATGCTTTGTCTATTTCTTTAAACTGGTTTACATCATCAACATTTTCCATAACGACATCCCAAAGATTCTCAGATGTTCCAGCACCAACAGAAGCTCTATATAAAACTTCTGCAGCATAATCAGGGTTAGTTTTAATCTCATCAATTAACAATTTTTGTTCTTCAGGAGTAAGTGCTTTGTACTTGAGATTATCTTTGTCATAACGATATATATATTTATTATAAGAAGTTCGTCTATATCCAGCCCCAGCAACAACCCCATCTAGGACGGATTGTTCTTGAGACGTTCTGGTTTTAGGTCCTTTCTTTTTCGGATCATCAGCGACAATAACAACGTCATCTGTAACAGCAGGTTTATTTTCATTTGCAGCGGCATTTTCGACTTCTGTATCAGTTTTTGTTACAACATCAACATCATCTTTACCTGCCTTTTTATTAATTATCTCAAGGTATTTCGCTTTGACTTCATCTGCAGATAGTTCTCCTTTAAGATTTCCTGGGATTTTTATAACATCACCTGCATAGAGGTATTCTTTGCCTTTTGGACCGTGCAATGCTTTCGGGTTATTTTTAATAAACTCAGCCTTTGCCTCGGCCATTGTTTCATCTGTTACTTCAATACCCTGAGCTTCCAATGATTTTTTCAAAATATCATCAAGTCTGTCATTCAACTGTACAGTATAATTTTTAGGAGTTTGCAAATCTTTAAGACGCGCTGCTTCTTGAGCTTCTTGCTCTTGTTTTAATTTTTCAGCTTCTTGCGCTTGTCTTAATTTTTCAGCTTCCTGTGCTTGTCTTTCTTGTTCTGCTTTGTTAGCAGCATCTATACGTTCTTGCTCCTGTTGATTAAGCATTCTTATCTCGTCCAATGCTTCGCTTGTTGAAACTTTCTCATCATTCTTTGTCAGTTTTCTAACAGCTTTCATAAAGGTTTTTAAGCCATCAGCATCCATATCAACATCTTTGCCCTGACTTTTAAAGAATGCATTTAAACCTTCGGCTCCAGCTTCCAATTCTTTTTTTGAAAGTTTATTGTCCGACTTATCTGTATCCATTTTTGAAAAAGCATCCATTGCTGCAGCTAATTCCAATTTTGAAAGGCTGCCATCACCATCTTGGTCAAATGCTTTAAATACATCTATCAATTTTCTGTTTTTCTTTTCCAGTTCAGCTCGTTCTTCTGCAGAGATACCCTCTGTAGAAACCTGAGAAACATCGTATTTTTTGCCCTCTCCAATGTTAATTTTGCTATTAAACAAGCCCATACGCACACACCTTTCCTGTAATTTAGTTACATATGTTTGCTTACGGCTTCTTTAAAAAAAATCTTTAGTCAAGGACAGAGAAACCTTAACACTAAATGCTGCATTCAATTGATAGAAGTGGATTTACAGAATTGTAAATATTTCTTAAAATTTACAAAATCAAACTTTTTACATCAAACAAATTTTTGAGTTCCCCGTTGATTATAACTTCTTCAATCTTTTTTAATATTTGGTTCAAATCGTCATCAGAAACTTGTTTAATTTCAGTCGGTAGTTTTATATCAGCCGTTGATTTAGCATCAACTAAAAAATTGTTTATCTTAAGAAAATTTTTATAAACTTCAAAAATCTCAACCCACTCTTTAGGCAAATTGCAATCTTTCCCCAAATAGTATTTGCAATCCTTTTTTAACTTATCAAAATAACTTATCGCATAATTTACCTCAAAAAGCATTTCTTCCTCATTGACATTTTTGCCTATATAGCAATTATCAAGAATATCCTTAGGATTATTTTCAAAATTTTTGCTTATAAAAGTAGCCCATAATAAACACCCAAGATAAAAAGAAACAGTATGCTCCAACAATTTTAACAACTGAGGATAAATCATTTGAAACTTAAATTTACGTTGATGCATAGACTTCATAGTAAAAAGCAGATTATAAGCCGCATCAATATTTTGAGAAAAAGCTAACGTATATTTTGAATATCCGGGGTCAAAAAGAACGCCTTTTGAAAAATCCATCATAACCTCCTAAAAAAATAATTAATCAAATTATACAGTCTACTAAAATAAAAATAAAGTTTTTATAACCATTTTGGCTAAATCGTTTGAACATGTTCTTTGTTTTATTTATATTAAAGGTAAATTGTGAAAAGAGGTAAAAATGGCATTAAATGTATATTTAGGGATAGATGTAGGTTCTGTAACAACAAAGTTAGCTCTTGTTGATGAAACAGGAAAATATGTAGACAGCTATATGCTAAGAACATCAGGCAAACCTGTTTTAGCAGTTCAAGCGGGAATGAGAGAGCTCTCAAAAAAAGCATTGTGCGAATATAACATCCAAGGTGTCGGTACAACAGGAAGCGGACGTAATCTGGCCGGTGCATTGGTTGGTGCGGATGTAATTAAAAACGAAATCACTGCACACGCCGTTGCAGCAAGCACTTATGTCCCCGGCGTTCAAACTATTTTGGAAATAGGAGGACAAGACAGTAAAATCATTATCCTTAGAGACGGAATTGTTACCGATTTTGCAATGAACACAGTTTGCGCAGCAGGAACAGGAAGTTTTCTTGACCAACAGGCTAACAGACTTAACGTTCCTATCGAAAAGTTTGGCGAAACAGCTTTAAAATCAACAAACCCTGCTCGTATTGCAGGAAGATGCGGTGTATTTGCGGAAAGCGACCTCATTCACAAGCAACAACTGGGCTATCCTGTTGAAGATTTGCTCTACGGTTTATGCCAAGCCCTTGTTAGAAACTACCTCAGTAATTTGGCATTAGGTAAAGAATTACTTCCTACTGTTACATTCCAAGGTGGTGTAGCAACTAACTCAGGAATGGTTAAAGCATTTGAAGAAGCACTAAATACAAAAGTCGTTGTTCCTGAAAATCACCAAACAATGGGTGCTATAGGGGCAGCTCTTCTTGCTATGGAAAATCATCAATATACAGAAAATCCAACTAAATTCAAAGGTTGGGAAGTTGGGAATATGCATTTCAACTCTATAACAAACCAATGTACAGGTTGTTCTAACAACTGCGAAGTCATAACTATTGTTGAAGGAGAAATGCCAGCGGAACATCCTAAAGATATCAAAGATATACAAGGCAATATCATTGCAAGGTGGGGTGGAACTTGCGGAAGATGGGATATTTCGTAAAAATAATTTAACAATCTGGCAAAAAAATCCATTTGCAAAACTTAAATAAACATTATGAAACTCACGGCAATTACAGCAAGCAACTACTACCATAAAATTAAAGAAACGGGTAGGAATACGACCGGTAGTTTTTTGCCTCCAAGTTGCAATTCGCTTTGTGCCGACAAAGTTACTTTTAGCGGGACTCCAAAAAATCTTTTTATAAAAGATATGAGAGAACTTCCTTCTTTGGGTTGCGGTTGTTGCGGTATAAAAATGCTGAAAAATTCTAGTGTAAACAATTTTTTAAACAAAAAGATATACTATCCGGCATCAATAGCCCTAAAAAGAATAAAGATAGAAAAATATTTTAACGAGAGCCACGCTTCAGAAGAAATGAAAGAAGCATATAATTATCTAAAAGAATACGCAGAACAATATCCGCATTTAACAATAAATGATATTCTTGCAAAACGAACCGTTAAGGATAAAAGGAAACAACTGCCTAAGGAAGTAAGCCAAGCATTTGATGAAATAAGAGAAATAACAAAACTTGTTGCTCACAACTCAAAATACATGGTCGATGAAATTACAAAATTAAATCCTGACTTTCATAAAATAGAAAAAAGAGTTTTTAAAGAGCTGCAAAGTCTTGCTCAAGATTATCCTGACGAAACATTTTTTGATATATTAAATAAACCCCAAATTAAAAAGATTTATCTGACAAAATTGCAAGATAAACAGCTGAATGTACTAAAAATTGCAGAAGAAGCAGCTCAAAATCTGCCTGATAATTTAAAAGTAAAAATTATAGAGAATATAGAAAAAGCAAGAAACATTTTTACAGAAGAAAGCGGTGATATACTCCATAAAAGAAGCCGCGTTATTTCTTCTTTTAACAGCATCTTTTCAACTGACGATAAAAGTAAAATTGCAGGAGAAGAGATAATGCAAATTATCAACCAACTTCCTGATTCTAAAACAGATGTAAACTCATTCTTGATAAAAGGTGCTCAAAAAAGTTCAAATGCAATAGTTGAAATTCTTTTAAGCAGAGTCAGAAGCACTTACGAACACGTAAAACCTCACCATAGAGAAGGAGATAACGGAGCAAGTAATATTTCTAACTATATTGCACTCTGTGGAAAATGCAATTCTGAACGCCAAAGGACGGGTTATGACATATTCACCCAATTGCATCCTGAAATGATAGACAATGCACAAGCTCAAATTGATAAAATTATATATTTTATAAACAGTGGGATTTTGATAGGGCACGATAATTATCCTCAAAAAATTCAAAAAGCACTGGATATCGAATCAAAAGGCAAAATAAAAGTAAATATAGATAAACTTGACATTACAAAAGCAAAAATCAACAGAAAATTACGACAGGAAGTTTTTGCAGAAGAACAAAAAAAAGAAAACAAAAAGCCAAAAATTTTCAAATTTGGAAAAGGATACTTTTATAAAAAAATTCTGCAAAAGCCGGAAAAACATAAATGAAAATACAAGTAAACAATTATATATTTCCAAATATTTTTCCTAACAAAAACAGCACAAGGAGAAATACTACAGCATGTATAACTTTTCAAAAACTTAGCTCAGATACAGTTTCATTCAAAGCTAAACAAAAACCTATATATGATTTAAGACTCATACCTGATATCACTTGTGCTTGTTGTGGAGTAACAACAATACAAAATAGAGAAATAGATTCTTTTATGGAAAAAGAAATCTACTTTCCTGCAAATGAAGCAATAAAAATAATTGAAGCCAGCGGAGTATTCAACAAAAAAAAGTTAACCGATTCACAATATGAAGCCTACAAATTTTGTAAATTACTAAGCAAATTATATGAAAATCAAACTCTGAGCAATATTCTTGACAGAGAAGCCGTAAGAGAGAAATTACAAACACTACCCAAAGATGTAAGAGTAAATATAAAAGACATCGAACTAATGACCAAAAGAGTTTATCATAACTCAAAATATATGGTTGACGCTATGTCAAAATTTGAACAGAGAATGAATAAATCAGAAAAAGAGGTCTTTCAAATTCTGAAAGAAAACGCACAAAGATACCCTGAACAATCTTTCACTGAAATATTTAACAACCCGTCAATATATACGGTTAATCTAAAAAAAATAGAACTTGAACAAGGTAAAATATTGTGGGAAGCAGACCAGATTGCAGAAAAATTGAACCCTAAATCAAAACGAAAAGTACATAGTATGCTAGTAAATGCATATAACATTTTGATAAAAGAAGACGCGTCTGTAAAAAATAAAAGAACAAGAATTATACAAACGTTTGACAATGCGGAAAAATTAATACCCGAAAAAGAACTTTATCAAGAAATTAAAGATAAAATAAATCAACTGCCAAGTTCAAAAAACAACGCAAGTGCATTTATCGTAAAATATAGAGATAACAACCCAAATGAAATTGCAAAAAGACTATTGATAGGTTCTGCATCAACAATAGAGCACGTTAAACCACAAAAAAGAATAAACGATCCAGGAGAAAATGACATAAAAAATTACATAGTTCTTTGCAGCAACTGTAATTCAGAAAGAGCTCAAATACCATACGATGAATTTATTAAGCTGCACAAAGATATGCCTCAAAACGCACAGAAATATTTCGATACTGTTATCAAGTATATAAATAATGGACAATTGCAAGGCTATGATAAATATCCTCACCAAATAAAAAAAGCTGTTGAAAAAGAATCTGCAGGAAAAATTATTTTAGATTACTCAAAACTAAACTTAATAGAAGCAGAAAAAAATAGAAAATATATGGAAAAAAACAAATAATAGCAAAAAATATTTTCATATACGTTATACAAAACATGACAGGCTCATTAAAAATAACAACTTTTGTGTACCACCCAATAAGTAAAAATAAAAACTGTATACAAGAAAACATTGTATACAGCACCTTATCTTACAAATTACAAAAAGATACAATATCATTTGGTTCTGCACGTGTAGACAAAGAAGATGCATTTAACTTGAGGAACATTCAAAACCTGCCTTGTGCATGCTGTGGAAAAAAAATGATAAACGAAAAAGAATATGCAAAATTCAAATCAAAAGATTTTCAAGGTCCTGCGGCTCCTGTCTTGAAGAAACTGAAACCTTACGTTCCATACATGCGCTCTACAGAAAAAACTGTTTATAATTTGCTTAAAAGAGCAGCAAATAAAGACCCGAATGCTGACTTGAACACACTGCTAAAAAAAAGATACTACTACCATCTTGGCCGTTTGGAAATAAAACAACTAAAAATAATCAATGATGTTGCATCCATGAAGTTAGAACTAAGCCCTAAATCACAAAAAGAACTTGATAACACTCTTGCAAAAGTAAGAGAAATTATATTTGTTGAACCAAAGGAAACAAGACAAAAAAGAAGCAGAATAATAAAAGAATTTGAAACATTAAAAAAAGTCTGCGAAGAAAAACAGGAAATAGATACAATCCTAAAAAAGCTCCAACAATTACCTACATCAAAAGATGATGTCGATGCATTCATGATTAAATATGCACAAAGAGGTAATAGAGAAATTGGACAAAGGCTAATGTCTCCGTCTTTACCAACACTGGATCACATAATTCCTGCCAATAAGAGTGGGCACGACAATTTTTCCAACCTTCTTGTAATGTGCGAAAAATGCAACAGCCATAGAGGGAGCATTCCATACAAAGAGTGGTTTGAATCTCACCCCGAAATGCTAAAAAACATACAGAAGAATATGAACAAAGTTATATCAGAAATTAATGGAAAACGCCTTTTAAACTTTGACAATTACCCTCAGGAAATTAAAAACACACTGTCAAATGTATGCGATTATAACTTAGATATTTCAACATTAAGAAGGTAGAAAAATTAAGCCTTCACCAAAGTGTTTATCGTGTTACCATCTGCCAAATCCTGTTCATCAACAACAAACCTTGGAGTATAATCCTTTAACACCAGCATTTTATTTATCTCAGAACTCAAACCTGCAAACGATAATGCAATTTGAGACGGTTTTTTAGAATTTCTCTCTTCAATAAAACCAATAACAGTATCCAAAATTTCAAGAAGCATGGCTCTATTTATATGAGCAAATTCAAAATCCTCAAAAACTTCCATCAAAAAAGGATATGCATCCTTTGCATTATAGGCATTTATCTTTTTAACCCTAACTCTTATATCTGTATCAGAAATATCAGCAAATATAATCTTTAAGTAATATACAGAATATCGGAAAATATTTTTTATAATTATTTCTTTCTGCTGAAACTTTGATGCATTTTTATAAAAACCAACAAACTTATCAAAAAGCTCATTGTTTTTCGGAATCAAACCATTATTCTGTATAGTCAGATAATCAACAAGGAATCTCGAAAAAAGATTTTTTCTCACCTTTTCAGATGCATCCAAAAAAGAATGCTCCATCTCCAGCCAATACAACAAATAAACATCAAAAAGGCCAGTGTTTATTAGCTCTGTTGCAATAAATTTTCTTATTTTTGAAACGTTATTAATCTTGTCCATAATATAAATATTATGACAGGCAAAAATTAAAAAACAAAACTGTAACAAATACGTTACGTCTAAACTTCAAATAATTTGTGAAGTCGTGTACGAATATCATCGTTATCCAAATCTTGCGTAGTTTGATTCAAATCAAGAGCTCTTTGAAAATATCTTGCAGCTTTTGTATTTTCTCCCAGCAATGCATAAGCTCTACCAAGATTAAAATATGCCAATGTATATTCAGAATTACCATCTACAGCCTTTTGAAATAAATCTATAGCCTCAGAAACATTACCGATATCATCCAAATAAATAACACCAAGATTATTGTGAGCAATAGCATAATCAGGATTAAGAGCAATAGCTTTATGATATGCAACAATAGCTTCTTCAGTATAATCTTTTTCCCAGAGCGCCATACCACACTTACAGTAGGCTTTTGCATTTTCAGGATTGATTTTTATTGCATCACAATAAGCCTTTATAGCATTATCATAATCATCCATGGAGAAATATGTATCGCCTATTGATATCTGACTTTCTTCAGAATCCGGATTAAGAACAGAAGCCGTTTGGTACAAAACAATAGCAGCCTCAGGATTTTCTTTAATTTCCAGATAAACTGACCCCAATGCCTGACAAACAATAGAAGTCCAGTATGGATCAGGATTAATATTAATAGCTCGTTGATAATGCTCTATAGCATCATCATATTGCTCTAACTGAACAAGAGCAAAAGCAATGCTGTTATGATAAAAAGGATTATTATCATCCTTTTCCAAAGCCATAGAAAAAGCATTTACAGCGGATAAACTTTCATTTTTTTGCAGGTACAAATGTCCTAATTCATAATAGACCTTATCATTATCCGGTTCTAACTCCAAAAGCCTTGTGTAAGAGTCAATGGCATCATCATAATCTTCAGGAAAATAAGTTTGAACCAATGTCGCCATCTTTATCAAGGCCGTTCTATCATAAGGATTTGATTCCAAAACTTTTTTATACGCATCAAGAGCAATTTCGGGAGCATGCTCTTTTACACAAATATCACCGATTTTGCCATAAAAATATTCGTCTCTGCCGGTATTTTCGGCAGCCACATCATAAGCGGCAACAGCAAGGGAACTCTTTTTGATTTTTTCTAAAAAGCCGCCATAAGTTTTATACATCAAGACAAGAGCATCATCTGAAATATTTTTGTATAACATTTTTAAAGACGCAAAATCCCACAAGACAGTGAGACATCCTGAGCATGCATAATAAACCATTCTAACAAAATCGACAAAAGATGGTTTTACCTTGTTAATTTTCTCATATAGCATTGAAGCAAGAATAATACGAGGTCTTGCCGAATTTATTGGGTTAATTTTAATAGCGTCTCTAAATTCTTTTTCTGCAGCATCAAAATCATTAGCCAACTTTAAAAAATAACCAGTATAAGTGTGAGCATTGGGGTTGTCAGGAGCCATATCAACAGCCATCTTGCATTGTTCTATAGCAGAATCCAAAGAAATTTGTCCATTTTCAAATAATAAGCATGCCAACCTATAATAGGTTTCAGGAATTTTAGGATTTTGCTTAATTGCCTGTATATAATAACCCACAGCACTTTCCAGATCAGAGCTGTTAGATCTTAGCAAATATCTTTCATGATAAATTCTCGCCTTCTCCAGCGTATTCAAAACAGAACTATCAGAAGACTCTTCTCTATCTTCTTGCAAATTAACATTATTTATCACATCATTGTCTGTCATTTTTTGTTGCTCAAGCATGCCTACCTCAGTCTCATGTCTTTATGGATGACGACAAAGCAAAAACAAATATTTAATTTTGTGAAAAGAAATCCTCTTTTTATACCAAATTAAAAAATATACTGTAAAATTTTACTTATGGATATATTTGCTATAAAGTTTTCATGATGTTAATATAACAAAGCCGTTTTTTTAACAGATAAGGAATTTCAGAAACGAGTGTTTGGAGTTTGAATACTCAGAATAAAATAATATTAGATTAGATAGATTATGGTAAGAAAAAAAGAGACCGCCGGCGAAGAGAATAAACCGGCAAAAAAAACGACAAAAACAAAAAAAGAAACAGCTCTGGTAATAGTTGAGTCTCCTGCAAAATCCAAGACAATAAAGAAGATTCTTGGAGATTCATACCAGATTGAAGCAAGCTACGGACACATCAGAGACTTTCCGCCAAAGGTTCTGGGATTTGATGTAGCCAATAACTTTGAACCATCATTCATCGTGATTCCTGAGAAGAAAGTTGTTGTAAAAAAATTAAATGAATTGGCAAAAAAATCAGACAAAATCTATCTGGCATCCGACCCTGATAGAGAGGGAGAAGCTATTGCTTGGCATGTCAGACAGGTTTTGGATGTCCCTGATGAAAAAATTAACCGTATCGAATTTAACGAAATTACACCTAAAGCAATAAAAAGTGCAGTTGAGCATCCAAGAGCAATAGACATGGAAAGAGTAAAGGCTCAACAAACAAGACAGATTTTGGACAGACTCGTTGGTTATAAGATTAGCCCCGTTCTTTGGGAAAAAATGAGAAACTACAGGCTCTCGGCAGGAAGAGTACAAAGTGTAGCTCTTAAAATGATTTGCGAAAGAGAAGATGAAATAGATGCGTTCAAACCTGTAGAATATTGGACGATAACAGCAAATCTTTTGAAAGGGAAACTACCGTTTAGTGCAGAACTTACAAAATATAAAGATAAAAAGATTGATATAAAAAACCAATCAGAAGCTGACAAAATTGTAGAAGACCTAACTCAAAAAGGGCTAAAGTATGAGGTATCAAAAGTCGCATACAGAGATACTCAAAGAAAACCTGCAGCTCCTTTTATAACATCAACCTTACAAAGAGAAGCAAGCTCAAAACTAGGCTATGGCGTATCAAAAACTATGCAAATAGCCCAAAAACTATATGAAGGTATAGACATAGGCTCAGACGGTCCTGTCGGTTTAATTACATATATGAGAACAGACTCGGTCAGAATTTCTGACGATGCGCAAGCTGCCGCAAAGGATTTTGTAACAGAAGCCTATGGAAAAGAATATTATCCACAGACTCCCAACATATATCATAAAGGCGGAAAAAATGTTCAGGATGCTCACGAAGCAATTCGCCCCTCATATGTTGAAAGAACACCGGAAAGTATTAAACAATATCTCACATCAGAGCAATACAGATTATACAAACTGATTTGGTCAAGATTTATTGCATCTCAAATGGCCAACGCAAAGGTAAAAAACACTTCTGTAGATATAACAGCAGGCGACTATTTGTTTAAAACAGGTACAAGCAAAGTTACATTTGACGGATTTTTAAAAGTCTATAACGAAAACGACGATGAACCTGATTCAAGCAAAATCCCGGATCTTGAACAAGGAGACACTGTCAGCTTGAAAAAGATTGAGCCGAAACAACATTTTACACAACCTCCTCCAAGATATACGGAAGCATCGCTTGTTAAAGCACTTGAAGAACACGGCATAGGACGTCCGTCAACTTATGCCCCGATTATTTCAAAAATACAGCAAAAAGGTTACGTGGAAAAACAAGACAAAGCATTAGCACCGACAATCCTTGGAAGAACTCTGTGCAGAGAACTCGTAAAATACTTTACGGATATAATGAATTACAAATTCACTGCGCAAATGGAAACAAAACTTGATGAAATTGCAGAAGAAAAAGCGGTGTGGACAGACGTACTAAGAGATTTTTACACTCCTTTTACGGATACTGTTGATGCAGCAAAGAAAAACATGCCAAAAGTTCTTATTGAATCTGATGTAATATGTCCGAATTGCGGCAAAAAAATGATTGTCAGAACAAGCCGTTTTGGCACACAATTCCTTGGCTGTTCAGGATACCCTGAGTGCAAAACAATGCTTCCTTTAAACAAAGACGGTACAGCAGCACCTGTAGAGGAAAAAAGCGAAGAGAAATGCGAAAAATGCGGTTCCGACATGGTTGTGAAAGTTGGACCTTACGGCAAATATCTGCAATGCACTAACGATGAGTGCAAAAACAGAAAAAGAATGGTCATAACAACCGGAGTAAAATGCCCCAAATGCGAGGAAGGAGAAATTATCCAACGAAAATCAAAATACGGAAAAATTTTCTATGGATGTAACAAATATCCGGATTGCGACTTTGTTTCTTGGAATGAACCTGTTAACGAAAAATGTCCCGAATGCGGTTCAATACTTACAAAGAAAATAACAAAAAAAGAATCTAAATTAGTTTGCATAAATACAAAATGCGGGTTCTCAAAATTAATAGAGGAAGATAAAAAGGATGAATAAATTCGCGGTTATAGGACACCCACTAACCCAGTCTTTATCAGCTGTAATGCATAACGCAATGTTTAAAGAACTGGGACTTGATTGCAGTTACGAATTACTTGATACAGAAAGTGAAGACCTTGTTACCAGAGTAAAACAATTAAAATCACAGGGCTACGGTGGTTTTAATGTAACAATCCCTTTAAAAGTCCCGATAACACTATTTCTTGACGAGTTTGACAAACTTGCGGATTTGGCAGGATGCGCAAATACAGTAAAAATCATGCCTGATAAATCTTTGTATGGATACAATACAGATATCTACGGTTTTCAAAAAGCTATTCCTGAAGAGACACAAAAAGAAATAAAAGGACAAAAAGTTTCAATACTTGGAACAGGCGGAGCCGCAAGAGCAGCCGCTATAGCCTTTTGTCAAATAGGTGTATCAGAAATCGACTTTTATGCAAGAAATATAATAAATGCAAGCAAAATGGTTAATTTTTTGAGAGAGAACTTTAAATCAACAAAATTTAACTTAAAACAAATGCAGAGTCTCAAAGACCTGTCAGACTCAAAAATGCTGGTAAATTCCACACCCATAGGCATGCGAGGCAAAGCAATGGGTACAAGCCCTATAGAAGAAGACATAATCATAACCTTGCCAAAGACAGAGACAATCACAGCAACTGTCTATGATATTGTGTACAACCCTCTTAAAACAGAGCTGTTAAAACTTGCACAAAAAAACGGATACAAAACAATCACAGGTATTGACATGTTTGTGCATCAAGGTGCAAAAGCATTCGAAATATGGACAGGTCAAAAAGCAAAACCTGAAATCATGAAAATCGCCGCACTGGAAGCACTAGCTGAGTAGTTTTATACAATCAATAATAGCATTAGTGTATTCATCTGTGGTTGCACTACCGCCGAGGTCCGCCGTAAGAACTTTGCCGTCTGCAATAACTTTCAAAACGGCTGATTCAAGGATTTGCGCTTTTTCTGTTTCACCTATGTGTTTTAGCATATTCACAGCACAAAGCAAAAGAGCAGTAGGATTGGCTTTATTCTGTCCTTTTATATCGGGAGCCGAACCATGTACAGGCTCAAACACAGCACACTCCTTACCAATATTTGCGCCCTGAGCCACTCCCAAACCGCCTATAAGACCTGCTGTCAAATCAGAAACAATATCACCATACAAATTTGGCAAGACTAAAACATCAAACTTTTGAGGATTTTGTACAAGCTGCATACACAAATTATCCACAAGAATCTCTTTGTATTCTATTTGCGGATATTCTTTTGCAACCTCACGACAACACTCTAAAAATAAGCCGTCTGACAACTTACAAATATTAGCTTTAGAAACAGCCCATACAGTTTTTCTTGAATTATTTAGGGCATACTCAAAAGCATATTTTGCAATTCTGGTTGAAGCACCTCTTGTAATTGTTTTTATTGACTCTGCACAATCATCACTAACTTTTCTCTCAACACCTGCGTACAAATCTTCTGTATTCTCTCTTACAACGACAAGATTAACTCCGTCAAAAGGTGTTTTTATACCTTCTATATTTTTGCAAGGGCGAACATTTGCATACAAATCCAGTTCTTTTCTCAAGGCTACATTGACACTTCTAAATCCCTTACCTATAGGAGTAGTAACAGGAGCTTTTAGTGCAACTTTATTTTTCTTTATTGAATCAATGACTCTTTGAGGAAGAGGTGTGCCCTCCTTCTCTGCTACATCAGCACCCGCTGTTTGGACATCCCAATCTATTTTAACGCCCAAAGAATCAATTATTCTTGTTACGGATTCTGAAATTTCCGGACCAATGCCATCCCCTGGGACTAATGTAACAGTTGTCATTTATCAATACCTCCTAAAAAATCAGCAAGCAATTTTATTGCATGCTTTGCAAACATGTATTTTATCAAACACCTTGAATATAAGGGGTTAACTTTATAAGGAAAAACCTTTATTTTGTCTTTTGAACCAACACCAATAAAAACGAGTCCGACAGGTTTTTCTTTTGATCCTCCTGTAGGCCCGGCAATACCCGTAGTAGCAAGTGCATAATCGGAACCTGTAGTTTCTAGCAACCCCTTAACCATCTCTTGAGCGGTTTGAGCACTTACTGCGCCGTAGTTAGAAAGAGTTTCTTCACTCACAGACAAGTATTTTACCTTAGCTTCATTTGCATAAGTAACAAAATTTGATTTAATGTAAGCAGAGCTGCCGGAAACATCAGTAAGTAAAGAGCTGACAAGTCCTCCGGTACAAGACTCTGCAACTGACACAACAGAGTTTCTTTCAATAAGATACACTGAAACTCTTTTTTCAGAGTCAGTATTCAACATTAGTTTAATAATTTTGAAAAAATCAAACATAAATCGCCCTTAAACTAGTGTAAAGGTATATCAAGCGGTTGAGTAAGCATGACTTCAAGTTCTTTACCTTGAGGAAGCATAACGTCGTTACCCTTTTTGAACAAATCAACAATATCATCACCGACATAGTAGAACGCACCGCCAACAACACCACCAAAAGCACCGATAGGAACACAAACATACTGCATGTTTTCGCCTGTCCCTTTACCCCAGTTTATTGTTGTTCTCACAATTTTCTTTGCATTTTCCCAGTTTTGTTTTATTGCATAACCATAGTTACCATTTTGATAAATACCGCCATCAAGAGTTATCTCAGGGTAGTTATAAAGTCCTGCGTTAACAGGAATTTGTCTGCCTGTAGGTGTAACTACATGGTCGAATGTTACATACAAAACTGCACTTCTTGAAAGTCTTCTCGGAGGAACAATCTTGTCAAAAGTTCCTCTTACAACCGTTCCAGCAGGCAATGCTATTTGACCGTTAACAAACTTATCCTCTTTTAGCATTGCAGTGAACTCATCACCTACAGATGCAACTTTTGTAGAAATAGGAGATAGCAACTCCAATTTCATATTAGTACCTGCAGGTATCCTTATTGCCTGAACATCGGCTTTTATCGTTCTTGATGCAGAAGCATCAGCACCAAGCCCCATACAAAAAGCCAGCATACCTACTAGCGACCAAGCAATAATATGTTTTTTCATGAATAATCTCCTCTATAATTTTAAACTATGCATTCTTCAATGATTACCCGCTATATTAATGTGAGTATTCCTATAAATGCTATTTTAGAGATTGTTTAAACAAAATGCAAATATTAACTTAATTCTTCATACAAAGAGCCTGATTCTTGAACAGAAACATTACCTGTCGGAATCTTTACTACTTTTACGGAAACAGATTTCTTAAAATGTTCAATTGTTATAACATCGCCCTCTTTTAACTGTTTTGAAGGTTTTGCAGGATTACCGTTAACAAGAACACGACCTTGATCAGAGACATCATTGGCTACTGTTCTTCTCTTTATAAGTCTTGAAACTTTCAAAAATTTATCTAATCTCATAAGTTAATACCGCCTGTATTATAAATTAGTATCATCAAAAAAATTATGTTTGTAGTACAATTTGAGTGGATAAAGTATCCTTTAAATTATTTAACAAAAACACATGGGTATAGCAAAAAATTTTTTTTACGTGTATTCATGTCAATGAGAAAAAAATTCGAGAAGAAAAATGACATCATTGATAACACCCGTTCAATATTCGCCATCACACAATGTGAAAAACGGAGGAGTAATAAAGTATAAAGAAAACCCACTAAAAGGTCTTGTAAAAAAAGACCAAGAGGGCACAGTTAAAAGGGCTGCACTTGCAGGCAGTGCTATTACTACGTTATTATACATGTTTGCTCTTGCAAAAGGGCGCTCTAAATCAGCATTTAAGATAAAAGACATGTTTAATCTGGATTTTGGTACATTGTCTGCAATAGGTCTTGCAACTTCATCTGTTATCGGAGGACTTGCGGGTGGTTTAATTAGTGATAAAAAAGAAAACAGAAAACCAAAATTAAAAGAAGCCGTGCACCAGTTTCTCGGCAACATCGTTACGCCTATAACAATAGTAGGCATCGCAACTTCACAGATAAAAAAACATAATTTCAATACCATAACAAAATGGACACTTAACGCATTAGCCGGTGCTGTTGGAGTATTTGTCGGAGTAACAGGCGGAAATTATATTGCTTCAAAAGTTAACAAAGTAATATTTAAAGAAAATGATGACAGAAAAGTTGGAATCAAAGATTTCGGCATACACGTGGATGACATACTAACAGTTATAGCCTTAGCAACCAGCAAGAAAAATATTCCTGCAGATGCAGCTTTAGATGAAATGCCCAAAACAGGAATACAAAAATTCATATCAAAGGCCTTGCCTGCAATATTCCTTATATGCGGATATGAAGCAGGAACAAAAACCGCAGAACATGTAAATAAAGACTTGGTTAAATAATTTCTGTTATACTATATTTGTTGATAAAATACTGGGAGTATACAATGAAAAGTTTAAAGTTTTTGTTTAACACGATTGCCGTTTTTGTATGTTTATTTTTACTGTCTAACGCAAGCTATTCAAAAACATTAAACTTTGCAATAGCCTCCGATGCTCACTATTTAAACAATCCAACAGTGGACAGTTCTCTTTACGCAGCACCAAAAGCTCTTAGAGGTTTTGTTGATAGAGTCAATGAAAATGACTATGATTTTGTAATCTTTCTTGGTGATAACATAGACAAATCTAATGAAGAGACATTACGAGCTTTTCTTAAAACAGCAAAAAAAATAAAAACACCATACTATCTTGTCATGGGGAATCACGATGTACATAAAATTTCAGGGTTGGATAAAAAAGATTACAATCTCATAGTTTCAAAAGAGAGTAAATATCAAAGGAAAGCTGAAAATTCTTACTATTTTTATCCTTCATCTGACGTGATAGTAATAGTATTAGATAGTGTTTCTTCCGGTATGCCAAGCGGACATGGCGTTTTCAGTTCCAAAACATTAAAATGGCTTGATGAAGTACTATCTAAGAACAAGAATAAAAAAGCTCTTATATTCCAGCATATACCGTATTATGCCCCTTACGAAAAACCAGAATATGAAATTTTGGAAAAACCCGAATACAAAGCCGTTATATCCAGACATGACAATATCTTAGCAATATTCTCAGGTCATTATCACAAAGAATCTTTATACAAAGAAGAAAACGGTATTTATCATATTTGCGTACCTGCACTATATATGGAACCGTACTTATATACAGAAATAGAGCTAAAATATGATAAAGTTCCATTGTTAAAAGGAAAGAATTTCAAACTGGATGGAAAAACACTTCCTGCTATTTAGCCTTTAGTGTTTTTTATTAGTTTTTATAAAACAAACATGCGTGCTAAATTAAATAGCGATATTATAAATGCAGATAGAACCGTATGTAAGAATATACTATTCAATCCATCTGAAGTTCTTTACAAACTTTTCATCACTCAATTTGCCGTCTATTTTTACGGTGAATATTCTATATTGCTGATCACTTAGTTCAACCCCGGGGATTTTGTTCAAATCCTGAATCAATTTTGTTTTATCTTTGTTATCCAATTTGAATCCCGGAATAGCATTAAGTAAAGAATTAAATGAAAGATTTCCGACTTTACCAAGAATATTTGTTGCTTTTTTTGTAAGTCGGCCATAAACACGCAAATCTGCATATTGCTGTAGAATATCAAATTCTCCGCTAATATAAATATTTAAATTATCACCCTTTGAATATACCTCAATATTTTGAGCAATGCCGTTTTTAAGAGCAAAATTACCTTTAATTGAATCAAAATAACCTGTTTTTATTGGTGCAATTAAATCAATAAAGTTACTCAAACTTGCACCTGTAATACCGCTTTTTATAAAATTTCCAGCCTTAAGCAGATACTCAACAGAGCCGAGTTTAGGCATTTTGCCATCAGCAATTTCAAAGTACACATAGCCAAACATATTTCTTATACGTTCGTCTTCACTGTTACCTCTTGTCGAAACAACAATACTGCCATTAGCCTTTCCAAATATTTGATCCTTAACATTAAATAAAGAGGTTGCAACTTTGTTAGCATCAACATTTAAAGCAGAAACAGTAGCTTTTATCCTTCCATTTGCAAAATTGTAACTTGCTGCACCGGTCATTTTTCCTGTTGTAACATCAAACCACAGCTTATCGAGTTTCAAAACCATATCACGACCAAGAGCAAAATCTGCCACAAAATTATTAGCAGGCAAATCTCTTATTATTATATTTTTAACGGTCATTTTTCCTTTTCTTATTTGAAAATCAGAAACATTTACAGGTATAAGATTTTTGGAATTTCCGCTCACACCTGTCATTTTTATGGTTGTATCTGGAGTTGGTATCCTAGTTAACGAATCAATAAATTTATCCAGATTAAGCCTTTCTGAAGATAAGACTAAATCTTCAATAACGAAAGGCGGATTAAGCTGATTTTTCAACTTAGCTTTCATTGAGAAATCCGAATTAAATGTATAACCTGATGTATCTATTTGAATATTTTTATCATTAAAAACTAACGCAACGTTCTTTAGTAAAGTATCATAAAGAGGCATCTCTATATTGCCAAGCTGCATTGTTCCTCTTATTTTAGGATTACTGATATTACCGTTTAAAGTCAACTTACAATTGAACATTCCGCTTTTAAGTACTGATTTTTTGAAAATAACATTGAATATTTTTGCATTTGCATTGTTTAACGTTGTTACATTAACATTATGCAAATAAACGTTATTTTTATTCTTACTAATAATCCCATGCATATTAAGAACAGTAAGAGGATAAGTTCTGTCATTTTGAGATGTCATATAACGAACATAGTCTAACTTTTTGATATTATATGTATTTTGGTTAACAATTATATCTGCTTTAACCTCTCTTTTGTCAGTCTCATCACCAAGGTTTGCTCCCATATAATAAATATCTGCACCCTGAGCAAACTTTATTGTGGAATTAACTCTAAAATTATTCAAATTCCCAAAAACATCAGCCATCAAAGATATATCACCCCTGGGTTTGATAGGATATGTGAAAAAAGAGTTAATATATTTATTTACCAAATTATCAGTTATTTTAGTAGTGATATATCCGCTAAATCGCATTGTTTTATCAAAATCCCAAGCAGAAAAAGTTAAAAAGACAGGGATGCCATCAACCTGAGCTACAATTGATTTCATCGATATTTTATGACCATCTAACAGAATTCTTCCGCTATCAACAGAAATAGGGGTTTTAAAATAACTATGATTAAATTTTATATCTTTTAAATTAATAAAACCGTCAAGAATATTGTTTTTACATACAACATGAATATCTGCAATACCCTTATAATTTTCATAAGCATTTAGGAGTTTTCTTATTTCATTTGGCAAAAAGCCCAAATTACGAAGACTGTCGAAACAGGAAATATCAAATGCACTAACATTTAGAATTCCATTAATTAAAGGTTTAGAAGAAAAAACTTTATCAACTTTTGCACTGGCAACAACATTGGAATCGTATAATTTTGCACCAAAATCATTTATTAATAATTTTCCGTTAGAAAGTTTAAAGCTCCCTTTTAAAATACCAAACGGCTCCTGTGTATTGACATTGCTTTTGACAATAGGCTTAAAATATCCGGAAGCAATCAGCTTATTAGTATTAATTCCAATTTTTTTTATATCGCCTGATGCTTTGTATTTTGCATCAAAATAAACTTTTGCATTAGTTTTTGGCAATTTTTTTAAAAAAGCAAACTTAGTGTTATTAGCTGCAAACAGAGCAATTAGCTCATCAGTATCTATACCTGCGGAATTTATACTTACATTAATATTTTTTGTATCGGCAGAACCCTTAACAAGTAACTTAGAGCCGGCTAAAATACCGTTTAAATCAATTTGCCAACCATCATTATCAAAAGAAATAGGCCCTTTTAAGTGCTCAACAGGTAACGGCAAATACCTTAAATAGGCTTTTACATCTTTCAAAACCAGTCTGCCTGAAATATCCAGAGTATTATTCTTTATAATCTCGCCAAAATCTTTTACTACACCCTTAAGTTTAATGGAAGTATCCACTTTTCCCTCAGCAGATTTGATAGGTTCCGCGAGTTTTTTTTGAGATACCAGCATCGGGCTTGTGTTTAATATATTAAGCAAATCATTTAGATTTATTTCTTTAGATGTGATATCAAAATCAATATTTCCATCCAAAGACGCAAGCCCATCTATTTTAAGGGGCGATTTTTTTATGTAAGCGTGATTAGTATAAAAATGCATATTCTTTTTATCAAAGACTAAAGAACCATCAGCATTATTAATTGTAGTATTTAAACCGTTTAAAGACGCTTCTGTGTTTCTAAAATTAAAACGACCAACGACCTCACCATCCAAAACAGTTCCTTTTGTTCTGATATCAATATTCCCTTTCCCTTTTATTCTCATATAAGGAACAGGGCCCAAAT
This sequence comes from Candidatus Gastranaerophilales bacterium, assembly GCA_944326555.1. Classification (GTDB taxonomy): domain Bacteria; phylum Cyanobacteriota; class Vampirovibrionia; order Gastranaerophilales; family Gastranaerophilaceae; genus Limenecus. The sequence goes on along the minus strand of CALVEK010000011.1, from coordinate 48,463 downwards.
CAAACCCTACTACCTCATGTACAGGTACAAGCATATATTCTGCGGTGTTAAGATCAACATTTTTTGAAGATGAAACATGAAAATCACCTTTGCCGTTAATCTTCATCTCTGCAATACCATCTACATCAACGTATTCACCATATCCTGCAAAGACTCTTGTCTTGATTTTTACATTATCTTTTAAGAACTTGGCAAATATTTTGCAATGAGGAACAAGAGGATTGTCTTTGACAATGTACACATCAGAAGCCTCAAGTTCTCCGTATATTTCAGGTAAAGCAGCATTCCCTTTGACCTGAATATTTCCGTTAGCCTTGCCCCAAGCACCATATTTTTTAAATTTTTGCATCACATCTCTGGGATCACCGGGGATTGATGGCATTAGCCAATACAAAGAATGAATATCAGCATCCGAAACAATTACATTTAAGTCAGGTTTGATATCTGCTAGTTTGTTTGACATATAATTTTTTATCGAGCCATCGACCAATATTTTCCAACACGAAGACTCTACACAGAGAGATTTTACTAACAGATTATTTTTATGAAAATCCAATGCGGAATTAATTGTAATAGGTTCATCAGATTTTATGGAATCAAGTGGATTTTTCATATCCAACCTAAACTTTTCCAATTTAGAATTTAAAATCAAATTCTTATCTTTTTTAAAGTCGGCATTTAAAATACCCGAAGCACTAACCAACTTGTCCTCAAAAAACGGAGAAATATAAACATCAAAATCAGATAAATCTAAATTATCAATTCTCCCTTCACAAACAGACAAAGAATCTGCCAAGCCTTTTTGCAACGGTAGTTTTGATGAAAAATTCACAAATATATCAGACTTTTTCTTTTCATTAACGAAAAAATCTGCACTTAAAATCAATCCCACAATTTTATTTTTCTTGTAATAAAAATCAGCGGAATTAACCTTGGAATTAAGAACTTTTCCTGTAACTTTATCTTGCAAAACCAAAACAGCGTCTCTAATTTTTATCCCATTCAAGTTAAAATCGAAGGATTCGCTTTCTATTTTGGGAATATTTACAAGATAATTACCAATATATATATTTCCGTCGCTATTCCTTGAGAGAATAAGCATTAAATTCTCAGTTTTCAATCCTAAAACAGAAATTTTCTTAAACAGCAATGGTATAGTAAGAACTGTTGTATCAAATTTTTTAGCAGAAAAAACAGTTTTTGTATCAGATGTTTTCAATGCAACATGATCAACTAAAAGTCGGATAGAAAAATTAGGATAAGTCTTAACTTGTGCACTTTTATAAGACAAAACCAAGCCTGTTTCTTGCACAACAATATCTTTCACTCTATCAGACTTCAAGAAAGAATTAACCACACCGCTAAGGACAAAAAGGTATATTCCTTCAATCATCAGAAATAGAGAGATTAAAGCTATTATAGAAATTTTAATTGTTCTTATATTCATTCTGATTTTATACTTTATTCTGCATACAATTATATAATCAAAGTGCTTTTTTTTCACTTGTCTTTACATATAATTATTGTTAAAATTATTTAATTAGAGAGACTAATATCAAATAGGGGAATTATAATGAAAAATTTAAAAAAGATTTTAATTTCAGCTGCGGCAGTAATGACATTTATGTCATTAAACACAACAGCTCCTCAAGCAAATGCCCAGACAATAGGCTACGTAAACTACAAAACAGTAGAATCAAATTATGAATTTGCAAAAAATGCATACAAGGAAATAGATACAAAATACCTTGAACTTCAACAATATCTTATGGATAAAGAAAAACAATATAAAAATATTGACTCTCCCATAAACAAAAAGAACTTTGAAGATCAAGTACAAAAAGACTTTAAAGCCAAAAACGACGAATTCACAAAACTAAAAATGAAAAGAGCAGAAGAAGTAGAAAGTAATATTCTTCAAGCAACAAAAGCTGTTGCAGCTGACAAAAAAATAGATGTAGTACTCGATTACAGAGTTATATTTACAGGTGGTATTGATATTTCTCAGGACGTTATCAATTACCTAAACTCAGGAAAATTTAAACCTGTAAAAAGATAAATTACAACTCCAAAAAACATAAAAAATCCGAGAAATTTTATTCTCGGATTTTTTAATGCAAGCTAAGAAATAAAATAAGTCGAAATCATCTCATATAACAAAAAGCCCTCATTCTAATGAGGGCTTTTTGTATTCTATCGATAATCAGAAATCTACTCTTTTGTATATTCTGCATCAATTACATCATCATCAGAGTTTGATGAAGAAGAATCTGATGAAGAACCAGAAGAAGCATTACCATCAGCTTGAGGTGCTTCTTGCTGAACTTGAGAATATGCTGCCTGAGAAATTCCATACATAGTTTGCTGTAAATCTTCAGACATTTTCTTAATTTCTTCAGCTGGTTTATTTTCTTTCAATGCATCTTCAAGAGCTTTTCTTTGTTCTTCAAGTTTAGATTTGTCGGCATCAGATATTTTACCTTCAAAATCTTTAACTATTCTTTCAGCAGAAGATATCAAGCTGTTAGCATTATTTCTGATTTCAGCTTCTTCTTTATGCTTTTTATCTTCAGCTGCATTTGCTTCAGCTTCTTTAACCATTCTGTCAATATCAGCTTCAGAAAGATTAGAAGAATTTGTAATGGTAATTTTTTGTTCTTTGTTTGTAGCTTTATCTTTAGCAGAAACATTAACAATACCGTTAGCATCGATATCAAATGTAACTTCGATTTGAGGCAAACCTCTCATTGCCGGTGGAATACCGTCTAATCTAAACATACCAAGAGACTTGTTATCTCTTGCCATTGGTCTTTCACCTTGCAATACGTGGACATCGACAGCAGTTTGATTATTTTCAGCTGTAGAGAACACTTGAGATTTAGACACAGGGATTGTTGTATTTCTTGGAACCAAAGGAGTCATAACGCCACCCAAAGTTTCAATACCAAGAGTCAAAGGAGTAACATCCAATAACACGATGTCTTTAACTTCACCAGCCAAAACACCTGCCTGAACAGCAGCACCAACTGCAACTACTTCATCAGGGTTAACGGATTGGTTAGGTTCTTTACCTGTATATTCTTTAACAAGAGCCTGAACAGCAGGGATACGAGATGAACCACCAACTAAAACAACTTCATCTATATCGCCTTTAGAAAGACCGGCCTCTTGTAATGCATCAGCAACAGGTTTTTTACATCTTTCAAGCAAATCATGAGACAATTCTTCAAATTTTGCTCTTGTTAATTGCATATCCAAGTGTTTTGGACCGTTTGCATCAGCCGTAATAAACGGAAGGTTAATGTTTGTCTCTACAACAGAAGACAATTCACATTTAGCTTTTTCTGCAGCTTCTTTTAAACGTTGCATAGCTTGTTTGTCGTTCTTCAAGTCAATACCTTCTTGTTTTTTAAATTCTTCAACAAGCCAGTCCATAATCTTCTGGTCAAAATCATCACCACCAAGGTGAGTATCACCAGATGTAGAAAGTACTTCGTGAACACCGTCCCCTATTTCAAGAACAGAAACATCAAAAGTACCACCACCTAAGTCAAATACTAAAACTTTTTCAGGTTTATCTTTTTCAAGACCGTAAGCAAGAGCTGCAGCTGTAGGTTCGTTTACGATACGTAAAACATCTAAGCCAGCAATTTTACCCGCATCTTTTGTTGCCTGTCTTTGAGCATCGTTAAAATATGCAGGAACAGTAATAACTGCAGAAGTTACTTTTTCTCCCAAATAAGCAGAAGCATCATCTGCAAGTTTTCTCAATATCATTGCAGAAATTTCTTGAGGAGTGTAATCCTTGCCGTTAATATTCTTTTTATAATCTGTACCCATTTCTCTTTTAATAGAAATGACTGTTTTATCAGGGTTTAAAATAGCCTGACGTTTTGCCAGTTGACCAACAAGTTTTTCACCTGTTTTTGAAAATCCTACTATTGACGGGGTAGTTCTTGAACCCTCAGCATTAGCAATAACGGTCGGTTTACCACCTTCCATTACGGCAACTACGGAGTTTGTTGTACCCAAGTCAATACCAATTGTTTTTGCCATAGTTTTATCTCTCCTTCAGATTAATTAAAATCTTGTCTTATTTTTTCTTAACTAATATATAACATCGTTTTCAAAGAAAAATTAAAAAATAAACAAAAAATTAATATTTCAAATTTGCAGATAAAACAAATAACCAATACATTAAGAATTGTTAAGAGAAAAAATTAAAAAAGTCATTTTTTTCTTCTAAATTGTTTTTATCAATATAAGGGATATTTAGATACTTTATTATAGAGCTTAGATTTAGGGAAAGAGGAAATTATGACTTCACCATTCGGTTTACCGTCAAATTACACAACTGGCAACCCACTTTATATGCAATATATGCTTATGATGATGCAAGCAGCAAAACAGCAACAAATGCAACAACAAGCATATATACAAAGAATGCAACAAGCAGGACAACAGCAACCCTCAAACTCTATACAACAAGGACAAGAAACAAGAACAGTTGTTCAACAAGGTGAACTTAGAGAAGTACCTGTTGATACAACACAAATAACTAAAACACAAAATATTGAAACAACTCAACATGTAAGCGGCGATGGCAAAGATGATGGCAAAATCAGCTGGGATTCTAAACTCAAAAACTTTGGTAAAGGCGTCGGCAAATTCTTTACAGGAATGTTTTTAGATGATGACGGCAAATTTAGCTGGAAACGTACATTAACAACAGTAGGCGTTGCAGCAGCTGCCGTAGCAGTAACAGTAGCAACAGGTGGTGCAGCAGCTCCATTTTTGGTTGCAGCAGGTGCTACTATGGGCGGCATACAAGTCGGAAAAGGTATATACAAAGCAAACACAGCAAAAACAGATGCAGAAGCAGAAAAAGCATGGCAAGATATAGGCGGAGGCACAACTGCAATAGTTGCATCAGTAGCAGGAGCAAAAGGAGCATTAAAATCCGCAGGTAAGGTTGATGTATCAGGTTACCACGGAGTAAAAGGTGCGTTGCAATCAACAGCAAAATGCTTTACAGAATCAGGCAAAATGATTGGAAAAGGTTATCAAAACCTACGCAGCGACTTTACCGGCACAGTAAGCAACGCTGTTGAAGTTGGAAGAAACAACTTGTCTGCAAAATTCAACAATACAAATGCAGCAAAATACTTTAAAGAAAACAAAGTTGAAAAATTTGATAAAGAAATTGCAAAACTAGAAAAACAAATTTCAAAAACTACTGACACAAAAGAACTTGCAAAACTCAACAGTGATTTAGCAATCAAAAAAGCAAACAAACAACAATTGTTAGACCACTTGGCAGCAATGGATAACAAATCACCACTTGAATATCAAACTGTAATTGACAATTCAAAGGCAGAACTTGCAAGATACAAAGAAGCACTTGCTAACATAAAAGAACAAGCAGGCAGCCCACTAAAACGCACAGCCGGTGAAAGAAGATTAATTGCTCAATACAAAAAGGCTATATCAGAAATCGAAAACGAAATCAAAACACTTGAAGAATACAAAAAAGTCGCAACAGCAACTTACAAAAAAGCAAATGCTGAATCAATTCAAACAAACAAAGAAATAGTTGATGCATACAAACAAGACATCAAAAAACTCAAATCAGAACTCGCAAAAGAAAAAGATACAGCAAGACAAGATGCACTTAAAGCTGAAATCGAAAAAATCAAAACAGATATAGAAATTTTCGAAAAAAACAACGTAACAGAAACAATAGGTCTAAAAGAAAACTATGCATTCGCAAAAGCAAAATACATCACACCCGGTGTTAAAGAACTTAAAACAAACAGACTATGGGCAGGAACAGCAGCAGTAAATAACGGATTCTTACCTGCAATACAAATAGCTCCTGATCAAATCAGCGAACTCGATGCATACGCTCAAGCCTACGGATTTGCAAATGCTCAACAAATGCAAGAATACATTCAAGCAATGGAAAACAGCCAAAGAGCACTTAACGAAGCTAATCAAGTTCTATCAACAAACGGAAACTATACAACAATGAATCCTTACGGACAAGCTAATATTTTCGCAGGCTACAATATGCAAGCACCACAAGGCAACAACTTAGGATTCAACGAGTTATATGTTTCACCCTATCCTGATTTAATATAAATACATCATCTATTACATATATCAAGAGGTAAGCCTTAAATCTTACCTCTTCTTCTATTCAATAAAAATAAAAACAAAATACCTGCCAAAACAGTTAAAACGCAAACAATTTGAGCAACAGGAACAGAGCCAAAGTTTTTTACGCTATCCAAACGGCACCACTCAATAAAAAATCGTCCAATGGAATATAAAATCAAATATGAAAAAAATATTGTTCCTTGTGAAAGATTTTTAACAGAAACAAATTTTCTTACTACAAAAAACAAAATAAAAAACACAAGTAGATCCCACAATGATTCGTACAAAAATGTCGGATGGAAATAATCGTATAGTTCGTAACCAAAAGGTCTAAACTGCTCGGGAATGTATAACTTTAAATAAGGAATTGAACAAGGTTTTCCAAAGGCCTCACAGTTAAAGTAATTACCAAAACGACCAATAGCTTGCCCTATAACAATACCGTACGCAAATACATCCGCATAAGTTAAAAAATCTATCTTCTTTATCTTAGCCAGTATTAAACCGCTTAAAATTCCTCCCAAAATTCCGCCATGTATTGACATACCCCCGTTCCATATTGCGGGTATTTCTACAATATGAGCAGAATAATAAGAAAAATCCATCAAAACATAATACAACCTTGCCCCTAAGATGGAGAATAATATTATACAAGGCAAAATATCCAAAATAATATCAGTATTTACATTTCTATAAAAATTCTTGGCAATGTAACGGATTACAAAAAGAGCCGATATAATCGCCAAAAACATTATCACGCCATAATAATGGATACAAAAACCATTTACTTCAAATAATATTGAAGAAGGCGGCGACTGCATTATTCCAAAACCGGACTTTCCTTTGTAGTAGAAACAGCAGAACTATTTAGACTTGTGTTTCTGTCAGTATTATATTTTTTTATTTCTGAATTAAGATAATCTATCTGTGAAAGTATTTTATCCTTATCTTTTGCATCAGTTTGTTTTACAAGATACTTATTGTAGTTATCAACAGCAGAATTATAATATTCTACAATCTTTGTCTTATCCGACTCAGTTAACTCTTTTTTCTTGTCAGCTTTGGTATCATTACTGCTATCATCATCAGACACAGCATCTTCATCAGCTTCTTTATTAACGCCGTTGATAATATCACTTGCCTCATTTTCAAAAGCTACGGCCAAAGAATAATATGAATCAGCAAACTCCGGTTTTAGCTTTATAGCATTTTGCAAAGCACTTTGAGCCTCTGCATATTCTTTATTTTCAATAAGAGCAACACCTAAGTTATAATGTGTCTCAAAGATACTGGTATCAAGATCAATACTTGAACGCAAACGGCAAATAGCTTTTTCAGTTTCTCCATTAGCCATATATTCTTTTGCCTTGTTATTTAACTCTTGAACAGCTAAATTGTTTATACAAGCTGTACTAATAACGGAGACAAACAATATTGTAATTAATAAAACAACTTTCTTCATAAGAAATATATAAATTCAAAAAATTGTAACTCTGTAATACCTTAACATAATAAACAAAATTAAAAAATTTGGCAACACACATAAAATAAGATACAATAAACGAAGTAGAAAAGGGAAAACAGACATGTCCAATGATGAAAAAGTAGTATCCTTATCCAAGGCAAAACACGATAACGAAAAACAAAAAAATGAAGAATCAACACAGAACGGAGCCAAATTTGAGCCTGTATACTGTAGTTTTTGTGGTCGACCAAATACAGAAGTCGTCAAAATGGTAAAGGGTCCCGGAGTAAATATTTGTTCGGAATGCACAATGATTGCTGTGCAATACTTGATTCTTGAAGATAGAATGCCCTCAGGCGAAGCTCAAAAAATACTTGATGCATTTTGGACAAAATTAGAATAAAAGACAAGGAGCAATAAATCATGCCTGAAAATATTCAGGAAAATAAACTTCAAATAAGAGCCAAACTCCTGTCTGCAGTAATAAATCTTATAAACAATTCTCAAGACGGGAGCTTTGTAGAAAAAACAGTTAATGAATTAAAAAACATCCAAAATAAAGATGCAATCCTTGAAATTCTTTTAAAAGAACTGTTAAAAGAGAACACAGAAGCAAAAGACTACACAATATCTTATTTACTGAGAGAGCTTGTAGATACACCTAAAATAGAAGCTGCTTTTTTTGAAGAACTAGCCAACCCCAAAATAAAAGATTCTCTCAAAGCAAAACTTGTTGAAATATTGAGAGAAACAGGTAAACACGTAAATTATGACCAATATATCAGCTATTTTGAAAATCCTGATGAAGTAATCGATTCGGATACAATAAAACTTTTGGAAAATGCAAAAATAAATCCGGAAGCACAAATAGATTTTCTGGACTTTCTCTCAGCACTTCCTGATTCAGAAAAAGAAATGCTTGTAACCTCACTCACAAATGACTATGACGGGGACAATCTTACAAACATATTGATACCTGTTATAATGTCAAATCCATATAGTGAAATCGCTCAAACTGCAATACAAGCAATTGGTGAAAGCAAATCAAATCTTGCTTACCCAATTTTAATGTGGCTGCAAGAAAATATCGAAGATGCAAAAGTAAAATATACCGTGCAAAAAAGTCTAAACCTTTTAAAATTGTCTGGAGTAACAAAAGACATCACGAAAGATTACTATAAAAAACTGCTTGAACTATCTCCCGTATATAATTGCTATGCAAGTTACCCTGACGGACATGGCAATATCGGACTCATTTTTTCAAGAAAAAATGAACTAAACTTTATACAAATGTTCGCATTAGTAGTCAATGACATAGACGGAATTATTGATTGCTTTGGATTTAATGAAATATCCGAAAAGGAATTTGAAAGAATAACTTCAAAGTTCTATCAGGATAACAATATTTCTCAAATAGACTGCACTTTTGCAAAATATCTTATGGAAAATGCAGAAAAAATAACAAGACTAAAATATCAAGAAGTTCCTTATGAATATATAGCTTGGAAATCAATCACAAATGATGTTGACTATGAAGAAATCAACATAAAAGAAAACCTTGAAAAGATAGAACTCAACGAATTCTTAATGAAAAAAATATATGAACAACCATACTTTGACAAATGGTTTATGGAAAAAGATGATAACAAAAAGTTTTCTGAATTGGTTGAAAATATAGAAAATAATAAAATCACAGATACTGTTGTTTTTGAAGAAAAAATTGAAAGCAACAAATACGAAATATTTAACCAAACAGAATTATCTGTTTTAAATCACAGACTTACAATGTGTGCCTATATGTCAAAGTCATTTGAAGACAGTGATTTTTCTCAAATACTGTATTCATTGACAGACAACAACGAATATAAAGACAGACTACTTACAGATTACTTAAAAAAGAGCCTATACCAATATTTTCTTGGACAAAAAGACAAATATAAAAGTCTCAAAAACGCAACATCAATATTTTCAAGAAAATCAAACAAAGAACTTGAATCAATTGATATAAAATACATAGAAAATGCTATAAAAAGCATAGAAAGCAGTTGGATTTAATATGCACAAGGTAATGGGACTTGACGTGGGAACAAAAAGAATTGGAGTAGCACTAAGTGATTTTTTATTACTTACAGCACAACCTTGTGAAACAATCCAAAGAGAACCGGAACAAATGGCAATTGAAAAAATAAAGGATTTATGTCATTCTAATTCGGTAGAAAAAGTAATTATCGGTCTGCCCAAAAATATGAACGGGACACTGGGTCCTCAAGCAGAAGATTGTATTGCGTTTGCCAACAAACTGAAAGAAAATATTCCCGATAAGGAGTTTCTGTTTGAAGACGAACGACTAACAAGTAAACAAGCAGAAAATATACTGGCGCTTCAAGGCAAGAAGTACACAAAAAACAAGGGTATGGTTGATTTAAAAAGCGCTTGTATTATACTACAACAATATCTGGACAGAACTAACTAAAGAAAAGGAAAAATATATGACAAAACATTCTCACAATGAAGAAATCGAAGAACAAATGATTGAAACTATCGATGAAGACGGCAACGTAGTTAACTTCGAACTGATAGACATTATCGAAATGGACGGCAAAGAATACGGTCTTTTGCTTCCTAAAGAAGAAAATGAAAATGACGACCCCAATGTAGAAAGAGAAGTCGTCTTGATGCGATTAACAAAAGAAGGTGAAGAATATATATTTGAAATGATTGAAGATGACGAAGAGTTCAACAAAGTTGTAGACTTTATAGATACTCTTGAAGACATCGAAGAAGAAACATCAAAATAGGTTTTAATATTTCTTAACAATTTAGTTCCTATATAGCAATTATTCTCTCTGTGTATACTTTATATATATACGAGGAATAAAGAGAGAAAATCTACAACACACGAGGAACACAAAAATATTTAAGACCGAAAGGTCTTTTTTTTTGCGTAAAAATAATATCACCCTGTTCAGACCTCGCCCAAGTCAGTAGCTGCTATAAAGGAATCTTTTCAAAGTACAAAACTTTTTGTAACAGCACCAATTGATGCAGTTAAGAGATTTTCACCGAATTGATAAGCCTGAGAAGCCATCTGAGTTTTGAAATTTTCAACACCTGATTTATGTTGCTGCTGATTTTGATTTTCGTTCTGAGCCATATTATCAGACGCCTCATCAGAAGCTATATCTTCCTGAACTTTTTCTGACATTTGCATTGCAATATACTGCATAACTTCATCAGACGTAACAACACCATCACCGTTTAAATCCATCTCACTGTTTGAAGAAGAAGATGATGATGAAGATGCAGATGAACCACCGGAAGATGAAACGGAAGGTAACGCTGTAATACTCATAGATGAAGAACCGTCATCTTGAGAAATTTTCCCCATACCTATCAATTCTTCAAAACTCTGTCCCTGCTGCGTGGATAAAGCATCAGAACCTGCCTGTAGATTTTGATATTGCAAAAACATACTGCTCGCAACAGAACCAATTGAACTAACCATTTGTCTAACCTCTCCCAACTTTTTTCAAAGTCTAAATCGATGTTCATATCATGCAAGATTTGACCATGACATACATCATGCAAAGAGAGTATTTTAAACATATTTATTATGCAAAGAATTTAAAGAATACAAACATAAAAGCCCCTGCAATCCAACAATAATATGCAAAAACTTTCATAGAATGTTTTGCAAGAAACTGCAGAAAATACTTTATACAAAAATATCCTGAAATAAAAGAAACAATAAACCCAACAGCAAAAGCAATCCAGTTGTAATTTAAAAATTCATGCAAATCAACTTCTAAAACAGGATAGAAAACTGAAGCTCCAATAATTATCGGTAAACTCAAAAGGAAAGAATACCTTGCACAAGATACTCTGTCTAAACCGAGAAAAATACCTGTAGAAATAGTAGAACCTGAACGAGAAATACCCGGAATAGATGCAAGACCTTGAGCAATACCAATTATAATAGCAGTCTTTAAGCTGACTTTATCTGTTTTTGCTGCTTTTTTTTCAGAAGCCCATTCTCCAAGATAAAGAATACATCCTGTTATAAAAATAAATATTCCAACAACATAAGGTAGGTTAATGAGACTTTCTGAAACTATTTTTAAAGGAAAGGCCACAAAAACAGTAAAAACAGTACCTAAAAGAATAAAAGCGGCCAACTTTGCATCTGAATCAGAAAAATCTCTCTTTATACAAGCATTTACAAAAGACTTTGTGATTTTAAAAATATCATCTTTAAAAAATAAAATGACAGCCAACAAAGTACCAAGGTGAAGAATAATATCAAAAACAACTTCTTCAGAACTACCTGCAACAAATTCTTTGTTAGTAAAAAATTTGTATAAACTGGATGTCAAAACCAAATGTCCGGAACTGGACACAGGCAAAAACTCAGTTAAACCTTGCATTAAACCCATTATAATAGCTTGTATCAAATTCATATATAAAAACCTATCCTAACTAATCCCAATTTTCATAATACATAGAACAAGAATTTTCATTTTCCCAAACACCGACTTTCGAAACTTGAGGAAAAACCTTATTCATTTCGTCATAAATAAACTTTGCAATAATTTCACTACTTGGACTCATATTTTTGAATTCAGGCAATTCATTTATGTCCTTGTGATCCAATCTATCAAGAACTTTCTTTAATTCTCTTTTTAAAACTTTAAAATCCACAAGGATATTTGATTTATCTAAATTTTCTCCCTTAATAAAAACTTCGACTTTCCAATTATGTCCATGTTGATTCTCGCACTCACCTTCATAATTAAGAAGATGATGCGCTGCTGAAAATGAACTTATAACTTTTAATTCATACATTATACTGTCCCCTTAATTTTCTGATACAATTCTTTCGCCTCAGGCTGTTCAGGAAATATTTCCATAATTTTGTCCAGATACCTAACAGAATTATCCACATCACCTGTTTCAATGTACGCCTTTGCTAATAGTAGCAATACATTAATATTTTCAGGAAATTGAACAAGCAACTTTGAAGCGAGATTTATCACGTTTTCATATTCTTTAAGTTCAAAAAACGCCATTGCCAAAGCATTCATTGCATCAGGTGTTTGTTCAATGCTGTATGCATCAGACAAAAATTCCTTAGCAACATCAAAATTACCTTTTCCGAAATATATCAAACCGATATTAAACAGTATCAAGTACTGAGACGGATATTTGGAATTAGCTTCGATAAATATACTCAATGCCTTGTCTACATCGTGCAAAGCAAGATAATTCAGCCCTCTAAAAATTGCTATATCCATATTTTGCGGTTCGAGGTCATATGCTTTTTCATAAAAATCTTTTGCTGAATGATAATCGTTTGTCGCATAATAAAAATTTGCCAATTCAAAAACAATGTTAGCATCATCAGGAGCGAGCTCATAGGCTTTTTGGAATTCATCTTTTGCATAATCAAAAAGTCTTTGAGACAGATAAACAACCCCAAGATCCTTGTGTGCTCTTGCATTTGTAGGTTCTAATTGAATAACCTTTTTAAAAATAGTTTCTGCCTTGTCTTTATCGTTAGTTTTCATGCAAAGAAGGGCATATTTGTAATAAACAGAGGCAGGAATTTTTCCAAGTCTTATAAGAGCATTATAAACTGTCATCGCTTCAGAATTTTTACCAACCGCCTCATAACAATCCGCCAATCGCTGTCCCATAGAAATTGACTTTGGATTCATTAACGCCAATGGTGCAAGTATCTTTATAGCTTCATCAAAACGTCCTGTCTCCTGCAGTGCACATGCCAGATTGTACTGAAAATTCTGTTTTTCAGGATGCAAAACTATCAATTTTTGATAATAGCAAACAGCATCTGGCCATCTTTCTGCATTGATAGAAGCCAAAGCCAATGATGTAAGATAAAATTCCGATTGTTCAATATCAAAAGCCTTTTTAAAATATTCAAAAGCCTCATTATGTTTTTGTTGGAGTTGCAACGATGTTCCAAGATTGTAATAACTTGTAGCATTATCAGGGTTTAATTCAACTGCTTTTTCAAAAGCAAGCTGTGCATCTTTTATTTGTTTTAAAGCAAGATAGCAAGACCCTAGATTGTTATACATCAAAGGATGTTCAGGCCTGAGAGAAATACCTTTTTTTAAGGCCTCAACTGCTTTTTCATAGTCTTTGAGTGTTGTATAGGCGGTTCCAATTATGTAATAGATTTGATAATCATCAGCATCTATTGTCATTGCTCTTTCGGCAGCAAGCAGAGCCTTGTCCGGAGATTGTTTTTTCAAATACAAAACAGCAAGATTTTTATGTGCATCTTTATAATCTTCTCTTAAAGATATAACTTTTTCATAGGCACTTTGTGATTTATCCAAAGCATCCAATGATTCATATATTATCCCAAGATAAAACCAACTAGTCGCATCATCAGGATTAACATCAACGACTTTTTCAAAGTTAGTCATTGCCTCTTGCATTTTTTCTAAATTGACATTGCAAAGCCCGAGATTTTTTTGTATTTCTATATTGTCATCATCGGGGTTTGCATCGACATATTCGTTCAAAAGTTTTTTAGCTGCCTCAAAATCTTTTTGTGCAATTAGTGAATTTGCTTCCGATAAAATATCTTCTCTATCCAAAACGGTATCCTCTTTTCTTCCTAAATTAATTTTACAATAACCAAAAAATTTTTGCTTATAGCAATTTATCGACAAAAAAATTGTCATGATATAATGTTAAACGAAATGAATGGAATAACTTATCAAGACGTCGTTGCACAAATAAAAGACAGGTTAGACATAGTTGATGTCATATCAAAATATGTCATCCTGAAAAAATCAGGAGGAAATTACTGGGGACGTTGTCCTTTTCACAACGAAAAGACTCCGTCTTTTAGTGTCAGCCCTGCAAAACAGATATACAAGTGTTTTGGCTGCGGAGAAGGCGGCGATGTTCTTAGCTTTTTGATGAAAATTAATAATCAGAGTTTTCATGATGTAGTCAAAGAGCAAGCCGAAATATTGGGTATAGAACTTCCATCTTCTTTTGAAAAACAAAACAACAATAAAGATATAAAAGAACAAATTTATTCTTGCATGCTTGATGCAGCCGAATTTTTTAAGTCTAATCTCTTAAAAAACAAAGATTCTGTTGCCTACAAATATATTTCATCAAGAGGAATAACGGATGAAAATATAGAACTTTACAAACTCGGCTTTGCGCCAAATTCTTATGATGAATTGCAACAACACCTCAAAGGCAAATATAGTGAAGAAATAATTGATAAAGCAGGTCTTGTAATAAAAAGAGAAAACTCAAGAGGCTACTTGGACAGATTTAGAAACAGGATAACAATTCCAATTTTTGATGATAAAGGGAATATTGTTGCTTTTGGAGCAAGAGCCATCGAATCAGGCCAAAACCCAAAATATCTCAATTCTCCTGATACCGTTGTTTATAACAAAAGCAATATTCTGTACGGGCTATATCAAGCAAAAGATGCAATAAAAGAAAAAGATTCTATAGTAATAATGGAAGGATATTTTGATGTAATATCCGCACAGGTAAACGGTGTAAAAAATGCAGTAGGAGCTTGTGGCACTGCACTGACAGAAAGCCATGTAAAGCTAATATCGAGGTATACACAATCCCGTAGAATTTACCTCGCCTTTGATACAGATAAAGCAGGTCAAAATGCAACTAAAAGAGGTGCGGATGTTATAAAAGAAGCATTTGCAGGTCTTGGAAACATAAAACAATTTGACGAAAGTTACTCATCAATAGCAAACAATAACGACAGATACTCTTGTGAACTTAGAGTTGTTGTTCCGCCTGAGGGCAAAGACCCTGATGAATTTATCAGAGAAAACGGAGCCGAAGCATACCAAGAAATTCTAAATAAAGCACCACTACTCGTAGATTTTCAAATTAACAGCGTTTTAAAACACAAAAGACCGGACATGACGCCAACAGAAAAAAACAATCTGGTAAAAGAAGTCATTCCATACCTAAACGAAATTAATAACGACATAATAAGAGATGAATATACAAAAATAGTAAGTGCACAATTGAATATCAATGAATCTGCACTAAAGAAAGAATTGAAAAAGAGTACAGCAGACACCTTTTCAATCACACCCAAAACACAGGCTAATACAACATTAGCGCCTATTGTAAAGAAATCTTTAAATATTTCAGAAAAAGCGCAAAAAAATTTATTGTCGATGTATTTAATAGAAGAAAGCTCTTATAGCATCCAAACATTAAACAGTATTTTAAAGGATGTCGAATATACAAACGATACGTTAATAATTGTAAAAAATACAATTGACAAATTAGTTCAACGGGTAAATAATGTTAAAGAATTAATCGAAACCCTGTACACAGAATTTGCCGAGGACTATGAAGTCAAAGATATAATTACAGATTTGATATATTTATCCGACAGTTTTAAAAATTTGTCGGAAAAAGACTTTAAAAATGCTATTAATGAAAATATTGCAAAAATAGCTGCTTTTAAGGAAAAGGAAGTCCAAAGTCATTTAAGGTCTCAATATAAAAAACTAAATGACGATGAAATTGAAGCAATCCAAATACAAATGCAACTAAGAGAAAATATAAAAAACAAGCTAAGAACTGGAGACAATTAATGAGCAGAAAAAGAATGTCAGACAAATCACTCGTTAGTATTATTGATGAAGATGATCTTCAAGCTGATGATACAACAGGTGATGATTTATTTAGCGAACCGGAAACTATTACTACAGACAGTATTGATGTTATTATCGGCAAAGCAGGTTCTGTAGCTGCAGACGAAATATATATGCAAGCATCCGATGACTTGGAATCTGATGATGAACAACAAATTGCAATCCCAAGAGGAGTTTCTCTTGATGACCCTGTCAGAATGTATTTAAGAGAAATCGGTCGTATAAAACTTTTAACAGCTGACGAGGAAATCGACCTTGCAAGAAAAATTATCCAAGGCGGCAATGTCGGTGCAATTGCAAAAAGAAAACTTGTCCAAGCAAACTTGAGACTTGTTGTTTCTATTGCAAAAAAATATGTAGGAAGAGGAATGCTCTTCTTAGACTTGATTCAAGAAGGAAACCTTGGTCTTATTCGTGCAGCAGAAAAATTTGACCACGAAAGAGGTTACAAATTTTCTACTTATGCAACTTGGTGGATTAGACAAGCTATCACAAGAGCTATTGCGGACCAAGCAAGAACTATCCGTATCCCTGTTCACATGGTTGAAACTATCAATAAATTGAAAAAAGTTACAAGAAAACTTGCACAGGAACTTTCAAGAAAACCAACCGAAGATGAACTAGCTCAAGAAATGAATATTTCTATCTCAAAATTGAGAGAAATTATCAAGGTAGCACAAGAACCGTTGTCTCTTGAAACTCCTATCGGAAAAGAAGAAGATTCAAGACTTGGTGATTTTATCGAAGACAAAGATGCTGATGCACCTGTTAAAACAGTGGCTCATGAACTTTTGAGAGAAGACCTTGCGGAAGTATTGAGCGGTCTTTCTCCAAGAGAAAGAGATGTTTTAAGATTACGTTTCGGTATGGATGACGGACGTCAAAGAACACTTGAAGAAGTTGGACAACTCTTTGGGGTAACAAGAGAACGTATCAGACAAATCGAAGCTAAAGCATTAAGAAAACTAAGACATCCAAACAGAAGCAAACGTCTTAGAGAATACGTAGAAGTTTAATAAAACAGAATAAGATAAAAAGCTCTCCAAAATGAGAGCTTTTTATTTAGTTAACATTCGTCATAAACGAATTACATACGCATTGTTTAGTGCTTTATATCAAGTCTGGCTTCAATGTTACAATCAATATCACCGTAAATAACTTTCATATAATCATCGTTTACAGGTATGATTTTTGCATAGTTCAAAGACTTTTGATTATAATCATTACCGGTATCTATCGCTTTTATTTTTGCAACAAGAGAATTCCCCTGATAGAAATTTATGAAATACCCATCTTGATTTTTTGCAGATAGTATTCGGTAAAAGCCCGGAGGAATTTCTGACATATAAGGTGTAATAAGAGTAACAGGAATCATAACCGTTGGATAATCAGCCTTTTGATTTTTTAAAGCACCCGATACAAGATCCTGCTGTCCCTCACTTTCAGAATTAGCATCCCAAACAGGATTACCCTTGGGCTTATTTTTCTCTTCTTTTTTCTTCTTTTTCTTTTCAAACATTTTCATTACTTTTTCAAATTCTTGATCAGTAACAGCCTTTTGTTGACTTTTGGCAGCACTGTCTACCTTCATTGGTTCATCCCAAAAATCAGCACTATCATCGGCAATTACTGGTGCAAATGACAAACAAAAGAATAAAAATAAAAGAATTAAAGAAATTTTTCTCATACTTATATGATAATGATTTTTTGCAAATAGTAAAGAAGTATTGAAATAAAAAGCCGAAATATTACACACGGATAATTTTATACTATAATCTAAATGTAATGTAGAAAACAGAGAGAGAAGAATATGAAAAAACCAAACATTGCTGTACTTGGCGCAACTGGTGTAGTAGGCAGAGAAATCCTCAAAATTCTGGTTGAAGAAAATATTCCATATAATGAAATAAAGTTTCTTGCAAGTGCAAAAAGTGCAGGCAAAAAAATCGAATTCAAAGGTGAAGAACATACTATCATTGAAGCAACACCTGATGCATTCGAAGGGGTTAATATAGTTCTTGCCTCTGCTGGTGGTTCTACATCTTTGGCTCTCGCTCCTGAAGCAGTAAAAAGAGGTTGCGTATTTATAGACAACTCCAGTGCATATCGCATGGATAAAGATTGCCCATTAGTTATTGTTGGAGTTAATGACGAAGATTTAAAAACTCATAAAGGTATTATTCCTAATCCTAACTGCTCTACATCTCAACTCATGCTTGTGCTAAAGCCGCTGCACGATTATGCAAAAATTAAACGTCTTATCGTAAGCACCTATCAAGCAGTCTCAGGTGCAGGGTTGGCAGCAATAAATGAGTTAAAAGATAACACGATTGCAGTTAATGATAACAAAGATTTTGAAAATGTTAAATTTAAGAAGCCTATTGCGTACAACGTAATTCCTCAAATTGATTCTTTCTGTGAAAACGGATATACAAAAGAAGAAATGAAAGTTACAAACGAAACAAGAAAAATATTACACCTTTCAGAAGACACTCCGATATCTTGTACAGCAGTAAGAGTTCCCGTATTCCATGGACATTCGGAAGCTGTTACTATCGAATTTGAGAAAGAAATAACTGCACAAAAAGCAAGAGAACTTTTAGAAAATGCTTGGGGTGTAGAAGTAATGGATGATACAGAAAACTACATTTATCCTACTCCTCAAGATGCAGCAGGCAAAGATCCTGTGTATGTCGGAAGAATCAGAAAAAATATTGCATTTGATAATGCAATAGACTTGTGGTGTGTAGCTGACAACATAAGAATAGGTGCAGCTTTAAATACAGTGAGAATAGCAAAAAGAGTAATTGAAATGCAACTCTTTTAGGAAGTACAAAAATGAATACAAAAGAAGAACAGGTGCAACATATTTCAATTCATGATTATGACTATGAATTACCCAAAGAACTAATTGCACAAACACCATCAGAAAAACGAGAAAATTGCCGAATGATGGTTCTTGATAAAGCGCAAAAAAGTATAGAACATAAGCATTTTTATGACATAACAGAATATTTTGACGAAAATGATGTACTTGTTTTGAATAATACTAAAGTAATTCCAGCGAGATTGTTTGGAAGAAAAAACACAGGCGCTCACATAGAAGTCTTTTTGTTAAAACAAATAGGCGACAAAACATGGGAAGTATTAATTAACCCGTCAAAAAGAGTCAAAGAAGAATCGATAATAGAAATTTGTCCGGATTTATACGTAAAAGTTTTGACAAGACAAAATGAGGGCAAATGGCTTGTAGAACTCCACTATGACGGTAATTTCTATGAGATTCTTGATAAAGTAGGAAATATTCCGCTTCCTCCATACATAGAAAGAAACATGACAGACGAACAATTGAGAAATCTTGACTATGAGAGATACCAAACAGTCTATGCACAAAGAGAAGGCTCTGTTGCTGCCCCTACGGCTGGATTGCATTTTACAAATGAAATCCTCGAAAAATTAAAACAAAAAGGAGTTACCATCTGTTATGTAACTCTAAATGTTGGACTTGGAACATTTAGACCTGTAAAAGTAGAAAATATTCTTGAACATAAAATGGACTCTGAAGAGTATGAAATATCAAAAGAAACTGCAGAAATAATAATGAATGCAAAAAAACAAGGTAAAAGAATTACCGCAGTAGGAACAACTACAGTAAGAACTCTTGAGACTTGCATGCAAAAGTATGATGAAATTCTTCAAGTAATCGATGATTCAACTCTTTTTATCTATCCAGGTTTTGAGTTTAAAGTTATAGACAGGTTGATAACAAACTTCCACTTGCCAAAATCGACATTATTAATGCTTGTCAGTGCACTTGCTGGTAAAGATTTTATCTTTGATGCATACAAAGAAGCAATAAAAGAACAATATAAATTTTACAGCTATGGAGATTGCATGCTTATCAATTAAGCTATGTAAATTTAATTTTCATTAATAACAAAAATAAATTTTTAGTCATTTTATATAAACGCAACAAGAGAAGATTAATTCTATTTTTTTGTTGTAGTAATTCACGGGAATACTTATCAAGGGAGATTAAATGTCTATACAAAGAATAAACATATCTGTCATAAACAAAAATAAATCACATAAATCCTTTAAAGGAGCATCAGGTTCCTTATCAGGACCAAACGGGTATAGTAATGATAATGAAAGAACGCCTAAAAACTCTAATTTTACTGCAGGTAATTTATTTTATTGGGCAATACTTGCAAATACTTTGGCTGTTAATCCTCTTTTATATAACAAGGCTCAAAATAATTTAGACGAAATGTATACTGTATATAAAACAGATGAAAATACACAAAACTTGTACAAGGAATTGAAAGAGACTTTCCAACAAACAGAAAAAACATCTAACGCTTTTTATCATCTGAATACTTTTAAAAATACAGAAATGCCTATAATTGAAAAAATGGGTGAAAATTTTTATAGTGTAGATTTTTCTATGAACGATAAAAAAGTTGGTATGACCGTTAATACAGAAAATTTAGAAGATAAAAAACTCAGCGGTGATTTGCTTGTCAAAGATGAGAACGCTGTATCCGCTTATAACTATGAGTTAAATTTTAAAGATGCAAAAACTAAAACCTTTGATATTACTTTAAAATCTCAAGATGATTCTGTAGCTGTTACAAAAACTTTTGAAAGAGATTACTACGGAAATCTTTACCTTTTAAACGGTAAAGAAAAAACTTTATTAAATGAGCAGAATCTTCAAAAATTCCAAGAAAAAAGGAAACTTGAAAGCGACCGTATCGATATGAATAGGGCATATAGGGATATACAAGAAACCAATTATCTGATATGTCTTGTGGCGACAATTTTCAAACTATTAACATATACACCGCCAAAAAGAAGAAAAGAAGACTAATTTTTTAGTCTTCAATTATAACAACTTCACCTGTATCAAATTTGAGATAAGCCCTTACAATCTCAAATTTTCCGTCGTGATAAGCCTGTCTTAATATTTTAGAGCGTTTAAGAAGTTTTCTTTTCTTAACCAAAGTATAATCTCTAGCCAGCTCATTGTAACACTCTGTTTCACTATCAATAATTTCATATACGGAACGAATAAGTAATTCCAGATGGTCAGGTTCTTTAGGATACAAGGCTTTTGCAGCCTTCATCACTCCGCAATCATCATGACTCAAAACCATAACGAGCGGAACATTAAGATGCTCAACCGCATACTCAACGCTTTCTAATATATTCTCACCAATTACAGCTCCGGCGCATCTTACAACGAAAATATCGCCAAAACCTTTATCAAAAATCAATTCTGGAATAACTCTGGAATCGGAACAAGTAACCACACAAGCAATAGGAGATTGTCCGTTTTGAAGAGACTTCAAGTCATCAACAGTACGGTGAATTGCTGTTGATCTTCCATTAACAAAATTTTTGTTTCCCTCTAAAAGGATATCAAGAGCTTTTTGTGCATTACCGTTCATTACAATCTCCTCTGTCAAAAACTACTCTTTATCAGATTCAATATTTTTTATCTCTTTTGCCTCAACTTTTTTGGCGGAAGAAGCAAATGAATCTTGAGCTGATACAACACCTGACTTATGTTTTCTTTCTTCTTCAACATCTAACTGCTTGTTAATAATAAGAGTTTGGGCAACCTGAATAACATTACTAGCAATCAGGTATAACAAAACACCTGCAGGAATAGGAATAAAGAGAAAAGTTGCAGTTAACATTACAGGCATCATAGTTCCCAATGTTTTTTGCATAGCCTCTTGTGTCGGGTCTGCTTGCTGCATTTTGTTAGTTGCCATCATAATCTTTTGAGTCAAGAACATAGTTGCACCAAAGATTACAACAAGCAACAACACATCATAATTGAATGATGACTTTGTTGCAGAAGTAGGAACAGAAGCAACCAAATTATCACCCTGTTTTGTAAATTTAATTTTTTCAATTTCTCTTGTATTGTTATCAGTTACTGTTGCCTCAGCAGAAGTTATTTGAGCAAGTTGGCTAAACTTCAAATCAAAATCATCTAAACTGATTTTCAAATCAACAGGTTCACCGGGAACTATGTCTCCTTGAACCTTAACTGCATTTCTCGGATTAGACAATTTAGCATTTTCGAGCTCTTTATCACCAACATATACCTTAATATTTTTGTTCAAAGAGAAAGTATCTCTCTGTCCAACAGAGAATTTACCGTCATTTGAGATTCCTGCATTACCTTTTAAAGTTGCATCCAATCTGTTTATAAACAAGAAATTGGATTGACCGGCCATAGATATAAATTGAGGGCTCATTAATGATGAATACAAAAGAATGAAAATAGGCATTTGAATCAATAAAGGCAAACAACCTGCCATTGGGTTGAATTTATGCTCTTTATAGAACTCCATCATCTTTTGCTGCATCATTTGAGGATTATTTTTATATCTATCCTGAATGGCTTTCATTTTAGGCTGCAAAAGTTGCATTGTTTTCATAGAACGTTGTTGTGAAACGTTCAATGGCCACATAGCTAATCTGATAATTACTGTCAAAGCTATGATACCCAAACCGTAGCTTCCGAATATATTACTCAATTGCTTTAAAAAATCTATAGTTAACGTAGTAAAATCCAATTTTATCTCTCCCCTTTTACTCTGTTTAATATTGTAAAACAAAAATATATTTTGCCAAATATAATTATGTATTATAATTAACAAAGATTGCTCATTAAAAAATGAACAAAGGAATTAAATAAAATTTTTGAGTATCATAGAAAGAACCGTAAACAAAAGGTTTGATACAAAAATAGCAATATGTCCACAGGTTATAGGAAATAACAATGAAAATAGTAGTGTTTGGCGCAAACGAAGTAGGCTGTCTTGTTGCAACAGAATTTTTTGAAGACCACGATATCACAATAATTGATAAAGAAGAAAATAAAACAGAAGCCCTAAACAGGCTCGATATAAGTTTTATCGCGGGGAACGGTTCAAATATAAACACATTACAATCAGCAAATATCGATGATGCTGATATTTTCATAGCTTGTACAAATTTTGATGAAGCCAATATTGTATCTTGTATGACAGTAAGCCGATTAAGCCGTGCAAAAACCGTATGTTTCGTAAGCAAACCGGAATACATAGAATCTTTAAAACTGGTTAAAAACACGCAATACGAAATGATTGATTATATAATTTGGCCTGAAGAACTTCTTACACAAGAAATTTTTAGAATAATAACAGTACCGGAAGCAGTTGACGTTGAAAACTTTGCAGGAGGCAGAGCAAGGCTTTTAGAATACCGCATAAAAGAAGACTCGATAATAACAGGGAAAAAGCTAAAAGATTGCAGATTTCCTGATCAAACATTGGTTGTTGCTATAACAAGAGATGAAAACTTGTTTATACCTGATGGCGAAACAGAGTTTATGCTCAATGACAAAGTGATATTTATGGGCTCGTCAACATCCTTAGACATTCTTGCAAGAGAAATTTTTCAGAGTCAGTCAAAAGTAAAAACAGCAGCAATAATCGGTGGTGGAAGCGTCGGTTTGATGCTTGCTCAGAACTTGGAAAAAATAAACATAAAGACAAAGATAATAGAGCAAGATTATAAAAGATGCGAAGATTTAACCGAAGAATTAAAAAACACACTTGTGCTTTATGGTGATGGTACAAACATGGAATTGCTTATGCAAGAAGATATTGGGGAAAGCGATGTCGTCATAAGTGTTACCAATAATGATGAAAAGAATTTGCTATGTTCTCTTTTAACAAAACAAATGGGAAGCCAAAAAGTAATTACAAGAGTATCAAAATCCACAAATATAGGATTATTTGAGAAAGTCGGAATAGATGTTGCAATATCACCAAAAGAAGCAGCCGTAAATGAAATCAAAAACAATCTTATAGAAACAGATGTTGAAATTTTGGCTACGGTGGAAAGAGGTCAAGGCCGAATAATAGAAGCAATCATTCCTGACAACTTTGAAGAAATTTCACTAATGAATATACAACTCCCTGTCAAGGCGATTATTGCAATAGTTCAAAGGGGACTAAACGTAATAATCCCAAAAGGTATTACAATACTAAAACCTGGTGATTCTCTCTTGATTTTTACGAGAGAAGAAGATTCTCAAAAAATTATAGACTTTTTTAAAGACAAAAAATAAAGAGGAACAATGAGATTAACATACATATTTACAGCATTGGAACTTGTATTAAAGTGTATAGCAATAGTAATACTTGCTCCTGTTTTGGTAGCAATTTATTATAAAGACTGGTCATCAATAACACCTTTTGTTTTTTCGGCAATACTTTCCTATGGGCTCAGCTTCCTTTTTACAAAGAAATCGGATACATTTGAAAGTCTTAATGATATCAAAAAGTCAGAAGCCCTTTGCGTTGTTGCTCTTTCTTGGATAATGTTCAGTGTCATTGGAATGATTCCATACTTGCACTTTGGGCTAAGCCCTCTTAACTCGCTTTTCGAATCAGTATCAGGAATAACAACAACAGGCGCAACAATTTTAACGACCTTCACCTATCCCAAAACAATGTTTTTTTGGCGTTCAATGAGTCAATGGTTAGGAGGGATGGGAATTATCGTATTATTTATTGCAGTATTACCTCAGTTTGCTGTTGCCGGAAGACAAATGTTCTTTGCAGAAGCTCCAGGCCCGACAGAAGACAAAATAACGCCAAGAATAAGACACACTGCCAGTGCTGTTTGGACAATTTATATAATAATCACACTTTTAGAAATTATTTTACTGAAAATTGCAGGAATGCCGCTATTTGATGCCGTATGTAATTCACTCTCTACATTAGCAGGCGGAGGATTTTCACCACACCCTCTCAGTATAATGGGCTATAACTCAAATTTAATATGCTGGATTATGATATTTTTTATGTTCATCGCAGGTATAAACTTTGCATTGATGTATAAAGTCTACCTCAACAAAAAACCATCTTTTCTTTTTAAAGATGAAGAATTCGTAAACTATGCAACAATTGTTCTGTTCTTTTCAATAATCATTTCTTTAATATTGTATACAAGCCACTCCTTTGGGCTTTTTAAATCATTAACAGAAGGCTTTTTTCAAACAATAAGCGTAATAATAACAGCAGGTTTTGCATCAAGTGATTTTTCACTATGGCCAATTACAGCAAAATTATTCTTATTTTGCACTTTCTTCTTTGGCGCATGTGCAGGTTCTGCAGGCGGTGGCATGAAAATCGTAAGATGGGTTTTTCTCATAAAATATCTCAAAAGAGAAACTGCTAAAATCTTACACCCGAATGCTGTTTATCCAATCAAAATAAATAGAGCCATTGTACCTCCAGAAGTAATACAACAAATTGTAGCATTCATTTTATTCTACTTACTTATATTTGCAACATCTGCATTTTTAATTGCAGTCATAGAAAAAAGCTCACTAATAGGAATAACAGGAAGCATCACAACACTTGGAAATATTGGCCCCGGATTTGGGGTTATAGGTCCAATGGGAACATTTGATATATTACATCCGATATCAAAAATAATATGCATATTAAATATGTTAATTGGCAGGTTAGAGCTTATTCCATTTTTGGCAATGCTTCACCCTGATTTTTGGAACATAAAATAGCAAAGAATCCAAATTTATTAGCTCAGACTTGCACAACCAAACAATATAACTTATGCACATACAGCATTAATATCCCCCTTATATATGTGTAAATGTTAATATTATTTGATACAATTGTCTTGTATAAAATATTTGAGGTATTACGGTGGAAAATAATATAAAAAAAACAGAGATTGAATATCCTTATCTGACAAAGCCAGTTGAAATATATGAAAGAGAAAATGGACACAAGATAATACTTGCTCACAAAGAAGGTGGCCTTGTAAATATTTCAAGCTGGGTAAAAACAGGTTCTATTAACGAAAATGACGCCAACAACGGCATTTCACATTTTTTGGAACACTTAATGTTCAAAGGCACTCACAAACATAAAGCAGGTTACTTTGACAAAACATTAGAAGCAAAAGGTGCAATAGTAAATGCTGCAACTTGGAAAGACTATACATTCTATTATGTAACTTTGCCCCAAGGACCAAACGGTGAATACTTTAAAGAAGCAATAGAATTACACGCAGACATGATGCTAGACCCAGTTATTCCCGAAGATGAAATCGGCCCTGCTTTCCAATTGGGTGATGATACGGTTTCACAAAAAAGAGAAAGACATGTTGTAATAGAAGAAATAAGGATGAGACAAGATCAACCTTGGACAAAAATATACAACAATACAAACAAACACATGTACACACAACATCCCTACAAAAGAGATGTTATAGGATTCCCTGAAACAATTGCATCAATTCCAAGAGAAACCATACTTGATTACTATAAAACGCACTATACGCCAAACAATATCACAACAATTGTTGCAGGTGATTTCGATCATGAAGAAATATTAGAAAAAGTAATAAAAGAGTTTGATTTTAAAGGGAGAGCAAATGCTCAAAACCCCATACACAAAATTGACACTCCTACACAAGAAGAACAATATTATGAACTAAAAGGAAAAATCAGCACAGGATTTGCAATAACAGGCTGGCTTGGCCCTGTAGCGAATAATATTAAAGATAATATTGGCCTTGAAATTATTAATGTAATTCTTGGTGAAGGTCAAAGTTCAAGATTATATCAAAATCTTATAGAAAAAGCAGATGAACCTGTTTTCAATGTTGTTGCGAGCGATTTCTATAACTTTAAAGATGGTGGCAATTTCTTTATACAGGCAAATTTTAAGGCCGACAAAAAAGAATTGGCATTAAATCTTATAAAAAAAGAATTACAAAAGGTTGTTGACGGAGATATAACTGAAAGAGAATTCAAAAAAGCATGCAAAACTCTAAAATGCAATTTTGCAGAAAGTTCTGAAAGAGTTTCTGATATAGCAGAAAATATAGGATACTATATGACAGTATGCGATAATTTGGATTTGGTTGAAAAATACTTAGAAACACTTGATTCTTTTACATTAGAAGATGTAAAAAACATTGCTAAACAATATCTTCAAATCAAAAATTCAGTTACAACAGTACTTATTCCCGAATAGAAAAAGGATTAATGATGAAAAAAATAATTTTAGAAAATAATATACCAGTAGTTATTAAAGAAAACAAAAATACACCGAGAATAGCTCTTTGCTTTTATTTCAAATTAACAGAACCTGAAAAAAAGGCAGGTCTATATACATTGCTAAACAGATTGTTTTTGCAAGGCACAAGCAAGCGTAGTGCAGAAGATATAGCAATTGAATTAGATGAAAACGCAATTGATTGCTACAGTGAAATGAAACACGATTTTATACGCTTTAAATTGCAATGTTTGAATGAAGACTTTGAAAAAGGTTTGGACATTCTTTCAGATATAATTAAAAATTCTACACTTGAAGAATTCGAAAAAGAAGTAATAAAACTAAAAGGTGAAATCCCTGCAGAAATGGATGAGCCAAAGTCAAAAGCGATGGACGGATTCTACAAAAATATATTTTTAAATCATCCCTATGGCCATACATACACAAAAATTCTTGAACAAATAGACGATATAACTAAACCAGATGTTGAAGAAGCCTACAAAAATATATTAACAAATTCACCTAAAGTAATAAGCATAGCTGGTGATTTTGAAAATAAAGATATATCTGAATTAATGAAAAAATACTTTCACGATATAAAAAACAAAAAAGAAACTATTACTAATATACCGGCACCAACACTTGAAGATAACAAAATAGTGAAAATAGAAAAAGATGATGCCGCTCAAGCTCAAATAATACAAGGCTGGCACGTGCCAACTATATATGACAAAGATTATGCAGCCATAATGGTTATGAACACAATGCTGGGTTCTAGCGGGCTATCTTCAAGACTTTTCTTAGAACTTAGAGACAAAAAAGGTCTGGCATACGTTGTAAGAAGCAGCTATGAAATATATGAAAAAGCAGCTTTATTTAATGTATACATAGCAACAGAACCTAAAAATATAAAAACATCGCTTGAAGGTTTCAAAGTAGAGCTGGATAAAATAAAAAACGTTCCTGTGTCAAAACAAGAGTTGGAAAACGCAAAGAACAACTTAATAGGTAAACGTCAGTTCTTTACTGAAACAAATCTTCAACAAGCCAGTCTTATGGCTTTTTATGAAGATAAAGGACTTGGTGCAGATTTTGAAGATAAATTGATAGAACAAATCAATAAAGTAACAATTGAAGATATTCAACGCGTTGCAAATGTTTGTATTAAAGAACCAAGCGTGCTAACAATACTTGCTCCAAGTGAATACTTAAAAGAGGTATAAAATGGCTCAAAATCCTATTAAAAGAGGACTAAAAGTTCAAGTAGAAATTGATACGGGAAGTTTTACAGGTACTAAAACCAGAATAGATTGCTATATTATAGAACCTGAATTTGACAGATTAACGGTATCATTCCCGGAGTCAAAACTGGAATTTGCACCTTATTTGAGTGAAGGGACAGAGATAAAAGCATTTATCTACAGCTTTACAGGTATATTAATCATAGATTCGATAGTTTATGATGCACCTTTTGACGGCAAAATGGTGATAGAATTTAACGAACAACACCAGATTATACAAAGAAGAAAATACCTGAGAATGCCATACATTACAGACTTATACATACTTGATGAAGCAGGAAATAAACGAGTCGATACAATAGATATTGGCGGCGGTGGTGTAAGGTTTAGTACATCATTACCATTAAAAGACTCTCAACAAGTAACAGCGCAACTAAGACTGGAACAATTTGAACCTCTTATAAAAATAGACGGAGTAATCTTAAAAAAGAATTTTTACAAACAAAATGAGTATGTACTGGAATTTATGCAAATAAAAGAACAAGACAGAGACAAAATTATACAAAAATGTGTAAAAATAGAACAAACTCAAAATGCGAACAAATACTAAGCCATATAAAATTTTTGCAAAAAAACAATATGTATTTTAATATAGAGATATAGAAAATTTATTCGGATAAATATGTTTAGTAGAATAAGACAACATAGAGAAAAATCAAATAAAGATTTTAAAATAAACAGTAATCTGCAAAAAGCAATAGAAAAATGTCAAATTGATCTTGCAAATGACCCAACAAATGCAGAGTTACACGTAAAACTCGGCGACTTATACATCGAGTGGCATCTCGACATTCATCAAGCAAGACAATATATAGACGAAGCCATTACAGAATACCAAAGAGCACTCGAATCTTATATAAATTCAGCAGAAATTTATTTTAAGATAGGAATGGCTTTCTACTATAAGAATGAAATAGATAGAGCTATAAACTATTTTAATCTGGCAACAGAAAAGAATCCCAAATATGCCGAATCATATTATATGCTGGCTTGTTGTCATACAAAAAAAGCACATTTTCCTGATGCTTTTGAATATGCATCAAAAGCCATTAAAATCAGACCTTTTGCTTCTTCAAGAGCACATTTTCTGAAATACAATCTTCACAGAGTAATGATAGTTAAAGGTTTCAAAGTTACTTTTAACACACAAAAAGAATTGCTTTTATCTATTTTAACACTGCCTTTTGACAGATTAGCAATAAAAGGAGTTTTAAAAGTACTTTCATACTTGCAATTTTTGCCAATGCTTTTAAAAGGCTGGATTATGGTTGCAAGAAACGGCATAAATGAAGCTGTTGACATATATCGAGATGCTCTTGATAAGGCACCGGGTTTTATACTTTTGTATTGTCTTCTCGGTGATATATACAGAGCCATGGGACGCTACGAGGATGCGATACTTGAATATAAAATGGCAATTATAGTAGATAGCCTTAATATCACTGCATATCGTTCTTTATGCTCTGTATACGAAGAACTTGGCGACTTAGACAGCGCTGTAGAAACGTATCAAAAACTCATAGAAATACAACCCAACGCTGCAGAATACTACAGTAACTTGGCAAATATTTTGTATCTGAAAGGTGAAGCAAAAGAAGCCATTGGTTACTACCAAAATGCAATAACACTAAATCCCAGACCTGAATGGACAAGTATAATTGCTCAAACATTGGGATACGTTTTTCAAGAATCGGAAAAAAATGCAGATGCGGCAATCAGTGCATATCAATCTGCATATCTATTAACACCAACAGATATAGATATATTTATAAACCTCGGCAGTGCATTCTATGACAAGCAGGAATATAACAATGCTCTAACAGTTTACAGAAGAGCGTTGGAGCTAGATCCGACAAATGCAAAAATTCACTGTAACTTAGGATTTTTACACTGGGGCAAGGGAGATATTGACGAAGCAATAAAAGAATATGAGCTTTCTATCAAATATGACCCGACTTATGATATAGCATACAACAACCTTGGTGTAATTTATCTCGATGATCTTGGCAGAGTTCAAAATGCAATTGAGTTGTTTGAAAAAGCTATTAAATACAACCCAAATTATGCACTTGCACACTACAATTTAGGCAGATCTGTAGCAATAAAGGGCGACAAAGTTGAAGCGGCAAAATTATATCAAATTGCAATGGATTTGAATAATGTAACAAACGAACTCGACCCGCAAGAGATTACAGACAAAATCCAAGGTCTTTTTGATTCGAATAATTAAATACTGGGAATTTATATGAAAACACACGTTGATGAAATAAGAGTTTATTACGCAGATACAGATGCATACGGAGTTGTCTGGCATGGAGCATATTTAAGATGGCTTGAAGCAGGCAGAATAGAATTTACTGACAAAGTTATGGGGCTTGACCTAAAAAAAATGCAAGAGGACGGATGTATTCTTCCTGTTGTTGAACTCAATATTAAATACAAACTTTCAGCAAAATTGGATGAAAATTTGATTTTGGAAACAACAATTGACGAACTCAGACCTAGTGCAATAACATTTAAACAAGTATTAAAAAATAAAGACACAGGAGTAATAAATATTGTTGGAACAGTTACCTGTGTTGCGGTAGATACAAAAACAAATAAAATGTTCAGAAGACTTCCCGATTTTATTACACAGGCATACTTGAACAAACAGTAAAATTTTATCGTTGAAATATACGACTAAAATATAAGTCTATAATTCTTTGTACATTATTTTCTTAAGGTGAATGCATAGCAATTTTTAATTTGTTTGCATTTTATTACTATGTATGAAAGTTATAAACAATCTTAACTCTTTATTCAAAAAGCCAATAGCAAAACGATTTTTTTATTCGCAAAATTTGCTATTAAACAAAAGTACAATAAAAATTTATCAACTGTCCAAAGATACCGTACAGTTGTATTCCCCGAGCCAAAGTAAGCTAAAGAAAATAAAAATAAAGCTGACTAACGGAACAACTTACAGCAAAAATATGGCGGATATAGAAATAAATTTATCAAAACCTTGTAAAATAGTCCTTGATAAAGTTGAAAGCATTTTAAAATACAAACAAAAAGCAATGGTTGCAGAATATAACCCAAATCGCAACGGAACAATATATGTAAGTAAAATAAATAAAAAAACGGGTGATAAAGTAAGAAAGCCAATGAAAGTAAATATTATGAGTTCATTTGACGGTAAATATCAAACGACATTCCATTTTATGAAACCTGATTTGTCAAAAGAACTCGGATACGTTTCGATAATAGATTTAAAAATGCAGGGCATACAAAATGGCATAAAAAATCCACCACCCAAAATAACAGTTGATTATTTAGAAAACTGGAATGACCAAAAATATCATGGGATAGGAGAACTTGCAGACAGACTCTGTATAGAATATTGTCTAAAAAAAGGATATCCACCTGCAGTTGTGTCATATGCCGATATCGGTTCACATATAGCTCATTACAAAAGGGGTAAAAGATTTTTCCCGCTTGAAAAAGACAGCTTACCGTATAACTATTTCAAAGAAAATTATAATTGTACAGACCTAAACAAAATAATAAAAACACTTTTGCAAAAAAGCAACGGAAAACACGTATCTATTGATAATTGGGGCATCACAAAAATGTATATGCCCAAAAAGCTAATAGACAAATACGTTAAAATTATAGAAAAAGAACCGCTTCTTTAATTAAACCAACTCAAAATCGCCATGTTTTTTGAGATGTTCTATCAAACCGCCATCATTCAAGAGTTTTATCATAACGTCAGGTAAAGGAGCAAACTTAATTTCTATACCTTGAGTGATATTTTTTACAACGCCTGCTTTAATATCAACTTCCAGTTCATCACCTGCATTTATCTTATCAGTATCACACTCAATTAATAAAAGGCCTATATTAATAGCGTTTCTATAGAATATACGAGCAAAAGACTTAGCAAGTACAGCTGACACACCTGCAATTTTAATAATTTGTGGAGCATGTTCTCTTGATGAACCAAGTCCAAAGTTGTTACCCGCAACAACAAAATCACCTTTTTTCATTCTTTGAGCAAAAGTCTCATCTGCATCCTCTAAAACATGTTTTGCAAATTCTTCCAAATTAGAACGAAGGTGAAAAAGTCGACCCGGTGCTATATGGTCAGTTGAAATATTATCACCAAATTTAAAAGCTGTACCTCTATATTCCATAATTAAAAGCCTCTCTATCTTGTGCAGATGTGTAAAAACACTTTAAAATTATAACATATTATAAAGAAAAGCAGAAAAGTATAGCAAAATTAATTTTTATGAATTTTAATATAACTATTTAATATGTAAGAGGGAATTTATGAAAATTAATCTGTTGCCACAAAATAATCATTATAAAAAAACAAATACAAATAATAACTTAAAATCCAAAACAGTCAAAAACATTTCCAAATCAATACAAACACACAACATTTACGCTTACCGAGACTACAACATAAACAAAATAAGTTTTGGTGAAAGATTAAACAGAACTCCGGAAAATTTCTATGCACAAGAATTTAACAAAAAAAACATGCCTGATACAGTAAGGAAGTATCTGGAAGAAGACTTTGAAACGAGACATCACATGCCACCTGCTCAATTACAAAGATTGGCATTCGAATACTTAAAACTTGCTGACGATATAAAAGAAGTAAAAGAAATCTACCCAAATGAAGAATTATTTGCAAATTTGAAGACAGTGGATGAAACAAAGCCATCATCAGGAATTCTATTACTTTTAAAATGGGATAAACAAACAAGCAATACACCTATATTTAAAGATTCTAAAGAAAAAGACATAACATTATATTTGCTAAAAAAGGTCTATCTTGAAGGAAAAACAATAGAAGAAATAAATAAAGATTTTGATAAAGATGCGACAGAAGCAATAAAAAGAGAACTTGGAGTAAAGAACGGTCAATACTTTACAAATTCAACAATACGTTCTCTTGGAATAAAATACCCAAATTTGTCTTACTATAATTCATTTTTAGCAACAAGAAACGATAAAGAATACATTCCACCTGTAAGAAAACAGCCTGAGACCCCAAGAGTAATATCAGAGGAAACAAGAGAAAAGCTCAGTATATCATCAAAAAGCTGGTGGGCAGGTCTTAATCAAATAGAGAGAGAAGAACAAGTCAAAAAAATGATGAACGGCAAAGAATTTGCCGACTCAATATTTTCAAAATTCCAAGGACAAATTATGACAATTGCTGCGGCAAAAATAGGCTTTTCTGAAAGACTCAGTCAAATATTTGCCGATAAAATGAATGATGATGAATTTAATACGGATTTTCCCACTTTTGCCGAAAAATCGAGAGAAATTATGCTCGAATTTTGGAATAAAGATCCTAATTTTAAAACAATATATTCAAAAGCCATACAAGAAACTATTTCAGATTTTGATGTAGCATACCACGACAAAGAACATCCTGAGAAATTAGAGTTTTTAATAAACCAAGCACTAGATCTCAAATCAAAAATACTTGAAAAAGCAAAGCTAAAGAGACGAGAAAGACTGGAAATGCAAAAGCTCGCCCCCAAGCCAAAGCAACAAGAAGATACAAAAATAGAGCAAAAACAGAATCTAACTCCTATAGAAAATTATTCAAAAAAAGAAATACTAATGTTATTTAAACAAATAGAAATGGATTTACTAAAATATTCTCCTGATATTTTTGCCAGAGAATTTTTAGACTTCGCTATGCAAAAAGTTGACTACAAAACAAAATTAGATGTCGTTAAATTAAACCGACCCGATGCAAAAGAATTATTCAATGTAGATGAAGATGGGCTTGAAAAAATAAAACAAGAATATATCCCCAAAATAGAAAAAATAAACCACGAATTTGATAATCAACATAGACTTATATCAAAAACCAATGAATTTATAATAAACAACTTCTTGTATGAAAAAACAGGCAATCCTTCAATTTTCAGAAACGAAAGAGGAGATTCTTACGATATATTGGTACAAAATCCAAAATTGATGAAAGAAATAATCACACAAAAAACATTATTCAATCAACAAATGAAAAAATTAGCAAAGCCAATGAATCAAAAAGAGGCTCTTGAACTCCTCAAAAACAATATACTGCCTAAATTAGAAGATATGGCAATTAACGGCACAGACAACTACGCTCTGCCGGATAATATTATGATGAACCTGCAAATAATCAAAAACAGCTTGGATAAAAGTACAACATTTAGAAATGAAAGCATAAAATTTATTCAAAGTTACAACGGATACGCAAAACTATTAAATCAGACAGATTCAGAAGAAGTAAAAAAAGCAATTTTAGAACACATAGCAATAGACTACTTTATATGCTCATACGAAAAACATGTAATGTCTGACAACAATGTAAAAACAAATGAAGAACGCGCTGCCAAAAGCTCTGCAAAACACATATTAACAGCCAAATATAATGTAGATTTTTCTTCAATGAAATCTCTGAAAAAGGCATTCAAAGCCCTATCAACAAAAGATACAAAATTCTATAGCAGCGAATTCAGAGAAACATTAACAGACTATATTTTAAACCATCCGGAAATGCGAGAAGAAGTAATTAGCGCATTTGTAGGTTTAGAAATAGGACAAGCAAAAATTGACATAAATCCTCAAAAAATAAAAGAAGTAAAAGAATCGCTAAACAAGATAAAGGCAGAAATATCAAAAGACTTCGAAAGAGAATATCCATTGCTGTCAAAAGCAAATGAATTTGCTATGAATAAAACACTCTACGAGTTAACAAACGATTGCACAATATTTAAGAACACAAGAAATGATTCGGCTAAATATATAAAAGAGAATAATATTGAAGAACAGTATAATGAAAAAACATCAATAGTAGACAATAGATATAGAATATACGCCGAAAAACTAAGTACAATAAAAGCTGAAGACTTCTATAACAACATATTGAAAAAACAAATAAAAACCATCAGAGAAAACGGATTCAAATATTATGAAGATATGTCATTAGAATCACAAAAAAGCCTTAGCAGGTACTTGCTTTTTCAAGCAGATGAATCTCTTGTAATTGACTATATAAGAAACTACAAGGGTGCAGTTGAATTTATAACAGATAATAAAGAATCTCAAGATGCAAAAAATATTCTTCTGGAAAATATTATACACGATATTTTGAAAAATTTGATTCCGGATATAATTATGAAAGATATATAAAAACAAAGCTCCGTCAAAAAACGGAGCTTTCTCTTATAAGTATAGTCTATAATACTATTTATTATATGGAGTCAAAGACTCTTGATATATTTGTTTTACAACATCTTTTGTCGCCTCAACCGGAGCTATTGCCAATAATCCGTCTAATGAAGGTGTTGTAAATGATAAATTAACAAGTTTATCTACATCAGCCTCACTAAATCCGTCATCAGTCAATTTTTGAGGAACACCAACGCCTGCCAACCAGTTTTCAACTAATTCTGCAGCTTTTTGAGCTTCATCAGGAGTACCTTTTAACCCCGGAGCAATAGGCTCAAGAATATCAGCAAGCGTAGCTGCTTTTGCAGGATATATAGCCTTAATTACAGCAGGCAATAGCATTGCCAATCCCAAGCCGTGAGACAATTCCGGTTTCACAGCACTCAATGGGTGTTCTAGTGCATGTGTAAAGTGCAAAAGACCATTATCGAATCCTACACCGCCCAACAATGAAGCGTATAATAGGTAATATCTGTATTCAGGATTTTCTAAATCTGCAGCAGCCTTAGGCAAATATTCAGCAACCAATCTTATTGTTTCTTTTGCAAGAGTAACCGCATAAGGAGAAGCAACCTTTGATGTAGCAGCTTCAACAACATGGTTAACCGCATCTATAGATGTGTATAAAGTTTGATTTAATGACAATTTAGTCATCAAAGAAGGATCGTCAATAGAATATGAAGGATAAATACAATCATATGCAATAGCAGGCTTGAAGTTTTTCTCCAGATTTGTAGCAACAGCAAATCTGTTTACCTCTGTACCTGTACCGTGGGTCAAATTTATAGCAACAATAGGTGCTGCTTTTTCAGGAGTAAACTCAAATTCATATAGTTGAGCAGCAGTCTTATCCTTATATTCCATTAATATAGCAACACTTTTACCAGTATCAATAGGAGAACCGCCGCCAATTGCAATAACAGCTTTTGCACCAAAGTCTTTTGCCATAGCCACAGCTTCATCAATTGCAGCTGTTGTTGGGTTAGGTGTTACTTTTGCATAATTAACATATCCAATGTTATTTGAATTTAGTGCTTTTTCAACATAATCCCAAGCGCCTGTAAGTTTATATGCGCCCTTACCGCTGACAACAATTACCTTGTCAACTCCTTTTGATTTCAAATCTTTTGCAATATCTTCAATTTTTGATATTGCCCCTACTCCAAAATATACGTTTGTTTTTACTCTTATTTCTTGGATTTGATCAATATTCATATCTTTTTCCCACATAAAAAATCCTTTCTATCCAAACTTTTCAATAATATAATACACTATTTTTAAGGATTTGTATTCAGAAAATTTTATTTTACAATGTAATTAGTATGAAAAGGTTTTTACTCACAATTTTATTTTTGGCAGTATTTTGCCTTGGAGCTTTTGCGGAAACATCAACGGAAAGAGCTTTTTCCGATGATGATAAGTATAAAATAGACCTAAACAAAGCAATGGAAATGGCTCTTATCGGCAATATTGAGCTGCAAGAACAACGCAAAAATTTGGGAATATCTCAAAATGATATTAAAGCAGCAAATGCGCTAAAAAATCCACAGTTTCAATCTAATTTTCTTATGGGGCGCATTGCAAAAGGCAATTCAAGCCAATTTGGGCTTATGCTTCCTATTGAAATAACAAAAAGAGGAGCAAGAAAAAAAGCAGCTGTTGCAGGCCTATCATATACAGAAAATAAAATAAATGACTATGAATTTAAGCTAAAACTCAGAATAAGAACAGCCTACTTCAACCTGCTTCTTGCAAAATCAGACTTAAGGATAATGGAAGAAAGAAAAGAACTGCTTGAAGATTTATACGAAATAGCAAAAAATAAACCCAAAAAGTCTGACAGCTATGAAATAGATCTGCTCCAAGCTGATATGAAGTTAAAAAAACAAATTATACAAATTAACAAAGCAAAAGCAAACGTTAGAACTGCTCAATATAACTTCAACAGAGTCCTAAATCTCGAAAATAATCTCACTTTATATGACACAAAAGAAGATTCTCTTTTTGACAAGTCATTTGTCGCAGAACTAAACCTTCCAGGATATGAAGAACTGGAAGAAACGGCCTTTAAAAACAGATATGACATAAAAATGGCTGAAACAAAAATTTTGAAAGCAAAAAGAGATATTGATGTAGCAGCAAAGCAAAGAATTCCTGATATATATCTTTCAGGTGGATATGCATTTGCCCATGATGGGACACCTGGTGCCTATGTCGGAGCAGGTTTTGATATACCATCACTGTATTTATACTCACCGGAAATAAAAAACGCAAAACTAAATTACGAAAAAGCTCAACTTGAATATAACTCAATAATAAATATTACAAAGAATGTTATACATACAAACCATGACAAATTTGTCATAGCAAAAGAAAATGTTGGGCATTATGACGAAATTTTGGAAGAATCAAAAAAGATTCTTAAACTTTCAAAACAAAGATACAAAAAAGGTAAAACCCCACTGACCAGTTTAATAGTTGTAGAACATTCTCACCAAGAACTAATGAATGAATATATAAGTGCCATTGGTGTATATTACAATGCGTATATTGCACTACTTCAAGAAATCGGTGTTGATAGTTTTGGCTCTTTGAATGAACAAAAAGAAAATTTGTAAAAAATATTTAAGCCATAACGAAATAAATAACAAAATTTATTTTCATAGTCGTTAAATACTCATTGAGAGTATTTTAGGATTTAGAGAGATGAAAATAAATAATATACGCACTTATAGTTATACAGCTAATAAATATTATCAAAATCAACCTACCCAAATGACGACTAATATAACAAGACCGACATTTGGCTCCAATTTTGATGACAAAAGAATAGCAAACGAATTTTATAAACAGTTTGCAAAAATTACTACAATAGATACAGATGAAACAATAGAAGATTTTGAAAAAAAGAGTAAAAAGTTTTTTGATGCAATAGAAAAACAACCGGAAAAAGTCAAAAATCAATTTTTACTTATGCGAAACGGAGATCAAGAATCGACGTTTAATTTATCGCTGTATGCAAATGATATAAGCATGGCTCAAAATATCATTAAGATGTTCAAAAAAGCAGATGAAGACATAAGATTTCAACTGCTTGTACCTAAAGTCAGAACAATGGGCTCGCCATTTTTTACAGCTGTAGATTACGATTCTACATTGCAAATCGCACAAGAACTCAGAAAAATGGTAAAAACTCTTACCCCCGAACATCAAGGAGAGTTTTATTATCACAAACTAAGCAATCTCTTCGGAAGTAATACAGATGTTATAGAAGAACTTCGAGACAGCGGCTGTAATTTATTTGCACAAGAATTGCTTGCAGATAAAAACAAATATGCAAAAAAATACCCCGAATTAGCTAAAAAGTATGAAAAAAAATATAATAAAGCTGATAAACCTGAAGGAAATTTTGAAAATATCAGACCTAAAGAAGAAGAAAAACCCACCCCTGAAAAAATATCGAATTTTAGAGTATACGAAAATGTAAAAACAACATTTGATGATGTAGGCGGATTATTTAACGTAAAAAAACAAATCAAAGAAGAACTTTTAAACATACTAAACAACCCAAAAGTAAAAATAGCAGACAAACCATCAGGAATAATACTATACGGACCTCCCGGCACAGGCAAGACTCTCCTTGCAACTGCTATTGCTGGTGAGGCAAAAGTACCATTAATTAGTGCTAACGGCAGCAGCTTTAATGAAATATACGTAGGAGCAGGAGCAAAACACGTAAGAGAACTATACGCATTGGCAAGAAATCTTGCAGCAAAAAATGAAAATAAAACAGCAATAATATTTATAGATGAAGCTGATGCAGTAGCAGCCAAAAGAGAAAGTGCAAACAATACAGAAAGCAATCATACCCTAAATGCTCTTCTTGGCGAAATGGACGGTGTTCAAACAAAAGAAGAAAATGAAATAAAAGTAATAACAATACTTGCAACAAACAGAAGAGACTTGTTCGATGAAGCATTTAGAAAAGGCCGTATTGATTTTGAATTTAAAATCGATGACCCAAGATTTTCCGAAAAAGCACGTAGAGAAATACTGGAAATAAATGCAAAAGACAAACCTTTTAAAGATGAAGAAACAAAGAAAAAATTGTTAGATGATTTGGCAAAAACATCATCAGGTTTATCCGGTGCAGAACTTGCCGATATTATTAAAAAGGCCTATAGAAAAACTCTATACCTTGGAAGAAAAATTGAATACATCACACCTAAAGACATAAATGAAGCAAAATTGGAGTCATTAATAGGCATAAAAAATGATAGCGAAAAGTCAGATTTTGAACAAAGGTCAATAATCGCACACGAAGCAGGTCATGCAATTAACCAGATAATAATGAATAATGTTTTTGCAAATGAATACCATAAATCTAAATTACCTATTCAAAAAGTCGATTTTATAGTAAATGAATCTCGAGGAGATGCTGCGGGTTTAACTCTTATGAAACCGTCTGACAACAGCCGACTAACTGTAGAATCACTACTTAGTACACTTGTTGTTAACTATGGTGGCTACAGTATAGAAGAAGAGATGTTTGACGGACATACCGATGGTGTAAGCGGTGATTTGGAAAGCAGTACAAATCTCATACTAAAATCAGTAACAAAATGGGGTCTTGGCTCAAAAACAAAATATATAGGTTGCACACCAAATGGCTACTCCTATGAACTGTTTAAACCGGATATAAAAAATGACATTGTTGAGTACTCAAATAAAGCAATGATGATTTCAAGCGATATATCTAAATTTGTCAAACCATTTATCGAAGAATATGTAAATACTTTCTTTGATGCAGAAAAAGAAAACAAAGCCTCAATAATAACAGGGGAAAAATTTGAAGAAATGTTCAATGAATGGTTAAAAAAGAACGGCAATCAAAGAGATTACCAAGCACTGTGTGAAGAAATCAGAGAAAATATTACTTTATTTAAAACAAAAATAAATTCCAAAAATTAAGTCATTGTAACACTGAAAGCCATTGATTTTTAAGAATGATTACAAGAAAACTAAGTAAAGCACTTGCATAAAAGAAAAAATTTGCTATACTTAAATAGTAACCATTCTTAATAAGGAAATATTATGAATGATTCTAATAAAGAAGCAATAGAAGATAAAATAAACTACTTAAGAACAATGTGCAAGCTCAAGGGTATGCGAGTAACACCGCAGCGCATAGAAATCTATAAACAAGTAGCGAATTCTTGTGAGCACCCTGACGCAGAAACAGTGTACGAAGCGGTCAAACACAAAATGCCAAATGTTTCTGTTGATACCGTATACAGAACTCTTGCATCACTCGAAGATTTGGATATGATTTTCAGGGTTGACAATCAACTTCCAAGAGCAAGATTTGACGCGGACAAAAGGCCTCATAACCACTTTATATGCATTAAATGCAATGAAGTTTATGATATCTTTTTTGATAAAGATGAAGAAATAAAAATCCCAGGCAATGCAGAAAAGTTTGGAGAAGTTAAAGATATAAATATACAAATAAGAGGTATTTGTAACAAATGCCTGCAAGAACAAAAAAATAAACAAAACTAAGGAGAAAAATTATGAAAAAATTTGTATGTACAGTATGCGGTTATGTATATGATCCATCAGAGAATGGCAATGTTGCATTTGAGGATTTAGCAGAAGATTATACTTGTCCTCTTTGCGGTGTTGGCAAAGAAGACTTTGAAGAAGAATAAACCATACAAAAAATAAGACAATCTGTCAAAAGCAAATGGCTTTAGATAGATTGTCTTTATAATTATAGTTTTATTAAAAAGGAGAATTATATGGAATTAAAAGGGTCTAAAACAGAAAAAAATTTGATGGAAGCATTTGCAGGAGAATCTCAAGCAAGAAACAAATATACATACTATGCATCTCAAGCAAAAAAAGAAGGTTATGTTCAGATATCACAAATATTTGAAGCTACTGCAAATAATGAAAAAGAACACGCAAAAATATGGTTCAAATTACTCCATGGCGGAAACATCGCAGATACAATGACAAATCTTGAAGATGCTGCTAACGGGGAAAATTACGAATGGACAGAAATGTATGCAAAATTTGCACAAGAAGCAGAAGAAGAAGGTTTTAAGGATATTGCTTTCTTGTTTAAAAAAGTAGCAGAAATTGAAAAACACCACGAAGACAGATACAAAAAGCTATTAGAAAACATAAAAAGCAATAAAGTATTTGAAAAAGAAGAAGAAGTTGAATGGGAATGTGCAAATTGCGGTTTCAGACACAAAGGTCAAAAATCTGTGGAAGTTTGCCCTGTTTGCAAACACCCCAAAGCATACTTCTTTAAAGTTGAAAACCAATATTAATGCTTATAAAACAAAAATAATATCGCAACCCAGACGAAAGAATCGGTCAAAACCGATTCTTTTGTTTTTATGATGACTTAGACAATTGCAATAAAGAAAAAAAAAGACTAAGATATTTCAGGTGTCAAATTACATAATGGAGAAAAAATGAAAACACAATCTATTTCTACATTAAGAAATTTCCTCAATTCATTTACAAAAACAGGAAAAAACATAAATGAATATATAAACAGCCTAAAAGAACAAAAAAAGAACACAGAATATCATATTTATCAAAGAAACTTAAAAAACAGCACCAAAGCTGTACTTATAAAATATCCTTTTAAAGAGAACATCTACAATAAAGGTAAAGACGTTTTGGTCATTTTCAAACCGGATGACACAAAAATAATTAAGACATACGAATCATTTTCAACAGAAACAAGAAAAGTTTACACAACGACTACAGAAGTATACAAAAAAGGTATTCCATTTTCTAATGAAAAAATAACAAAACTTTTTTTAAACAACAAGTTATATAAAGTATTTAACAGCCATGAAAAATAGTTAA
Organism: Candidatus Gastranaerophilales bacterium; assembly: GCA_944326555.1. GTDB lineage: Bacteria > Cyanobacteriota > Vampirovibrionia > Gastranaerophilales > Gastranaerophilaceae > Limenecus. The sequence continues at coordinate 5,616 of CALVEK010000011.1, read as the reverse complement.
TTACTTATTTCTTTCAGGCACCTTTAGCAAAAAGCCAAAAGGAATAAGAATAAAGGCAATTAAAGCAAACAAAGCAAACACATCAAAATAAGCCATCAATTTTGATTGAGCTAAAAGCTGTTTGTACAAAAGACCTCCTGCCTTGTGAGAAGCAAGATTTCCGGAAAGATAAACAAAATGTCCGGATAAAGCATGCAATTTTTGCTGGAATATCAAATTAAAATTAGAAAGATTCCGTACAAGGTAAGTTTGATGCACCTGAGATAATCTTGCAACAAGAGTTGAAGACATAGAAACAACAAAAGCAGTCATAACACATTTGCACAAACTGTGTAACCCGGCACCGTTTGAAAGTTCAGACTTAGGTAAAGTTCCCAGCACCAAACCTGATACAGGTATAAAGACAAGTATTACACCAATACCCATCAATATGTTTGGAATAACCACATAATCAAACGATATAGATAAATTCAGATTTGTATAAAGTATGGTAGAAAGGCCCAAAAAGAAAAATCCGGAAGCAATCAAAATTCTGTTATCAAAATATTCCACCATTGGCCCTATCAAAAGCAGCATAATCACACATGAAAAAACACGAGGAGCCAAAGACATACCAGCCAGTACTGCATTATATCCCATAAGGCTTTGCAAAAAACTCGGCAAGAGTACTATCGTAACGTAAATAATCATGTTTACAGACGAGCCTAAAATAGTCCCTATAAAAAAGTTTTTATCTTTAAAAACCCTCAAGTTAACAATTGGAGCCTTGTATTCAAGCTCCCATACAATAAAGAATATAAAGGAGAACAAAGAAATACCAGCAAGCCAGCACACCCAGGTACAATCAAACCAATTGTACTGTTGACCTTTATCCAAAACAATCTGCATAGACAATAACCAAAGAACAAGAGCACAAAAACCGACATAATCAACTTTTGACGGTTTCTTTCTATCTTTTAATTCTGCAATATTGCAATGAACAAAAACAACGGAAAAAATTCCAATCGGTATATTAACAAGATAAATCCATTGCCAAGCGGAATTATCGACAATAAACCCGCCAAATGTCGGTCCTAAAATTGAAAACACCATAACAGCCAAGCCAAATAAGGCCATAGCCTGTCCTCTTTTGTTATAAGGGAAACTGGCAATCAAAATAGCTTGTGAAATCGGCATCATTGGACCACCACCAATCCCCTGAATTAGTCTTCCGAGAACGAGCATATTTAAACTCTGAGCCATCGCACAAACAAGAGAACCTATTGTGAATATGGAAATAAAGACCTTCAAAAAAAGCACTCTTCCCATATAATTTTCTAGCCAACCTGTCAAGGGAATCAGTATGGCATTTGCAATCATATATGTAGTAATAACCCAGTTGGCTTCATCCACTGTTGAACCAAAAAAGCCGGCAATATAAGGAATAGCAACGTTTGTTGCAGATGTTGCAAGCATGGCAAATGCTGTCGGCAACAAAATCGTAAAAGCTACCAACCAAACAGGTGTTTCTTTTTTATTTATGACAGGTAGAGGATTACCTGTAACTGTTGTTGTTTTTTCCGCAGAAATATCCGCCGACATATTCTATCTCACCTTAACTTCAGGAACTACTGACATACCGGGGACTATATTGTATTTTGAAATATCTTCCGTAAACACAATTTTTACAGGTACCCTTTGAACTATTTTTACATAACTGCCAACAGCATTTTCAGGAGGGAACAAACTTGCCTTTGCACCTGTCGCTCTTTGTATACTGTCTACTTTTGCCTTAAATTTTTTACCGGGGTAAGTATCAATCTTTACTTCAACGGGCTGCCCCGGCTGCATATATGTAAGTTGAGTTTCTTTAAAATTAGCAACTACCCAAACTTTTTCCGGAACAATTGCAAACATCGGCTGAGCAACTTGTACATAATTACCTTGTTCTACATTTCTGTTTGTAATCAATCCGTCTTGAGGAGCATAAATCTTTGTGTAAGAGAGATTAAGTTCATCAGTTTTAACCTCTGCCTCTAGTTTTTCTATTTCTGCCAATGTAGCTTCTTTCTTCGCTTTTGCCGATTCCAACATGGCTTTTGCAGCTTTTTCTTTTTCAATTGCTGCTTTATGAGCAGATTGAGCAACTGTCAAACCTGTTTTGCTGTTATCATAATCCTGCTTGGAAGAAATTCCTTCTTTATACATTGCAGAATATCTTTTGTAATCTTTTTGTGCGAAATCCAATTTTGATTTGGTTGAAACTAAATCATGACCTGATTCTTGAACTCCTGATTCAAATTTTGATATATCATCGTCAGAAATCTTCAAGGACGCTTTGGCCTGAGAAAGTTTAGCTTTAGATTGAGCCAACTTTGCCTCATAATCATTCGGGTCAATAACAATTAACAAATCACCTTTTTTGACAGGTTGGTTATCCGTTATCAACATTTTTTCAACCGGACCTGACACCCTTGGTGCAATCGAGACGATATGTCCCTCAACAAAAGCATCATCTGTAGATTGAAAATGAATGGAATGAACCATAAAATACAAACCGGCCAAAAAGAAAAGTATTGCTGTTATAGTTGGAACAATAACCCTCTTTTTCTTGTAACTTGGTCTATCATCTTTTTCATCATCATCTATTTGTTGAACTGATGAAACTTCTTCTTGTGTTTCTGCACTTTGTGTAAGTTCTTCTTGATTGTTGTTATTAATTTCGTCTTGACTCATAATTTTATCCTTATATGTGTAATTTTACATGGTCTTTCATATTTTCTTGCATCTGCTCCAGTATACCCAAAGTAAATTCCAAATCTCTATCACTAATACCTTTGGTTGTAATTGCTCTTAATTCATACATAGTTGGCTGTATTTTCTTTCTTAAGTCAATACCCTTTTGAGTAACAGCAACTTTGTAAATTTTTCGTTTATTAACATCTTCGATTCTTTTAACAAGTTCCATGCTTTCCAATATATTTATTATCCTAGTTACATTAGGTCTGTCTTTATATGTAATTTCAGAAATTTGTCGCTGATACAACTCTCCGCCCGAATCCATAATTATTGACAACACGAGGTACTGTTCAGGAGTAATTTCAAATCCTCTTTCTGCATACAATTGTAAAGCCATGACACGAGACATAATACCTGTCGCAACAAGCATGGCACCAACTCTTTTGTTTAATAAAATGTTTTTTTGTTTCTCTTGCATAGTGTTTAAAAAATAGAATTTTTGATTTTTAATTTTTTTATTATAAAATTTTCTTGTGTTATTATAATAACACAAGCATAAAAAAAATTGTAAGCCGAAAAGAAAAATTATGAGAAAAACTTTAACAACATTATTATTGTTTTGCATTACAACAATGTTTTTCACGCCTGCTGATGCAAAACAGACAAAATCAAACAAAGAAAAACAGCAAGAACAAAACAGAATAGAGTATCTTAATGTTTCTTGGTGGAACAGGTATAATGATCCGATTCTTGCTGATTACATGACTGAACTGTATGAAAAAAACCATGACCTAAAAATAGCAGCCTTAAAAGTAAAAGAAGGCGAAAAAATGGTCAGAATTTCCTTGGCAAACGAACTACCCCAAGTCTCTTTTGACGGTAATCTTGGAAGAACTATGCGTTCAAGCAACCAACAATTCGGTTCGTTGATTATTCCAAGTTACGCACAGTGGGGATATCAGTTTCCTTTTACAGCAAGCTATGAAATAGATATCTGGGGAGAAAACAGAATAAAAACAAAAAGTGTTGAAAAACAACTTGAAATAATAAAACAAGAAGAAAGAGCAAGTTATATCGCCCTTACGTCCGCCTTTGCTTCTACATATTTTAACTTGGTAAAAACAGATAAACTGTTGCAAATACAAGATGATATTGTAAAAACACAAGAAGAAATAGCACAAAAGACCAGAAAAAAATACGAAAACGGGCTATGTTCAATAAACGAAGTTCTGGCAGAAGAAAAACTACTAACAGTTCAAAAAGAAATTCAAAACAGCCTTGAACACTCGCAAACTGTTTTAACAAATCAGCTCAGAGTTTATCTATCGGATAATGATAAAAAAATTGACAGAATAAACTGCGAAGAACTGCAAATTCCACAGAATTTGCCGCTAAAAATCTCATCAACAGTTGTTGAAAATCGTCCAGATTACATTCAAGCAGAGAACTACATAAAAAAAGTAGGCTACGATGTAAGAATAGCAAGAAAAGAATTTCTGCCCAAATTTGTAATATACGGTCAACTGGGGCTTAATGCATACCAGTGGAGCAGACTTTTCAACAGTTATTCACAACTTGCAAATGCAGGTATAATGCCCTCTTTTGACTTATTTTCAGGCGGAAGAAAAATGGCAATACTTAAACTTAGAAAATATCAATACGAAGAAGCAATGCATAACTACAAAAAGACAATTCTAACGAGTGTACAAGAGATAAATGATAGTACTGCTCAGCTAAAAACCGATGAAAAAAACTATAAAGAATGTGAAGAACGACTAAAGTTAGAAAATCAAAAGTATATTCTTATGGCACACAAAAATGAGATAGGTGCTGCATCAAACCTTGAAGTACTCTACAACAAAGAGCAACAACTGCTTACACAAAGAGATGAAGTCGCAGCAAAAATAAACTATCTTATATCAACTATAGGACTTTATAAAGCTGTTGGCGGGAAAGACTTATACACAATAGAAAATATCTAATAATTTAAGTCAATAAAATGCTCTTTTTCACCAACTGTAGTCATCTTAAGTTTGTTTAAATTTTTAGAATCAAACTGAAAAATATTAGCAGAAGAAAAGAATGCAGGACGTTTTGAATTGGGATAAGGATTAACAGTTTCATTCACACCTTTTGGAAAAAACTTGGACAATACATTTCTTACTGCCTCAAAAATACTGTTTGGCTGAGGTTTTAATGCCCCATCTAAATCTGTATAGCCTCTAACATTAAAGAAAACGTCAGGCTTTACTGATTTATCAATATAAGAGTCATAAACAGATAATTGCTTATCTATTGCAGCGCACTGTCTTTTAACAGACTCAGGTAAAGGAGTGTAATGAGAAAGAACAATAAGAGGTTTACCGTCAACAGTTTTTGCAACAACCCCAACAGAGTTACAACCTGCAAGAGCATCAGTAAAAACAGTGTTTACTCCTCTTTGAGAAATTCTAACTGCAGCAGATTCATTCATTCCTACATGAACTATTTTTTTATTTCCGTTTCTAATTGCATTAGACAGAACCATTTCTGGCATTTCATTAATAAATCGAATATTCTCCTTACTATTCAAAGATATTTTAGGAAGAATTTGTCTTGTTAAATTTTGAATTGCCATATTAAACCTTTCACACAACAATACAAAACAACTCAAGAGAAAATATTGCCAAATAAACAAAAAGACCGTCTCTTAAAACAGAGACGGTCTTTAAAACTGTTAAAAAACTATTTTTTGCAAGCCTTGCAATCAACAGCTTCTTTGAATTTTTTACCAGCTGAAAAAGCAGGAACTGTTTTAGCAGCAATTTTAATTTCTTTACCAGTTTGAGGATTGCGGCCAGTTCTAGCAGCTCTTTTTCTAGCTTCAAAAGTACCGAAGCCAACTAAAGTAACTTTTTT
>CALVEK010000010.1 GCA_944326555.1 Candidatus Gastranaerophilales bacterium | reverse complement strand
TTTGTCTTACATATATATAAAGTATATACAAAATTAAAAATTGCAGACATGAGTATATACTGTTACATTTCTTTACATGTGTGTTAAACTGAGCAAAAAAAAGTATTTAGTTGTTTAATATTAAATACTTTCATATATAGCTGTAATATTACGGAATGTTTTGTAAAAAATGAAAACGAATCCTGTATTAACAATCTTAAGTAAACCAAGAGTTATGGGGCCTGCCGTGTTTGTTGCGGTAGGGGTTGCTAAGGCGTGTCAGGATTATAAAAAAGAAAAACCTGAGACAAAGACAACGATTTTGTTAAAAGATTCTGCAATATTGACAGGATCTATTCTAGGATTTGCATTAGTTAATCCTATGACAAGAGCTTTTTGTGGAACCAAATTTGTTGAGCTTTTTGTAAATAGGACAAAGAAAATTGTATCAAGGTTCTATAAAGTACCTGATAAAGCATCCAATAAAGCCATAGAAAAAACAGAAAAGGTAATGAAAAATGTAGAGCGAGTTATAAAAGAGTCAGCTGCCGGAACAATAAATACTTTTGCAGGTATTGTTGGAGCAATATATGCAAATGAACTTATGCATAAATATGTTTTTTCCAATCCTCGTTTTGTGGATAAATTTTCACCTAAGCCTGCAAATAGTGAATTACCGGTGAAACATAGTGGTAATATAGAAGAAAATGGTTTTTTTAAGAGTAGTTCCGCTTTTAGTAGTTTTAACTATGTAAATAAGGAATTTGCCAAAAATACAGCTAATAGGTTGTTTGTAACTATTTCTGATGTTTCGGGAATGAAAGTTTTAGAAAAACCAATGATTGCCCTTACAGGATTTTCTGTTGCAAATACTAAAGGTTATCACAACAAATTAAAGAAAACTACTTATGAGCTTTTGGCAAACACTTTGATACCAACAATTTTTGTAACAGCTATGTCTTTGGCTGTAGAAAACAAACGTCCTCTTATTAAGTATCCTACTCTGTTTTTTGCATTAACTTTGGGAGCTGCTGTTGGTTCAAAGGTTGCTGATTTTTATAAAGCTAAGATTAACAGTACGATAGATTCTTTGAATATTGATTATATTAAAGTGTAAATAAATGTTAAAAAATTGGCATGGTCTAAAAATCTGTTATTATAAGATTGTTGAGTAAATTATGTGGTACAAAATTTTTAGTTTGTCCATAACCTAATCTTGGGATAGATAAAATGCAGAGAGTTTATATAAGTTCATTGTTGAGCCGAAAAGGCTCTTCTATAGAGTTCGTTCCAAATCTGGAAAATGAAATGGAGCTTGATTTTTCAAATGTTGAAGAAATTCGTCTTGAGGATATCGAAAGTCTCTTGACACTTCAAAAATTAGCTGTTTTTAATGAGATGAAGATTAGTATTCAGAACATGAAGCCTGCCGTAGTCAAAATTTTTGAGCAAACAGGCTTGTATAAGATGATTAATACACTTGGCACTCCTGTGAAATTAAATATCAGAAAAAGACAGGGGTTGGCTTTTGAGTAAAAATGAACAAATAGCTGAACCAAGGGTCTATATTGTTGCAACACCTATTGGTAACAAGTCTGATATATCACAACGTGCTTTGGATGTTTTAAAAAACGTTGATGTGATAGCTTGTGAAGATTCAAGAACAAGCGCAAAATTGTTGGATTTTTACGGTATTTCAACAAAGGTAATCTCTTATCACAAATTTAATGAAAGACAAAGAACTCAAGAACTTTTGGATATGATAGAACAGGGTTTGAAGATTGCTTTGATTTCTGATGCAGGTACACCTTGTATATCAGATCCCGGAAGAATTCTTGTTGATGAGCTTATAAAAAATGATGTAAAAATTACATCAATACCGGGTGCTTGTGCAATTATAACGTTTTTGTCTTTAATTCCTCGTTCAACTGAGGAATTTGCCTTTTGTGGCTTTTTGCCTAGAGTAAAGACACAAATATTGCAGTTGCTTGATAAGTATAAGTATATTGATACCGTTTTTTATGAATCACCAAACAGATTGCTTGATTCTCTGAAAATTATAAAAGAAAAAAGAGGAGATAATGCTAAGGTTGCTATTGGCAGAGAGTTAACAAAAATGTTTGAGGAAGTTAAAACAGGTACTGTTTCAGAAATTATAGAATATTTTGAAAACAATACATTAAAAGGTGAAATTGTTGGTCTTGTTTATGCTTGTGAACTTGATTCATCTTCAGCAGATAAAAGTGAATTTGATGCTGAATTAAAAGAAAAAATAAACAAACTGAAATCTCTTAATTTTTCAGATAAAGATATCTCTCAAATTCTTTCTTCCTTGTATGGATTAAATAAAAATAAAATTTATAAATTGGCGCTAAGTCAAAAAATATGATAGCAAAAAATATTTTTACATGATTTATCTCCTATATGAAAATTGTTTACTCATCTTATTCTTTACACAACGATTATAAAAACACATCTGAGCCAATGTCATTTGGTGCAGCATCTGATATTTCTTTAAAATATATATACGAAAACAGATTGAGATTGCTTCCTCAAAGAATGAGAGACAATGTTAAACATATAGTTTTGACTTCTCACAAACTTTCTTCTGTGCCAACATTAAGGGAACTTCACATCAATACATATTCTCAGTTGTTGGAGTGTAAAACGTTGGGTAAAGCCCAAGCTATTTTTCCGGAATTTAGAGAAGTTCTACAGGCAAATGCGGTTATTTCAAAAGGTTCAAAAAATACGAGAACTATGGCTGACAGAGTACCTTTGGAGGATTTATCTTTGTATATTCTTAAGGAACGATGGGCAAAATTAAAAACAGTTGATGAGGTGGCAAAATCTTTGGGTTTAAAAAACAGAAGCTCAATCGCTTGGGTTATGGACAAAATTAGGATGCCTGACTTGGGAAAAAATTATCAAGCATTGCTTAAGGCCTCTGATGAGACATTGAACAGGCAAATCGCTCAAAAGGTAAAATCTTATAATAAGGCACATCCTGAAACAATTATTGCTCATAACAGGATGCTTGCACAATCTCCTGAAATTCTTCAGATGAATAAAGATTTTGCGGATGAAATGTGGCAAAGAATGCCTGAATTAAAAAAAGAAATGCGAAATTTCAGACGAGATAATCCTCATATTCGCGCGTGTGATTTTTATGAAAGTTTTTGGAATGCTTTTCCTCAGTACAAGAAACTAATGAGTGATATAAGAAAAGAAATAGGGCCGTCTATAAGCAAGCAGTATTCTACTTCCAAAAAATAGCTTATATGAGGAATATAACGGTCAATTTTTTAATCTAAAATGTTTTTAATAATATGTGAAGGTTCAACATTGTATCAGTATGTAAAGTAATTATACACTTTATCAAAAATGATATCGAAAATATAACTTTTTGATGTATAATGGTTTACGTTAAGTTGCTGAGTTAGTGAAAGTATCTCGTAAAGTTATTATAAAAGGAGAAAAAATGGCAAGAATTTTAGTATCAATGCCCGACGAATTTTTAAACAAGATTGATGCAGTCGCAGGTAGTGAACAAAGAACAAGAAGTGAACTTGTCAGAGAAGCTCTAAGAAGCTATATTAAACGTACAAAATTGCCAAGTCCTCAAAAGGCTTTGAGCAATGCCAAAATTCTTGAACAAATTTTGGATTAGTTCTGCATTTATTTGGAAAAAATATGGAGATATTGGCTATAATACCGGCGCGAGGCGGCTCGAAAGGTATCCCCGGTAAGAATATTAAAGAGCTTGCCGGTAGACCCTTAATTGCATATACAATAGATGCTGCGCTTGAGTCGAAGTATGTAAATAGAGTAGTCGTTTCTACGGAAAATGACAAAATAGCAGATGTTGCTGCTTCTTTGGGTGCAGAGGTTTTGCCTCGTCCTATGGAATTAGCGCAGGATGAAACAAAAACAGCACCTGTTTTATTGCATGTGCTGGAAGAACTTGAAAAACATGATGGATATAAGCCGGATTTGGTTGTATTGTTACAGGCTACGTGTCCTTTACGAAATTCCAAAGAACTTGATGAAGCCTTTGATTTGTTTTTTGAGTCTCAAAACAAGGGCGTTGATTCTGTTTTTGCTGCAATAAAAATTGGTACTACTCATTCAAAATGGAGAAAATCTCCTCTTTGTGAAAAAGAACCGTATTATGAATGTTTGTTTGATTATAGAAACAGACCAAGACGACAGGATGAAGACAAACATTATCCGCTTTTTTCTGAAACAGGTGCTACTTATATAATTAAAACAGAGGTTCTAAAAGAGGTTAAAGATTTTATCGGTAAAAAGCCTGAATTGTATTTAAATGGTTCTTGTGTTGACATCGATACTCCGGATGATTTTAAAAGGGCTGAGGATATTATCAAAAAAAGACGGGAAGAAAATATTCAATGAAAAAAATATTATATTCGGATATGAATTCTCTTGGTAATATTGTTGATGATTTTATACAGAACCCTAAGTTTAGAGAGGGGATGAAGACATCTACTCTGTTTAAATTTTGGAGTCAGGTTGTTGGAAAAAAATTTGAAAAAGTTTCAAAAGCAGAGGCTCTTACTTGTAATAACGGAAAATACATTCTGATTGTCGCTTGCTCTTCGGCTGCGGTTACCGGTGAGTTGTCTATGTACAAAAAACAGTTGCTGAATAAAATCAATGCTTATTCAAAACCCTTGGATATAGAAATTTTTGATATTCATTTTTCTCATAAAATTTGGCAGTCTGAAAAAGATTCTGTAGAACAAAAATTTGTGCTGCAGGAGGAAAATCCCTACAAAGAAAACTTGGAAGGTTTCAATCCTGATAATATTGAGTTGAACGACGAAGAAATTGCTGTTATAAGACGAAATATAGAAGATAATAGGGTTCTTTCTGCTGCTCAAAAAGAAAGGCTTTTTAATTCTATAGTTCAGGATATCAAAATTCAAAAATTTTTAAAAAAAGACAAATAATGTTGCTTTTTGTTAAACATACTTAATTACTGAACAATTTTTTTCTTTTATGCGTTTTTCTTGAGTCAGAATTTAAGAAAGGCAGAAAGAAATCCATGAACATCAGAGTTAATTCCTCTCATTTTTTGTATAAGATTAACAACAATCAAGAAGACTCTAATAATAAACAGGGGGAAAAAGATAATAAAAATACACTAAGCATAGATAAAAAAGTCGGACTGGTCTCAAAATTTAATGATCATTTGGTTTCTTTTGGAGCAAGAGTTGATAAGGGACTCGAAAGATTTTATGACGTAAATAAAGAGAGAATGCCTATTCCTGTTAGAAGATATATTGAGGGCTTGGATGATAAAAGCAGATTAACTCCAATGGAAGCACAAAGACGTGCCTTTTATAAGTTAGAAAATGCAAATACTATTGATGAAATAAAAGAAGCCTATTCTGATGATAAGTTATTTGACAACCTGATAAATCCTTCAGATTCAAAGGCAAAGAGAGGTGTTCTTGCAAGTATCAAAGAAAATGAAGAATTGTTAGCATTGTCTAATCAAAGTGCTTTAAAATCAAACGAAAATTTTACGGTTTATCTCGTAAAAAAAGTGTTTTTAGAAGCCAAAACAGTCGATGAAATAAATCAGGATTTGGAGAACGATTTGAATCCTGATTTTAAAGCTGATTTTAAATTTAAAAATCCTGATTCGCCATATATTTATGGTTCTACATTGAAGGCATTGGGTATAAAAACACCTGAGTTTGAGTATCAGCAATCATTGAGATATACAAGAGACGGCTATTCCGATGAAATGGCAGAGAAAATATCAAAGGGGCTTGCATTGTTTTGGGAGTCTCTTGATGATACTGAAAGAACATCAAGAGCTAAACAATCGGCTCAAAAGTTTGAAAATTGGTGGGATTCCCTCTCAAAGAATCAAAAACTTGATATGATAGCTGACCAATTAACAGAAATTGATATGTTAAAAGCATATAAAAAATACCAAAAAGCCATAGATAAGGAAAATAATCAAGATACTCAAAACAAAAATCCTGAAAATATTTCTGATACAAAAGAAAATGCAGAAAAAGTCAAAAAACATACAAAAGTAGGTTCAAATAAACTGAGTCAGGATGAATTGTTTGTAAAATGGTCAACAAATCAACTTAAGATTTATGAAGCAGGGCTTTCTGAAGCGGATAAAGATACTTTGCATATCAAAAGAATGCAAAGATTAACGGCCAGATGGGCAAATATGTCTGCTGCCGAGAGAACGGATTATATTTCAAAAATGAAAGCAGGCTCTGAGCCTTTAAGATACATAATGATAGATGCGTGGAATCATAGTATGGATTTGATAAAAGATTTATCTGCGCATTTAAAAGCTAATCAGATATATAAGCCCGCAGATCTTTTATATTCGACTCAAGAGTTTAGTGAATTTCAGTCTCGTGTGATGACTGAATTTTGGGAAAATCATCAAGATTATGCAAAGATGCTTGGCGATAATATTATAAAATCACAAGAAAAAGTCCAGATGGCAATATCAAGAGGTACTTTTGAAGAACTAAAAAAACAAATTATGCGTGATAAAAATCAACGTGTAAAAGAGATGGAAAAGTTTAAGGCTGACTCTGTGCAAGAAAAGAATAATACAAGTGTTCTTACCCAAGAAGAAGATTATAAAAAAGATTTTAGAGAAGCATATAATTCACATGTTTTTGGAAAAGTAAAATCAATACCCAAAAATTATTACAATGATATGTATGATACAGTTCTTTCACTTTTGCCAAAAGATGCTATTGTTGCTTGGACAAAAAATTTAAATGGAGAATTTTTAACGAAAGAAGAAACAGAAATCGTAAAAAAATATATAGAAAATGAATTGCCTCAAATTGCAAGGTTCAATAGGGCCTTGGAAGCTGCAATGGCTGACACCTTGTATGAATTCACAAAGAATCCTGATGTATACACGATGTCTAATTCTGATGTAAAAATGGCAATGTATCATTTAGAACGCGGAGAAGAACCGATTGTTTTGGATTCTCATAAAGTCGGTAAAAGATATGTTCTTAACATAAAGAAACAGGGTAAGGTTAATCCTCAAAGAATAAATACTCTATATGAAAATTACAAACAAGATTTGTCTGACGATGAGTTGGAAGATATAAGATCATATTATTTTTATTTAGATAAAAAACAAATGATAAAAGATTTATCTATTTTAAATGGTGATATAGTTGATGAATTCAATGAGTTAAATTCTAAACTTTTGGAATACATAAAAAGTTATGGGAAATCTGCATTGGTACTATTCTCTGAAAAAAGCACGTATCCCGTAGAAGTAAAGAATGCTTTTAATCAAAAATTTCTTGCTAATATGCCAAAGGAAATATCTAATGAGTGGATGATAACTCCTGCATTAGAAAATCTTGAAGATATAAAAAATGAGCAAAAGTTAGCACAGGCAAAATATTTACTTTCAAAAAGATTTAACTTTGTTTATGCGGACGTGATGAACTCATATTTTAAAGAACTGGCTTTACAGTTTAGAAAAAAAGAAACAGGTGTTTCTATAGAAGATTATATAAATCTATGCTGCCAAAAGCGTCCTAGTGTGAATTCGCACGCTAAAGTTGCCGTAATTCAGAAGAAGAATATTAAGACTGAAACAAAATTAAAATTGCTGGCTTTTGAACAGGCTATGGCTGATGTCTTGTTTGAATCTACCGGTAATGAGGCTGTTTATTCCTTAGGATTTGAAAATTTGTGTGATAATCTTGAGTTGTTCTCAATGGCCAAAAAGTATCCTACTCAAGAAAGAACATATTCTCCTGCAGGAGACAGTTCAACCGTTACTCTGTGTGCAAAGAAAAGGCCAAACTTGTCAAAGCTCCAAAGATTGTATAAAGAATATATGGATGAATTGATTGAATGGGTAAATACTGATGTTAAAGAGTCAGGCAAAGCTGATCCGGAAGAACTGCTTTATATATTAAGTCCTGAAGATGGAAATTATACCAAGGATATAAATGTAGCAAGGAGAATGGCGCAATACGACTTTAATGTGGAAAAATTTTCAATAAAACCGAATAACTAGATAAATAGAATGATTTCAAAAAAGAAAATCCATAAAGACATTCTTTATGGATTTTCTTTTAAAAATATAAGTCAAAAATCTTTTATGAACCCGAAACTATTATTGTAAAATCACTGTGTACGCAATACATTCTTACAGGGTCATATACAAATTGCGAACTTTTGATTTCTGGAATTTCTTTCTTTAGCCAGCCGACAAAATCGCTTGTAACTGCCGCATTGTGCCCTATAATTTGAGAGTGAGGCAGATGGGCTCTTCCGACACAATTTACTTCATAACCGGAATTTTGCAATTCATCTTTGATTCTCATTGCTTCTTCTTCCTTATCATAGGCGTACATAATTCCAGCAATGAGTTTTTTGTCGCTTACTGACGGTTTGTCTCTGTATACCATTCTATCTATAACTTCTTGAGTTTTTTCAGGATCAAGAATCCAGTAACTTATGTAACCTTTTTTAGATGGTGCACCTGGCAAGGTTGCAAATTCTACATCACTCATGTCGATATTTCTCAAAGCTGCAGCAAGATGAGACATTTCGTATAAAGACAGATTTGTTTTTACATAAGTGGAAGCAATATTTAAGACTTCAGGTATTTTAGGAATAACAGAAGGTGATTGCAATTTTTCCAATACGCTTTTTACAAACCATTGCTGTCTTGATGTTCTACCAATATCACCAAGTCCGTCTTTTCTGAATCTCAGGTATCCTTCGACTTGATTACCGTTTAAAACGTGTAATCCTTTAGACAGATTTATGTGTAGGTCTCCTGAATAGTCGTTGTAATACATGTCCTTTTCTATGTAAACAGGTACACCGCCTAGCGCATCAACCAGCTTTTTTACACCTTCATTGTTGATAAGAACATATTTATCAATTTTTATTCCCAATGTGTCTTCAACTGTTTTTATTGTTAAATCAATTCCTCCAAGAGCGTGTGCTGCGTTGATTTTTTGAACACCGTAATCTCCTGCAAGATATACTTTACTGTCTCTTGGGATAGAAATTGCATTGATTGAGTGTCTTGAAGGGTCAATGTTAACAAGTATCATTGTGTCAGAACGTGTGCCCTTAAATTTGTCTGCGTTTTTGCCGTTAGAATCAACACCGACAATCAAGATATTTTGCTTGTGTTGAAGTATAGGCATATTGAAACCTTTTTGTGTTTTAGGGTTTAAGTCCTTTATAAAATTGACAAGCATTTTTGAATATTTGTTGTCAGCTCCAACAGTACTAATGTATGCAATTCCTGCTACAGCAATAACGAGAGCTGTTAAAAGAAGACTCATTATTGCTTTCCCAAATCCGCCTTTTGATTTGGAGTGTTTATGTTTATACAAATATGCGTTATATTGTTCGTCTTTGTCTTTTAATTCGTTCATTCTATTCTATCCTATTTCCGGCCCAAAAAAATCTAATCGATTACCAATATATTACTTCAAAAAAAATTTATTTTATATAAAAAATTTTTTTGTGTATTTTTCTCCAAAATGCAGCTTTTTTGGTATAATTCTCTTATGAATGGTATCGATATCAAAGCAGTTAAAGAAAAAATATTTAATGCAAAAAGAATTGTTTTTAAATTTGGAACAAATGTTTTGCGTAATGATGATAAAGAAATTTCTTTGTCTCGTATATATACTTTTATAGAAGAAATCGCACAACTAAAAAGACTGGGCAAAGAGCCTATTATCGTTACATCCGGTGCCGTAGGTTTGGGTGCAAAGAAATTGGGAGTTAATTCAAATGACAGTATGTCTATAAAACAGGCTTGTGCGGCGGTAGGGCAATCTCGCTTGATGTCTATATACGAAGATGGCTTTGATAAATACGGATTTACTACTGCTCAAATACTTCTTACAGAAGAAGATTTTACCCACAGACGAAAATACCTCAGCTTGCACGATACCTTGAATACCCTTATTTCCTTAGGAACAATACCTGTTATAAATCAAAATGACACTGTATCAACGGAAGAGTTGGATTTTTATCAGGATGCATTTGCTGTATGTTTTTCTGATAATGACAAGTTGTCTGCTCTTGTTGCGAGTGAGTTGGATGCGGATTTGCTTGTTGTTTTATCTGATATAGACGGTTTGTACGAGGATAATCCAAAAACGAATCCTAATGCAAAAAAAATATCTGTTGTTGAAGATTTGACAGAAGAAATTGAAAATTACGCAAGAGAAGCCTCACAAGGCGGTAGAGGCGGAATGAAAACTAAACTTTCTGCTATGAAAGTTGTTACTCGCTCTGGCGGAATGGCTGTTATAGCAAATGGTAAAACTCCTCATATAATAAAAAGGTTGTTTAATTCAGAAGAACAAGAGTTTTTAGGTACTGTGTTTTTGCCTACCGAAAATCTGGCAAACAAAAAACGTTGGATTGCTTATGCAACAAATATCGAAGCTCGTTTGACAGTAAATGATGGTGCCAAAAAAGCTCTTACTCAAAAGTATACAAGTCTGTTGCCAATAGGAGTTCTCGATATCGAAGGTGATTGCCAAAAAGGTGATATTGTAAGTATTTTAGACGCCGATGGTAAAGAATTTGCCAGAGGTATGATTAATTACAATTGTTCTGATTGTAAAAAAATTATGGGGCATCATTCTGACGACATTTTAGCTATTTTAGGATACAAAAATTATGATGCTATCATAACAAGAGATAACATAGCTTTACTGTAAAAGGATAAAATTTAAAATGACTAATATTGAAATAATGGCACAAAATGCCAAACTTGCTTCTTATACATTGTCATCTCTAAGTACATTAGTAAAAGACAAGGCTTTGCAAGAGATTGCTGATGTGTTGGAACAAAATAAGTTATTAATTTTGCAAGAAAATGCAAAAGACTTGGAAGAAGCAAAAAAACTTCTTGATAATAATGAAATTTCGCAAAGTACATATAATCGTCTTAAGCTCGATGACAACAAAATGCGAGATATGATACAGGGAATAAGAGATGTCAAAAAACTGGAAGACCCTGTGAATAAAAAAGTATGGGCAATGGGAATGGATACAGGATTGGACTTGTACAGAGTAAGTTGCCCAATCGGTGTTATTGGTGTGATATTTGAAGCTCGTCCTGATGTTATCCCTCAAATTTGTTCTCTTGCTGTAAAATCAGGAAATGCCGTTTTATTAAAAGGTGGCAAAGAAGCAAAAAATACCAATGTTGTACTTGTAAAACTTATAAAAGAAGCTCTCGAAAAAATTGGGCAGTTCCCTCAGGATTCTATTAACCTGTTGTTTACAAGAGATGATGTCTCTAAAATGCTTGAGATGGATAAATATATAGATTTGATTATCCCAAGAGGCGGTAATGCGCTTGTTAAATACGTAAAAAGTAATACAAAAATTCCTGTAATGGGTCATGCGGATGGAATATGCCACATATATATTGATGAGTATGCTGATTTAAAGAAATGTGCAGAAATATGCGTGGATGCAAAAGTTCAATATCCAAGTGCTTGCAATGCTGTTGAAACAATTTTGATTCACGAAAGTTTAGTGGAAAATTATTTACCTCAGCTTGTTTTGGAATTAGAAAAGGCACAGGTAAAAGTTAAGGGTTGCGAAAAATGCAGAGAGTTTGTTCCTCATATAGAACTTGCGACGAGTGAGGATTGGGCTTGCGAATATGGCGATAAAATAGTATCAATAAAGGCTGTTAAAGATTTGTTTGATGCTATTGCTCACATAAATGTATATGGCTCAGGGCATACTGATTGTATTTTATCAGAAGATAAAAAGGCTATAGATACATTTATGAATCTTGTTGATTCGGCAGGTGTATTTGCAAATGCTTCTACAAGATTTGCGGATGGATTCAGGTATGGTCTTGGTGCCGAAGTTGGTATTTCTACGGCTAAGACCCATGCAAGAGGTCCTGTCGGGTTGGATGGTCTTGTCATATATAAATATAAACTATACGGTTCAGGGCAGACGGTTGCTCCCTACGCTGACGGCAAAAAAACTTTTATTCATCAGAGAATTATTTAATGGTAAAAAGTGCTTATATTCACATACCTTTTTGTAAAAGTAAGTGTAAGTATTGTTCTTTTGTTTCTTATACTGACTGTTCAAAAAATGATAGGGACTCTTATATAGTTTCTTTGTTGGATGAGATTGATTATTACTACAAGGGAGAAACTCTTGAAACTATATATTTTGGTGGTGGTACTCCGTCTTTGTTGCCTGTAGACATTTTTAAACAAATTCTCAATAAATTTAGTTTTAATGCTGATACAGAAATTACTGTGGAAATAAATCCGGAGACAGTTGATTTTTCTTATATTACTAGTTTAAGAAATATTGGTGTAAATAGAGTTTCTATTGGTATACAGAGTTTCGATGATAATATTCTTAAAAATATTGGTAGAATACATTCTTCTAAAAAGGCTATTGAGTGTGTAAATTTATTTAAAAATGCAGGATTTGATAATATTAGTGTCGATTTTATATACGGATTGCCTGAGCAAACTTTGGAGAATTTTTTGTACGATATCACAAAGGCTATTTCTCTTAACGTTGAACACATTTCTTTGTATGGTTTAAAGATAGAAGAAGGTTGTAGTTTTTATAAAAATAATCCTCGAAACTTACCTGATGATGATATGCAAGCAGAGATGTACCTTGCTGCTATACAGTTATTGGAAAGTAATGGTTTTAAACATTATGAAATCAGTAATTTTTGTAGGTCAGGTAAATATTCTCATCATAACCTTAATTATTGGAATTGTGGTGAGTATTACGGGTTTGGCGCCGCTGCTCATGGTTATGTTGATGGTGTAAGGTATGCCAATTTCTTTGAAATACAAGAATATAAAAATATGTATAAAGACAAGTTTTCTAAGCATAAATTATCAAAAAAAGAACAGCTTGAAGAGATGATATTTTTAGGATTAAGAAAGGCTGCAGGAATAAATTATAATCAGATTAATTTAAAATTTGGCATAGATTTTGAAAAAGAATACGAATCTGTTGTACAAAAATATCTTAAAACGGGACACCTAAAAAAAACAGACTGTGGATGTTGTTTTTCAAATGAAGGATTTTTGTTGTCAAATATTATTCTTTCGGATTTTATCAGCTTGTAAATTTTCATTTACATAAGTTGATGTTTTTATAAAAAACATTAAAGTTTAAATACAAAAAGTCCGACAATAATATTGTGAAGTTGGTCTCCTTAGTGTCAAAAAAGGATGAAATTTATGACTGCAAATTTCTTTTCAAATTCTGATCCTGACTTACCAAGTCTTAATTTAAAACACTTGCCAAGAATTAAAAAGTCCTTGCCGAATATAAAAATGCAAGGTGATTCCGAATTGCTATTTGAAATCGACGGAAAAAATATTCAAATGAACGATGTTGCAGAAAAATTTAGTAATTTGTATTTTCAATCGTAGAATTTTAAAAACTAAGCAAGCGTTTTACCGTCTTTTTTAAAAGAAAAATATTCAGATTCATCAATTTTTTCTGCTTTTAAGTTGTTATTAACGGTTTCTGTTTTAGATATTAAATTGTTTTCTGCAATTTTATTTACATTTGCTTTTACTTCTGCGTGGTTTAATTTTATACCTTTGTCTTTTACTTTATCAGGATAAAAATATTTGCCCAGCTTGTAACCTAAAGTACTGCCGGCAATAGAACAACCAACAAATAATAAACCTTCAATTATTCCGCAAATAGCAAGAGCATATTTGTTTTTAATTGTACCTTTAAAATTTTGAAATTTGCCGGAAGCAAAACCTGATCTAATAAGATGTTCTGCTCCAAACATTGCAGACATACCAAAAACTTCTCTTTTTAGTGCTGTCTCTTTGTCATCAGCTGTTGCAACTCTGTATCCTGCTGCACAGATAAGAAGCGGGTTTACATGCTCACTTGCCCATGTAACACCTTTGCCTGCTATTTCAAGTGCTTTGTGTTTCTGTGAAAGTGAACCCATTGCCTCAATTGCTGCTTGAGCTCCTTTACCTACTGCATTGTCAAGTTGAGCAGCAGATTTTGCGGCATTTGTCAGTTGTCCGACATCGGCAAGTATTCTTCCTTTATCATCTGTGTTGATTACTTTATCGGCATTTCTTAAACCGAATATTGTAGATCTAACAAGAGCGTCGTACATGTAACCACCTTTACACTATCACTTCCACTTATATATATAAACACCATGCTTTTTTAAAAATTGCCTAAGCGTTTTTGTTTCTTTACATTTGTAACAATGGTGCTATAATTCAATAATGGAGGACTTTTTGATGCTAAAAATGATGATAATAAAGTTAATAAATTTATATCAAAAATTTTCTGCCTTAAAACCTCCTGTTTGCAGGTTCTATCCCACATGTTCGCAATATATGAAAGAAGCTATCCAAAAATACGGATTGTGCAAAGGCATGTGGCTTGGGATAAAAAGAATCTGCAGATGCCATCCTCTAAATCCTGGCGGATATGACCCTGTTCCTTAAATAAAATATTTTCTATAAATATTGTTTTATTGTATTTAAAAAATCAGCTATTCTTATTGGTTTTGCAATATAATCAACACAACCTAATGCTTTTGCTTTTTCTATTTCTGTGTCCATAGCACAAGCTGATACAACGATAATAGGTGTACTCTTTTTATATGTTTCTAAAAAATCGTATCCTGAAATTATAGGCATTTGAATATCAAGCAGAATTAAATCATACTCGTTTTTATTTGCTTTTAATAGTCCGTCTTCACCATCACAAGAAGAATCCACATCATACCCCTGTGATTCAAGGATATCTTTCATTAGCTTTAAATTCAGTTCGTTATCTTCAATAATTAAAATTTTAGACATATATTATACTTGTTTCGGTTTTCTATGACGTAGAGGCAGTTTTACAAAGAATGTTGTTCCTTCACCGACAACACTCTCAAACCAAATTTTACCACCATGTAGCTCGACTAATTCTTTTGTAATTGTTAACCCAAGACCTGTCGAACTTTCTTTTTTTGAATAAACATTGTTTAATTGTACAAATTTTGCAAAAATCTTACCTTTGTACTTCATATCAATACCAACACCGTTATCTTTGACATAAATAACAACGTTTCTTTTTTCTATGTTGTACCCAATTTGTATTGAGCCGTTTTCTTGTGTGAATTTAATGGCATTACTCAAAAGATTGTATAAAATTTGTTGTATTTTTTGATAATCTGCATCAATTTCACAAAAATCTTTTGTCATCTTTTCAAGTTTAATCTGTTTTTTGTTTGCAAGAGGTTTTACTATATTAACAACTTCGTTTAGTGATGTTTGAAGATTAAATCTTGAAAGAGCTAATTTTATTGCTTTTGCTTCTATTTTTGACAATTCAAGAATTTCATTAATCATTCCCAAAAGATGTATACCTGAAACATTTATGTCTGTAACATATTCTTCTTGCTTTTCTGTGAGCGGCCCAAAAATTTTCATTTTAAGAGCTTCCGAAAAACCAATAATTGCATTCAACGGTGTTCTTAATTCATGTGAAATATTCGCCAAAAATTCATTTTTTAGCTTATCTGCTGCAACAATTTTTTCATTTTGTTTTTTGATGGTTGCATAGGCATTTGTTTTTTCTAATATACTATCTTGTAACGCTCTTAATTGAAGTTTGAACACACTTGATAGTTCAGAGTCTTTTATTGAATACGAAATTAAAGCACTCAATGCTGTTAAGATTTCTCTTTCTTCTTTTGTAAATTTGTATTGTTTATTTCGAGAAATAAGCAAAAAGCCAAATACTGTGTTTTTTATGTTCAGCTTTACTAGAATATAATTTGAATTTGTTTTTTGAAAGTCAAGTGCATTAAAAAATCCTGAATTTTCGTCAAATTCAATAAGCGTATTGTCATACAATTTAGTTTTTAATATTTCAGGAAACTTTATAATTTGTTCTTTTGGATTTATTGGCTGTTCTTTTTTTAATGACTTTCTGTATTGAATATTTGCACAGCCTGCATTTAGGTAACAAATATACGCATTGTCAAAATCAACCACATTTTGGGTTTCTGTTATAACTTTTTCAAAATTTTGATTTATATCTTCGTTAGATGAAAGGATTTCGGGAATCTTTTCAAGTACCAGTTTGTATTTATTATCCATAGCATATAATTATATGGTTAAAAAACATTTCGGACAAGTTTTTTACATATGAAATTGATTTACGTTTTTTACTTATGTTAATTTTAATATTATCTTGATATACAAAAATTCTTTGTTGGTGTTAAAATCATATTGCCGAAACTTATTAGAGATATTAATAACAAATGATTAGACAGATTAAAAGAATTGGTGCTGCTTCAAAGGCTGTTGCCAGGGCTTTGTTCCCGAAAAAGAAAACAAAAGATCTTATGACATATATTGGACTGGGGGCCGCAGGTTCATCTGCTTTATTATCAGGGGCTAAAATTGTAAGTACACCTGTGAGAGATGAGTTTGTATATACTATTCCCAAAGTATCGAAAAAGACCTTAGCAAAAGATACGATTAGACTTAGTAAATCATTAACATACAAGTTTGATTTGCCTCATTTGGAGAAAAACAAAACATTTTTAGAGATCGTTTCTCCTACTTCAAAACAGCCAATGAACTTTTTGGATTGTCAAAAAAAGATCGTTTTTTCAATTATAGAAGAAGATAAAAATTGTCCGAAAGATATTGATAAGGAAAAACTTGCTGAAAAAATATTGTCCATTGCTTTAGATTATGGTGTTGATCCCATTGATATTGCTTGTATTGTAAAACGTGAATCTCACTTTCACACAAACGCTGTAGGAGGGAATGCAAGGGGTCTTATGCAAATAACACCTATCGTTGTGAAAGATATGTTTCAACCGGGACGTTCCGAACTATACCATGAAAAATTAAAAACTCTTAAGAGAACATATGGTACAAAAGAATCTTTGTTAAGTGTTTTGAATAGAGACACTGTTAATTTGCGAGTCGGTACTTTGTCTTATCATCTAAGACTGAAAGAGGCAAAGGGCAATACTTATAACGCTCTTAAAAATTATAACGGTTCATCAAAAAAAGAATCTTATGCTACGGCTGTTTTAAAAGAAATAAAAAAATACAAAAAAAGACTTGAAGATTTACAAAAAGAGCAATAGTTCTCTATTTTTCATTTTTAATAAATAAAAAACCCACGGTTTTCATCGTGGGCTTTTTACTTTTGTTTTACGGCATAAACTGATTAGTCATCAGCATGGCCAGCTGTTCCAAGAACGTCTCTCATTTTGTGGATAACCATTTCTTTAACAGCTGTTCTTCCTGGTCCCATATATTCACGTGGGTCAAATTTTTCAGGATGTTCGATAAAGAATTCTCTGATTGTAGAAGTCATAGCCAATCTCAAGTCTGTATCGATGTTAATTTTAGCTACACCGTGTTTAGAAGCGTAGTTAAGCATATCTTCCGGAACACCTTGAGCATCAGGCAATTGACCGCCAAATTTATTACATTTTTCAACAAATTCTTTTGGAACTGAAGAAGAACCGTGAAGAACGATAGGATAATCATATCCAACTACGTCAAAGATAGCTTTTTTACATTCAGCCAATCTTTCAAAATCAAGTTTAGCTTCACCTTTGAATTTGTATGCGCCGTGAGAAGTACCGATTGCAATAGCAAGAGAATCACAACCTGTTTCTTTTACGAATCTTGCAGCTTCTTCGGGATCTGTGTAAGTTGCGTGATGAGCTGCAACTTTAACATCGTCTTCAACACCAGCTAATTTACCAAGTTCTGCTTCAACAGAAACTCCTCTTTCGTGAGCGTATTCTACAACTTTCTTTGTTAAAGCAATGTTTTCTTCGAGAGGGAATCTTGAACCGTCAATCATAACTGATGAGAAACCACCATCGATACAAGCCTTACAAATATCAAAATCAGCACCGTGATCCAAGTGTAAAGCGATAGGAACTGTAGTAGTTGCAAGTGCAGCTTCAACTAACTTAATTAAGTATGTTTGATTTGCGTATTTTCTAGCACCTGCTGAAACTTGAAGAATGATTGGTGATCTTGTTTCTTCAGCAGCTTCTGCAATACCTTGCAAAATTTCCATGTTGTTTACGTTGTAAGCACCGATAGCATATTTGCCAGCTAATGCTTTTTTGAACATTTCGCCTGTTCCTACTAATTTTCTTTCTGCCATTTGAGTTCTCCTCTTTTTTGAACTGTATGTTTAACTAATCTAGAATCGTAAGCTGCCGAAAACTCACCGTTTCCGTCATCTTACTCACTTTTTCAAGTGAGACTCGCCTAACTCCACACTCGGTCGCTGACCTCTACAAGTGAAGCACGGCTCAAACATATATAATATTAATCGTGCTAATATTCACAAATAAATTAACTCAAAAAAAGCATGATTACAAGAATTTCTTTTTGAAATACAATAACAGATATGAACAATAAAAATACAAAAGTTGCACTTATAAATCATGGTTGTGCCAAGAATCTTGTTGATTCAGAATTGATGCTGGGTTTGTTGGCTCAAAATGGAATAGATGTTACTCTTGATGACAAAAAGGCTGATGTTGTCATTGTAAATACCTGTTCTTTTATTCACGATGCGGAAAAAGAATCAGTTCAGTCAATTTTGCAAATGATTGATTCGGGTAAAAAAGTTATAATAACAGGTTGTTTGCCTCAAAAACATGGTCTTGAACTCAAGAGGGCAATCCCCGAAGCTGTTGCTTTTTTGGGGACATCTGATATTCGACAGATTGTAGATGTGGTAAAAGATGTAATAAACAGTAAATCAGAAATTTATGATGTGTCTGAAAATCCTGTTTATGAATATCCTGAAGAAGCTGAACGTCAGCAGATTACAGTTGGCTCAAGCTCATATGTAAAGATAGCTGAGGGCTGTAATTATAAGTGCGGTTATTGTGTTATACCTCAACTTCGTGGTCCTTATTGCTCAAGACCTATAGAAAATATTGTGGATGAGGTTCAAAAACTTGGACAAAAAGGGGTTTCTGAAATAGTTTTAATTGCTCAGGATACGACGAGTTATGGTGTTGATATTTACGGTAGGCCATCTCTTTCGGAGTTGCTTGTCGAGTTGAATAAGATTGAGGAAATTAATTGGATAAGAGTTATGTATACTTATCCCTCCTCATTTGATGACAAATTAATCGAAACATTTGCAATGTGTGATAAGGTTGTAAAGTATGTTGATATTCCTTTGCAGCATTCTCATCCTGAAATGCTGAAGATGATGAGAAGACCTGTCGGAGATTATCGAGCTTTTCTCAAAAAATTGAGAGATAGGATTCCTAATGTTGCAATAAGAACAACTTTTATTGTCGGATATCCGGGAGAAACTCAAGAGATGTTCGATGATTTGTACAAGTTTGTTGAAGAAGTTCGATTCAATAAGATGGGTGCTTTTGAGTTTTCAAAAGAAAAAAATACCTATGCTTATAGCCTACCAAACCAAGTTCCTGCAAGGATTAAAAAGCAACGTAAAAATAAACTTATGAAATTACAGCAAAAGATTTCCTTAGAGGTAAATAAAGATTTTGTTGGCAAAACTATGCCTTGTATTATAGAGGCTGTATCTTCACAAGAAGTGCAAGACGGAAAAATTCAGGTCATTGCACGTTCTTATGCTGATGCGCCTGAGGTTGACGGTCTCGTTTATATAAATACGGACAAGAACCCTGTTCCAGGAGATATTGAGCAGGTAAAAATTACAGGTTGTGATGAGTATGACCTGTTTGGTGAGTTGTAACCTAGGCTAAGAAATCTCTTTCTCCTGGGTTTTGGTACTCAAAATTGTAACTTGACGTTGCTCTAATTGGGCTTTGTACTGTAGAGTTGTCATTTTCTCCTGTTTTGAGTTTTGCAAGTTTGTTTTCTGTTAATGCCATTTGCTGCCTAACCAGATATATTCCGTCATCCGCCCCCTTGTTAAATTGAAGTAGGGGTGAATAATATGATCGAGAAACAGATTGCAGCTCTGACAGATGTCTTTGCAGTGCCGCTTTGTCTGTCGTATTAAAGTCAAAAAGTTTTAAATCTTCTATTTTTTTATTTAGTTTTTCCGTGTTTTCTTCCTTGCTTTTTCTTGCAAGTTCTGCACGGAATTGAGCCAATCTTTGTTGATAGGCTTCCGTTGACTCATAAATCCCTTGTGTTAGGGTATACGATGCTACAATTGCTTTTTGTTTTTTTGTATCAAGTCCGTTCCCTGTTGGGTTGATACTTTGTATTGGCACATGTTGTGATGCCAGAGAATACAGTTCGTGTGCTCCCATTTTCCTTTCCTCTAAATGTTTATATTCTTCCCTATATATATAAAAACATTTTGAGAAAAATAATTGCCTGTATGATAGAATTAGAAAAAATATTAATGGATTTGGGGATATGAACAGTAAAACACTTATTTTGATTGATGGACATGCTCTTGCTTTTCGCAGTTTTTTTGCTCTTGAACGAACAGGCATGAAAACATCTGATAAAGAACCGACTTGGGCTGTATTTGGATTTTTTAAAGCAATATTTGATTTATTGAAAAATCCTAAAATAAGCCCGGATTGTATTGCTGTTGCTTTTGATGTCAGCCATCAAACTTTTAGAACCGAATGTTATGAAGATTATAAAGCTAACAGAGAGCAGATGCCTGATACAATGAAAAGTCAAATGGCTTTGATTATGGAAGGGCTTAGGGCTTTTAATATTCCCATCTACACTAAGGAAGGTTTTGAAGCTGATGATGTTATCGGTACTATTGTTGAAAAAGCTAAGAAATTGGGCCATAAAACAATTATTTTGACAGGTGATCAGGACGCTTTTCAACTGATAGACCAAGATGGAATGGTAAGTGTTCTAATTCCGTCAAAGGGAGAGCTAATAAACTATGACTGGTCAGCTGTTTATAATAAACTTGGAATATACCCAAATCAAGTGGTTGATTATAAGGCTTTAAGAGGAGATACCTCCGATAACATTCCCGGAATAAAGGGGATTGGTGAGAAAACTGCAGCAAAATTGCTTGAAAGATTTAAAACACTTGATAATGTTTTGGCTCATATCGATGATGTTGAAGGAAAGTCTCTTAAGGAAAAACTGTCTAATGGTGTGGAAGATGCAAAAATGAGTTACTATCTTGCCACTATTAAACGTGATGTTGATATAAATTTTGATTTTGACAAAACAAATCTTGATATGCCAAATGTTGAAGAAGTTCAAACTTTCTTAAAAAGGGTACAATTTTTTAGCTTTTTGAAAAATTTACCTGATATTCTTAGACCATTTAGTGTCTGTACCCTTGCATCTGGACCTGACAGTATTTCTAAAGAAATGGAAAAACAACAGCTGTCGAATGAAAAGTTAATGACAACAAGCACTGAATCTGCCGAAAAATCTTCGGATAATACTATACAAAAAGACTCTGTTGTTCCAGAAAATACTGACATCTCAACATCTCAAGGAACTTTGACAACAGATGCTTTAAACAGACCTGCACAGCAACAATTGGGGCTGTTTAACACTGTGTCTAAACAGGAAAGTTCTCTAAAAAATGAAAAATATACGATTGTTGATGAAAAAAGTTTTGAAAATCTTTTAACAAACCTAAAAAAACAGACCCTGATAGCAATAGATACGGAAACAACTTCTGTAAATGCTTTAGAGGCTGATCTTGTTGGGGTTTCTATTGCGTATAATGAGAAAATACAAGCTAAAGATTCCAGAGTCTGTGTATTTGAGGATATGGGGCAAACAAAATCTTTTTATATTCCTGTGTTTCACAAGGTTGGCGAACAGCTTGATATGGACTATGTCTTGCAAAAACTAAAACCCATATTTGAAGATGACAAAATTTGTAAGACTTTTCAAAATGCAAAATATGAAATAAATACCATGCGAAAATACGGAATCAGTTTTGCCGGTATTATTTTTGATACTATGCTTGCCAGTTATGTAAATGATCCGTCAAGAAAACATGGGCTTAAAATTCAATCGGCTGAAAACCTTGATTATTTTATGACAGAAATTGATGAGCTGATAGGTAAAGGTAAAAAGCAGATTACGATGGATGATGTCGAAATAGATAAGGCATCAGATTATGCTTGTGATGATGCTTTTGTTACGTTGGAGCTGACAAGGTATTGGCAAAATAAATTGGATGACGAGTCCAAGAAACTGTTGTATGAAATTGAAGTTCCGACAGCTTTGGTTTTAGCTGAAATGGAAGCACAGGGGGTAACTCTTGATGTTGATTATCTTGAAAGTTTAGCCAAAGAGTTGAATGAAAATTTAAAAGATATAGAGTCAAAGATTTATTCAGAAAGCGGAGAGACTTTTAATATAAATTCGCCAAAGCAACTGGCTTCAATACTTTTTGAAAAGATGGGGCTTGAATATAAAACAAAAAAACGAGGTGCTCAAAAGTTCTCTACAGATGCAAAAGTTCTTGAAGAATTGGCAAAAGAACATGATATTGCAAAATATCTTTTGGAATACAGGCATTATGCAAAAATGAAGTCCACCTACGTAGATGCTTTGCCTGAATTAATAAGTCCTATAGATAGAAAAATTCATACAAGTTACAATCAGACAGTAACAGTTACGGGAAGATTGTCTTCTTCTAATCCAAATTTGCAAAACATTCCTGTTAGGACACAACTTGGTAACAGAATAAGAAAAGCCTTTGTCCCAGAAGATAGGGATTCTCAGGTATTATTGAGTGCAGATTATTCGCAGATAGAGTTGAGGCTTTTAGCACATGTATCAAATGACGAAAATTTGATACATGCATTTAATACCGGTGAAGATATTCACGCAATTACTGCTGCAAAAGTATTCGGTGTTGATATCAAAGATGTTACAAAGGAACAACGAAGCAGGGCAAAAGCTGTCAATTTTGGAATTGTGTACGGTCAAACAAGGTATGGTTTAGCCTCTGCTTTAAATATCTCTAATGCTGAAGCACAGCTTTTTATTGATAAGTATTTTGAAACATATCCGAAAGTCAAAGAGTATATGGAAAATGCAATTCAAGATGCATATCGATTTGGATATTCGAAAACAATGTATGGAAGAAAGAGATATTTACTTGACGAATTAATGAGTTCTAACCACAACATCAAGGAATTTGCTCAAAGAGCAGCTATTAATACACCTTTGCAAGGTGCTGCTTCTGACTTGATTAAGTTGGCAATGATTGATTTGGATAAAAAATTAAAAGACAATAATCTTAAATCCAAAATGATTATGCAAGTGCACGATGAACTTATATTGGAAACTTATAAAAATGAATTGGATATGGTAAAAATCCTTGTAAAACAGGCAATGGAACTAAATCAACCGTTGAAGGTTCCATTGGTTGTTGATTTTGCTTATGGACCATCATGGATGGAGGCTGAATAATGAGAAAGTTTATTTTATTTTTAATATGCATTTTTTGTATATCTTCTTTGGGTGTTTTTGCTGCTCAAGACAGTATTGATGCATCTTATACTAAGACTGCCGCATCTTATACAAATTACAAAGATTGCATAAGGCTTTATAAGTTACCTTATGAAAAATTGTTTTATCTCACATTATCGAGTGTTAATTTTAATAAATACGAAATTCTTGAGATGCAGTCCAGAAACGGATATATAATTTTTGAAGAGGACGGCAGAGAGTTCTTGCTCAATGTTATGAGAAAGGATAAAAACTACACTTTTTTAAGGCTTACACCGGCAGATAACAATTATTATTTTGCTCCAACTATTCCACAAAAAATATTCCGCTATGTAGATTTGAATTTTAATGCCGATATAAAAGAGTTAAAGTTGTAGCAACGGTCATAGAAATTAGCCTTGAGAAAGAGATTTCATAATTATATTAATTATGAAAATAGCTATGATAACAAAAATTATAAGATTATAAATATTGCTGGCTTTTCTTACTTTTTCTGCTAATTCCGGATTAATTTGGTCTAATACATAGATAATCAGCTTTAAAAAATTATTTCTATCTTTTTTTCTGGTCATTTTTCTCCTCTACATTCCTATGTTTTGTTCAAGTTTGAGGCTGTATATAAGATCAAATATTGAAACAAGTTGATAGAAAACTTCTTCATATGCTTCTTTTTGAATCATTGTTTTAAATATACTTGCTACTTCAAAAAAGTTCTCAGAAGTTGAGATTGCAATAATTAAAAAACCTTTATCAAAAACGCAGTATATGTCAGGAAGATATTCTTGGCCTCCTGTATTTTTGCTGAAAATATGTCTGACATTTTTTAGACGTTCCATGAAAGCTGTTGTTAACAGATATCTTGCTTCTATCTGATCATCAGAATACACGTTAAATATTTTTTCAAATTCCGGGTCTTCAAGTTGTACTCGTTTTAACCCTTTAGGTGTCGAGTTGCCTTTGCGTTCCGCACGGACAACTGTCGTGCCTTGGAAATTTTTAGGTATTTTTACCTTTACAAAAATACCTTTAAAGTCTGTAACTGTATGTCTGTGTTTTCCGCTACCTGCTTCGTGAGTCAGTTTTGATTCTTGTATGCCGACTTCTAAAGTCTGATAGTTTCCTACAATAATATCATCATTTGTTATTTCTGATGTATTTGGAAAAAGTTTGTATTGTTTTATTTCTTGGAGCGTTAAAATAGGTTTATCCAATATATAGAACTTGCCAAAAATACTTAGCAATGCTGTTAGAAGTTTGGATTTTGCTTTTTTTATAAAGACACCTGCTGTTTTTGTGTATATTATTACTATCGTTGCAATTGCAAAAAAGATTATTAATGGTTGTCCTACTTTTGCTATTTGTGGAAAAAATATTGTTACTATATAAAGCACAACATAAATCATAGCGGCCATGACGGAAGAATTTATGAATTTTTTTAAGACGACTTCACGTTCCTTGTCAAACGAGACTAAATGCGGCTCTATTTTATTTGTATATACTTGCTCAAATTTTTGCTTAAGTTTTTCTTTATCCAAAACTAAATCTTTCTATATTCTGCTTACAACGAGATATTGTAACAGCTTGCTTTGCATTATACCTCATATGATATGAGTATATGTATTGTAAATTTTTTATAAATATTTGATTCTACATAACAAAATATTTTTTTTAGTGGTTATTTACATATTGTGAAGTTTACATTATTATAGAGTTCCATTTTGGAATGAGATTTGAGACAGATTAGATTGGGACAGGAATAAAAAATTGGCACAAATAAATTCAACTTATTCAATAATAATGCCGAAAGTGCAATTAACACCGCTGAAACAAAAAACGAAGAAGGAAGAAGTAAAAGAAATTATTCAAAACCCGAATGATCCTTTGGCAAAATATCCTTTGAGAGCTTTTGGGTATTCAAATGAAGTTGGGGCTGCTGTTTCTGCAATGCCTGTGTGGGGTAAAGCAGCAGAGGCGGCCTTATGGGTTCCTGCTTTAATGTATTTGGGTGCTGACATATATGACAAATACAGACGAGGTAAAGAAGGAGATTATACAAGAGCCTCAGCTGCCGCAGCTGTAGAACAAGCGACGTTCCAAGCTCTAGCTAGTGTAATTTTACCTACTGCAGCTGTAAAGATGGGGCAAGGTGTCGCTGGGTATATGACTAAATTCGATGGTTCAAATCTTTCTGCGACTGCACAAGAAGAGTTGTATTCAAAATTGTCTAAAGATTTTGATAAAGGTAAATTTACAAGAGGCGATTTTATCGCTGAAGACGGTCAGATTGTAAAAGGTCTTGATAGGGCTATAAATAAAGTTATAAATGACGATTATAAAGAACAATTGGAATCTACAAGACATTACCTCAAACAAGAGGGTATAGGTGCAAAACTTGTGAGATTTTTTGGCCATTCTAGCAAGCCTGTTGCCAGTGCCAAAGCAAATGAGGCTGATGTACATTGGTTCTTGAGCGATAGGGTCAAAGAAATATTTGATTTACAGAATTTAATGGAAAATGGTTCCGTTGAAGATATTCAAAAAAATACAAGTAGCAAGGTATTCAAAATATATGAAGAAGCTGCTAAAAATCTTGATAAAAACACAGAGGCTTTGATAAAAGAAAATCCTGCTTTGATTCTTAAGAAGATTTTAAATTCACAAAATCAGGAATATTCTCAATTTGCTAATGAAATTAGAACGTCTGCTCCGACTCGTGAGCATTTAAAGACACTTTTAAGTTCACAAAAGAGCTCTGCTTCTATGTTGGAAAAATTGATGGAAACTCCTGAATCTGCTGAGGTTATAACAAACTTTGCAAAAAATGTTGAGCGTACAAGGATAACGCTAAGTAAGTACATAGCTCAAAAAGGTATGAGACTGGGATTTTTGAAGACAGTTGGAGGATTTATTGCTCTTGGTTGTCTTGCTGTTCCGATAGATCATTTTGTTCACAAATATATAATCAAAAAATTTGTTGAACCCGGTTTGGAAAATGTAAAGAAAATACAGACAAAGCTATCTTTTAAGCAAACAAAATAAAACTACTCTTTATTTAAGATATTAGAGTCGGATCTTATGAGTTCTTCTTTTTGTGTCCTCGAAAGGTGTTTTATTCTGTATTCTTCTTTCATTGCATCTGATTTTGATGGAAAACTTTTCAGGTAAACCATTTTTATTGGTTTGTGAGATTTTGTATATTTGGCGGCTTTTCCTAAAAGATGCTTTTTAAAACGCTCTTGCGGGTTATCTGTATAACCGCAATATAGAGTATTATTTTCTGTCAGTATAAGATATGTATAAAAAATTTTTTCCATTTTTTATGATATTACAAATTCTTTTTCTGTTATCAAGTCCAGAATTTCAAATATTTTAGTTAATGAATTTTCCGTAACAAGCGCACTTCTGTATACTGCTGCATCTCTAATTCCTTTGATGTAATAGGGATAAAATTTTCTAACAAATTGAATAGCAACATGTTCTCCCCTTAAGGAAATTTCAGAAAGGATGTGTTCTTTTAGTAGTTCAATTTTTTGCTTCACAGTCAATTCAGTAATAATTTCTCCGGTGTTGAAGTAATGTTCAATTCTGTATATTAAATCAGGTGCGCCCAAAACACCTCTCCCAACAGCGATGCCGTCAGTTTTTGATGTTTCAATACATTCTTTTGCACTTTCGGGAGAGATTATATCTCCGTTAGCAAAAACAGGAACATTTATTTCTTTTTTTACATCTTTTATGGCGTCCCAATCCGCAGTACCTGAATACATCTGTGATCTTGTTCTGCAGTGTATTGTCATTGCATCTGCCCCTGATTCTTCCATTAGTTTTGCATATTCCATGAAGTTTTTTTCTTGAGCCGTATATCCAAGACGGAATTTAACCGTTACAGGAATGTCAACGGAGTCTTTAACAGCTTTTAGAATATCAGCGGCAATCTGGGGTGTTCTCATCAATGCAGAACCGTCTCCTCCACAGACCACTTTTTTTACAGGACATCCCATATTAATATCTATTATGTTTGCTCCCTTTGCTTGCAAAATTTTTGCTGCTTTTGCCATCATTGCCGGCTTATGACCGGATATTTGAAAGGCTAACGGGTACTCATTTTCTTTAAAAGCTAATATTTTCTCATGTTCGTCAGGTCTGTTTTGCATTAACATTTCAGAGCTTATCATCTCTGTTGTTAAAAGACAGTTCGGTGAGAATTTTCTTATAAGTTGTCTCAGGCAAAAATCTGTAATTCCTGCCATTGGCGCTAAAGATACACAGCTTGCAAATTCCACAGAACCTATTTTGGTTAGATTATTTCTTTTGGGCTGGTTTTGTATTTTGTGCTGTTGTTTTTGATTCATACTGCTTTAATTCCTGTATTCTTTTTGCAGAATATCTTGTATAATCGTTAGTTTCTCCGGCTTTTTGTGTTAGTGCAAGATATTTTTTGTAATACAAAAGTGCATTTGTGTATTGTTTAAGGTAGTCATAGTCTACTGCTATTGAATAATTTGCAATAGTCATTTGTGAGTTATAAGTAATTGATTTTTTGTAATCGTTGATTGCATTTATGTATTGTTTTTTTGCATCGTACACCATAGCTCTGTAGTAGTATGCATTCGAGTCTTTTGGATCTTGTGATATCACGGTATTTAATATGCTAAGTGCCTGATCATATTGTTTTTGGTCATACAGTTCCATTGCTTTATCCATTTTTGCTGTATTTTCCTGCTCTATAACATAAGCCATAAGCTCTTTTGCATTTTTGTTACTTGCATTATTTTCCAATGCTTTTTTTGCATACACTTTTGCCGCATCAAAATTTTCCATATTAGCATAAGCAAGAGCTGCATAATATGCTGTATCAGAGTTTTTCGGGTCCATACCTAATGATTTTACGTAGTAATTTGCCGCTGAATTGTTATCGTTTAGTGCCTGATAACTTGCTCCTATTCCGACAAGTGATTCGGGTGTTGCAGGAGAAATTTTTTGATACATTGCTATTGCTTCTTGGTATTTTTTTTGATTAAAGAGTTCGGAAGCCTTACTGTAGAGTAAAGAGCTCGTTTCAGCATCTATTGAGGCCAGTTGTTTCTTTATTGTTTGGTTTTCTGGGAATAGCCCCTTTGCATTGTTCAGTGTTGTGCGTGCTTGATTGTAATTGCCCTGCTGTTGATATGCTTGGGCAAGATTGATATATGCATCAGCATTTTTTGGATCTAATTTGATTGTTTGATTATAGTATGTTATTGCTTCTGCCAGTCTGTTTGCTTTATGTAATTCATAAGCATATTTATAAGCCAAATCTGAATTTGCAGGTTCTTTTTGTACCTGTTGGTATATGAAATTAAGTTTTTCATCAACTGACATATCTGTTTCATATAATTCAAAAAGTTCATCTTTTATGTTTTGGTTTGAAGGTTCAAGGTTTAGAGCAAGTTTGTAGTTTTCTATGGCAGCATCTTTGTTTCCCAATGCTCTGTAACACTGAGCTTTATACAAGTATGCAGGCATGTAGTTTGGGTTAACCGCAATAATGGTATCGTATGCTTCTATTGCAGTGTCGTAGTCTTTTTGTGCCTGAAAAAGGGTTCCAAGATTTAATCTTGTTGTTACATTGGAAGGATTAAGTTCTTCTGCTTTGTTGTATTGTTCGAGTGCAGCTTGAAAGTTATTTTTCTTTTGGTAAACAGCCCCCAAATTTGCATGAGCTTCCGCATCATTTGGATTTTGCTCTACTCTTTGTTTCCATATACTTTCAAGAGACATTAGTATATCTTCATTGTCTCCTGATTTTGTGAGTGCAAGATTATACTCTTCTGCTGCTTGAACAAGTTTGCCCAATCTTTCATAAGCTCCGGCTAATTTCAAATGTAAATCTGTGTTTTGCGGATCTAAAACAAGTGCTTGGTCCAGATAATTTGCGGCTTGTTCGTTGAGATTTAGTATGTAATAAATCTCTCCTAAATTAGCTAAAGATTGTTTTCTGTAGTTGACGTCATTTTGAGATGACTGAAATTCAACTACCGCTGCCGCAAATTCTCCTTGAGCACGTAGGGATTTCCCCATCATATATCTGCCTTTGGGTGTTTGATCTGCTTTTATCGCATACAAAATATTATTAAGATTATCTTGTAATATGTTTAAATCGTTTAGATATTGTGCATCAACAGGGCAATTTTCATAATATTTTATGTAGAATATTGCCGAACGTAAGTCATTTGCTGCTTTATTGTAATCTGCTGCATTATTGTTGTAGTACTGAGCTCTTAGTATATATGAATTTATAAGTTGGACTCTTGATGACTTGTCTTGAGGATTCTCTCTTAATGCTTTTCTAAATTCAGTAATAGCATCTGTGTAACGGTTAGTTTTCATAAATTGCATACCATTTGTGTAATAGGCACTGACTTCTTGCGGATAGTCAGAGTATCCTTGGTATCCAACAGGTACAATTTGTTCTTCCGCAGTTGCAAAACAACCGGCTGTCATAAGTAAGAAAAGCGTTGTTAAGAATCTCTTTTTCATTTTATTGCCTTTCATAAATTTTTATATTTTTTATTGTATGGCGAAATCAATATTATAATTATATTCCAAATTTAACAATAATACTAATGATTATTGTATAATAGAATAATTGTAATCAGTTATAAGATTATTGTATTGCTGTGTTTATTCTTTTTTTAGGTAATCTTTGAAGAGCTTTTTATGAACAGTATAACCACAGCCTTCGTGTAAGTCTGCAGGGTAATGGATTCTTGGTGCAGGGTATCTTTTACACATTGCTAATCTTTTATCATAAACAGAGCATAGGCCTTCTTTTGTTACATATTTGCATGCAAAAATAAAGTTGCCAAACTCGTCTTTGCCTTTTATGTAAAATCTTTTGTATGCAGGGTACAAAAATTGCATAAATTTAAATTCTTTTTCTGTATATGTATCGAAGCTATACATATAGTTACAGCATTTTCCGCATTTTTTGCATTGACCTGTTATTTCATAGCTTATTTTTTCGGGAACAAAGTATGATAATAATTCCCAGTATAAAGATTTTATTATGTTGAACATAATACTATTATATATCCAATTTGTTTGAATGTTACTAATCTTTAAAATGATGAAAAACAATGCTTGCAAAGTTTTTTTTACCATGTATTATGGAGAAGTCAGAAAAGTTACCCGACAATTTAATATACACTCGGCTGATATTTTTCGGCCTTATCTTTGTTGTTAAATTGTCTATATATTTAAAAGTTTAAGTTTACAAGATTACTAAGGAAAGGTAATACAGTGGAAGAATCAAAAGAAATTCAAGAAGTTGAAGCAGTTGAAACTGAAGAAGTTGTAGAAACTCCTGCTGAAGAAAAAGCTCCTGCCAAAAAAGGTAGAGGTGCTGCTAAAGGAAAAGGTAAAAGAAAAATTGAAACAGTAGAAAATGCTCCTCAATCCGAATGGAAAGAAAGAGTTGTTCAAATAAGACGTGTAACAAAAGTTGTTAAAGGTGGTAAAAAATTGAGCTTTAGAGCAATCGTTATCGTTGGTAACTCTAAAGGTCAAGTAGGTGTTGGCTGTGCAAAAGCATCAGAAGTTATTATCGCTATACAAAAAGCTATTGCAGAAGGCAGAAAAAACCTTGTTACAGTTCCTATATTTAAAACAACTATTCCTCACCCGATTGTTGGCCGTTCAGGTGCTGGTGCCGTAATGTTGAGACCTGCTTCTCAAGGTACCGGTGTTATCGCAGGTGGTGCGGTTCGTGCAGTATTGGAACTTGCAGGTATTGAAAATATCTTGAGCAAATCTTTGGGCTCAAAATCTCCTCTCAATGCTGCTAATGCAACAATGGATGCGTTAAAAAATCTTAGAACATTCGGCGATGTTGCTAAAAATCGCGGTTTGTCTCTTAAAGAAATGTTGAATTAATTACACGATAATAAAAAGGAATTAACATAATGGCTAAAGATAAATTGGAAAAAGTATCTATCAAGCTCGTTAGAAGTTTGATAGGTTCAACAAAAGATCAAATCAAAGTTGTAAGAGCTTTGGGTTTGAAAAAAACTAATGACGTAGTTGAACACTATAACTCAGCTACAATTATGGGTATGGTAAATAAAGTACCTCACCTTGTAGAAGTTGTAAAATAATTATAGAAAAGGATATAAAAATGGCAGATAAAATTACATTAGAAGATTTAAGACCTGCAGAAGGTGCCACTCACAGATCAAAAAGAGTAGGCAGAGGCAGATCTTCAGGAAAAGGTAAAACTTCAGGTCGTGGTCATAACGGTGAAGGACAACGTTCAGGCTCAAGTGCAAAAAGAGGTTTTGAAGGTGGTCAAATGCCGTCTTACAGACAAATGCCAAAATTAAAAGGTTTCACTAATTTTGCTGCATTGAACTTTGCAGAAATCAACGTTAAAGATATTGAAAAACTTGATGCAAAAGAAATTGATTTGAATTACCTTATTGAAAATGGTAAAGCTCATCCAAAATCAGTTGCATTAAGAGTTCTTGGCAACGGTGAAATCACAAAGGCATTCACAGTTAAGGCAAGATACTTTACTCCATCTGCTAAAGAAAAAATTGAAAAAGCAGGCGGAAAGGTTGAATTAGTTTAAAATTTCTTTTAGTCGGCTCTCCTTTTTTAAACGAGAGCCGACTTTTAAAACATATTGGAGAAAATAAATAATGCAAAATGCTAGAATGAAACCACCATCAATGGACGATGTGGTATCGATGTTTCAGGCATCGGGTTTAAAGGCAAAGTTGATATTTACTTTTGCTATGATTGCAGTTTTTAGACTCGGTGTTGCCTTACCTTTGTTTGGTATCAACAATGATGTATTTTCGAGAATTGCACAGGGAAACAATATCATCGGCTTTATTGATTTGTTTTCAGGTGGTGCTCTTGCAAATATCTCTATACTTGCTTTGGGTATAGGACCATACATCACCGCATCGATTATTATGCAATTATTGACTGTAATAATTCCTCATCTTGAGCAGTTGCAAAAAGAAGAAGGTGAAGCAGGAAGAAGAAAGATATCTCAGTACACAAGATATTTTACGGTGTTTATTTCTTTCTTTCAGGCAAGTATTTTTCTTTTGTATCTCTTGCATCAAGCTCCGGCAGCCATTTTACCCGGAATAAACCATACAATGTTCTTTGTAGGTTCTGCAATCATACTAACAGCAGGTTCTGTTTTTGTTATGTGGCTTGCTGAATTGATGACAGAAAGAGGTATTGGTAACGGTGGCTCATTGTTGATTTTTGTCGGTATTATTTCAAGAATTCCATATTACTTTGAAAAAACAGGGCAACTTGTTGCAAATGATTCTTCTTTGCAGCTTGGATTGTTGGTATTGTTGGCAATCTTCTTTGCAACTATGGTTTTGATTGTAGTTATGCAAGAGGCTGTAAGAAAAGTTTTGATAGTTAATCCTAAAAGACAGGTTGGAAACAAAATATACGGTGGTGTTAATACTTATATCCCGTTTAAGATGAATCCGGGTGGGGTTATGCCTATCATTTTTGCCATTGCAATTTTGTTGTTCCCGACGACAATAATAAGTTTAATCGGTCAAACTAACTTGCCTGCCGGTGCTCTGAAAGATACTATAACATGGTTATCTACTACATTAAGTCCGTCAGGTTGGGTTCATTATGTATTGTACTTTTTACTCATTGTTTTCTTAACTTTCTTTTACGCATCTATTATGCCTAATATGCAGCCTAAGGAAATTGCAAACAATTTGAAAAAGTACGGTTCATCAATCCCTGGTATAAAACCGGGTAAACCAACAGCCGAAGCTCTTGATAAAATACTTTCAAGAATAACTTTGCTCGGTGCATTATGTTTAGGTGTTGTTGCTTTGATTCCATCAGGAGCGTCATATATTACAAATATAACGACACTTCAGGGTATTGGTGCAACTTCGTTAATCATCATGGTTGGTGTTGCTCTCGATTTTATCAACCAGATTAAGACACAATTGCTTGCAAGAAATTATGAAAGTTTCTTGAAAGAGTAGTCTATAATTTGATATAACAAAAAAGCAATCTCTATATGAGATTGCTTTTTTTAATGCAGAATAGGATGTTCTTTTATTCTTTCAAGATATTTATTTACTATTTCCTGTGGCATATACATATAAAGCCCGAATAAATCAGATGTGTCAATTTTACCGTTTCCTTGAGCTTTTGCAATACGCTCTTCTATTATTTTGTTTGGATCTGTTGTTCCAAATTGTCTTTTAAATTCATAATAATCAATGTCAGTATCATTTTTATCCAGCTCAATAAATCTTCTGCCTCTTTTGTAATGTGCAACGTGTGAGTTTTCCTTTGCAACTGATACAATGTTTGTTGGAATGCCCTCTTTAAGACAGTATTCAATAGCTATTTGGTCGGCTAATTTGCCTATGCCTGAAAATTGTTTATCGTTGTTATTTTGTAAAAAATCGATAGAAATTCTGTCTCCTGTGATACCTATTTCTGAAAAATCATCAAGAAGGCGACTGTTTTCAACCCAAAAAGCATATTTGGGATTGCTTTTAGCTTTTGTCCAGTCGTCAATTGAGACAAAACCAATTTCTTCTTTCGTCTTTGGGTCAACTATATGATATGTAACTGTATAATCTTTTTGTGATTTTGCTATTTCAACTTCATAGGGTACTTTTTCTTTTTGTCCTGTTTCTTTATTTGTAATTTTTTTATATATGGTGCCTTTATCAAAAGGATTTTGTTCGACTTGTATTTTTTGTGCTGTTTTTTCTTTAGGTGTGAAATGTATAATGTCGAAAATTTTTATTTCTTTTGCTTTTTCGAAACTGTCTTTAACCGGTGTTGTTTTTATTTTTTCCGAAACAGTTTGCGAGTATTGTGTTTTCTTAATTTTTGCTATTGTATGTTGGAATAGACTGTTAAAGTCATTTATTGAAAATGTCATGATTTAAACCTTTGTTGTCGGATTTTTCATTATAAAGCAAAAAAAAATGCTTACAAAGTTGTTGCAAGCATTAAATAAACACGAGGATATTAAGAGAGAGAGAGTATATGGATAAAACTTATTAATTTCTTATTGTTTTGTAAGTTTTAAAACTTAAAGTGTTTTATGTATTTGTTTTTCTTCCTTTAAATTTTGGATTTCCCTTACTCTTATATAAAGTATTTTTAGAAATGAGAATTGCCTTTTAAAAAATAAAATTACAAATTTCTGTAATATTTGTTTACATTTCTGTTGGAATTTTATGTTTTAATAGAGTTTTGTCGTCTTAGTTATATTAATTTGAGCGTTATAGCTCTTTAAGTTTGTTATAGTTTTTTATATTATTGATTTAAATAAGTGGTTTTTGTGCCAATTTGGCATGATTGTTTATTTTAAAATACTATAATTAGAAAATTAATAAAAGTTAACAAAAAATCTCAAAACGCCTGTAAAAAGTGAATGTTAAACAATGGCGATTTTGTTAAATATATCTTTATTTTAAATAAACAATAGCATGCGTTTTCTTAAAAATCTGCCTCAAATTTAATAAAATCAATGGAAACCACTTGCTTATGAGTTTTGAGCATGTAAGATTAAGAAAGTGGGGCATATTATGTCAAAAAACACCTTGTTTCTAAAGCAAAAAATGTAACGTAATCCCCGCCGAAACGCAATAAAAACAATAAAGAAGGTAAAATGGCAAAAGACGTAATAGAATTTGAAGGCAAGATTTTAGAATCACTACCCAACGCAATGTTTAGAGTTGAATTGGAAAACGGACACGAAATTCTTGCTCATATTTCAGGGAAAATAAGAAAGAATTTTATTAAGATTCTTCCCGGCGATAAAGTAAAAGTTGAAATGACGCCGTATGACTTAACAAGAGGAAGAATTACATACAGGTTAAAATAACAGCTTCGGCTTTATTTATAAAAGAATCCCGCCTCTCGGGATTTACGCGGCAAAAATGAAACACTAGATAAGGACAAAAAAATGAAAGTAAGAGCATCAGTTAAGAAAATGTGCAAAGACTGTAAATTCATCAGAAGAAGAGGAAGAATTACGGTTATTTGTAAAAACCCAAAACACAAACAAAGACAAGGATAGTTGACTCTTTAATATCAACAGTCCAAGACAAAAGTCAAAAACAATCACTAAGTTAACATAAGGAGAAACAATGGCAAGATTGGCTGGGGTAGATTTACCTCGTAACAAAAGAATGGTTATAGCTTTAACCTATATATACGGCATCGGACCTACTCGTTCTTCTAAAATTCTCGCAGCTTGCGGAATCTCAGAAGATTTGAGAACAGACGACTTGACAGATGACGATATTAAAAAGCTCAGAAACGAACTTACAAATTACCATATCGAAGGTGATTTGAGAAGAGAAGAATCTCTTAACATCAAGAGACTTTCTGAAATCAACTCTTACAGAGGAATGAGACACAGAAGAAAACTTCCTGTAAGAGGACAAAGAACAAAAACTAACGCAAGAACAAGACGTGGTAAAAAGACAGGTCCTGTTTCTAAGAAAAAATAATAACTGTTAGTTTAAGTACACAAGAGTAATAATTAAAGGAAATAAAAATGGCAAGACCAATTAAAACTAAAAAGAAAGAAAAAAAGAATGTATTGCAGGGTGTTGTTCACATTCAATCAACATTTAACAATACAATCGTAACTTCTTGCGATACACAGGGTAATGCTATAGCTTGGGCATCTGCAGGTGGCTGCGGTTTTAAAGGTGCTAGAAAAGGTACTCCGTTTGCTGCTCAATCAGCTGCTGCTCAGGTTGCAAAAAAATCTGTTGACCAAGGAATGAAGAAAGTAGAAGTCTATATCAAAGGACCGGGTTCAGGTAGAGAAACAGCTATCAGAGCTATTCAAGCTGCCGGACTTGAAATCACATTAATCAAGGACGTTACTCCTATACCTCACAACGGATGCCGTCCGCCTAAAAAACGTAGAGTATAATTAATTAACGACAAAGGAGTCAAAATTGGCTAAGTATACAGGACCTTCAAATAAATTATTCCGTAACTTCGGTGTAACGGATTTATCTAACAGAAAGTTGGTTTCTTCTTTGAGACAGACTGCTTCAGGTCAGCATGGTGCTGCAAGAAAAAAACTTTCTGACTATGCTATTCACTTAAATGAAAAGCAAAAAATCAGACTTACATATTTAGTAAGCGAAAAACAATTTGCAAAATACTATAACAAAGCTGCAAGAACAAAAGGCGTTACAGGTACAGTTCTTCTTCAATTCTTAGAAAGAAGAGTTGACAACGTATTGTTCAGAGCAGGTTTTGCAACTACAAGAAAACAAGCAAGACAAATCGTAAACCATGGACATATTCTTGTTAATGGTAAAAAAGTTGATATTCCATCTTACCTAGTAAAAGCAGGCGACGAAATTACAGTTAGAACAAGAAGTGCTGAATTCGTTAAGTCTGTAATGGAACCATTGGATGTGGCTGGTCCGGCTTGGATGACAGTTGATGCCAATGCTCAAAAAATTGTTTTTGACAGAATTCCTGAAAGAGAAGAACTCGATCCTGAATTCAAAGAACAATTAGTAATTGAGTACTACTCAAAATAGTCCACATAAGTTTTAGATAACTTAATCCGAATAATCAACAATTAGGAGAAAAACAGATGGAATTAAAAATTAAATGCAACAATACAGCAACTAACTCAGATGGTTCACAGTACGGTAAATTCGTTATTGAACCATTAGAAAGAGGATTTGGTAATACAATCGGTAACGCATTAAGACGTGTATTGCTTTCTTCTTTGGAAGGTGCAGCAGTTACTGCTGTAAGAATAGAAGGTATTACTCACGAATACACTGCTATTCCTGGTATTGTTGAAGATGTAATTGATATAATGTTGAATCTTAAGGGTATGGTTGTAAAAACTGACTCAAAAGAACCTCAACAATTGAGATTAGACATCGATAAACCGGGACCGGTTCTTGCTTCTGATATTCAATTACCAGCCGGAGTTAAGATTGTTAACCCTGATTGGTTAATTTGTACAGTTGCTGAGGGCGGTTCTATCCACGCTGATATCATGGTTGAAACAGGCAAGGGCTATATTGCTCAGGATGTTTTGAAAAATAACAATGGAGCAATGCCTATTGATATGCTTCCGATTGATGCAACTTTCATGCCTATCAAACGTGTTAGCTACAATGTAGAAAACACTCGTGTAGGTGATGTTACTGATTATGATAAATTGAATCTTGAAATCTGGTCAAACGGTTCTATTGATGTAAATGTTGCTCTTGCTCAATCTGCTAATATTCTTATCGAACACTTTATGCAGATTGCTGCAATTACAGGTACTCCTGTTGTAACTGTTCCTCAAGCTGCAGTTATTGAAGAAGAGGAAGAAGTTGATACAAATGCTCCTACAATTTCTATAGAAGATTTGGAATTGTCAGTTAGAGCGTACAATTGCTTAAAAAGAGCAAGCATAAACAACATGGCTGAATTACTTAAAAAATCAGAACATGATTTGTTGAATATCAAGAACTTTGGTAAGAAATCATCTGACGAAGTTATTGAAAAATTACACCAGTTTGGTTTGGATTTAATGCCAAATCCTGAAGGTGTAGATATGGACGAGTTGGTATAATTCCTCCGGTAATAATAGAAATAATAAGAAAAAGGACAAATAAAAATGAGACACCAGTCTAAAAAACACAAATTAGGAAAAGCACAAGATCAAAGAAATGCTTTGTTGCGTTCTTTAGCTACTGAACTTATTTTGCACGGTGAAATAAAAACTACTATGGCAAGAGCAAAAGCTCTTAAACCTTATGCAGAAAATATTATTTCTCTTGCAAAACAAGGTACTCTTCACTCAAGAAGATTAGCTGCAAAATTCATATTTGACAAAGAAACAGGAAAATTCATGAATTTTGAAACAGGCGAAGTACTTGAAGGCGTAGAAAAAGCAGATAAAGAAAAGAAAGCTGTTGCTCAGACAATTTTAAGAAAATTGTTCTCTGAAACAGGTAAAAAATACGCTAACAGAAATGGCGGATATACTAGAATCTACAGAATGCCTCCAAGACGCGGCGATGCTGCGGAAATGGCATTGATTCAACTCGTATAATCGAGGGTATGATGCCGAAGTATTCGATTATCGTTGAATATATCGGAACAAATTATTCGGGTTCTCAGGTTCAGCCTGGAGAAAAGACAATTCAGTCTGAACTTGACAA
The DNA here is from genome assembly GCA_944326555.1 of Candidatus Gastranaerophilales bacterium. Classification (GTDB taxonomy): domain Bacteria; phylum Cyanobacteriota; class Vampirovibrionia; order Gastranaerophilales; family Gastranaerophilaceae; genus Limenecus. Next base: position 48,086 of record CALVEK010000010.1, on the reverse strand, counting down.
AGCCCTTTGTACATTGACAAGAAGTACCGTTAAATCTGATGATAGCGGTTCTTCGTATAAAGTAAAAACAATATTCTCTGGCAGAACGGATGCCGGCGTGCACTCAAAAGGTCAGGTTGTTCATTTTGAGTTAAAAAAACCGATTGTTGCTTCAAGGTTTTTGAATTCTCTAAACGGGCTTTTACCTGATGATATAAGCGTTAAATCTATCCAAGAAGTTGAGGATAGTTTTCATGCACAAATTAGTGCAAAGTATCGTCGGTATCAATACAAGATCGTAAACAGAAAACAACGTTCTGTCTGGGATGGGCATTCTCTTCTTGTTCGAGAACCCTTAGATATAGAGAGAATGAATAAAGCCCTTTCTTATTTGATTGGAGTGCATGATTTTACTTCTTTTAAATCGATGAGGGCGACAAATCCTGCTAAGGATTGTATTGTATATAAGGCTTTTTGTTCAAAAAAAGATGATGAAATTATCTTTGAGATTGTAGCGAATCGCTTTTTATATAATATGGTTCGTACTATTGTCGGTACTTTGCTATTGATAGAGCATAATAAATTTGAACCCGAATTTATGAAAGAAGTTCTTGATGCAAAGGACAGAACAAAGGCAGGTCCTACTATTTCTCCTGATGGTTTAACCCTGATGGAAGTAGGTTACGATGATTATAAAGAAACTAAATAATGGAGAAAACTGAAAATGAAAACATATTCAGCAAAACCTCTTGAAGTTGAAAGAAAATGGTATATAGTTGATGCAGAAGGTCAAATTCTTGGACGTTTGGCAGCAACTGTTGCTAATCTTTTGAGAGGTAAACATAAACCTGAATACACACCTAACGTTGATACAGGTGATTTTGTAATCGTTATCAATGCTGATAAAATTCAGGTTACAGGTAAAAAGGAAACTGATAAAATTTACTACCATCACACAGGTTTTCCTGGTGGATTAAAATCTATATCTTTCAAAGATTTGATGGAAAAAGATCCTACTAAAGCTATTGAAAAAGCTGTAAAAGGAATGCTTCCTCACAATACTTTGGGGGCTCAACAATTTACAAAGCTCAAAGTTTACGCTGGTCCTGAGCATCCGCATGAAGCTCAAAAACCTGTAGTATATGAAATGGAGGCTAAATAATGGCTGATAATAAAGTAATAATGGCAACAGGCAGAAGAAAAACCTCTATTGCAGTTGTAAAATTGGTTAAAGGTAAAGGTAGAGTATTCATTAACGGTAAGACAATGGATGCTTATCTTGGAAACAGACCTGCTATGAAGATTATGGTATACAAACCATTAGCTTTGACAGAAAACATGGAAAACTTTGATGTAAGAGTTAAAGCTGTTGGTGGCGGTATTTGCTCTCAAGCAGGCGCAATCAGACACGGTATTTCAAGAGCGCTATTAGAATACAATCCTGAATTAAGAAGTGTTCTTAAAGCTGAAGGTTTGTTGACAAGAGATGCTCGTGTTAAAGAACGTAAAAAATATGGTAGAAAAAGAGCAAGAAAGAGATTCCAATTCTCAAAACGTTAATATTGTTCTTATTCAAATATTCAAAAGGCGATTCGTTGTACGAATCGCCTTTTTGTTAAGATTTCTTTAAAAAAGCGCAAAATTTTTTATTACAAGTTTTATGTAATCAGATTCTAAAAATTTATGCGCATTATAAGTGAGAGGGATAAATTAATGACTACTGTTCAACTTCAAAATTTTTGTAAACAAGATGTTGGTCGTATCAAGACATTGATTAGTGATATAGAGCCAAGTATAGCAAATAATATTACTAAAGAAATTGATAATATGAAAAATCTTGCATCTGATTTTTATGGAGTCTATGGACGCAAAATGAAAAATGGAGATATCGCGATTTTAGGTAAAGCCGGTGTGTACAGAGGAGCGGCGAAACCTATTCTTGTTGATAAGTTAATAATTTTCCAAAAAGATGGCACTGTGAAAGAAAAATTTACAACATTAGATGATTATAATGAAAAGAGAGTTGTTTCTTATACAAAATCAACTGTGAAAAATGGGATTGACAAGATAGTTTCTTTTGTAAGAAAGCATTTTATTAATGAAAATAAAAAACAATCAGTTAAATTGTATGCGATTGAACGCAGATTAACTACTTCTGATAAGGTTAAAGACTATATGTGGGTAGATGATTCTTTAAATGGAATGAAGGTGGAACAAAGCTATGGCAGTATTTCTAAATATTACCAAGAGGTCAATAAAAGAACATTGTCTGATGGTTCAAGAGAGTATTGGCATGAAAATGTTCTAAACAAATAAGAAGGAGGCTTTTGTGTTAGTAAGTTCAGTTAATTCATACAGATATTCTCCTAAAAATACGGCTTTTTATGCAAAAAAAAACAAAGCCCATAATTTAAATTATAATAAAGATGTAAAATCCGCATCTGTTGACAGATTGTTACCTCTAATGGCTGCTATGTCAGGTGCCTTTGCTTTAAGTGGTTGTAGTGAAGATTTTAGTTATTATAATTTGAATCAGTTGCAGGAAGATTGCTTTGAAAGTATAGGTAATTATCAGCAAGGTTTGCCCAAAATACAGGAAAAAACTTTTGTTTTGTCCTCTATTAAGGACAGTGTTTACAAAGAGAATGATGAGTATAAATATAATCATTTGCGAATAAAATCTCCTGATCATACCACTGTTTTTGGTGAAATTTTAAGAAAAGAAGACGGAAAACAATTAAAGTTTGTGAATGTTTACAACAAAAATGATATTTTAGAGTCTACAACTTTGAAAGATGCCAAAACTGGTGAAAAATATTATATAAGTTATGAAAAAGGACTTTTTAAAGAAATTCACAATGATAATGGAGAAGAACTTAAAGGGTCTAAATACTCTGAAGTTATAGGTATTTTTGTGATGGCGCTTTTATTAGGCGGGTTGAAATATTCTGTCGGAAAGTTAAGATCTTCCGTAATGACTGATAAATATGTTCCTAAAATAGATCCGCCCCAAAAGATTAAACAAGATAAGTAGTGTTCTTTATTATAAAACAGTTAATTGAACACTTAAGTTGTTTATTTTTGCCAGAGTATACAAGAATTCATCGTTTGAACCGCTTTGGAATGATTGCGGTATGTATATTTCTTTGTATTTTTGTATTGCATATCTATCAGTCATTCCGGCTATATAATCACAAACTGTTCTTTTAATTTCTTCTTCATTTTGGTTTGGAAATCTTTTTTTTAGTAATGCTTCGTAGTGATTAAAAAGCCCGTATATTATGCCTTTGACTTTGCTTTCTTCTTTTTTTGCAACTTCGTTTGTATAGACATTTTTAAACATCCAAGTGCGGAGTTTATCAATATGATAGAATGCATCTTCCGACATGCAAATTTTATCTTTACCTATACTGTTTTGAACAATATCCATAACCATTTTTGTAATACGTTCACTTCTGTCTATAGAAAAATAGTCAATACAGTCTTGAGGTAAATCTGACTCTTTTATAATTTTTGCCCTGATAGCGTCATCAATATCATGGTTTATGTATGCAATTTTGTCTGAAAGTTTAACAATTTTCCCTTCAAGCGTAAAAGCAGGACTTTCTTTTCTCAAAGACCCTGAATGATTTAATATACCATCCAATGTTTCTTGTGTAAGATTTAAGTCTTCTATTATGGTTGCAACTCTGACACTGTGTTCGGCGTGTTTAAAGCCGTAGTCCATAATCTCATTTAGTACATCTTCACCGCTGTGTCCGAATGGTGTATGCCCTAAATCATGTCCGAGTGCAATAGCTTCTGACAGGTCTTCGTTTAAATTTAGAGCTCTTGCAATAGTCCTTGCAATTTGAGAAACTTCAAGGGTATGAGTCATCCTTGTTCTAAAATGGTCATCTGTTGGTGAAAAGAACACTTGTGTTTTGTGCTTGAGTCTTCGAAATGCCTTAGAGTGAATAATTCTGTCTCTATCTCTTTGAAATTCTGTTCTCAAAGGACAGGGTTCTTCATCTCTTGCTCTTCCTCTGCTTTGCGAACTTTTTGCAGCATAAGGACTAAGTTCTTTTAGCTCTTTTTCTTCTTGTGCTTCTCTAAGATTTATTTCATTAAGTTTCGTAGTGTCAAACATTTTTATTCCTTTTTATAATTCATCAGGTGATGCTATTTTACCTAAAACAGCACTGGCAGCGGCAACAGCAGGTGAAGAAAGATATACTTCACTTTTTGTATGTCCCATTCTGCCTACAAAGTTTCTATTAGTAGTTGATATGCATCTTTCACCTTCTGCCAAAATTCCTGCATATCCGCCAAGACAAGGTCCGCAGGTTGGCGTTGAAACGGCTCCTTGTGCTTTTATTATCGTCTCTATATATCCCAATTTTATTGCCTCAAGATAGATATCTTGTGTGCCGGGGAACACAATTAGTCTTACATCAGGATGTACTGTTCTGCCTTTTAATATTTCTGCGGTAACCGCAAGGTCGGCTAGTCTTCCGTTTGTGCAACTTCCAATCACTGCTTGATGAATTTTTATTTCTCCGACTTGAGAAATCGGTTTTGTGTTTTCCGGCAGATGTGGAAATGCGACGGTAGGTTCAATTTTTGATACATCATAAACAAGAACTTTTTCATATTGCGCATTCTCATCGCTATAGTAATAGACAGGTTCTCTAAGACTTCTATTTTTAAGATATTGTTTTGTTATTTCATCAGGAGCTATTATACCTGCTTTTGCACCTGCTTCTATTGCCATATTGCAGATGGTAAGTCTTCCGTCCATATCCATGTTTTCAATGGCGGAGCCGCCTATCTCAAGAACTTTGTACAAAGCTCCGTCAACACCTATATCTCCTATAAGATGGAGAATAAGGTCTTTTGCGCTTACCCATTTGTTAAGTTTTCCGTTGAATTCTACCTTTATAGTCGGTGGTACTTTGAACCAAGTTTCTCCTGAAGCCATTGCACAAGCAAGATCTGTGGAACCGACACCTGTTGAAAATGCACCAAGTGCACCATAGGTGCAAGTGTGTGAGTCTGCGCCAATTATTAAGTCGCCTGCTGTTACTATACCTTGTTCAGGTAAGAGTGCATGTTCAATACCCATTCTTCCTACTTCAAAGTAATTTTTTAGATTTTGTGATTTAGAAAATTCCCTAACTTCTTTTGCTTGTTGTGCTGATTTTATATCTTTATTCGGTACAAAGTGATCAGGAACAAATACAACTCTTTCTTTGTCAAAGACATTTTTTATGCCTATCTTTTTAAACTCTTTTATTGCAACAGGTCCTGTTATATCATTTGCAAGTGTGATATCAAGTTTTGCGGTAATCAGTTGACCCGGTTTTACTTCTTCTAATCCTGCATGTTTTGCCAAAATTTTTTCTGCAATTGTCATTGCTCTTGTCATTGCAAATTCCTCATATCAGTCATTTATTCTATTTTATTACAAATATAAGATAGTACTAATGTTACTATATTTTTCATTCTTTTGCTTTATTTTTGTGCTTCTATTCTCCTATTTTTTGCAAAATGTGCTATTATTGAGACAGGTTAAGTGGAGAATCAGGAGTTGGTTTTATGTCAGTTGATGATACTTTGGTAATGATTTTAGCCGGTGGAGAGGGTAAGAGACTTTTCCCTTTAACTCGAGATAGGGCTAAACCTGCAGTTCCGTTTGGTGGAAGATACCGTATTATCGATTTTGTTATAAATAATTTTATTAATTCGGGATTCTATAAGCTGAAAATTTTAACTCAATATAAGTCTGACTCACTTAATAAACATATTGTAAGAACTTGGCCTTTGTCTCCTATTATCAATCAGTATGTCGATTTGATACCGGCGCAGATGAGGATTGACGGACATTGGTACAAAGGAACGGCTGATGCTGTTTTTCAAAATATACACCATATCCTTGCAGAAGATAGTGAATATATTGCTGTCTTTGGAGGGGACCATGTTTATAAAATGAATGTGGCTCAAATGTTAGATTTTCACAAAAAAAATAATGCCGATTTGACAATATCTGCAATCCCTATCCCTATAGAAGAAGCAGGTGAATACGGTATTATGGAAGTTGATGAAAATTGGCATTTAACGAATTTTATTGAAAAACCTAAAACGAAGCCCAAACATATCCCCGGAGATGAAACAAAATGTTTGGCTTCTATGGGAAATTACTTTTTTAATCGTAATAAATTGATAGAAGAACTTAGAATTGATGCAGATATACAAACATCCAGCCACGATTTTGGTAAGAATGTAATTCCAAAGATGTTGGAACAAGGCGATAAGATATATGTATACGATTTTGCAAAGAATGAATTTCCTGGTATGGAAGAGTCTGAAAGAGGCTATTGGAGAGATGTGGGGACAATAGATGCCTATTGGCAGGCTAATATGGACTTATTGGCGTATGACCCTGAATTTAACTTGTACACTAAAAAATGGCCAATAAGAACATTTAATTATAACTATCCTCCGGCTAAATTTATATGGGAAGAAGTTGAAAGACGAGGTATGGCTACAAACTCTCTTGTATCAGAGGGGTGTGTAATTTCAGGCGGTGCATTATCCAGATGTATCCTGTCTCCTCAGGTCAGAATTAACAGTTTTTCGAGTGTCGTGGATTCCATAATTATGGAGGATGTTAATATTGGAAGACATTCTCATATACAAAAAGCAATTATAGACAAAAATGTTGATATTCCTCCGTATACGAAAATAGGATTTGATAGAGCAGAAGATGAAGCCAGAGGATTCTATGTTTCAGAAGGTGGAGTTACTGTTGTACCAAAAGGAGCTAAACTTTAATGAATTTTTTTAAAGCTAATGTTAGAAATATTATCATTGCGGGCATAATAGTATTATTAAGTGCAATCACGATAACAAGTTGTATGGCAATTTTACCTAAAGCTGATATGCTTCCATCCGATTATGACTTAGGTTTAACGTATGAGCAAGCAAAGAATGACGATAAGCCTATGATTGCTGTATTCTATGTTGACTGGTGTACTTATTGCAGAAAGTTCATGCCAAAACTAGATAAGGTAAGAAATATCAACAAGGACGATTTCAACGTTGTTTTGATAAATGTCGATAAGCCTGAAAATGAAAAATTGGCAAAAGAGTATAAAATAGGAGCTTTTCCTACTGTATACATAATTGATGCAAAATACGATAATAGAGTACATATAGATAATCCGTATTTGGAATCGGTGAATGCTCTTAATCAAGAAGTTGTAAGGTATTCAAAATTCAGAAAACTAATCAAAAAAGGTGACTTATGCAGGTAAATAAAATAAAAAAACAAGCTGCTTATACATTTGCAGAATTAATGCTTACTTTGACAATTTTAGGTGTAGTTGTTGCTATGACTGTTCCTACTTTGGTTAAAAATAATCACAGAACAGAGATGGAAAATTTATTAAAAAAGTCTTATGGAATAATAAATCAAACTGTTGATATGGCTCTATCTGATGTTGATTCGGCAAGAAACATTCCTGATGATATGAGCAAGTGGAATTTATCTAATGCATCAACTGTTATGGATAGATATTTTAGGCCATTTTTGTCGGTTCAAAAGGTTTGCCCGGCGGGTAACGGAGATTGTTTTGCAAATACTACATACAGGTTACTAGATGGGACAGCGTCTCATAATTTTTCTAATCCTGCTGGATTGAATGCAAGTTACAGTGTGCTTTTAAATGATGGAATAGCAATGCAAATAGCGGAGTGTAACGGTTCGTCTTGCCATGTCCATGTTGACCTAAATGGCCCTAAAGAGCCAAATGTTGTTGGTTATGATCATTTTGAATTCATTGTTAACAAAGTTAATAAAAAAGTTGAGCCATACTCTTATGGTAATAGTGATGCAATAATGCAGAACGGTTGGAAAATTACACAATGGTAAAAAGATTTAAGATTCTCAAACATGAAAGGTTTAATTATGTTTTTATATAAAGAGAAAAAAGCGATGTCTTTTGTGGAAATAGTTTTGGTTTTGGCAGTAATCGGTGTTGTCGCTTCTTTGACAATACCTGGGCTAAGAAAACATTCTCAAAGGACAGAGATGGCGCAGCTTGCTAAAAAGGCATATCTAAATCTGAATGAGGCGGTTGACAATGCCTCTTTAACATCAGGACCGATTAGTAGTTGGAGTTTTTCTGATAATAAAGCTTTTTTTAGTAATTATATTGCTCCAAATGTAAAACATACTGATATAAATGCTGAAGGGGCTTACCTTTATTCTGTTGATAATATGCGTATTCAAGTTGTGAGTTGCGGAAGTGGTGTTTGCACAATACAGGTTGATGTAAATGCAGATACTCCTCCCAATATGAATGGAAAAGATATTTTTCGTTATGAAATAAATAAGAATAATCAAAAAGTAATTCCGTCAGCAAGTTACGGTACGGAAGCACTATGGAAAAATAATTGGAAATTCACTGATGGAATGTGGGCAACTTCGTATTAGATTTTGCGAGAATCATAGTATTAATACACCGGTTATACTATTGTAAAATTTTTGCATTCATATACAATTGTTGTTATGATAACAATTATTGTATAGGGAAGAGGATTTTTACATGACGAAGAAAAAATGGATAGGTATAATTGTTATAGCTGTAATAGTTTTGCCTATTATTTTTAATAATGTTGCAGGGATTATTGCTTCAAAGATAGCTGCAGAGATGCAAAAGAGACCTGCATCTGTAGAGGTTGCTAAAACGACAGAGGCAGAGATTTATCCAAAGACTGAATCAGTTGGACGTGTTGAAGCCAAGTATTCTGTTGATGTTGTGGCAAGAATAAACGGTTGGTTGCAGAAAAGATATTTTCAAGAGGGGGCTTATGTAAAAAAAGGGCAAACTCTATTTTTAATCCAGCCAAATGAGTATCAAATTGCTGTAGCTCAAGCACAAGCTGCCGTAAGACAATCTCAGGCAGCTTTGATTAATTCTCAAAAAGAATTAAAAAGAGCAGAGGAACTTGTTAAAAATGACTTTGTTAGCAAATCTTATTATGATCAGGCTTTGGCAACAAGAGATCAAAATAGAGCGTCTTTGGATGTAAACAGGGCTAACCTTGCTGCTGCACAACTCAATTTGAGTTATACAAAAATTGTTTCTCCTGTTGATGGCAAGGTCGGAAAAATAATGATTACAGAAGGGAACTTGGTTAATGCTCAGTCTGGCCCCTTAACAAGAATTGTGTCTACAAGTCCTATTTATACTTACTTTAATATTAAGAGTGAAGATTATCTTAAATTTATGAAAAATTCATCTAAGGATAAAGGTGATCAGTTTGAAAATATGGATGTGATTATTCGTCTTTCTGACGGAACTGAGTACAAAGAAAAAGGAAAAATGGAGTTTGTTAACAATGAAGTTGACCAAACAGCAGGTACGATTGCTTTAAGAGCTACTTTCCAAAACAAGGATCAATTACTTGTTCCTGGAGACTTTGTTAATGTTACTGCTATTGCCAAGAAACCGGTAAAAGTTGTTCTCGTTCCACAGGTTGCAGTTTCTGATAGTACAAATGGTTTTTTTGTTTGGGTTGTAGATAAAGACAATAAGGCACAACAAAAATATATAAAAATATCTAATCAGGAAGGTGATAACTGGATTGTAACTGAGGGATTAAATCCTGGTGAAACAGTTATTACTGCAGGTTTCCAAAGATTGAAAACCGGTGCTCCTGTAGTTCCTGTTGAGAATTCAAAGACAGATACGTCTTCTGACGAGGTTAAAAAGGAAGATTAAAAGAGTAAGAAAGATAGTTAATGAGCGGTAAAGATAAAGAAAAATCAAGCATAAAAGATTTATATTTTTTCATTGCAAAACCCAGATTTGCGATAGTAATTTCAATTTTTATTACGATATTGGGTATAATTTCAATAACAGGATTGAAGTTGGAAAAGTATCCCAATATTACTCCTCCACAGATTCAAGTTACTGCATCATATCCTGGTGCCAGTGCTGACGTTGTGGAGTCTTCTGTTGCTTCAATTTTGGAAGCTCAAGTTAACGGTGTTGAAGACATGTTGTATATGATTTCGACAAGTTCTGACGAATCATATCAACTACAAATATACTTTAAGGTCGGTTCAGATAGAAACATTGACCTTGTAAACGTACAAAACAGAATACAACAAATACAACCCAAATTACCTGAAGATGTTAAACGTCTTGGGGTTACTGCTAAACAAAGGGTATCAGGTGCTGGTGTTGCTATCTTAAACCTTGCATCTACTGATGGCAGATATTCTCAACTTGATGTTACAAACTATGCATCAATTTATGTAAAGGATGAGATAGCAAGACTTCCGGGTGTAGGTGAAGTCGGTGTATATGGTGCCGGCGATTATTCAATGAGAATATGGCTTGATACTGAGAAAATGGCAAATCTTAATGTGTCTGTTTCAGAAGTTCAAAATGCGATAAATACACAAAACGTTCAAGTCTCTGCAGGTGCTTTGGGACAAGAACCAGGACCAGATAAGCAGAAATTCCAGATTACTTTAAGAACTAAAGGCCGTTTGTTGGAACCGCAAGAATTTGAGAATATTATTGTTCGTTCAAATCAGGATGGTTCAAGTATAAAGATAAAAGACATTGCAAGAGTAGAATTGGGTTCTGAGTCTTACTCTAAAAATGGTAGGGTTGACGGTAATCCTGCAGCATTGATTCAGGTTATTCAGATACCGGGTGCTAATGCCATTGATATTGTTAATCACGTTGAAGCAAAGATGAAAGAGCTTGAAAAAACTATTCCCGATGGAATGAAATTATCTATGGTACACGATGATACTCTGTTTATTAGAGAGTCAATGAAAGAAGTTGTAAAAACTATTATTGAAACATCTATAATAGTTGTTGCTATTATTTTTGTATTTCTTGGAGATCCAAGAGCGACATTGGTTCCTTTGTTAGCAATACCGGTATCTTTGGTTGGTACTTTTGCTGCATTGCCTGTTTTTGATATGTCAATAAATTTGCTGACATTGTTTGCAATGGTTCTTGCTGTAGCAACGGTAGTAGACGATGCTATTGTTGTAATTGAAAACGTAAAAAGGCATTTAGAAGAGGGTAAAACACCTATAGAAGCGACTCAGTTGACAATGCAAGAGGTTGGTGGTGCACTTGTTGCAATGGCTCTAGTGTTGATGGCAGTATTTGTTCCTGTTTGTTTTATGCCAGGGTTATCAGGCTTGATGTATCAGCAATTTGCTGTTTGTATTGCTGTATCAATCGCTTTGTCTGCAGTTTGTGCATTGACGCTTTCTCCGGCTTTGTGTTCTATAATCTTAAGACCGGAAGATCCTAATCGTAAACCATCAAACAAAGCATCTGCCGCAATAAAGTGGTTATTTACAGAGTTTAATGTATATTTCCAAAAACTAACTGACATATATTTGCACTATGTAAAAAAACTTGTGCATAACCAAAAGCTGACCTTATTATTATATGGTTCTATAGTTGTTTTAATGTTAGTTTTGTTTAAAATTATTCCTACAGGTTTTATTCCGGATGAGGATCAGGCTGTACTGATGGCGCAAATAAATCTTCCAGCCGGTGCTTCTATCGCAAGAACAACAGAAGTTACCGAAAGAATGGAAGATTTATTGAAAAACATTGAGGGTATTGAAGGACGAATTGTTTTTGTTGGTATGGGGCCTTCTAACCAAGCATTCATGGTTATAAGACTTGATGAATGGAGTAAACGTGAGTTTAATATTTTCCAAAAGGCTGTAAGACTAGTTCAAGGTAAGGAAACTGATTTGTCTTTGAACGCAATATTGGGAAGAATAAGAAAAGAGTTTTCGCAAATTAAAGATGCGCAGATTGGTGTTTTCTCTCCTCCTGCCATATCCGGTATGAGTATGGTTGGTGGTTTTGAATTCCAGATGCTGTCAAAAGGAGAATACTCTCCTCAAGAGATGGAACAGTTTGCTAATAAACTTATATTAGCAGCTAATCAAAATAAAAACTTGAGTAATGTTTATACCCAATATCAGGCAAATATGTTACAGTACATTGTTGATATTGATTATGCACAGGCAATGGCTCAAGGTATTGATTTAAGTGAGTTATACAGTACATTGTCTTCGACATTGGGTACTTATTACGTAAATGACTTCAACAAACTTGGTCGTGTATTCAGAGTTCAGTTGCAAGCAGAACAACGATTCAGAAGAAGTGCAAATGACCTGTCCGGTATTTATGTTAAAAATAAGGCAGGTAAGATGGTGCCTATAACAACCATAGTCTCTTTGAAACAGACAGTCGGAGCAGGTTCCATAACAAGATATAACCAATACAGAAACGTACAGTTCTCAGGTAACCCTGCTCAAGGCAGAAGCTCTGGCGAAGCTATGAAAGCTATGGAAGAAGTTGCTAAGGCTGAGTTACCTAAGGATATGGGCTTTGAATGGTCAGGTACATCCAAGCAGGAAATTGAGTCAGGCGGACAAACAACGTCTATTATTGCGTTAGCTTTATTATTTGTTTATTTGTTCCTTGTTGCCTTGTACGAAAGTTGGTCAATTCCGTTGGCTGTACTTTTGATTTGTCCGTTGGCTGCGGCTGGTGCTCTTATTTTCCAGCTTATGATGGGCCAATCATTTGACCTTTATTCTCAGGTCGGTATGATTATGCTTATCGGTTTGGCTGCAAAACAAGCTATCTTAATTGTTGAATTTGCAAAGGTCTTGCACGAAGAAAACGGTATGTCTATAGAAGATGCCGCTGTTGAGGCTTCAAGAATCAGGTTTAGGGCAATTATGATGACGGTAGTCGCATTTGTTGTTGGTATGTTGCCTTTGATTTTGGCTCACGGTGCAGGTGCATCATCTCGTATATCTGTAGGTTCTACAGTGTTTGGCGGTATGTTGGCTGCCGGTACTATCGGTACTGTTATGACACCTGCTTTCTATGTAATTATTCAACATCTGGTTGATAGAGTTTTGCATAGAACAAAGACCACAAAAGTTGAAAGTGAAAACAATAATAATCCATAATACATATTGGAGTACTTATGATTGAGAGAAGAAGAAAAAGATTTACTATATTTATAATGTTGGCAACATTTGTGTTTTTGCAGGTTCAGCCATCACTCGCTTTGTCGCTAAATTGGCCAAAGAAAAATAATAATGCGACTACGACAAATAAAAAAACAGAGAAAGTTGCTGTAATAAAGAAAAAAGAGTCCGGTGTAAAACTTGCTGAGGCTGGTTCTACAACAATACAAAAAAAATCCAAAACAAAAACAACTGAAAAATCAAAAAATATAGAAAATCAAAAAGTAAAAGAATCTTGGTGGGCAAGACATAAAGCTAAACGACAAGCTAAAAAGGATAAGGAAATTACTGTTACTGCAAAAACTGATAAGTTACAGCCATCCGTAAAAATCATTGTTGATAATGATGATACTAAGAAGACAAAAAAAGAAGCAAAGATAAATAATAAAAGGTTCAAAAAACCTAATAAATCAAAAGCAAAAAAACAAACTCCTGATTTATCGGAAGTTGAGTTGAATAAAGATGTTTCTTCAACAGAGAAAAATAATTCTGAGATAGACGCTTTTAATGCATCAGAAACTCCCAAGATGGAGGCCGCTATTTCAACTAACAGAATTATATCTGTAGATGATTGTGTAAAAATTGCATTAGAAAATAATCCGACAATTTTGTCTCAATTAATTAGTAAAGATATTTATAAGAATAAAATTGCACAGGCGTGGTCAAATTATTTTCCTACCATTAATGCAGGGCTTTCATATTCAAAAAATGATATGTTAGTAACAAACTTTAAGTTTCCGATGCAGGAATATAATTTGTGGAATATGCCTAATGTCGGTGTAAACTTATTGCTTTATGATTTTGGAAAGACAAGGGCTCAGGCAAATATTGCCAAGAAAACTTACGAAGGTGCTCAAGAAACATTGCAAGCAAATATAAATGACGTTGTTTATCAGGTTAAAAACGCATATTATAATCAGTTATATTTACAACAGCAAGTTGAAGTTTATGAGGACTCTGTAATACAGTATCAAATTCACCTAAAACAGGCACTTGCATACTATAACATTGGAAGTAAAGCCAAAATAGATGTTTCTACAGCTGCTTATAATTTAGATAATACAAAATTGACTTTGGTACAGGCAAAAAATGCTGTAGAAAGCGGATTTGCTCAATTGACTAACGCGATGGGGGTTCCTGAATTTGCACCGTTTGATATTAAAGACAGACTTGATAAAAAAAGGTATGATATAACTTTTGATGAGGCTTTAAAAATTGCTTACGACCAAAACCCGACTTTGGCTGCTGCCAAAAAGAAAATGGAAGGTTCTAAGGTGTTGGTCAGATCTTCAAAAGTTGCATTTTTTCCTGATTTAAAAGGTTTTGGCAGTTATACTCATGGCGGGAAAACACCTAGTACAGATTATGGATATCAAATTGGAGCACAGCTTTCATATACTAATTTGAATCTATTGCTTTTAAAACAACAGGTTGACGAAGCTACTTTGACCTATAAGAAAGATCAAGCTGATTATGAAACTCAACGCCAAAAAATTTATCTTGATGTCAAACAGGCATATATTCAGCTAAAAAATGCGCAGCAATCTATCCCTGTAGCTCGTTCATCCATGGATGTGGCTAAAGAAAGATATGACCTTGCTTCAGGCAGATACAAGGTTGGTTTAGGTGATGCTATAGAACTTAAGGATGCTCAAATAGAGTATGTTAACGCAAAATTACAATACTATAATACATTGATGCAATATCACATCTCTGCTGCCAATCTGGAACGCGTAATCGGAGCACCATTGACAGCAAGCGATGTATCTTTGTAATGCTGATTTTAGATTGATATAAAGATTTTATTAAAAATTGCAGATTTTATTGACACAGTCGCATTAAAAACATTATGCTAATTCTACAAACACCTATTTAATAAGGATTTTTTAAATGTGTAGAATTGGCGCAATTAAATCAAAAAAATATTTACATCCGCTAAAAGCTCTGGAATTAATGCGTTCACAGCAAAAAGGACATGATAATTCAGGGTTTGCTTTTGTAATGCAAGATCTTGGCGGTGTTTTTGAAAATTATAAGGAACTGCCTATATTATCGATGGCTTGTACAAATGAAGGGATGCATATAGCAGAAGATATCCTTCATTCTATTGGCTTTGTAAGAGTTATGCAGTGGGCGCCCGATGTGCGTAATGACATCGAGGGCTTGAATATTAAGCCTATGCCAAACTATGTTTTTGAGGTTTTTAATTATCCTCATTCTTATAAATACGCACCTAAAGAGGAAAAAGAAGCCTTGCTTCTTGATACAAGATTAAAACTAAGAAAAGCATTGGAAAATGCAGATGAGGGATTTGTTTATTCCTTTTGGCCTGATTTGCTTACCCTCAAGGAAATTGGCGATCCCAGAGACATTGGTACATATTTTGGATTGTGGAATGAAAATAAGGAGTTTTGTGCAAAAAACATTACTGCTCAATGTCGTCAAAATACAAACTATGATATAGTCCGTTATGCGGCTCATCCTTTCTTTTTGCAAGGGTATACAGTCCTTGCTAATGGTGAAAATACTTTTTATGAAAAGAATAAACTATTTCAACAAAACTTGCATAAAGGGTACATTGGTTTTGAAAGTGATTCTCAATGCTTTTTGTATACATTGCATTACATAAATAAAATTTTAAAATGGCCTTTAAAGTATTATAAGCATGTAATTACGCCGCTTCCTTATGATGAAATTTTATCAAGGACTGATTCTGAAATATTGCTTAGGATTAAGGCCTCTCTTGCTCATTTAGAGGTAAATGGACCTAATTCAGTAATTGCTGTTACTCCAAACGGTACAATGTTTACGACTTGCGATTCCAAAAAGTTGAGACCTGTTGTTGTTGGTAAAACTGATGATACCGTGATAATAACCTCTGAGGTTACAGGTATAAACGAACTTATGCCGAATCGTGATATAAGTTTGGACATTTATCCAAATGAAAGAGAAATGGTTGTTGTTGATAATGATTTAAATATTGAAAGGTGGACACAATAGATACTCGTGATATAAAAACCAATGACGTTTCAAAAAATGATTTGAAATGGCAGATAGAATATAACCCTCAAAGATGTACTTTGTGCGGGAAATGTGTTGCAGCTTGTACTTTTAATGCCATAAAGGTTGGTGTTGAAAGACGTAGAAAAGTAAAAAGTGTGGGCACTGTTCCGACACCTCAGGTGTGTTGGGAAGCCGAGCCTGTGATAAAACAGGTTGTTACTAAAAACAAAAATTGTGTAGGTTGCGGAATGTGCCAAAAAGTATGTCCTAATGAGGCAATAAAACCGGTATATTCAGAACATAACAGAGTGAATGTAATTCATCGTGCGGAGAATGCAGAGTCTCCGAAAAGAGGCGGACGTACAAACTTGCATACTGAGGGCAGGACTCTTGATAAAATCAAGATTGGTCGTATTTCCCAAATGACTGACCCTTCGCTGGATGCGATGAGACACACTTTTGATATTCTTGCTCCGTTTGGTAGAGTTTTACCGCCTGAAAAACTTCCTTTTGAAGTGGGAGAGGACGGTAATTTGCACATGGCTGCAAAGGCTCCAAGTACAAGATGGATTTATCCGATAATTATTGGTGATATGTCGATAGGCGCATTGTCTACAAGAATGTGGGAAGCTGTTGCAATGGCTGTTGCTTATCTTAACGAAGTTGTCGGTTTGCCTGTAAGAATGTGTTCCGGTGAGGGCGGTATGCCTCTTAAATTGCTGAAATCCAGATATTTAAAGTATATGATTTTGCAAATTGCTTCAGGACATTTCGGTTGGGATAGGATTATAAATGCAATGCCTGAGATGGTTGAAGATCCTGCAGGTGTCCTCATAAAAATAGGTCAAGGTGCAAAGCCGGGGGACGGCGGGTTATTGATGGCCAAAAAAGTTGTAAGACATATTCAAGAGATAAGAGGGGTTCCAAAATCAGACCTGCTATCTCCACCTAATCATCAGGGCTTGTATTCAATAGAAGAAAGCGTACAAAAAATGTTCCTTTCTATGAATTCTGCTTTTAAATTCAGAGTGCCGGTTGCTATTAAAGTTGCTGCTTCTGTTACAAGTGTCAGCGTATATAACAATCTTTTGAGAGACCCCTACAATATTGTTGGCGGATTCTTTTTAGATGGTATCGCAGGAGGAACGGGTGCTGCGCATGAGGTTTCTCTTGACCATACAGGTCATCCTGTTGTTTCTCGTCTTAGAGATTGTTATTTGGCAGCTGTTCATCAGGGTAAACAAGGGCAAATTCCTCTTTGGGCTGCAGGCGGTATAGGTATGAACGGTACTCTGGCTGCTGATGCTTTTAAGATGATATGTTTGGGAGCAAACGGCGTATTTACGGGTAAGTTGATATTACAGATTGCAGGGTGTATCGGTAATGACTTTGGTCGTTGTAATGCTTGTAATACAGGCTTGTGTCCTGTCGGTATTACTACCCAGAACAAGACGCTGGTAGATAGACTTGATGTGGATAAAGTTGCTCAAAATATTGTGAATTATTTTATTGCAACGGATACAGAGTTGAAAAAGTTATTGGCTCCAATCGGTAACAGTTCCTTACCTGTTGGACGTTCAGATGCTCTTGTTACCGTTGATAAGAATGTGGCAACAAGGCTTGATATTCAGCATGTTTGCTAGTTTAGCCGCAGTTTTAGTATAAAGATTCTCGGCTGATTTTAGAGTTAAGAATGTATTTGAAAGATAGAAATTCGATGAAAAAATTCAAGATAGACAGTTTAAATTATAAAGAACCAAATAAAAGGTTATCGACTCAAGAACTTTTGCAGATTATATATGAAAAGATGAAAGAGGGATATACTTCTTTTGAAATTACTGCATCAGGTCAACACAATATTGGCGGTCCTCTTTGGAGTGATGACGGTACAGAATTGGAGTTCAATGTTGTTAATCCCGGGCAGAGAGTCGGTTCTATGGGGATGCCGAATACAAAGATAACAATAGACGGTTCTGCCCCTGCTGATGTCGGCTGGCTTAATTCTGGGGCTGAAATTATACTTAAAGGCGATGGCGGTGATACTACTGCTCATTGTGCGGCAAGCGGCAAAATATATGTCGCAGGGCGTGTTGGGACTCGCTCAGGTGCGTTGATGAAACATGATCCGAAGTACCCTGCTCCCGAGTTTTGGGTATTAAAGAATACTGGTTCTTTTTCATTTGAATTTATGGGCGGCGGTACAGCTGTTGTGTGCGGCGTTGATTGCGAAAATATGGGTTCTGTTATTGGCAGTCGTTCTTGTGTAGGAATGGTTGGCGGAACGATATACGTAAGAGGTAATGTTAACAATCTTTCTGAAGATGTCTATCTTTTAGATATTGATGAAAATGATATTGCTTTCTTAAAAAATGGCTTAAAAGTCTTTCTTAATAAAATTGAAAGAGAAGATTTGCTTGATACGTTATATGACTTTTCTCAGTGGAAAAAAATCGTTGCAAAAACATTTGAAGAGAGAAAAGCTAATCATCTTATTCCAATGAAAGATTTTAGGTTAAATCGTTGGTTTAAGGAAAATGACGGTGGTATATTTTCTGATGTATATGAGGATGATTTTAAGGTCTATTCTATTGTTAACAAAGGTGATCATCGTTTGAGATATCCAAGCTGGGACAATTATACTCAATCTGCACCCTGTGAAAATCATTGTCCTATAGGTATACCGACACAAAAGAGAATTAATTTAATAAAAAATGACAAGTTAAAAGAGGCAATAGAACTGGTTTTGGAATATTCTCCATTTCCTGCTTGTGTGTGCGGAAATTTGTGTCCTAATTTGTGCATGGAAGAATGTAATCGAGGCTATGTTGATGAACCGATAAAGTTTGATGCATTGGGAATGATGAGCAGAGATGTTCCTGCACCGTCTATGCCGCTTACAAAAGATGAGACTGTTGCTGTTATTGGTGCAGGTGTAGCCGGTTTATCTGCGGCATGGCTTTTAAGAAAAAATGGCTATAAAGTTACTGTATATGAACAAGATGCTGATATCGGCGGTAAATTAAGACAGGTAATTCCTTACGAAAGATTATCAAAGGAATGTTTGGATGCCGAAATAAATCGTATAAAAAATTGCGGTATAGATTTTAAACTTTCTGCAAAACTTACAAAAGAGCTTTTTGAAGAAATAAGGTCAAAATATAATGCCGTAATTATAGCTTGCGGTGCTCATAATCCTGTTGTTATTCCTTTTGAGGGTCATGAAAAACTTGTTAAGGGGTTGGATTTTCTCAAAGCCGTAAAAAATGGGAAAAAAATTAATATTGGTAAAAAGGTTGTTGTTATCGGTGCAGGTAATGCGGCAATGGATGTTATTCTTGAAGCATACAATTTGGGTGCTGAGGATGTAACTGCGATTGATATACAAAAACCTGCTGCTTTTGATAAAGAAATTAATCACTGTAAATCATTGGGTGTAAAAATTTTATATCCTTGTTTCACCGAAAAAGTTACGGATGAGGGTGTTGTACTTAGAGACGGTACTTTATTGGAAGCCGATACTGTAATAATTTCAATTGGCGACAGACCAATGTTTGATTTTCTTGCTCTGAATATGTTGGATGAGCGAGGCATGTTAAAACTAAATCAGTATAAACAAACTGTTCTCGATAACGTTTTTGCTGCAGGTGATGCGATTAAACAAGGATTATTTACAAATGCAATAGCAGATGGTAATAACGCTGCTAAGAACGTTATCAATTTACTTACGGGTAAAGAACTTGATACTTTTGAAAAAATGCCTGTTTTGCCTAGGGATAAAGTTAAGACAGAATACTACCAAGGTGTATCTGCTTTAAAAGTTCAAGAAATTGAGCCATGGGAGGAAAAAGACAGATGTATGTCTTGCGGACTTTGTCGTGATTGCGAGTTTTGTTTGCAGGCATGTCCTGAGCAGGCAATCAGTAAATATACAAATGAAAAAGGTGAAACAATATATGTTTCTAATGAAGAAAGATGTATTGGCTGTGGAATCTGTGCAGGTGTATGTCCCTGTGGGGTATGGACAATGAAAGACAATTTTGAAAATATTGATGATTTAGCAAGTATCTAAAATTGTTTAGGACTTTTGGGCAATTAAATTATTTGTAAAAGGCTCTTATATTGTCATTAAAGAATGATTAGTATAGGAGTTTTTTATGACAAAAATTGTATATTTTGACGTTGCTCAAGAAGAGATGGATTTTTTAAAAAAAGCCAATGATGGTAAATTTGAATATTATCTTACAGATAAATCATTGAATAATTTAGATGAACTCCCTCAAAATTACAAAGATGCTCGTATAATTTCTTGTTTCACAACTTCAAGAGTCGGCAAAGATGTTTTAAAACATTTTACAAATCTCGAGTTAATTGCTCTTCGCTCCGTGGGGTTTAATCATATAGATTTGGATTACTGTAATGAAAGAGGGATTGTTGTTGAAAATACTCCTAACTACGGTAACAAAAGTGTTGCTGAGTTTGCTATAGGTTTATTGCTTGATATATGCAGAAAAATTACAAAATCATATTTAGATTATAAAGAAATGGATGTTCAAGCACAAACTCTTATTGGTAATGAGCTTGGCGGAAAGACAATTGGTATTGTAGGGCTTGGAGCAATAGGAAAAGAATTTGCAAAACTAGCTTACGGATTTGATATGAAAATTTTGGGATATGATATTAGTGAAAATTCTCAAATAAAAGAGTTGTATAAGGTAGATTATGTTTCTTTTGAAAAATTATTGGCTGAATCTGATTTTATTTCTTTACATGCTCCTTTGACAAAACATAACTATCACATGTTTGACGATTCTGCATTTAAAAAAATGAAAAAAACAGCAATACTTGTTAATACAGCAAGAGGAGAACTTATTGATACGCAGGCTCTGTATAATGCGTTGATGCAAAAAGAAATTGCAGGTGCTGGTCTTGATGTCCTTGAAAGCGAAGAAACAATTTCTGATTCGGATTACCTTGTTGATATAAACAGATTAACGGATTGTGCTTTAAAACAAACAATCCTTAATACTCGACTTCAACAATTAGACAATGTAGTTATTACTCCTCACATCGCTTATAATACCTTAGAAGCTATACATAGAATATTGAATACTGCAATGCATAATATAAACAGCTTTGTAGATGGTGTTGTAGATAATAATGTTAATTAGTATCTTGTGGCTATAGGGCGACCTTTTGCATTATATCCTGTATCGCCAATCCAATGAGCTTTGAGTTTCCCGTCTTTTGTGTAAACGTACTGTTCATCTTCTGAAATGTATAAACCGATAGAAACAAGATTACCTGTAACTGCACTATATTTTCCGACTTTATATGGAAATGTATTTTGTGATGGTTTGTTGTCTACATCTATCGCAACAAGATATCCGCTTGTTGAATAATAATATGTGTATTCCGGTTTATTTTCATATACCAATGCATAGCCTTTTATAAATCCTTTTGCCATAGAAAACGACATAAGATATCGACCGTCAAGTTTTTTTCCGCTTTTTAGGGCTTCTCTATTTTCTTTGTTGTTTTCATCTATTAACTTGTCACTAAAAGTTGTTTTATCAAGTTTTAAATCAAGTCCTTCAAAGGCAAGTTTTTTTGCTGATTCAACGTTATATAAAATACTGCCCTTGAGTATGGTACCTTCTGAATATACAGGTGTATGTACCAACATGAAAACTATGAAAGCTATTACAAAAACAAATCTTTTCACTTTTTTTAATTATCTTTTAGTAACGGTTCTTCAAAAAGTTTTCTTATTCCATAGAATGTCAAATAGTAAAACAATAAAACTAATGGCATTTGGATTATAGAATTTACATTAGCAAGTTTTAATATCCAATAGAGACCGCCTGTTGGTAAAAAGCTGGTAGCTATATGAGATAATGCCCTGAAAGGAATTTTCCATTCCAATCCCTCCAGTTTTATTACAACTGATAATAAGAAATATAGTGCATTTGAAACAAGAGTTCCTATTCCCACTCCGATAAGTCCAAATGATTTTATTAAGAATATACTTAATATTAGTCCTACTACCCCTGTTGAAATTTTTAGACAAGTTAGGATATACGTTTTATTTGCTAAATGATACTGCATTGTTGTGTAATCTGCCAAACTCAAAAACAATGCACTTAATGAGAAATAAGGTAATAATACATAGGCATTTTGATATTTTGAGTTAGCAAAAAGTGTCATTAAATCTGGAGAATATACTGCTATAAAAGCAACAATAGGTATTGCAACAATTAAGTAGTATGCACTTAGTTTTGATACAAGAGGGCGAATATCTACTTTATCCTCATATAAATTTATTATTCTTGGATATGCCGCAATTGTAATTATTGCAAATAATGTTAAAAGGATGGGAAATGTCATATTATATGCAACACCGACTAGTCCGGCATCTCTTAGTCCATAAAAATGAGTGGTAATAAATTTACTGCTTTGATTTATCATCCACAAACCTAAAGATGCAATTGCAAGAGGTGCTCCATAAAACATGATCGATTTTAATATTTTTAAGTCAGGTTTTTCAAATCTGAAATATTTAATGATATTGCTTTGAAATATAAGTACAATATCTATTACAGTAATAGATACAGCCATTGCAAGCAGAATTGACATTGCACCAAGATTTGTATACTTCAGCAAAAGTACTGCAATAACTATGGTCATAAGCTGATTAATTATTGTTGAAACAGTAAAAGCTCCGGGTTTGATTTGAGCTCTTAGTACTTGAAATAATAGGGCTCTTATTGCAACTGGGATTATTAACACCAACACAAAAAGAAATACTTTGGGAGAGATATTGAAGTATTCATAAAATTTTTGCCTGAACGTAATTGCGAGCACATACATTACTGCTAGGTTTGAACAAAGTAATAAGGTTAATGTTGAAAGATACTTTGGTATTTCTTCACTTATTTGATTAATTCTAAAAAATCTTAAACCTGAAAGTCCTACCCAGTCAGAGAATATTATGCATAGAAAACTCAATACAGCTAAAGATATCGCATAAATACCGTATTCTGACGGAGAAAGCATATTTGTATATACGGGAATGATAACTGCATTTCCAAAAAGTCCAAATAATTTAGACGGTGCATATTTTAACATATCCCTAAATATGTCTTGCGTGGGTACGACAACTTGCTTTATATAATTTTCAACTTTTTCATTCATAATTATTTCACTGCCTTAATTACTTCATTTGTAATATTTTTACCGCCATACAAAACTGCATCTGTTGTTAATATTAGGTCATAATTTTGTTCTTTACCTATTTTTGCAATATCAGCAGACATACTGTCATTTATTTTCTTTAATTCAGCTTTGTATTTTGTATCATAAGTTTTTGTCATATATTTAAGGTCATTATTTAATTTTTTCTTTAGTGCCTCTTTTTTGGCAGGATCTTTTTCTGCTGCAACTTGTGCATTACCGTCTTTTATGAATTTTATAACAGCTTCTTTTTGTTTTTTTCTTTCTTCTTTAACTGCTTTTACGCTGTTAGAACTTTCGACAACTTTTTTTACATCTACAACAGCATATTTTTTAGATGTATTAATATTGCTTGCTGTCTCTGCAAGAGTTGTGTTTTGTGTCAAAAGACCTGCTATTATCGTAAGGGTTGCAACTAATATCAATTTTTTCATACCTTCTCCTCAAAATTTTCCATTTTTCAAACAAATTATAACATATATTCTAATATCTTGGCTAATTGCTATTTCATGTTTCTTTTCATATAAAATATCAGGATGATTTATTTTGAACAAAATTTTAGTAAAATCGTTATTGAATATAGAAAGTCATAATTTTAAATGAAGTTTATAAAAAAATCAGATATGAAAAGAGTTGTAATATTATTATTGGCTGCAAGCCTTGTGCTTGCTTCTCCTTCAGTATGTTATTCAAAGGGGATTACTCTCCCGTTTATTAAAAAGAAGAAACAGACTCAAGAACAGAAACAATCAGAAACACGAGTCGCAGAAAAAGCCACAGTTGTTAAAGAATCTACAGAGTATTCCTTAGAAGATTGTATTGATATAGCTTTAAAAAATGACCCTAATATCAAGATTTATACATCAAAAAAAGATATTGCTCATTCTGAGTTGGGTATTGCTAAATCAGGATATTTCCCAAATATCACTGCAAGTACAGGCTTTACTTCTCAACAAAACAGAAATTCAGGAAGTGGCGGCGGATTTTATAACCAAGGTGGAAGTACATCAAGAAATAACAATTACTACCAATTAAATCTTGGAATTAATCAACTTATATGGGATTTTGGAAAAACCGTAGCCAGAATCAATATGCAAAAATACAACAAAGAATCTGTCGGTTATGATTTAGAAAACACTATACTAAATACGGTATATAATGTTAAACTCGCTTATTTTGAGGCTCTTGCTGCATTGGCAAATCAAGATGTGTATGAGCGTTCTGTGAGAATTAATCAGCTTAATTATGATAGAACAAACGCTCTATTTAAAGAAGGCTTAAAGTCAAAGATTGATGTTGTTAATGCTCAAGTATATTTGACTGATGCAGAGGTCTCTCTTATAGATGCTCAAGGGAAGTACGAGCAGGCAATAATAAATTTGAACAATGCAATGTATCTCACTGATGCTCCCGAGTATTCATTAAAGAATACTGAAAGTTTTAATTTTAAACGCACGGAGTCTCCTAAACAGAATAACGTAAATATTTCTTATGTTAAAAAGAGCGGAGATAAAGAGTACGAGCAAACTGCTATTTTGACCTCAGGTATAGAAAAGCAAGATATTCTGCAGGATTATAAATTTAAACCGTTAATTTTACCCCTAAATGATGCTATACAAAAGGCTTATGAAAACAGACCCGACTTAAAGTCTCTTATGATGGTTGAAAAGGTTCAAGAGGAATCTTTGAAGGTTATAAGAAGACAATATATGCCTGTTTTAAGTGTTAGCGCAGGATACAATTACAGAAAAAACAGTGATGTGGCGAATACAGGTACAAATATAGGGGTTTCTCTTGATTTACCTACTTTGAATATAATGGGTATAAAATATAACGTTGACCAAGGTCATTCTTATCTTGAGATGGCCAAGGAAAATGTAGAGCTTGCAAAAAAGAACATATATTTTGAACTACAAGATAATTATATAAGCATGGTTGTACTACAAAGAAAGATTCCTAAAATGGCAGAAAAAGTTCAGCAAACTTTGGAAAATTTTGAACTTGCTGATGGCAGATATACTGTCGGTTTGGGTAATTTTATAGAACTACAACAAGCACAAACAAATTATAATAACGCACAGCTGGCTTTTGTTCAGGCTGTTTTTGATTACAATGTCGCAAAAGAACGATTCCAAAAATCCATGGGGGTAAGATGAAAAAACGTTTAGTGATATCTTTATCTATAATATTAGCAATAGTTTTTGTTTGCGGTTTTGCATTTTTATTCAAAAAAAATCCAAACGCAGAATACGTTACGGTGAGTGCCAAGAAAAAGACTATTATTGAAGCGGTAGAAGCATCAGGTACGGTAAATCCTGTAAATACCGTTGATATTGGTTCGCAGGTTTCCGGCATGATAAAAGAAATTTATGTCGACTACAACTCTAAAGTAACAAAGGGTCAGCTTTTGGCTCAAATAGACCCCTCGTTGTTTCAAGCACAGGTAGATAAGGCACGAGGCGATTTGGAAGCAGCAAAGTCTAATAAAGCTAAAGTAGAAGCTATGCTAGTTTACGACAAAAAAAATTATGAAAGATATAAAAAACTCTATACCAAAAATTATGTTGCAAAGAGTGATTTAGATTTGGCTGAGGCTACATATAAGTCTGATTTGGCACAAATTGCTGCAGCACAAGGTACAATCAACCAAGCACAAGCTACATTGAATAATAACCTTACCAATTTAAGATATACAAGAATTGTCTCTCCTGTCGATGGAATTGTCGTTTCAAGAGCTGTTGATGTGGGACAAACAGTTGCCGCAAGTTTCCAGACGCCAACTTTGTTTCAGGTTGCTCAAGATTTAACTAATATGCAGATTGAAGTTAATGTTTCAGAAGCGGATATCGGTAAAATCAAGAAAGGCCAAGAGGTCGAATATACGCTTGATGGTTATGCAGATTCCGTATTCCATGGGCTTGTTAAGGAAGTAAGAATTGCACCGACAACTGTATCTAACGTTGTAACTTATACAGTAATTGTTGATGTAGATAACAAGGATCAAAAAATGATTCCCGGAATGACGGCAAATGTTTCAATAATAACGAACAAAAGTGAGAATGTAATTTGTGTTCCGACTGAGGCGTTACGCTTTTCACCTGCTGAGATTACAGGCGGTAAAAAGTACAAAGATCAGGGCTTGTGGGTAATAAAAGACAATAAACCTCAAAGAATTACGATAAAAACAGGCGCCAAAGATTCTGATAA
The DNA here is from genome assembly GCA_944326555.1 of Candidatus Gastranaerophilales bacterium. Classification (GTDB taxonomy): domain Bacteria; phylum Cyanobacteriota; class Vampirovibrionia; order Gastranaerophilales; family Gastranaerophilaceae; genus Limenecus. The sequence goes on along the minus strand of CALVEK010000010.1, from coordinate 21,583 downwards.
AACAGAAATTATATCAGAACAATTAAAAGAAGGTGATAAGGTCATTTTAAAGAAACGAAACGAAAAAGATAAAACCGCACAAGCGCCAAAACCAAGAATGAGAATGTTTTAGGTCAAAATAATGAGTTTAATAGAAATAAAAAATCTAATAAAGACATATCAAACCGGTGATTCTTTTTTCAATGCATTGAACAATGTTTCTTTGACTGTAGAAAAAGGCGATTTTGTTGCAATCATGGGTGCATCTGGTTCAGGAAAATCTACTTGTATGAACATACTCGGGTGCCTTGATAAGCCAACCTCAGGCAGCTATTTTTTAGACGGGATTGATGTGAGCAAGTTGTCAATGGACGAATTGTCTTCAATTCGAAACATAAAACTGGGGTTTGTCTTTCAGGGGTTTAACCTTATATCAAGGACATCTGCCCTTGAAAATGTCGAGATGCCTATGATATATAAAGGAGTTCCACCGGAAGAAAGAATTAAAAGAGCAAAGGCTGCATTAAAGATTGTAGGGCTTGAAAAAAGAGAATCACACATGCCAAATCAGATGTCAGGCGGTCAGCAACAAAGGGTTGCCATAGCTCGTGCAATTGTTAATGATGCGCCCATTATTCTTGCCGATGAACCAACAGGTAACCTTGATACAAAAACTTCTATAGAAGTTATGGAGTTTTTTGTTAAACTAAACGCCGTTGCCGGAAAAACGATTATTCTTGTTACTCACGAGCCTGATATCGCTGAGTATTGTAAAAGAATAGTCAGATTTAAAGACGGTCAGATTATTTCTGATGAAAGAAATGAATTTCAAAAGGGATTGGACGCACTGGATAAGGTACAATCGGAGGGCATATTGTGATTGATTTTGAATCTACTTTTAAAATTTCACTGCGCTCGTTAAGAGTCAATAAAATGCGTTCAATTTTGACAAGTTTGGGTATTATTATCGGTGTTAGTGCAGTAATCATAATGTTATCCATTGGTGAAGGAGCAAAAGAACGTATAAACAAAGACATTGCATCAATGGGGTCTAATTTATTAATGGTTATGTCAGGCTCTACAACATCAAGTGGTGTTAGGATGGGTAGCGGTACTCAACCTACATTGACAATCAAAGATGCCGAAGCGATGTTGAAGCATTGTCCGTCAGTTTTGGAAGTTGCTCCTACCGTTAGCCAAGTACAGCAACTTGTTTATTCTAACCAAAACTGGTCAACAACCGTAAACGGTATTACCCCCGGATATATGCCGATACGTATGTGGGAAATTGAATCTGGTCGTGGAATTTCGGAAGATGATTTGAAAAATACGACTAAGGTTGCTGTTTTAGGTACAACCGTTACAACAAATCTTTTTGGAGATATGGACCCTGTCAACAGAACTATAAGAATTGGCGGTATGCCTTTTAAAGTTATCGGAATACTAAAGGCTAAAGGTCAAAACGGTATGGGTCAAGATCAGGATGATACTGTGTTAATTCCTATTACTACAGCTCAAAAGAAACTTTTTGGAACGGATTTCCCCGGAATGGTTAAGCATATAAGTGTTCAGGCAAAAGACGAAAACAGCCTTGAGTCGGCTCAAGAAGAAATTACGATACTTTTGAGAGAAAGACACAACCTTGGAAAAACCAAGGATGATGATTTTACAATAAGAAACTTTACTCAAATGTTGGAAACAGCAAAACAAGCATCAAATACAATGGCGTTACTCCTTGGTTCTATCGCATCAGTTTCTTTGTTAGTCGGCGGTATTGGTATTATGAATATTATGCTTGTTTCCGTAACCGAAAGAACCAAAGAAATCGGCATCCGCATGGCAATAGGTGCAACAGCCATGGATATAAGGATTCAATTCCTTGTAGAAGCACTTTTATTGTCTTTAGCAGGTGGTGTAATAGGTGTGGTTATAGGTATATTGGGCTCAAAAATAGTCGGCTTGTTCTCCGACATGACCGTTATAATTTCAGCTACACCCGTTTTGATATCCTTTGGCTTTTCCGGCTTAGTCGGGATACTTTTTGGCTATTATCCTGCCTACAAGGCATCGCTCTTAAATCCGATTGATGCTTTAAGATATGAATAGATTATCCGAGTTCTTTTAGCTTTTGTTCGTAACTTGTTTTGTGATAATTGATTTTTGAAGAAATAATCGGTTGTTTGTATTCTGCTTTGTTAATTGAACGTGCATCTACGATAGGAGAAGGTGGCATAATTGTCCACTTGTAAAGCGATGTTGACATTCTTCTAAAGAATTTTTGCAGCCATTCAAGTTTTTGTTCTTTTGATACTGGAGAGTTCTCTTTTCGCATGTGTTTTTCATACAAAAATTCTTCTTGCAACATATCACCTATTGTTTGTTGCAAGTTTTCTACTCTCCATATTACTTCATCCAAAAATTCATAAGGCATAAGAGCTTCTTCAGCAAGGAGAGGCTTTCCTGTTTTTGGGTTAATTGCAAGTTCTGCTCCAGGTCTTTTTGCTATGATTGATTCCGGTATAGCATTTTTTTGTTCTCTGTTTTTATTTAGCCATCTTGCAAGTGCAAAGAGCTTAGTTTTAGATACATCGGCAAGAGGTGCAAAACCGCCAGACATATCTCCGTTTATTGTTGCATAACCCATATAAAGCTCTGACTTATCAGATGTTGCAATAGGAAGACAAGCCTGAAATTCATTTGCAACACCCCATAATATCATTCCTCTTGAACGAGCCTGTATGTTGTCATTTGTGAAGGATTCTTTATATCTGACATCCCAATCTTTTTCTATGGTTGAGAATAAGTTATCAAACTTTTCTCTTGTAGTATCACACATTTCTTTGATTGGTATTTCTGTGAAATTTATTCCAAGATTGTTAGCCAACTCTTTGGCATCATTTTTACTTTCCTGACTGGTTATTTTAGATGGCATACTGATGCCGAAAACGTTTTTTGCTCCTAATGCATCTGAAAGTAAAACGGCACTGACTGTGGAATCCAATCCTCCTGAAAGCCCAAGTACTGCCCTTTTAAAGCCTGTCTTTTTAAAATAGTCTTTGATAGATTGAATTATTGTAAGGTATGTCCTTTCCAAATCCGGCTCGTGGTCTAAGCTAAAGGCCTTTTGCTCAGTGAGTGTTTTTTCTAAACCTTTTGGTAGCGGATTTATTTTTCCGTCTTTATCATTAACATCAACGATAAAAAACTGCTCTGCGTATGATTGTGCCATATATGTAAGATTTCCGTTTTCATCGTATACTCTGCTTGCACCCTCAAATGATACACATTCTCCTGAGCCGACTTGATTTACATATACAATTGGAGTTTTATGCTTTTTCGCTGCAAAAGAAAGCATGTTGTGCTTTAATTGTTCTTTTTTTGCACGTGTTATCGATGATGAACAGTTTATAAGATAATCAGGGTGCTGCTCATTTACAACACATTCAACAGGGTCTGTTTCATATAAGTTTTTTTCAAAAAAGTCAAAATCATTCCATCCATCCTCGCAAACAATGATTCCGGCTTTTTTGTCAGCTATGTCAATAATTCTGTTTTTTGAATCTGTCTTTGCTGGTTCAAAGTGTCTGTAATCGTTAAATTCAGCATAGTTTGGCAATAAAGTTTTTCTTATTGTTTTTTCTATTTTACCGTTAGACATTACTGCAATCGAGTTATAGTATTTTTTGCCTTGCTTGCTTTTATTAAATTCAACGAATCCCATTAAAACTTTTGTTTTTGTCGTTTTGGTTGCAAGAGCCTGCAACCATTCGATATTTTCTTCCACAATAATAGGGAATCTGTCTATAAAATCTCCTATAGGATAACCGATTAAATACATTTCAGGGAATATAATTGCAGAAAGTTCAAGACGATTGGCCCATTCAATCCATTTTAGAGCCTTTTTTGCATTTCCTTTTATGTCTCCTGATGTCGGATTTATTTGAGCTAAAACAATTGAGTTTTTAGGAAGAAATTCTTTGATTTCTTTTGCCAATTCTTCTTTTTCTGTTTCTGACAAATTATTTTCTAAAAGGTCTTTATCAATTTTTTCGGTTAATGTATAGAGATTGTTATTCATAGTCTTCATATCCTCTTTATTCCATTTTAGCAAAAACAGAAAATAAAAAGTCCTGTTTTTTATTTGTATTACAGGACTTGAGAATTTGGTATTGTGTCTAAATAATTTTATCAATAGATTTTTATTGATTTATTTGTTTTTGTTGAAACCAACAGGTTTTCTTGAAGTTGCATTTTTTGTTGATATAAATTCTTCAAATGCCTTTTCAAAATCTTCTGCAGTTATTTTGAAGTCGTTAAGGTCTGAGTTTTTGAAAGTACCCTTATCCATTTTTTCGGTTATTCCTGTTCTTTCATATCCGTTCAATTTTGCTTTGTATGTTATATCTGCAATATCAGAGCCTGTAGCTTTTGCTTCAAAAAGTTTTTTTGCAAATGCAATTTTATCAAACTCTTTGTCTATAGGTTTGCATTTTGTATGGATATCGAGGATTTGTTTTGTACCCTCAGCATTTTCAGGGGGGCCGACAAATATATGGTTACCGATTCTTCCTGCTCTTAGTACTGTTGGGTCTATTAAATCCTTGTTATTAGTTGCAGTGATTAAAAATACTTTATCGTTGTTTTTTTCAATATCACTCAACAGTGTAAGCATTTGATTGACCGTGTCATCTGCGTATACATTTTGTCCGCCTCTTTTTCTTGCTACGGCTTCAAATTCATCTAAGAAAATAATACTTGGCTGGTTTTCTTTTGCCTCGTCAAACAGCTTTCTCCAGTTCTTTTCGGTTTCACCTACCCATTTGGAAGAAAGTTCAAGTCCGTTGAGTTTAAAGAAATTTGCACCTGTTTCGTTTGCAAGAGCTTCTGCAACCAGTGATTTCCCTGTTCCAGGAGGTCCGTATAAAAGTACTCCATGGCTTTGAATTCCCTCATGTGCTGCAGGGTATTTTATAGGATGCAGGATGTCTCTTTTTAATCTCTTGATTACAGAGTCCATTCCCCCTACGTCTTTAAAAGAGATACTTCTGCCTTTTTCCTCTTGCTGAGGAATTAGTGATTCTATTGTTTTTTTGTTTAATACTTCGATTGCTCCTTTAGTTTCATCTTTAAATGTGTATTTAGTCGAAAACATTTCTGTAAATGGTGATAAGTCTTGAGTAGTTTGGTAATTGATATTTAACAAAAAGTTTTCTCTAAAAATAGATGAATCTTGCAAAGCATACCAACCTTGACCTTTTTGTAAAGGAATTATTTTGGGTGTTACCGGTACGTGCGGTGGTATACTTAATTTAACCATCTTTTTGCCAAGGTTAGTAACAAATGGGGCGCCATCTTCTGCTCTTTGAAATAATAATGCACCGTCTTTTAGTTCGCTTGAAGGAACAAAATATATATTTCGAATTACACTTTTAATTGTATTTCTTGATTCTTTTAAAAGTTCTTGTGCTTTTTTAAGGTTTTTGCCGACAAGTAATATATCACCATAAAGCATATTATTTATTATCCAGGATACTTTTTCTTCAAGCGGTATTTTTCCAACTATTTGTGGAACCAAAGAGCTGACACCACCCTTAAAAGATGGTGCAGTTGTTTTTTTGTTTACAAGTAATACTCCATAATTCTTGTCTGTTAAAAAGTTAATGCTACTCTGTGTTGCAGGAATATTTGGTGGTGTTTTTTCCTGTGGTTTGCTTTTTTCATTATTAATTTTTGGGTTAAGGCTAATATTTGATATCGGCAAAATTTGCATATATTCTCCTTGGTTTATTTGTCTACATTTATCCTTGTTTTTCTGCTTTTACTTTTTGTATGAATCCTATCGGATTTCTTTGGTTTTTGGCTTGTTTTTTCTGTGCCATATTTTGTTCTTTAAAGTTTTCTATAGCTTTTTCAAAATCAGATTTTGTTATTTTAAGGTTGTTCAAATCTTCCTTTGTTGCCAATCCAAATTCCATTTTTTCAAAAAGCCCGAGTCTTTCAAATGCTTGATCGTGGGCATCTTCAACAATCTGAGCTATATCAGCTCCTGATGCTTTTATATCAAAGAGATTTTGAGCTATTTCTTCCGGATTATAGTCAGATGCCAGTGTTCTATTTTTTGTATGAATATCAAGAATTTGCTTTGTTCCCTTTACATCTTCTGGTAGACCAAAGGTAATGACTTTGCCAAATCTTTTAGATCTTACAATGGCATCGTCAAGCAAGTCTGCTCTGTTTGTTGTAGCAAGTATAAATACGTTGTCTCCGTCATCGTACAACTGAGTCATTTCTGCAAGAAATTGGTTTACAAATTTGTCTCCATATACGTCTTGTCCACCTCTTTTCTTTGCTATTGCATCTATTTCATCAAAAAGGATTATTGATGGTTGGTTATCTTTGGCTTGCTGAAATAATGCTCTTAGATTGGCTTCAGATTCACCGACCCATTTACTTTCTAATTCGGGTCCGTTTATTTGAATGAAGTTCATTCCTGTGTCGTTGGCAAGAGCTTTTGCAGCAAGTGTTTTACCTGTCCCAGGTGCTCCTTCTAAAATGAATCCTCTATTTATTTCCCTTCCTTTATAAAATTCGGGATTTCTAATCGGAAGTAGTATGCCTTTTTTTAGTTGTGTTATTGCTTTATCTTGACCTCCAACATCAGAAAGAGAAAGTTTCTTTTTGAATGAACCTTCTTCGTATGCCAAATCATCAAGAATTTTGCTATTTACATTTTCAATGGATTTTTCAACTTTTTTCTGCATTGGTATAACCTTTGTATAAAGGTTTTTAAATAGTTCAAGAGTTTCGCCTTTTTCTCCCTTTTTTGCAGCATTTTCTTGTGTTGCGGAAAGTTTGATTTTAATCACAGTATCCTTGATTCTTAATGTATCTCCAATCTCAACAGGCATGCTTTCTCCTTGGTTAAAAAACATTCCTGCACCTTTGCCGTCTGACAGAAATACTTTTTCTTTTCCAAGGTTTACAAACTCTTTTTGTCCTCTATCATTTTTAAAGAATGCCAATGGATTAGTCAGTTGTGTATCTTCAATAAATAATACTTTTTTTATGACACTTTTTATTTGGTCTACAGACTCTTTCATTGCATTTTTTACTGTTTTTAAATCTTTACCGATAAGTAGTAAATCTCCGTGGTTAAAGTGTTCAAAAATTGTTGCAATTTTTTCTTCAAGCGGAATGTTTTTTGTTATTATTGCAGGTGCTGTAGGTGTTATAATTCCCTTAAAAACGGGTTTATTTGTTTGTTTTAAAAGTAGTACCCCGTAGTTACTGTCTGCCAGTTGCAAGCGGTTAGTGTTATTTGCAGGTAGATTAGCAGACATTTTACTAATTGCTGTGGAATTTTCGTTCTTTGATTTTTTTAATGTAGTGTAACCTGTAGTTCTGTAGCTTTGAATGGCATTGATTGTCATTAAATTATACTCCTGTTTTGATTTTTAATTCAAAAAAAACCGCTTATCTTTAACAGACTCGCGGATGCAATTTTTATAGATAAAGTGTGTTTTTTACATTTAAAAACTTGCTATTGCGTACCCGAGTCTTAGGTTGCTATGGCGTAAGACATGAAATGACTTGGAATAATGTGTAATTACGGCACGCATTCCAATAAAAATAAAGATATTATTCAACAATAACAATTCGGATAGCATTTTTATGGTCAACGAATTTATCCTTTTCTACTACGTTTGTATTTGATATATCTAAACTACACTATGTTTCTATTTTCGTCAATACCTTACTAGTTTTGTAGTAATGAACAATAATTCGTGAAAAACGGGTTATTTTTTTGTTTTTTTGTTGTTTTTTCGTGATTATTTTGCAAAATCACTTGGTTTTTTGCAAAATTTTAAAAATTTTCTATTAAATTTCCAATAAAAAGTTGTATTTTGTACACTTTTTAATGTTTACAAAACTTAACAAAAGATCAATGATATTTAAACGAAGTTATTAGAGCTAAACATCTGCAAATTCTTGTTGCTCTTGTGTCTCTGCGTTTTCTGTCTCTGTTTCTATGTATTGGTAGTTGCTCATTGTAGCAACTTGTTTTCCCCAGTTTTCAATAATTTTATCTTGAGACATTTTGTAAGAAATTGGCTTGCCAATTTGTACTATGACTTTTGCTCCAAATGGTATCCAATTGTATTTTTCGCATCCGGTAATAGATATCGGTAAGATGTCCCACTTTGCGGCTTTTGCAATAACGGCAAAACCCTTATTAATTTTTTCTATTGTGTGATTTTTACGAATTCCCCCCTGTGGGAAAATGCCGAGCAACCATTTCGTTTTGTATAATTCTTTTACGGTTTTTATTGTTGATACTTCCAGTTTTTCTCTATTAACTGCAAATGCTCCAAGCCAATCCATATTTAGTGTGAAAAATGAACTGTTTTCAAAAAGCTCTTTTTTGGCCATATATGCAATAGGTTTTCTTATTGCAACAGAAACCAAAAATGGATCAAGGTGTGATACATGGTTTGCTGCGCATATAAATTTCCCGTCTTTGGGGATGTTTTCTCTTCCCTTTATTTCAAATTTGTAGAAGAACCAAAAAACAGGTATGGCTACGAATAAACACCAAAGCGCTTGATAAATGGCTCTGAAAATATTAAATTCATTTGCATATCTTCTTGCGTAATTTCTTGTCATTTATTACCCCGAAACAGTTTTAAGTTTCTTTAACTTTCTTTTACTTCCTGATCTAATACATACTCCTTACCAGTTAAGTCAGATATAACATCGCACCATTGCTGCATCATGTCTTCTATATCATCACTGTAAGGTATAAGTTTTCCTATTTTTACTGTAAGTTTGTTTGAAAAAGGCCATTTTGGTTTTTCATCAGAGCCGATTATGGCAACAGGTAATATGCCTGTTTTTGTTGCTTTAGCAAATGATGCAAAACCTTTGGTAATTTTTTCAACTCTGTTACTGGAATCTCTTGTTCCTTGCGGGAAAAGTCCCAGCATCCATTTTGTATTTTTTATGTTTAAAGCGGTTTTGATTGTAGAGACTTCAACTTTATCTCTTCTTACTGCAAATGCTCCGCAATAATCCATTAATGTCCTTGAGAAAAATTTATCAAAAAGTTCTTCTTTAGCCATAAATGCAATAGGTAAATCGAGTGCAAAAGGCAAAAGAAATGGGTCTCTTCCGGATATATGGTTTGCTGCAACTATGAATCTGTCTTCTTCAGGAATATTTTCTTTGCCCTCTACTTTATAGTCATACATCAATTTTATGTATGTACCAAAGAAAACATTACACGCAAGCCATTGAAAAAATGTTCTGAACTTGTTGTATATTTTTGCATCTCTTTTGGAAAACGTACTCATTTTTTATCCCTGATAAAACTAATATTGCTCAATATTATTAATAATAAAACATTTTAGCAAAAATTTTCTCAAAAAGAAAATTGAGAAATCTTTGACTTTTCTACATTTCAAATGCTTTTTCAATTGATTCGTTATACGGCGGGTATAGCACTCCTTTTTCTGTAATGATACCTTTTATGAGTTCGTGAGGCGTAACATCAAAACCTGGGTTTATTACTTTTACACCGTCTGCGCAAATACTTTTGCCGTTTATGTGAGTTACTTCTTCGTGGTCTCTTTCTTCGATAGGTATATCTTTGCCGGTTTCTATAGAAGTATCTATAGTTGATAGTGGTGCTGCTATGTAGAAAGGTACATTATGATAATTTGCAACTATAGCGAGATTATATGTTCCGATTTTATTGGCTGTATCACCATTTGCTGCAATTCTGTCTGCTCCGACAACAACCATGTCTATCATCCCTTTGTTCATAAAATACCCGCTCATCCCGTCTGTGATGAGAGTTACAGGAATATTATCCATCACCAGTTCAAAGGTAGTTATTCTTGCGCCTTGTTGGCGAGGTCTTGTTTCATCGGCAAATACTTGAATTGTATTGTCTTTTGCAAATGCCGAACGAACTACGCCAAGAGCTGTTCCGTATCCTACTGTTGCCAAGGCTCCTGCGTTGCAATGTGTTAAAATTGTTGCTCCTTTTTTGGGAACAAGCTCTGCTCCGTTATCACCTATTTTTTTGTTAATTTCAATATCTTCATTTTCAAGTACTATGCCGTTATCTATTAGCATTTGTACCATTTCGTTTACGCTTGCTGATGCATTTTTTACAAGATTGTACTGCTTGTCTACTGCCCACATAAGATTTACTGCAGTAGGTCTTGCGCTTTTTAAAAACTCTGCTTTTTCTTTTAAAAGTTTTAAAAATTCATCTTTTTTTGTTGTCTTCTGTGAAATTTCCAATGCTGCCAAAGCCATTCCGTGGGCTCCTGCGATTCCTATGGCTGGCGCTCCCCTTACTATCATTGTTTTTATCGCATTAAACATTTCGTTGGATGTTTTTATATCGACAAGTTTATATTCATAAGGTATAACCAATTGGTCAACCATTCTCGATAAATTTTTTGCTCTATTCCACTCTATAGTTTTTATTTTAGATTTGAATTCCATAACCATTCCTTTATAATATTTTTACTTTATTTTTAGATTATTCTTGTATTTCTATATTTGTTTTTGCTTCTTCCGGCTTTGTTTCAATTTGGTTATATATGTACATTGTTACTAATCCGGAAAAAGCGTTCATCAATGCCGCAAGTATTGCGACGAACAGAACCATCATAATTGTAACAAAAATACCGGAACGGAAAAGCAGGCTGACTCCAAGATAGAATGAACCTTTGTATATAAAGCCGATAATTGTTGCCAAAGGTACAAAGGAGATTGAAAAGCCGATAAATGAGATAAAACCTATAATTGCACCATATATTGCACCTTGTTTGGGTTCAACATAGCCAAGAAGACTTAGTTTTTTTAGGTAAATGAATAAAATAGGTGCAGATAAGAGGATTAGGGCAAAGAAAGAGAAATTGCATATAAAAGGTATAATTGTTATTATACCCAAAATAAGCCCCATAACTCCCGATAAGATTGATAATCTCTTAAGAAATATTTTGTTTGATAGCATATATTTTCCCCTATATTTATTTGAAATTTCTGTCTTGTATTCAAGCAGTTGCATATTGAGAAAGATTGCAAGATATATTTCTCGCGTGGCATACGGCAATTGCAATTGAGTCTATTGTATCATCAAGTTTTGGCCAATTTTTGCCGTTTTTATCAACCATTTTCTCAACAGCTGTAGCTACTTCTTCTTTGGTCGCACGTCCATAACCTGTAATTGTTTGTTTTACAACCAGCGGAGTATATTCCTCTGCTATGATTGCACTTTTTTCAAGTGTCATTATTATTACTCCGCGAGCTTGGGCGACAGGTATTATTGTTTTTTGATTTTTAAAGAAATATAGTTTTTCAATTCCTGCTGTATCGGGATTATACTTTTTGACAATTTCTTCTATGTCCTTTGAAATTTCTAAAAGACGTCCTGCTTCTGTTTTATTTTTGTCTGTTTGTATAGAACCGGATGTTATTAACTTGTAGCCGTCATCATCAACATCTAAGATGCTGTATCCCACTATTGCTATTCCCGGATCTATTCCCAATACTCTCATAAGTACAATTATAAATGAGACAAATATAAAAACAAACTCTTAACAATACTAAAAATATTACATATCTGTAAGATTTGGGCTAAAACTGTTTGTATTCAAAATATGTTTGTGTTAACGTTCTCTTACACGTATTATTACTAGTTAAGGAGCAAAAAATTGAAAAAGTACGAATTACTTACAATTATTAAACCTAATATGGACGCAGAAGAAGCTGATAAAGTTATTGCAAAAATTGAAGAAAGCATTAAAGCTCTTGGCGGTTCTGTTTCTTCTACAGACAAAATGGGTAGAAGAAAACTTGCGCACGATATCCAAAACTTTAGAGATGGTCATTATGTAGCTCAAAGACTTGAATTGGCTCCTGATAAAGTTGCTGAATTCAAGAGACAATTGAGCCTTAATGATAGCATTCTAAGAACAATGTTCATGGAAGAATCTAAGGTAAGTGCATAGTATTTTGATAACGAACAGGAGTAAGTGATGAGTCTGGCAAAAGCAGTTATTTCAGGTACAGTTTACAGAGCGCCCGAAAAGCGTTTTACCTCTAACAATGTTCCGATTTCTGCCTTTGCAATGAACATTTCTGAAAATGAGGAAACTCTTGTAAGAGTTATAGCAAAAGGTAACCTTGCTCAGACTATTGAAGAAACCGTAAATAAGTCTGACAGAGTTATTGTTGAAGGAAGACTTCAAAACAACACAGTGAAAAATGAGGATGGTTCTGAAAAAAGAATTGTTGAAATAGAAGCCTACGCTATTGAAAAACTTGCCGGTTCTTCTGTTTCTTCATCATCTTCTTCAAAATCCCCAGATTCACTTGTCCAGTTTGGACAGGACGATTTCTCAGACGATTTGATTGGTGAAGACGAAATTCCGTTTTAACTTATATCAGGTTAGTCTGGGCGCAAAAGCCAATATTTACATAACTAGAAAAGGAAAAAACAATGGCAAGACCACAAATCGACAAAAACAAAAGAAAAAGCTGCAACTTCTGTGCAGACAAAGTTGAAGTAATTGATTACAAAGATGCTCAAAAAATCAGAAGATATTTAACAGAAGCAGGCAAAATTCTTCCAAGAAGAATTACCGGTACTTGTGCAGAACACCAAAGAATGCTTGCAAGAGCTGTGAAAAAAGCAAGAGAAGCTGCTTTGATTAATTACGTTTATGACTAATATTAATCGTTGATGTGTAAAGAAAAAGGACACCACTTTGGTGTCCTTTTTCTTTATTTATATAGAATTTGGAAAATTATTATTTTATTTTTTTAATTCATTTATGACAAAATCAACTGCGCCTCTGTTTTGTTCAAATATTTTTTGTGTATCAATACACGCTTTATTATAGAATTCTTCATCCGAAAGTAATTTTTCCATATCTTTTTCCAGCTCTTCTTGAGAAGATGATAACTTTGCTGCATCTGTCTTTGTAAGAAATTCATATATATCTTTGAAGTTAAAAACACAGTCTCCTGAAAGTACAGGCTTACCCCAGATATTTGCTTCAAGCGGGTTATGACCTCCGGTATTGGAAAAACTTCCGCCAATAAAAGCAAAATGGCATATAGAGAACATTTTCATCAGCTCGCCCATTGTATCAAGCATTATAATATCGTTATTTTGAAAAGTCTCATTTTTGCTTCTTCTTCCATATTTAAGACCTGTTTCTTTCAAAAAATTTTCTACCGAATCATATCTTTCGGGATGTCTTGGTGCGATTAGAAGTTTTAAATCTTTATATTGTTTTTTTAGGTTGCAAAATGTTTTTAGTATTATTTCGTCTTCACCTTTGTGAGTGCTTGCTGCTGCAATCATTTTTGCGTTATTCAATTGTAGATTTTCTGCCAATTCAGTGATTTGATTTTGGTCCATCGTCGGATATATGTCATACTTCAGATTTCCCATTACTTTTGTTATTTGTGCAGGAGCTCCGACATCAAGAATTCTTTCCATATCTCCTTGTGTTTGCATAAGTATTCCTTCATACTGCGCAAGCACAGGTTTAAAGAAGAAAGAAAAGTTTTTGTATCCTTTATAAGAATGTGGAGATAATCTACCGTTAACTATGTAAGTCGGTATTTGTTTTTGTTTTGCTATACAGACAAAATCAGGCCATATTTCTGTTTCTGCAATAATCATTTTGTCTGGTTTGACAGTATTTAGAAACGACATTACAGAAAAGAAAAAATCAAAGGGGAAGTATGTTATGGCATCTACTGTTGATGATAACTTTTTTTTCGCAATTTCTTGTCCTGTTCTTGTTGTTGTTGAAAGAACTATATTTGCATTTGGCAAAGTTTCTCTTGTTTTTTTAACAAGAGTTTCTATTGCATTTACTTCTCCGACTGATACTGCGTGGAAGAAAATAGTTTCTTTTTTAGAATCCAATTTTATACCTTGATAAAATCCCAATTTTGTCCAAAAACATGCTCTAAACTTTGGTACAAAAGTGAGAGCTATTAATATAACAGGCAAAAGAATAATTGCTGCTAAAATAAGTACAATATTGTAAAATACACAAAATAATAACATCTTAACTCCTCTTTTTTCTTAGTGTAGGAGAAAAACAGTCATTATTCAATTAAATTTTTAATCCTGAAAGAGAATTGTAATTGTTAAATGCTTTAAAAGATGGCGGTAGAGGATTTTTTGTTGTTATATTTTCTGAAATTTGTCTTTTTCTTATTTCAAGATTTTCTTCTTTTTGAAGACTTTTTTGAACTTTTGCGGCCACTTTGTTTCTTGCATAAGGTGTAACAATATTGCAGGCAATAACTGATGCTGCAATAGCTGCAACTGTTCCGACGTTATTTTTATGATTTTCAAAGGTTGAAAGTGCTTTTTTTGCTGCTTCAATTATTTTTGTTTTTTCTGCGTCTGATACGTTTTTCACTATATCCAGATTTTCAGGATTTTTTAAAAGGTTTGATATAGAGCTTTTTAGTTCTTCTTTTGTGAATAAGTTTTTCCATTCTGCTGTTTGTAAGTTTTTCATTGAATCAGGTTTTAAGCTGAGTATGGAATCTGCCACTTTGTCTGTAATGAATTTGCCTTTTTCAACAATATGGTCTGCACCTTTTTTAATTACATCACAAATAGAGTAATACATAATAACATTCACAGCTGCATCTGCAGCTTCTTGAGGAAGCAGAAATTTCTTTTGATTTTTATCTATTTTTTTGTCTGCAGCGAGCATTGTTAATTGTGCAGCAGAACCGAATACCCATCCTGCAGCACCCATGTGTACAAGCAATTGTCCTCCGTCTTTGGAATAATGTTTGTACATATAATCACAAAATTTTTGAATACAAGAAGGTATTGCCATTAGTTTTTACCTCCTTCTTTAGTCGTGTTGCAAATTTTATTTTGAAATACTTCTGTTAAGTATTTTGTAAGCGGAGCATCAATTAAGAAATTTGTAAATATCATTGCCACAGTCGCAGCGAATGTTCCCATTGCTTTTGTATAAAGATTGAATCTTTTTTGTAATTCTTCCGGCGACATACTGATGAATTTGTTTTTTCCCGCAAACATTGGAACAAAAAAATCTTTACCTTTTTTGCGAATGATTCCTGTTACAAGATTT
The DNA here is from genome assembly GCA_944326555.1 of Candidatus Gastranaerophilales bacterium. Classification (GTDB taxonomy): domain Bacteria; phylum Cyanobacteriota; class Vampirovibrionia; order Gastranaerophilales; family Gastranaerophilaceae; genus Limenecus. Next base: position 6,446 of record CALVEK010000010.1, on the reverse strand, counting down.
TTTTGTTTGTCTATTATTGGTTCAAACTGCGTATAGTGTTTAACTAAACTGATACCTGCTTGTCTGACAATAACTCCGACAAGTGTACCTGCAATAATTTTTGCAAGTGTTCTTGCAACCGATGTCATTCTGGTTTCTTTATCTACACTTTTGTTGTTCAAATCTATAAAAGGCTGTGTTGCCAGTGCAGTAGCTCCAAGAATCAGTCGCTGTTCAGGTGCGTGCAGACGTTTGCCTGCATATTCCAAGCCTCTTTTTATGTACTTGTTGCTGATAATCAATTTTTCTTGGACCTTTCACTTTTCAAAATCCATATCCTTATAGAAAAGATATACTGGAATTAAGAACACTACACAGCCCAATAAAAACAAAAAGTCTTTTGAGATTGCTTAAAATTCTGTGCTTGTAACACTTTTTTAATAAAAATTTTATTCCAAAAAATCTTCAAATTTTTTGTCAGGAACAATTTTAAACCCGCAAGTTTCAAATGTTTCACATCCACCCAATCTTATTTTTTCCGTAATATTTGGGTATGCTCTGCAATAGATGGAACGCCAAAAGTAGTCTCTACATTTGTTGTTTTCATCCAAGGATTTGCAACGGAATAAAAGAACGCCTTTTTCATTTTTTTTGTTGATTTCAAAATGATGATATTTTTTGTCGAAATTCTTCATTTTTTCAAATTGTTCTTCACTACAAACATATTTGTCATCTATCATGAATACTATGTTTTTGCAGCACTCTCCACACTGATTGCATTTTCCTTCAATTTTGTATTTTGAGGTAAATATTTTGAAAAAATAAAATTTTATGTACTGACAAAGAGTTTTTATCATCCTTTTATCCAGAAGTCGTTTCTTGCTATTACTCTGTCAAAGTCATCAAAAGAGAATATTTGCATAAAATAATACCCTGGTTCATCAATTACAAAATAAGAACCAAAATAGTCGACAGAAGAATCAATATGATAGTCTTTAGACCAGTATATTTTGTATCCCCAGTGATAGGTCTTTTCTTCTTTTTTTACAATTTGTACCCTTATGTATTCATCTCTAAAACCTTTGGGGTTAACAAGCATGTAGTATACTTTTTCTTTTGCTCTAAAAAATCGGCCAACATTTTTGATGTTTTGTACGGGAATCGGTTGGCTGCTAAAAAAGAGTAATGCTCCTTTTTCACCAATATTGCCCCACCTGAACGCACATAACATCAACGAAGAAAATATAATAAAACATGCAACAATGATTTTTGATAAGTTATTCATCTTATTTGTTTTTCAGGTATTCAATTTGTGCTTTAACCTGTGCTTTCAGATTATTGTCTTCAGCCAGAGTCATAAATTTTTCATAATTTATAATAGCATTAGCGTAGTCATTTTCGTTTTCGTATGCCATACCAAGCGCATAGTATGCATATGCGTAGTTTGGATCAAGAGCTATTACGCTTTTAAAAGATTTTTTAGCATTTTCCATATCTTTTAGTTCTGCATAGCAAAGACCTGCATTGTAAGTTGCATTTGTGTTTTTGATATTCAAGAAAATTACTTTGTTATATTGCTCTAACGCTGCCTTTATATCTTCTTTTGCTTTATATGCATTACCAAGTTTCAACAAAACTTCTTCATCATTTTGATCAAGTTGTAATGCCTTCTGATATTCAAATATAGCTTTATCGTAGGCTTTGTCTTTCATATATAAATCAGCTAGACCCACGTGTGCATCGATGTTTTTGCTGTCCATCGATAATGCTTTATTGAAAACATCTTGAGCTTCTTGATTTTTGTCATATTTAGACAAAGTGTTGGCATAATCAATAACTGTATCTTGGTTATTTGGGTCAATTTCCATTGCTTTTTCAAATTTTTCAATTGCTTTGGTTTTAGAACCCATTTCATCATAAGCTAGGGCGAGTGCTCTGTATGCAGCAGCATCATTTGCATCCAGACTTGCTGCTTCCTCATAACAATTTAATGCTTTTTTAGGCTGACCATTTTTTTTGTAACTATCACCAAGTGAAATATACGCTTTACCCAGATATTCCTTAACTTTAGGTTCTGTTCTTTGAGCGTACAAATTTTTGTATATAGCAATAGCACTCTCGTAATTTGCAAGTGCATGAAGAGCAATAGCCTTGTTGAATTGCGTGTTATAGTCATTCTTGTCTTGAGCTAGGATTTCATCATAGACCTTAATCGCGTCTGTGTAATTTTTGCAAAGGTGATAAGTTCTTGCCAACTCTTTTTTAATGTCCATGTTAGTGGGCGCGAGTTCTGTTGCTTTTTTGTAGACAGTTATTGCATCTTCGTATTTTGAGTTTTTCTGGTAAATTATACCGAGATTGTAATAAGCCATTGCATCTTTGGGTTTGTATTGAATGTATTCTTTGTACATCGCGATAGCTTCTTGCGTTTTTCCCATATCAGCCAAAAGATTTGCATAATCAAATTTTAAATCATCCAAATCAGGCTTAATTTCGAAGGCTTTTCTGAATTCAATCAATGCCAAATCATCTTTTGATAGTCTTACGTACGCTAGAGCCATGTTTCCATGGGAAGCATAGTCATTAGGTTCAATTCTTACGGCTTTTTTAAACATTTCAACCGCATTGGTGTAATCTCCGGAACGAAGTAAGGCCAATCCGTAGTTTGCATATTCATTGAATCCTGTAGGATTTTTTGTATAAAGAGTTGCATATTCATCTGCTGCATCTTGATATTTATCTAGTTTTAAATAAATCGATGCAAGATTTTCTCTGGCCTCTACATCATCCGGGTAGTAACCTAAAAATGTTTTGAAATATTTTATTGCTTCCTGATTGTCTCCTTGCAGATATTTTACGTTAGCAAGGTTCAGATAGTTGTATTTGTATTCAGGAAATATAGTTAATGCTTGGTTGTATGCAGAAAACGCATTTTCGTAATCATGTTGTTGTTGGAGAATATTACCGATACTTATATAAACAACTGCGTCATTGGGCTTTAGTCTGATAGCTTTTTTGTATGCAATAAGTGCATTTTGCCAATCACCCATTTCTGAGTAAATTCCGCCTAATTTGATGTATAAAATAGCTTCATCAGGCGATAAATCAATGGCTGTTTTAATTTTTTCTATAGCTTGTGAATAGTTCGCATCTTTTTCAAGAATATTTGATTCTTGAAATAATTTATACGACTCAGGCGACATCTTTGCATAAACTCCAACAGGAGAAAGTGCCAACAATAAAGATAAAGCTAAAGTTAATTCTCTTCTCATGGTTTATATTATCTTATGTTTCTCAAAAAAAAGCAATGCCTCTAAAAATTCAGTAAAATTGCCTAAAACACAGAGAATAAGTTTCCCTCTAAAACATTGTGGTTGTTTGTTTCTTGTCCAATTCTTTTTTTATATCATTCAAATTCATTTTCGTTATAACTTGCTTCTTATTTTTCTTAAAAATATCTTTGCTGTATAACACAAGCTCATAATTCTGTGCTGAATCATCAACTTCATAAACCAATTTTTCTGTTATGGTTTTGTTAAATTTTAAGGGGTTGAATAGTTTTATTGATGATAATTTTCGAGGTTTGTATGTGTTTTTGTTGCTTTTTAATTCGATATATACAGCTTGACTAAGCATAGATTTGTTTTTTGCTTGAACGGTCAATGATATTTTACCTTTTGTGCGATTTATCTCGCAAACCCTAAAATAAAGGCCGTTACTGACTATTTCTGCATCGCTGACAACAGTTACAACTCTGCTTTTCGCTAAAGAAAATTGAGGAAGGCAACATATAATACTTAGAAAAACAAATATTGTAACGATAGCTTTTTTCATAATCTGATTTTATAAAAACTTTTTTACTTGTGTCAATAATAAAAATTTTGAGCCTATGTTTAAAGAACTAAAAAACAGGGCAATATATAAAGTGAGGTTAGATAATTTTACACTAAGTACGAATGAGGGTATTTCTATGATAGAAATCAATAGTTGGATAGATAAAAAAGTGGTAAAAATAATGAATATCGCATTTTTTATTACTTTTTCTTCTTTATTTTTTAATTTAACGGCAATGGCAGAGAGTGCTGTTAATATAGAAATAAAAGCACCTACACCAACATTGGATACACTAAAAGGCCAACCCATCCCTGATACAGACCCGATAAGATACTACCCTGAATCAGCCTATACTCTCACAAAAGTTGATACAAAGGGCGATAATACAATCACCATGTACGAATGGGATAATACACAAAATAAATTGATGCCTGTGTATTATGAAGTATCACTAAAACAAACAGAATACGGAGAGGGAGACGGAGTAAAATATTTTAAATGGGAAAAGACAGCAGACGGAATAAAACTGATAGAAACACAAAATCAATCAGACGCTCAAATAACAGCAAAATACGATACCACGCAATCTCATACAAGATTTAAAAACAGCACAGATAACTCATCAACAAACATAAACGGAGGTAGCTTTGTAAACCAAACAACAGGCTCAACCTCAGGCTACCAATACGGTGGATCAATCTATAACAATGGTAGCGATGCCAAACTTGGAGATATCAATGCTGATTTTGTAGGCAACTATGTACAAGGATCTTCTGGTGCCTATGGCGGAGCGATTTATAACTATGAAAACTCAACAATCGAATCTATCACAGGAGACTTTATAGGAAACTATGCTCAGACTAACAGTTCAGGTTATTCTGCCTATGGTGGAGCGATTTATAACTCAGGAACAATCGAATCTATCACAGGTGATTTTATAGGTAACTATGTGCAAGCAGATTCCTATTATGCTGAAGGCGGAGCGATTTATAATGAAGATGGAACAATCGGAGATATTACAGGCGATTTTATAGCCAACTATGCTCAAAGTAATTCTTCTTCTGTCCAAGGTGGAGCGATTTATAACAGTGGTAGTAATGCAACAATCGAATCTCTTACAGGAGACTTTATAGGAAACCATGCTCAATCAACTAATTCTTCTGCCTATGGCGGAGCGATTTATAACAGTGGAACAATCGAATCTATCACAGGAGATTTTATAGGCAACTATGTTCAAACTTATTATTTTGTCTATGGCGGAGCGATTTATAACAGTGGTAGTAATGCAACAATCGAATCTCTTACAGGAGACTTTATAGGAAACCATGCTCAATCAACTAATTCTTCTGCCGATGGCGGAGCAATTTATAACAGTGGAACAATCGAATCTATCACAGGCGATTTTATAGGCAACTATGCTCAATCAACTAATTCTTTTGCCTATGGCGGAGCGATTTATAACTACAATGGTACAATCGAGAATATCACAGGTGATTTTATAGGCAACTATGCTCAAGGTTCTTCTGAGACCACTGGCGGAGCGATTCATAACAGTGGAACAATCGAATCTATCACAGGCGATTTTATAGGCAACTATGCTAAATCTGATTCTTCTACCTATGGCGGAGCGATTGTTAATCTAGGAATAATCGGAGAAATCAAAAACTCTTCATTCATAAATAACCATGCAGAATCAAAAAATGCTGCGGCTGTTGGCGGTGCAATACTTAGTATAAGTGCAATTAATATAACTGCAGATGATGGAAACTCGGTATTTTCAGGTAACAAAACTATCTCCAATGGAATAGAAGAACAAAACGCTATTGCCATGTATGGATATGCACAAAAAGACCCATCCTCCGGCAAATATATGTATATGGATTTTACAACAATACAGCAGATCGACAAAAACCCTGCAACACTTACCCTAAAAGCCCAAAACAACGGAACAATCCTCTTTGATGACACCATAAAAGGCGGTGCTGCGGATATAGATACAGGTGATTTAGTAACCACACCTGAAACCGCCTATGACATCAAAGTAACAGGAGATACAACAGGCAAAGTAATCTTAAACAACGACGTAATAAACGCAAATATATCACTCGATAACACAAACCTGTACCTTGGCAGAGACAACGTGTTTGACCAATCACAATCTCTAACCCTAAACTCAGGCACAATGTCAATGGTAAACAACCAAGCAGGAGCAATGACAATCCCTACACTCAACCTTTCTTCTACAACCAACCTCGCAGTTGACGTTGACCTTGCAAATAAACAAATGGATACAATCAATGCATCAAACTACAATATTACAAATGATGCAAAACTAAACGTAAACTACCTCAACCTGCTATCAGATGCAAATCAGGATACAACATCCATCCTCTTTGCAAATAACATGGATTACGCAAATGCAGTCCAATATACAGGCGATAACCCTGTAGCCTACTCCCCAATCTATAAATACGACGTAAGCTATGCAGTAAATCCTGAAGATAAATTGGGATACTTCATGTTTACAAGAGGCTCAACAGGAACCCACGAAGACTATAACCCTGCAGTAGTCGCCCCAAGCGTAGCAACCCAAGCAGGTGCATATACAACCCAAGTGCAAACATTTAACTACG
>CALVEK010000009.1 GCA_944326555.1 Candidatus Gastranaerophilales bacterium | reverse complement strand
CAAATCAGATTTTCTTGCTGTTAATAATAATAATCTTGCTTGAGATGCTGCTAAACCCATTGTCGGCTCCTTACATACTTACTTGTTTTTATCACTTACATGTATATAAAAACAATATATACCTTCCATATTCAATATATTCCCAAAACGTAACATCTTGTAACATGTTTAAACCCTTGAACTGCATGAAGTTCAAGGGTTTAAATGTCAAAAGCCTTGATATAACTGGGTTATTCGGGTAATTTTTCATGTATCATTTTTGTAACAATTACAGAAATGAATAATACTATTGCTCCGATTAAGAATGAAAATTCCCAATGATAATTAAGTCCATCCGGAGTTTGTATTGTACATTTTGAAATGAACCAAGCTATTAGTGTACAAACGAGTATTTGAGGACCTGCTATAAAAATATTGAATATTCCCATAACAGCACCTTCAGAACCTTTTTTTATGTATTCGGAAAGCATTGCAAAAGGCAAAGCCAAAATGCTTGCCCAACCGATACCGGCGACACCCATTAGTAACATTATTGCTTTACTGTTTGACGTTAATGTCATCAATATGTATGAAACCGTCATAATGATAAGCGAAATCATATGAACTTTTTTGTTGCCAAATTTTGTTGATAACATTCCAATTGGAATAGAAACAACGAAACATACCAGATTTAATATTGCAAAGCAAATTGAAGAGAAGTTTGTTGCTGCTGCGATAGTTTCTGAATATTGAGCTTTAACGACATCCGAAACAGTAGTTAAGTCAGGTACATTATAGACAGTGTGTATTGCAAATTGAGTGAAGAAAATAAACATACACATAACACCAATCCAAGTACAAAATTGCATTGCGCAGATTTTGTATACTTCAGGTGATGATTGCAAAAATGTTTTTAAGTTATCCATAAATGATGGTTGTTTATCTTCTTTTTTGCTTTTTACTGTTTCAGGTTGTTTTTCTTTAAAAGTAATGCATGTCCATGTCATTCCAAGAAAGAAAGCCAATGCAGCCATGATAAATTGTGCTTCTATGGACATTTGATAGTTAAATGCCCAGTTAAGAAAAGGTGCTGTTCCTGCGGCTATAACCGAGCCCAATCCTATGGCGAAGCTGAGATATGAGTTTGCAATAGAATGTTGTTCTTGGACTATATTATCTGGAATGAGTGCTCTATAAGGTCCTTGAGCAGCATTTACGCAGGCATCAATTATCCATATCATAATGGCGGCAACAATTAATCCGCCGAATAAAGGCAGCGGGCAATGAAGTTTGTCAGCAATAAATTGTGCTATCGGTTCGGAATTTGGGAATGCCCATAAAGCAATAGCTGCAAGGATAGCGCCTAACATAAGATATGGTCTTCTTCTTCCGAATCTTGTATTTGTATTATCGCTTAATGCACCAATGATTGGTTGTACAACCATACCTGTTACGGGGCCTGCGAGCCAGATTAAGCCGAAAATAAAGGGCGATGCGCCAAGTCCTTCCGTTACAGGACCTGACAATATTATTCTCATCTGCCAAGCAAATTGTAATCCGAAAAACCCCAGACAGAAATTTAATAATTGTGCGGTTGTAAGTTTTCTCAGACCTTGGTTATGTTCGTTATTTTGTAGGTCAGTGTTTTCACTCATTTGATTCCCCTCTTCATATATTAGATGCATATTTAATTATATTAAGAATTATAAATAAAATCAAAATTAAAAAATTTTTTTTAGTATATTGTCTTTTTATAGCAAAAATAATATTTTATTTTTTTAAAAAATTGTATTTTTATAAAACAAATTGCTTTTTTTGTTTGAATAAGATGTCAAAATAACAAAACTTTAAAATATCTGTAAATCGCTTGTTTATAGACATTTTGGCGTTGTGTACTATAATAAAAATCGTGAAAATTTTAACTGAATATACTTGAGTTTTTACTTGGAAATATTAATAAGCTAATGTCAAAGGGGGCCTTTTTATTTGTGTTCTTTATTTTGCTAGGTTTGTCTTTTTTAGTATCCAATGCATAGTTTAGTTAAATTTTCGGTTGTTTAACCAATATCAAGAAGAAACATTATCAAAAAAGAGGAATTATTTATGGGAAAAATTACAGTAGCCGATTATATTATGCAAGAGTTGGTAAATTTGGGGATTACCGATATATTTGGATTACCTGGTGATTTTAATTTCGATTTGGTTGAAGCTGTCGAAAACAACAAAAATATGCATTGGATTGGTTGTACAAATGAGCTAAACGCAGGATATGCTGCAGATGGTTATGCTAGGGTTAAGGGATACGGTGCGATTTTAACAACATATGGTGTTGGCGAATTATCTGCACTAAACGCAATTGCAGGCAGTTATGCAGAGAGTGTTCCTGTGATACAAATAACAGGTGTGCCTGCAACAAAACATATTAAAGAAAAAACTGTATTGCATCATAATTTTGAGCATCCAAATTATCATGCTTTTGAAAATGTTTATAAAAATGTTACTGTGGCTACCGCATTTTTGGATAAGGAGAATGCGAAACAAGAGATAGATAGAGTTTTGTCTGCTTTAGTGAATGAGAAAAAACCTGTATATCTTGCGATTCCTGTTGATGTTTGTTCTATTGAGATAGAAAACACGCCTAAAATAGAGTTTGCAAAAAGTGATAAATCCAGTTTAGAAAGTGCAGTAAGTGCCGCGAAGACATTGATAGATAAATCGAAAAAACCTGTAATAATTGCTGATGTTCTAGCAGAACGTTTTCAAGCAAAGCGTGAATTAGAGGAATTTATTAAAAAGAGCGGTTATCCTGTTACCACATTATTGATGGGGAAAGGTTTAATTGATAGTGATTATGAAAAATTTATTGGTACTTATATTGGGAAATATGATAACGAAAATGTTTATAACTTTGTAAATGCTTCTGATTGCATTATTAGTATTGGTACAATTTACAGTGATTTAAATACCTTTGGATTTGATATTAAATTTAAACCGCAAGATTATATTCAAATTTTTGGTACATATTGTATAATTGCTAATCAAAGATATGATAATGTTTTGATGAAAGACATGTTAACAGCTTTGTCTGTTGATATTCCTCAAAAGTCTATAGATTTGCCTGAAAGAGTTTTATCTTTTAAAGCTAAAACAAGCCTTGAGGATAAAAAACTGAGTGCAAAGTATATTTATCCGAGAATTCAAGAGTTTCTTAAGGAAAATGATATTGTTTTTTCTGAGACAGGAATTGTTAAATTCGGTTTTGCTCCGATGAAATTGCCAAAGGGCGTAAATTTGTATAACCAAGTTTTATGGGGATCTATTGGTTGGGCTACTCCTGCTGCTTTTGGTGCCGCTGTAGCGGCGAAGAAGAACAGAGTTGTGCTTGTTACCGGTGAGGGCTCTCATCAACTTACTGCTGTAGAAATAAGTTCTATGATGCGTTACGGTTTGAAACCTATAGTAATTGTTTTAAATAACTCCGGTTATACTATAGAACGTGTGCTTTGCAAAAATCCAATGGATTCGTTTAATGATATTGCAAAATGGAATTATTCAAAGTTGCCGTCGGTTTTTGAAGGTAATGTTTGGGTTGATAGTGCTCATACAGAAAAAGAGTTTGATGAAGCATTGTTGCAAGCGGAAATTGAACAAGAAAAAAACATGTGTTATATAGAAATTTTTGCTGATAAAATGGACTTACCAATAATGACAAAAAAGATTGTCGAAAACCATCTTGTTTCTAAAAAGTCTTAGGGAGATAAAAGAAATTGGATAAACGAAAAACATTGTTTGATGTAATAGGTCCGATTATAGTCGGTCCATCCAGTTCGCATACTGCAGGTGCGGTTAGAATCGGCTATTTGGCGGGACAAATATTTGGTGAGATTCCGCAAAGTGTAACTTTTAAACTATATAATTCTTTTGCCAAAACAGGCAAGGGACATGGTACTGACAAAGGCCTTTTGGGTGGTGTTCTTGGCATGGATGTTGATAATGAGGGCATAAAGTCGGCATTTGATTATGCGAAAAAGTTAAATGTCGAATACAGCTTTGAGTATGCTCAAGATTATGGCAGGCATCCAAATTCCGTTGATATAAGTCTTGTTTCTCAAAACAATAGAATGGAAATTTCAGGTATCTCTCTTGGTGCGGGAGAGGTTTGCATAAATAGGATAAACGGCTACAAATTCAATATAAACGGAGATTACGATACAATTGTTTTGATATACAAAGATAAGCCCGGCATGGTTTATAGGGTAACAGCTCTTTTGCAAGGACATAATATTAATATTGCTACAATGCACTGTGATAGAAATGCGAAAGGTCAGGAAGCCTCTATGGGGATATGTATTGACGGGCATTTGAATGAAGATGTATTTAAAGAGCTTGAAATGATTGACGAAGTTTATTTAATCAGACATATAGAAGTGTTAAAGAAATGACAAATTTAAAAGATTTTAGACAGGTTTTTGAAAAAGCACAAGAGAGCAACAAAAAAATTTATCAGATATGCGAAATGAATGAGGCGGAGTTATCTGAGTTGCCTGTAGAGGAAATTAGAAAAAAGGTCAAGGTTAATCTTGATGCGATGAAAGCTGCAATCGCACAGGGGTTGAAGTCTCAAGAAAAATCCATGAGCGGATTGTGTGGAGATGATTGTGCAAAATTATTAAAAATGTATGATAAGCAAACATCTTTGTTTTCAAAAACTTACCAAAAGGTGCTTTTATATTCATTTGCGACAATTGAGCAGAATTTGAGAATGGGCAAAATTGTTGCCTGCCCCACTGCCGGTTCGTGCGGTATTGTTCCTGCTGTAATTCTTGCTATGGCAGAGGATTTGGAAGCAAATGAAGAAGTACAGATTAATGCTTTAATTACTGCTGGTTTAATCGGACAAATTGTTTCTAACAAATTGGCTTTAGCTGGTGCTGTTGCAGGATGCCAGAGTGAGTGTGGCGTTGCTGCGGCTATGGCTTCTGCCGCACTTGTGGAAATGAAGAACGGAACAAACGAACAGATTTTAAATGCAGCAGCTTTGACTTTAAAAAACATCATGGGGCTTGTTTGTGATCCTGTTGCAGGTTTGGTAGAGGTTCCTTGTGTTAAAAGGAATGCATTTTTATCAATATATGCCGTAACAGGGGCTGAGTTGGCATTGGCAGGGATAAAATCGGTTATTCCTATTGATGAAATTGTTGATGCAATGAAACAAGTAGGAGAATTGATGTCTCCAACTCTTAAAGAAAGTTCTGATGCGGGATTGGCTACAACAAAAACAGGACTTGAGATTACCGCTAATCTTGCTCAAAAATGGCAAAATAGTACACAAAAGTAATCGGTTTTTGCTTTTGCCTTGTTTTAAGCTCTTTATTAACGCAAAAAATTAGTTTATAATTGTGCAAAGATTGTTTGTCGTTTTAAGAAAATTATAAACAGTCTTAAACGTTTAATTTTGACGTTTTGTTGTATTAATTTTAAAGGTTTTGTAATGAACAAATTCAGATTTTTAACATCAGGTGAATCTCATGGTATGTGCTTGAATGCAATAATTGAGGGAATGCCATCAGGAGTTTATATAGATATCAATTTGATTAATAACGAACTAAAAAGACGCCAAGGCGGATATGGTCGTGGCGGCAGAATGCAGATTGAGTCTGACAAAGTTGTTGTCAAATCCGGCGTTAGATTTTCAAAAACCACAGGTGCTCCTATTTGTTTGGAGATAGAAAACAAAGATTGGAAAAATTGGACTGTTCCTATGTGTGTAGAAGTAGTTGATTTGAATGATGAAGAAGTTTTACATGCAATCGAAGCAAAAAAAATTACAAAAGTACGCCCCGGGCATGCTGATTTGGCGGGAGCTATAAAATATAACCATGATGATGTAAGAAATGTTCTTGAACGTTCCAGTGCAAGAGAAACTGCATCGAGAGTAGCTGTCGGGGCTGTTGCAAAATGTTTTTTAAAAGAGTTTGGAATTACTTGGAGTTCCAAGGTTTTGCAAATCGGCTCTGCGACTGGTGAAGAAGAAATGAAAAAAAATATTGATAAGGCAAAGGAAGCAGGAGATACCCTCGGCGGACTGTTCGAGGTTAGATTTAGTAATCTGCCTGTTGGATTAGGCTCCTTTGTTCATTGGGACAGAAGACTCGATGGTCAGTTGGCACAGGCTGTTATGAGTATCCCCGCCGTTAAGTCTGTAGAAATCGGTGCAGGTAAGATGGTTGCTTCTCTTTTGGGCTCAGAGACTCATGATGAAATTTTTTATGATAAAAATGAAGACAGATTCTTTAGAAAAACAAATAATGCTGGCGGTATAGAAGGCGGTATGACAAATGGCGAAGATATTGTTATAACAGCAGCTATGAAAGCCATACCTACAATGAAAAAACCTTTATCTTCCGTTGACTTTAAAACCAAAGAACCCTATGAAGCACATTTTGAACGTTCTGATACTTGTGCTGTTGAGGCTTGTTCTGTTGTCGCAGAGTCAATGGTTTCTGTAGTTCTCGCTAATGCTTTACTAGACAAGTTTGGTGGAGACAGTTTGGAAGAAATTAAGAGAAATTTTTATCGTGGATAATAAGAAGAACATAGTTTTAATCGGTATGATGGGTGCGGGCAAAAGTACAATTGCTCACCTTTTGGACATGAAGCTGCAAGATTTTTATTATCTTGATATCGACAAAGAAATTGAAAAACTTGCTAAAAAACATATCGAAGAAATTTTTGCACAAGACGGCGAAGAACATTTTCGATATTTGGAACATAGCTTGATTGCAAAATATTCAAATTACCACAATCAGGTCATCGCGACGGGCGGTGGTATTGTCGAAAATGTTGAAAATATCAATTTATTGAAGAAAAACGGTGTTATTTTTTATCTTAGTGCTTCCTCAAAGGAATTGTATGATAGAGTTAAGACAACAACTCATCGTCCTTTGTTAAAAAAAGATAATCCTCAAAAAATCATAAAAGAGCTTTTGGAAAGAAGAGAACCGTTTTATAAGATGGCAGATTTTGAAGTAAATACGGAAAATAAAGATTTATTGACAATAGTTAGTGAAATATTGGAGAAATATGATACAGTCGTACAATCTTAAGGTTGATATTCCTCAAAAAAATGCATACAGCTATGATATATTGATAGGTTGTAATCTTTTAGATAGTGTTGATGAACTTGTTAACAAATATTCTTTTGCAAATAAATTTTTAATCGTAACTAATGAAAAGGTTGCGGGCTTGTATAAAGATAAAATTGCAATAGATAAGGCTAATTGGCTTGTATTGCCTGATGGAGAAGAATACAAAAATTTTGAGACGCTAAAGCTGATATTGGATGCAGCCGTAAAAAATAAGTTGGAAAGAAAAGACTGTATAGTAGCATTTGGCGGTGGTGTTGTAGGTGATATGGCAGGGTTTGCCGCTGCAACATATATGAGAGGCTGCGATTTTATTCAAATTCCGACAACTCTTTTGGCTCAGGTTGATTCATCTGTTGGGGGAAAAGTTGCGGTCAACCACGAGGATGGCAAAAATCTTATTGGTGCTTTTTATCAACCTAAAGCTGTTATTGCGGACATAAATGTATTGAAAACCCTAGATTTAAGACAGTTAAAGACTGGTCTTTCAGAGATTTTAAAATATGCGTTGATTGAAAAATCCTGCGCAGCTCCGCTTAATTACAGGCTATATGATTTTTTGATACAACACAAACAGGATATCTTTGATTTGAATCCTGAAGTAATGTCAAAACTTGTTCATATTTGTTGTGCTCTAAAAGCGAGTGTCGTTAATCAGGATGAAACAGAAAAAGGGCTGCGAGCTATTTTGAATCTTGGACATACTTACGCACACGCCATAGAAAGTCTTACAAATTATACAACCTACACTCATGGTGAGGCTGTGGGGGTTGGGTTAAAAATGGCTCTAAATTTGGCTCTTATTCGAGGACTTATTGACAAAGGGTATTTTGAACAGGCAATTAATCTTATTGATGAGTATCAAATTGCGCCTAAAATTCCCAAGTTAGACAAAGAAGAGTTTTACAATGTTATGTTTTTGGATAAAAAAGCTAAAAACGGCAAAATACGATTTGTTGTTCCAAACGGGATGTATTCGGTTGCAATAGTTTCAGATATTTCCAAAGAACAGGTGATGGAAAGCATTAGTACCTGCCTGTAAATCTTTCTTAACAAATTAACAAAATATATGTTTTTTGAATTTTACACCATTCAAGAAAGGATATGAGAATGATTTTACCTGTAAGTTATGGCACAGAGAAGATATCTCGACAATTTGTTAATAAAAACAACGGAATATCAAGAGTTTCTTTTTCTCACAAAATAGATTCAGGGGATGATTTTTTATTCGAAGATGATTATTGCAAGGATGACATAGACTTTCTCCCTTATTCAAGCACTGATTTACACTTGTTAGGTGTCTTGGCAGGTAAGGACTATAATGTGAGATTTATACAAAATAATCCCAAAAATAAGAAAAATATTGAAATAAGAGGTTATTATAATCATAAAAGACTTGATATAGATGCAAATTACAAAGATGATAAGCATCACTATTTTAAAGGGTCTTTTGATGGAAAAGATTTTGAAATAAAACACCGTATTGGGGGGATTTTTGTAAAAGACTCTTTGAAAGGTAAAATCGGCGGTAAGAGTTTTAGTGTAAAATTCCCGTCAGCAAGTGCTACTGATGAAAACAAAGATTTGATTTTACTTTTATTGCATTTATCAGGATTTACTACAAGCCTTGACGGATGTAATTTCTCCGTTACTGAACCTTCTGATTTTTCGTATTCTTATTTTTCAGGCAGATACAACAATATCCCTCGAGGAGGGACATTGTTGGATGATATCTGGAAAGATCCTGTACCCGGACCTATTTGTGTATAATTTTTAAATTCGGTTTATGTCTTTAACCGACAAGATTTTCTATAGCTGCTTTGACACCTGAACCGAGTTCAAATTTGTATCCGAGTTTGTATAGGCTTGCTTCTAACGCTCCAACTGCTGCTATTACATCTCTGTCGCATACAAAACCAAGTGTACCCATTCTGAATATTTTGTCTTTAAGTTCATTTTGGCCATTTGCTACAACTATATCAAAATCTTTTTTGAGTGTGCTTCTGATGTCAGGTACAGAGATACCCTCAGGCGGGTAAATTGAGGTTATTGCATTAGATGCAATATTGTCATCTTGCACCATTGGTTTTAAGCCGATTGCTTTTATTGCAGCTCTCAATGCTTTAGCATGTTTGGCGTGGCGATTGAGAATGTTTTCAAGTCCGTCTTTTTTCATCATCTTGAGAGCTTCATTCAGCGCAACGATTAAATTAACAGCCGGTGTATACGGTGTTGAATTTGCTCTTACAGATTTTCTGTAAGCACTCCAATTAAAGTAGAAAGACGGATGTTTGCATTGTTCGTGAACTTTGAATGCTTTTTCGCTTGCTGCAAGAAAAGCTAATCCGGGTGGAATCATGAATCCTTTTTGTGAGCCTGAAACAAGAACGTCTATTCCCCATTCATCCATTTTACAATCTATTGCACCAACAGATGTTACTCCGTCTACAACAGATATTGCACCATGTTCTTTAATCAAAGCAACAAGTTCCTTGAGCGGATTTGTTACACCTGTTGCTGTTTCATTGTGAGTAAGAGTTACTATTTTTATTTCTTTATTCACATCTGCATCAAGTGCTTCTTTTAGTACTTTAGGGTCGATTGCTTGCCCTGGTGCAACTTCAATTTTTTGAACATCTGCACCGAGGCCTGCAGCTATTTTTGCCCATCTGTTGCCAAAGTTTCCAATTACCAATGACAACACTTTGTCTCCTTCGTTAACAAGGTTAGAAAGTGCTGCTTCCATTGCTCCTGTACCGCTTGATGTGTAAATAAATACATCGTTTTGAGTTTGGAATAACCATTTTAAGTCAGCATAGGTTTCTTCTAAGATGGAGGAGAATTCTGAACTTCTGTGCCCTATAGGGTGTTTTGCCATGGCTAAAAGTACGCTTTCCGGTACAGGTGTAGGTCCTGGAATCATCAAAAAAGTTTTGTCGTTCATTTTTTCCTCCTCAAAATAATAAAAACTATGCGCTTAATTATCTCATATTTTTATGATTTTAACCAGTATTGTAATCTATATATTAAATTTTCAAACTTTTCTTCGAGTGCTAATTTTATGCATGTAATCAATGTTGGGTTAATTAACATATCTGCTTTTGACTCTAAATTGTGTGATTTTAAATATTGATAAGGTGTTGACTCCTCTAAAAAACTTAGCAGTATTATGTCAAAGTTTTCATCTTTTATTTCCTTTGGAGAAATGGTTTTGTAACCGTAAAATTTTTCATTTTTTTTACTATCAAATTTTAAGTCAGCGACAGCGACTATGTTGAATCCACTTAGGTCATAATTTTCAAAAATATATCTTGTATATTGTCCTGCGCCGTATATAATTACTTTTTTGTTTTTATATTTTTTTTGCTGTTTTTCAATAACTTTTTGGGCGTCTAATTTTTCTAATATTTTTTTGTACATTTTATCTTATATTCTGTGTTTTACTTTTTCTTCGTCTTCTGTATGTTGTTCTATAAACTTTTTGTATTTATTTTCCCAGATTTTTGGGAATTTGGTTTTTGACCAATCGTAGAATTTTTCGATAGTTTCGTCAACTGTTTTTTCGAGCAGTTCTGGCGATATTACATAATCTTGAGAGTCTTCGGGTATTACAAAGTTTGTTTGTTTATAATTTACAGAGGTTTGTGTTTTTATTTTATAACCTTTTTTCTCAATATCTTCATATAGTCTTGAACCTTTAAATGCTTGTGCAACAGAGAACGAAACACTGTCAAAATTGTTTTTAAACGGAAAATCAAGTGTTTGGTGAAGTTCTTCCAGTGTTTCTCCGGGAATTCCTACTACAAATAATCCATGGACACTTAATCCCAGATTATGAGCTTTGTCTACAATATGTTTTACCCTTTTTAGGTTTACATGTTTTTGAATAACTTCTTTAAGCATCCTTTCTGAACCGCTTTCGATTGCGAGTGTAATTTGATAACAACCGCTGTCCGCCATTGTTTCAAGAAGTTCGTCATCTAATGAATTAAAAAAGAGCCCGTTTGGTGTGCACCATTTTAGGTTATATTTTTTTATGCTTTTAAAAAGTTCCATTGCAAACTTTTTATTTGCTGTCAGATTGTCATCCATGAATTGAATTTCTTGTATTTTGTATTTATTAACAAGTTCTTCGATTTCTGTGTTTAGGCTTTCAATTGTTCTAAAATGGATTTTTTTACCTACAAAATTAACTGCTGCGCAGAATATACAATTGTTTGGACAACCTTTTGAAGCTACTATATGTCCTGTTCTTCGTCCTTGGTTGTAGGGTGCATAGGGCTTTCCTATTTTAAAAAGTTTTTCCATATCGATGAATTTTCTTTTAGGATAAGGTAATACACCAAAATACTCATTCAATTTAGCAGGATTTTTTAGGATTGTTTCACCTGATGTTTTATAGCAGATTCCATCAAGATCAAAATCGGGTTGTCTTTTGTTGTTTAAGTTTTCAATCAGTTTATGAAGTCTGACTTCTCCATCATTCATTATTACATAGTCAATTAATCCGCTTTCTATATATTTTAAAGGTTCAACAGTAGGAGGCATACCTCCTGCGGCAATAATGATATTGGGGTTAATGTTTTTTACTGTTTCACATACATTTAGAGCCAGTTTCTCTTTAGATGTAAACATGGCAGAAATTCCTACCATATCGGGTTTGCATTTTTTGATTTTTTCTTCTAAATCTTCCTTTGAGCTGCCATAAATTACAAAATCACCTTCATATTTTAGATTTTCGTAGCCTTCTATTGTCATATCAAATACTTCAACATCAATCCCCTTGGTTTCAAGGTATGTTGCTATTGATAACACGCCAATAGGTTCGCCTATTCGTCTTATGTTAGATGCAAGAGTTATGTTTGGCGGTACTATCAGTAATACTTTCTTAATCATTTCCATCCTCTGACAAAATCTATTGCTCTTTGATAGTCTTCGTATGTGTCTATATCTTGTGCCCTTATTTTAATTCCTTTCATTGGTAAATGTTCTTCAAGCTGGTTAAAAACATTTCCTGTGGAATATTTTAGTTTTGATTTTTTTATACAAGCAGGGCCTGTCCATTCATAATCGCCGTCTTTTTTTGAAAAAGATAAAACATTCCCCTGTTCATCAGTTCTGACAAAAACAGCTTCGTCAGAGGTTTTTTCGCTATAAGCAATATATTCTTCTTCTACAAGACATTTTTTAATATCATCAGGATGTACCAGCAAATCACCGTCATATTCTATAACGTACTCATTTGCATCTTTTGCTCCGAGATAAAAACTTGCTCCCGTTTTTGTTTCAAAATAATTGTGGTTGTAAACAAAGATTGCATCTTTTCTGTATTTTAAGACTTCTTTTATAACGGCTTTAGCTTGGAAGCCAACAACTATTCTAATGTCCTCAATATCTTTAAACAGTTCCAATTGCCAAGCAATGAGTGATTTGCCTTCTATATTGAGTAGCGCTTTTGTTTGGGCAAGCCCTAGTCTGGAACCTATGCCGGCACAACTTATAATAACTGATTTAGCAGACGACATAGAGCCTCCTCACTATATACAAGGTAATCAGATACGGAAAGAACACTTTTAGCAGGTTTGTGAGTTAATCCTGATGCTATTGCAACATCTGCTATTCTCATTGCTTCCATATCATTGTTACCATCACCTATAAAAACTACTTTTTCTCCGGCATTTTTGTAAAAAGAAACGATATTTTCTTTTTTTAATATTTTTGTAAGTTTTTCTACTTTATTATCTTTTATGATTCCTTCGGAGTGATAACACTTGCAACCGATTTTTTTCACCAGTTTACTTATCCAGCATTCAAGGTTTCCTGTTGCAATGACACAATTGTCCGAGTTTTGGGATATAAAATCCACAACTTTTGGGTGTAACTCTACAGTCTCAAGCAGGTTGTCTATTTCGTCTACAGGAAGTTGCCCCAGTATATAAACCCGTCTTATAAAACTTTCTATAAATGGAATATTCCCCTCCACCGTTTCTTTTGTCAGGCTTTCTATTTCTTCGTTTAGCCTAAAATGATTTGATATAAGAGGGAGAGTTTCTTTTGATGTAATTGTTCCGTCTAAATCGAATATGAATTTTGTCATTTTTTAGTTCTTTTTGTATGGTTTGAATGTTTTTAAAATGTAGTTTGTAATATTTTCACAAGCAGGTTTCTTGTTATCCATCAAGTATTTTAAGGCTTTCATTCTTTTTTTATAAAGAAAATCATCTCCGTCTATTACAACTCTTTTAAAAATTTCATTAAATTCTTCTTCATTATATACTTTATAATAATCTTTTATAATTTTTTGAGCAATTATGTTAAATCCTGAATCTTGTTCCAATCTAAGGTGTATTATTGGTTTACCCGTAGGTAAATATTCAGCGAGGAAAGATACACTGTCTGTTATTAGTGCGTCTGAATTTATAAACAAATCAAAGTAGTTTCCGTCTTTTATTACTTTAGCGTTTGGAAGATTATTCCATTCTTTTTCATAATTTTCATATTCCTCTTCTGTCATAAATCCTTGTTTGACAATGTTTGTTCTTAATGCTTCATGCGGCTTGTAAATCCAGTTGATTTGAGGGTTCTCTTTTACAACTTTTAAGAAAAAATCTTTGTTTTTGTGAAAAGTTGAGAATAACAAAAACGACCCGGGTACAGACCAATGAGGTGCATAAATGACGGTTTTTGTGTTTGTGTTTTTGACTTTTCTGTTAAAATACACATCAAGTTTTGGATAGCCAAAATTGCAAATAGTTTTTGACATCTGTTTGTTCATTTTACAGATAAGTTTTTTTTCTTCTTTATTTTCTACAAAATACTTCCATAATGAATGGTGAAATTTTGTATAATAGTGTATCTGATTGTTTTCTGCAAGGATAAAACCGTATGGAATATATACACAAAGACAATGTTTGTACATGTTTGACGGATAATTTTTATCACCATTCATCCAAGGCTGTTGGTAAAATACAATGTCCGGATTGAATTCAAGGAGACTTTGGTATTCACCGTTTTTATATTCCAAAACTATCAAGTCTTTGTCTATTTTTTTAAAGAATTGAATATTCTCTTTGTCATCTTTTTCTTCAATCCTGTTTGCGAGAGCGATATTTGTTTTTATACAACTGTGTTTTTTTAGTTCATTGAAAAGAGAATCAGCAGACCATTTTGAACGCTCATTTACATAAAATATGATTCTGAGTTCTCCTTTTTCTTTGACCTTTTTACGTATTGATCTAAAAACTTTTTGTATATAAAAGTATTTTTCTCCTGATAAATCATGGTATGTAAGATTTTTTATTCTATTAACAAAATTCAACTTCCACTCTTGCACTATTTTTGTCTCCGTTTAGACTTTTATCTTATTTTATTAAAAAATTTGCCTGTAAAAATTTTTTTAATTTTTTCATCCGTTATATTTATCTCTTTTTTAATTATATTTTCAAATGCATGAATATTTAATACTGTCGGTACAATGTAATCAGGTTCTAATTCTTCAACTTGTTTTGGAGAAACAACTTTGTAATCAAATATTTTTGTATTTTGTTTTGTAGGTGATTTGTCTATGACCGCAAGTATATTATTGTTTTTAAGGTTAAATTTTTTTATGAAGTTTTCCAGATATTTGTTTGCGCCCCAAAAAACTATTGTGTGATTTTTTAACAGTGATTTTAATTTTATATATTGGACAAATTCAAAAATTGGTAAGAGTTTTTTGATATATTTTATATGAGGATATATTGTATCAAAAATTTTTTCGTATTCTTTTTTTACTTCTATATCTGTAATTTTGTCATACCAATCTTTTAGCGAATTTAGTTTAGTGAATTCAAAATATTCTTTTAGTTGATGATAAATATTTTTTTGTTTTAGTATTTTTTCTTCAAGTTCAAATATTTTAAAGAAATCTAATTTCTTTTTGTCATGTTTTTTTACGGCACTTGAGTATGATGTTTGTGAATTCTGTCGGTATATTACAAGTTCTTCCTTTACAATGCTTATTCTATGAGCAGACGTGTAGGCATCGATAAAAAATACATTATCTTCAAAGTTTAGATTTTCAACAAATTTTAGATTGTTTTTGTTTAAAAAATCACGTTTATAAATTTTGTTCCAAGGGACGACACATATTCTGAACAAAAAATCAAAAGTTTCAGATGGTAAAAAACATTTGTTCTCAAAACTTTTGTCAAAAATATCAAGAGAAAGATATGGCGAATGAGAATAATTTTTGCCTGTATTCTCGTCAGAAATTTCTATTGAGCACATGCTAATATCAGAGTCAAAGTTTTTTGCGTTTTTATATAGTTTTTCTAAAAAATCGTTTTTGACGTAATCATCAGAGTCTAAAAAGGCTATATATTCGCCCTGAGCTGCTTCTATGCCTGAATTTCTTGCCGATGACTGCCCCTTATTTTGTTGGTTAATTATTTTTATTCTTGAGTCTCTGTTTTTGTAAGTCTCAAGTATAGATAGTGAATTATCTGTGGAACCGTCATTTATGCAAATAATTTCAATTTCCTTTAAAGTTTGTGATATTAAACTTTCAAGGCATTGCTTCAAATAAATAGAAGTGTTGTATACAGGAACTATAACAGAAACTTTTAGGCTCAACTTTGTATCTCTAATCGTCTTTTATTCTTGTCATATTTTAGGATTGCTAAAAATCTTTGTCAATTTATGATTTTAATATTCTCTAAAAATATAAGACACTTCCGGAGCCTGTTTCTTTTACGTCTGATATTGAATTAAGTGCAAACTGTGCTTTTAACCCTGTACAATGGCATGTGTGCAATTCTTTAGTATTTAATGATGCAATGTAATCAACAGTTTTTGTCAGCTGTTGAGAAGAAGCATTTATTAAATGCAAACCACCTATTATTGTTTTTATTTTATCTGTCTCAAAAACAGAGCATGCTTGTTTACAGATATTGACGATACCCGAGTGAGAACACCCTGTAATTATAACCAAACCCTCATCTGTTTTTACTGCCAGTGCGCTGTCATCCTTAACAAAGTCAGGAGAATTTGTCTCTCTGTTTATGCCGTCAGGTTCTTTGGCTTCAAAATCCGTTGTTCTGTTTATTGGGCCTAAAAAAACGATATCATCGGAAATAAAGTACGGTTCTTTTGCGTAGATTACATCAAAAGTTTTTTCTACTTCTGATTTTTTTAAAGGGCAGCCAAAATCGCCGTTTTCATCATATCTTCCGTCAAATACATTGTTACAAGCTATTATTTGAGGCTTTTTTATTTCATCTTTGAGTAATTCTTTAATATGTTTTAGGCCGCCTGTGTGATCGTCATGGCCATGGGAAAGTATTATATAATCAAGATTTTTCAGGTTAATTTTTAATTTTTGTGCATTTTTTAAAAATACATCAGAATATCCTGTGTCAAAGAGGATTTTTTTATCTTCAATTTCAATGTAAAAAGACAAGGCAGGTTCGCCAAGGAAATATTGGTTAATTATAGTGTTATTGTCTGTTAGTACGGTAAGTTTCATATAGAGACTATATCTCAAAAAAGGGAACAAAAAAAGAGCCTCAAGGGCTCTTTTAAAATGGTACTCCCAAGGGGATTTGAACCCCTGCCGCATCCGTGAAAGGGATGTGTCCTAGGCCTCTAGACGATGGGAGCCTATTTGGACAAGTTACAAACTGTTCTTTTGTAACCCGTAGGAATAATATATCTAAGACATAATTTAATGTCAACATGACTTTTGTATTTTTATTAACAGATTTGAAAATACCCTTAATTTATAGTAAATTTTCCTTATAACAGCTAACAGGGATTTTTAATGTCTAAGTCGGAAGTAAACTATATTAACAGTATTGATGTTGATATTGAAGAAGCAACACCAATGCTTCGTCAATTTTTGGAAATAAAACGTAACAATTTGGATGTGCTTTTGTTGTACAGAATGGGTGATTTTTACGAGACATTTTTTGAAGATGCCGTTACCATGTCAAGAGACTTGGAGTTGACTCTAACAAGCAGAGAAGGTGGTAATCTCGGACGTATTCCGATGGCAGGAATCCCCGCCAAAGCTGTGGATAATTATCTTCCAAAACTCCTTGAAAAAGGGCACAAGATAGCTATTTGTGAACAGTTGGAAGACCCTGCTACGGCTAAAGGCTTGGTTAAAAGAGATATAATAAAAACTATCACAGCAGGTACTCTAACAGAGACAAATCTTTTAAAATCCAACACAAATAATTACCTTGCTGCAATCGTTAAAGACAAAAAATCTGATATTTATGGTTTAGCATATACAGATATTTCAACGGGGGAATTTAAAGTTACTCAAACTGATTTTGGTCAGTTGCTTAGTGAACTTTCCAGAATAAAACCGACAGAAGTCGTTGTCCCTAAAATTTCTCAAAAAGTTTTGCCTTTTCAATTTGTTGGTGATGAAAAGATTGATTTGCCTGATGAAATTGTGAATAACTATAACTGTTCTAAAATGAGTTATGTTGCTTTTGATATCGATAGAGCAGAACGTAATGTAAAAGAGGTCTTTAATGTAGAAAGCGCTGATGCATTTGGTTTTAGTCAATGCAAAATCGGGTTTTGTGCTGCAGGGGCTATTATTGAGTATTTAATTAGAACTCAAAAAGAAAATTTCCCTAAATTTGAAAAAATTGATTCTTACAGTCTTACACAGTTTGTTTCTATTGATTCAAACACAAGACGCAATTTGGAATTAACTGAAACTTCAAGAGATAAAGCAAAATACGGTTCTTTGCTTTGGGCCATTGATAACACAAAAACCAACATGGGTTCAAGACAGTTGAAAAAGTGGCTCCATCAGCCGTTAAAAAATATAGAAAGAATAAAGGAAAGACAAGATTCTGTTTCCGAACTTATAGAAAATACGAGCAACAGAATAAAACTTATCGGTCTTTTGGAGAAAGTTTATGATATTCAACGCCTTTCCACAAGACTTGGTAATAATACAGCTAATCCGAGAGATTTTCTTGCGCTAAAAGACACAATTAAACTTTTGCCTGAATTCGCTGAAGTTTTAGGTGTGTTTAATTCAAAACTTTTGAGTTCATTTTCTGTTAATCAAGAGGATTTGTTGGAATTTGCCGATATAGTAGAAAAAACCATATCAGAGGATGCTCCGATAATTGTTAAAGACGGAAATGTTATCAAACAAGGTGTATCAGGAGATTTAGATTACTATCGAGATATGCTCCATGGTGGCAAAAACTGGCTTGTTGATTTTGAAAATAAGCAAAAAGAAGAAACCGGTATTAAATTTTTGAAAGTCGGTTTTTCTAAGACTTTTGGGTATTTTATAGAGGTTTCAAATTCTAATTTGGGCTTAGTGCCCGAACATTACATCAGACGCCAGACTCTGACTAATGGTGAAAGATTTATAACTGAAGAACTAAAAAAACATGAGTCAGATGTTCTTTCTGCTCAATCAAAATCTATTGAGCTTGAACAAAAGATTTTCTCTGATCTTAAGGAATATTCAAAAGAGTTTGTTGAAAAAATAAGAGAAGTTGCTGAGTCTATTGCGAATCTTGATGTTCTTGTTTCTTTTGCTGTATGTGCTATCGAAAACAAATATGTAAGGCCTCAAATTGATGATTCTAATGAACTTTTTATAAAGGAGGGACGCCATCCTGTATTGGAGAAAATTCTACCCATGGGTAAGTATGTTTCAAATGACTTAAAACTCATTGCAGATAACCAAACTCAAAATGATACTCAGTTCATGATTCTAACAGGCCCTAATATGGCAGGTAAGTCAACTTACATGAGACAAAATGCTCTAATTGTTATACTTGCTCAAATAGGAAGTTATGTTCCTTGTGATTGTGCCAAAATAGGCATTGTAGATAAAATATTCACTCGTGTTGGTGCTGTTGATGATTTGTCTTTGGGACAATCGACTTTTATGGTCGAAATGAATGAGACTGCCTTTATATTAAACTCTGCAACCGAAAAAAGCCTTATATTGTTAGATGAAATAGGCAGGGGAACAAGCACCTATGATGGAGTAGCTATAGCTTGGAGTGTTGCGGAATACATTGCAACTAAAATTAAAGCACGTACAATTTTTGCTACTCATTATCATGAACTGAACGTTATGAGTTCTATATTCCCTCAAATAAAAAATTACAGGGTAACAATTTCTGAAAATGACGGTGAAATTATATTTTTACGCAAAGTTATAGAAGGCTCTGCAAGTAAAAGTTACGGTATTCAGGTTGCAAAAATGGCGGGTTTACCTGTGTCTGTCATAAAAACTGCTGAAAATATGATGACAAAAATGCAATTGGATTATTCTAAAGATTTGTCAGCGAACAAACGCAAAAATAAATCTCCTGAAGTTCAGGTGCCGCAGCTTTCATTGTTGTTTGATGACAAGAAGTAGATTAGTCGATTCCTCTTGCCAGTTTCATTCCGTATATTATGCTGTCAAGTTTTTTTAGGTCTTTATCATCTTTCAAGGAGTTAAGGGCGCACTTTATGAATTCAACTGCTTGAGGGTCTTTTGTAATTTTTTTGAACTCTGTCATCATATAAATCATGTTCTGTTTTGCAGTTGTATCTATAGAGTTTCTTATTACTTTTTCTTTGCCGTCAGGGTAAAATACGACTAATTTTGTGGTTTTACCTTCTTCCATATATTCTACAAAAACAGGTTTGTTCATAACTTTTGCTGTTTGAGCCATGCTTTTGTCTATGCTTGGTTTGGAGTCGTTTATATTTGTGCTTGAATCAGGTCTTAATTGGTAGATGTTATTTTTGTTTTCTGTTGTTTCTACTTTATAAGCAATGGTGTTGTCTGTTCCTGTAAGAGCGCTTTCATTTACGTCTATTAAGAACTCAAAGTCAAAAAGAGCTTTGGGTTCTACGTCCAAGACCATGCATAATTTTTCGAGAGTTTTGCAGGATGGGAAATGTTCGCCTGTTTCAATTTTTGAAAGTTGGCGAGGGTGTATCCCTATGATTTCTGCAAGTTCTTCTTGCGTGATATTTTTTGTTTTTCTGAGCAATTTGACATTGTTGCCCAATCCTGATTTAAAATTTGCCATAATACAATCCTTTCATTAAGTATATAGGTCTTAAATATTTAACTTAAGGTGCTAAAACGACTAAAAAGTTGCAAGTATACTATTGACTTAGGCGTTTTATGACGTATTATGAATAGATATACAGTGTTTAACGCTGTTATTTTGATGGCGTGATAGTGTAATTATTTTTATGTTTAAAGATTTAAATATGCTTAGGAGCTGAATTGAATTCAAAAAATATATTTACTTTCTTTGATAGCAAAGTTTCTCCTAAGTATATGAATTTATGTCTGCAAACTTGGTTAATAAATGCAAACGATAAATGCAAGATTAATGTATTAAATTATGAAAATTTGAATAAATATGTTCCGAATTGTGTTTTAGAAAATATAAAAAAACAAACCAGCAGTGTTCTTTCCCCCATTTTTATTGACTATATTGCTTCTGTTGTTCTTTATCATAATGGTGGGCTTTTTATGGATGCAGATACGATTTTGACAGAAAAGTTTAATTTTCAAGATATTTTGCTAAAAAATTCTGACTTGATAGTTTTTTCTAAAGGTTTATCTAAAGTCTGCTCAGGATTTATGCTTGCAAATAAAGGGGCTTCTGTGCTTGATGAATTGATAAAAAAATATGAGTCAGTCTTATTTTCTTCTGCATTGCATGATAAAAAAAGAAATTCTTTTATTAGTGATATCGCCTTTGATTTTGGAATAAATGATGTATTTTGTTTGGATTGTGAAAAAAACGGATATTATATGGAGCAAAAACTTTTTGGCGTTGTTAGTGATTATATTTATCAAAAATACTATTTTACAAATATATGTTCTGTAGATGAGTTTTTCGAAAATTCTCAAGGTGTTACAGCTTTGCGCAACTCTCAAACTCCGGAGTATTACAAAAACATGAATGAAAAAGAGTTTTTGGCTCAAGATATATTGCTTGCAAAAATTTTGAAGAAAATTATAACTGCATAAAAGAACTATTCTTTTAGAGAATATTTTTTTGAGTTCTTAATTTTATACTTTTACAGTTATTGTTGGTAGGAAATAATTTGATGTATAAATTGCGAGCCAGAGAATATAGTGGAAAAAATGAAGAAAATTTTGGTTTTTTGCATACAATGCCCTTGGCACAATATTTTGATTCTTTTAACTTGGGGTTTAGTGATTTGGTCGCTTTTAATGACAGCAGGTTTAGTCAAAACGATTTGAATCTTTTATGCAGCTCAAATATTGAGATTATTACTTTTGTTATTGATGGAGAAATGACTTTTAAAGGACTTTTTGATGAAGACATCCTATTAAAATCCGGAGATATTCAGCTTATATCTTGCTCTTCAGAAATTGTAAAAAATCAATGTAAGTGGTTTTCTGAAAAATCTGCTCATTTTATACAAATCGCTATACTTCCTTGCAAAAAAAATGTTGAGTCTGCCTGTCAAAAAAAGAATTTCTCCGAAAAATTATTTCAAGATAAGTTGAAACTTGTGGCTTCTTCAAGTGGAAGAGAAGGTTCGTTGAAAATAAAACAAGATATAAATATTTATAAATCGATAATAAATATGGACAAAATTTTGCGTTATCCAATGAAGAAAAACAGAAAGTTTTGGATACAGGTTATAAATGGTGCAATTGATGTGAATTCAAATATTTTAGAATCAGGAGATGCTATATCTATTGTGGGAGAAGAAAGTTTACTTGAAATTGTAGGGGTTGAAAGCTCGTCGGCGTTTTTATTGTTGGATTTGAGAAATTTGTCTGTTTAATGTAAAGATTTTAGAAATATTTTCACTGATTAGTTTTAATTTTTCCATAAAGTAATAAAATAATAGGTAAATTACTGCAACTAATGGAGAAAAAACACTATGAAAATTTTTGCTATCCCCTCATTTATTAACAAAACGAATTTGTATAATAACATAAGTAATATGTCGAATAACAGACAGATTCTTAATGCCGGCTTGCCTGTAGCTTTAAATAAAGATACTGTATCTTTCAAGAGAAATGAAGAGTGCAGCGGTTTTGGCTTTATAGGTACAGATTTTGAAGCATCTGTTAAACCTGCTGATATAAATGATTATTTTAAAATAGTCAAAAATTCTGAAGATGGAATTCCGGGATTTGAGTCTTTTGAATGGACTACAAATAACGGAAAATTGAAGTTTTTTGGTGATGAAAAGGTTTTGGATGAATTCTTAACTGAAAATCATTCTTCTATATCAGATTTTAAAACAGAATCAAATCAAAACAACTCATTTGTTACCTACAGTGATGGCGTATTCAAGTATAATCTTAAGTATTCAAAGATTGATAACAAATTGCAACACGCAAGTGCAGAATTGTTGAAAAAAGATAAAGCAGACTTTGAAAGGTTTGATTTGAAACCTTCTGAAAACAATTATGGCAAGTTTATTGCAAAATACGCTTTTATTTCTGAACAACACGGCGAAACTGCAATAGAAAACACATATTTGCTTTTTGATGAAGATATGACTGTAGAAAAATTACAGACTGCAAGCAGTTTCCAATACAGTGACGGAGAAATCGAAGAAAATAAATTCGGATTTTATTATGAGCCGAATGGCGAAATTTCCGATGTTCCTGAAGAAGATTTTGACTATTACCTCTGGTAGTCGAAATTTATTTTTGCAACATTTTTCTCAAGAGATTGGATAACGAACCAAACCCTTGTCATACAGTTTTGCTCTCGTATTGGTTAAAATATATAAACGGCCAATACTGCAAATATGATTAGTGGTATGTTGTAATGTAAAAAAGTCGGTATACAAGTATCTGTAATATGGTTGTGTTGCCCATCCGCATTGAGTCCTGCTGTTGGTCCCAGTGTTGTGTCTGATGCGGGAGAACCTGCATCGCCAAGTGCAGCTGCTGCAGAAAGCATTATTATGGTTGCAGGAACACTGAAGCCCATTTTTATACAAATTGGTACAAACAACACCGCAAGAATCGGTATGGTTCCGAATGATGTACCGATGCCCATTGTAATAAATAAACCTATTGCCAGCATTATAGTTGCTGCTAAGAGCTTGCTGCCTTGCATAAAGGTTGCTGCACTGTGAACAAGAGCGTCTATGCTGCCTGTTTGTTTTAATACCATTGCATAACCTGCTGCAACAAGCATTACAAAGGCTACATAGCCCATTAGTCCTATACCTTCGTTCATTAATTTGTCCATTTTTTTGTGGTCAATAGCACCTGTTCCAAAGATTATAGTAAGACCGACAAGTGCTCCTAAAGGTAACGAGTTTGTCCAAAGTTGAACTATTAACGTTGCAAATGCTGCAAGCAATGTCAGGTAGTGGCTTTTGTTGAATTTAAGTGCATCGTTTTCTGTGTTTATTTCGTTGACTTGTATGTCTTTGTACTCTCTTGGTTTTTTATATGTAATAAAAACTGCTATCAAAAGACCTGTTAACATAGCGAGAGCAAGAAACCAGTTTGCTTTCCAGATATCGTTAACACTTGTTTGAATACCGTTTTGTGTAAGATTTTCTGCAATCAAACCTTGAAAAATCAGTCCAAAACCTGCTGGTATAGCTATATATGGTGTTTTTAGTCCAAATGCAAGGGCACAGGAAATTGAACGTCTATCCAACTCCATTTTGTTCATAACATGTAGTAATGGCGGTATTAGTATCGGAATGAAAGCAATGTGTACAGGAATTAAATTCTGTGATAACACTGCAATCAGGCTTATTATGAATATCAAAATCAATTTTTTACCGCAAATTATATTGGCAATTTTTTGGGCAAGAATTGGCGCAAGACCCGTATGTGTCATAGCTGCAGCAAATGCACCAAGAAGAATGTAACTTAACGCAGTTTCAGAATTTCCTCCCATACCTGAAATAAAAGTTTTCATTATTTCATTTATCTGCATATTCCCGGCAAGACCTGCGGCAATTGATGCAATTATTATTGCAAGCAATACGTTTATTCTCAACAGGCAAAGTATGCAAAGCAAAATTACTGATACTACTACAGGGTTAATTAAAATATCCATATTAAACACTCATATAATTCCACATGGATAAAATATCATAAACAATCGGTTTATAATACTTAAGATTCCTTGACTTGTGATTATGTAAAAATGATAATTATTTTATTATTTCCTCAATGAATAAAAATGAAAGACATACATATGATAAAACGTTTAATTGCAGTTTTTATACTAATTCCGATAATGTTCCTTTTTAGTGGGGCTTCTGTATTTGCGCAGATTGCATCTGTCCATACTACACATAAAATTCATAACCAGAATTTTGATAGTTTGGTCCCTCTAAAACTTGAAGAATCTATGAAAACAGCTATTGCTCATATATATGGTAAAGAGCAGGTGGATACAATATATCCTGAAATTGTAAAAATAATAAAAAGAGCAAAATTTCAAAGAGCAAAAGACTTGTACGAAGATGATCTTCAAAGAGATTCCGATTGGTACAAGGAAGAAGTTGTTTACATGTTCTACCCCGATCAATTTGGTGTGGATGAAACAGGTAAACCTGCAACGTTCAAAACGCTTATCGGTATGTTAGATTACTTGAAAGATTTGGGCGTAACAACCATATATATCTTGCCTTTTGCCGATTCTCCCATGGGTGATTCCGGTTTTGATGTCAGAGATCCTAAAAATGTGCGTAAAGATTTAGGCGGTATGGAAGAATTTGAAGAGTTTATGCTTGCAGCAAGACAAAAAGGTTTCAAGATAAAAGCTGACTTGATTCTTAACCATTTTTCCGATCAACACGAGTGGTTCCAACAAGCCTTAAAAGGTGATATAAACAAACTTCATTATTTTATTGCAAGAGAAGATATGCCCGAATATCATCAATACAAAGATGAAAAGCGCGGCTATATGGTTGAATATAAGGAAAAGGACGGTACTGTTACAAGAAGACGTCTGATATTCCCTGAGATTACCGATAATCACTATAGAAAAGTAACCATAAAGGGCAAAGATTATTACGTTTATCACACATTTTATCCTTTTCAGCTCGATGTAAACTGGGAAAACCCTCAAGTTTTATATTATATGCTTGATGCAGTTGCTTTTTGGGCAAATATGGGTGTTGATATATTTAGGATGGATGCTATTCCTTATTTGAGTAAAGAAGAAGGTACAAGTGCAGAAAATCTTCCTAAAACACATTATGTAATACAGTTGATAAGTGCATTTTT
This sequence comes from Candidatus Gastranaerophilales bacterium, assembly GCA_944326555.1. Taxonomy (GTDB): domain Bacteria; phylum Cyanobacteriota; class Vampirovibrionia; order Gastranaerophilales; family Gastranaerophilaceae; genus Limenecus. Next base: position 62,010 of record CALVEK010000009.1, on the reverse strand, counting down.
GCAGACAATTGCTCCTCGCTCGGTTATTCAGGCAGAGGCTTGTCAGCAGCCGCAAAAGATTCTTCCTTATTTTGGTAAAGAAAGAAAAGTTGAACATAAAATCAAAGATAATCTAAAAGAAATCACAAGAACAGATGAAGTACAGCTGTGTTATCATTTTCCTTATATGCCTGCTATATGGGCATCTTTGGTAACGGCTGATAATTCTTATTTTTGGAAAGCATATAAAAGTACGCCTAAAATTCCTGATTCCACAGCTTGGGCAATGTTTTTAAGAGTGCATGACGAACTTACTCTTGAAATGGTTAACGAAAAAACAAGAGAATTATTATTTGATGGTCTTGCTCCAAAGGGTGCTGCTTTTAGAAAAGGCTATGGCGTAAGCGGACGTTTGGCAAGTTTTTTGGATAAAAATCCGGACAGGATTGGTATGGCTTTTTCTATATTGATGTCTTTACCGGGTGTTCCTATTATTTATTACGGTGATGAAATTGGAATGCCGAATAACTATGCAAATGCAAAAGAAAGTGCAAAAAAACGTGAAGCTAAACAAAAAGCTGATAAGAAAAACAAAACAAAAATGCTGAGTTACTTTGACAGTAGGGATATAAATAGAGGACCTATTAAACAGCAAGTCTTTTATGATGCGATGAAAAATACTAACTCATACAATCATAAAGTTTATGCAAGGGTTCAAAAACTTATTAAAGTAAGAAAACAATATCCTGTAATGACAAGGGGTACATTTACGGAAATAAAAACTGATTCACCCGAAGTCTTTGCCTATGTCAGAGAGTACAAAGATGACAGGATTGTTGTTATTAACAATTTGTCATCAGATAGAACTAAGGCTACGGTTATATTTACAGATGATACCTTTGGTAAGAAATCCAAAGACATATTCTTAAAAGATTTACTCACGGACAAAATGGTAAGAGCTAAGGTTCAGAATAAGAAACTGACCGTAAGATTGCAACCTTACGATGCAATGTGGTTAAAAATGTAGCAAGGGGTTAAACAACCATTCCTTCGGAGATTTTAAAGATTTCTACATCTTTTAGATATTCATCATCAAAATGCAGTGTATCAACAGATGTGATTATGGTTTGTGTTTGGCTGCCGATTGCATTTAAAAGGTAATTTTGCCTTACGTTATCCAGTTCTGCCAGTACATCATCAAGCAGTAAAATTGGAGTGTCGTTTATTTTTTCTTTTATCAGTTCAAGTTCTGCCAGTTTAAGGCTGAGGACAATTGTTCTTTGTTGGCCTTGTGAGGCGAATTTTTTTGCTTCAATGTCATTGATAAGAAAAGAAACATCATCTCTATGCGGCCCTACGAGTGATTGAGCTCGAATTATCTCTTCGAGTTTTCTTTCTTCCAGTTTTTGGTTGAACATTTGTGCTATATCTTCAACTGTGGGTATATTTTCGATACTAAAATCGATTTCCGAAGTTACGGTAGAATTATAGAAAGTTGTCAGTATCTCTTTTTGTGCAATCTGAAGATGTTTTTCCATAGCGATTTTTTGGATTTCTTTTAAGAACTTGAGTCTTAAAAAAATAATATTACTTCCCGATATTGCCAATTGAGTATTGAAAACATCTAAAAGTGAAGTATCTGCATTTATGTTCCCTTTGATTTCTTTTAGATGATTATTTTTTTGAATTCGTATTTTGTTGTATTTTGAGATTCTGTCAGGGTAAGCAGGATAAATTTGGCTAATTGCCATATCAAGCCAATCTCTGCGGTCGTCAGGGACTCCTCTTAAAAGTAAAAGGTCGTTTACCGAAAATGAAACAACAGAAAGATTGGTACAAAAATCAGAAGATTTGTTCTTTTTTACTCCGTTGACTTTGAGTTCTTTTCTTTTGGGCGGGTTTATTGTTATTTCCAGTTCTCGTTCGAGTTCTTGTTTTTCAACAGTTGCTTTTACTTTAGCAAAATCTTTGTTCCATAGTATAAGTTCACTGTCTGTTTTTGCTCTTGCGCTACTAAGACAAGACAAATAGTACAAGGATTCCAGTAAATTCGTTTTTCCTTGTGCATTTTTTCCTATCAAAAGAATTTTATCCGAGTTGAAATTTATGCTCAGATTCTCGTAGTTTCTGTAATTTTTTAATTCAATTGATTTTACAAACATCTGTTGGTACCGTTTTACCGCTATTATAACATCTAATATGAACGTATGTTTAAATTTTAAACAGATAGGGTATTATCTAAAAATGCAGAGTGTTGAAGAATTTAGAAAAAATTTTGATAAAGTATACTACAATGTGGTATTGAGACTTATTGCACCGTTGGAAGAAGAAAGGAAACTTGCTTTTTTAAAGTGTGTATTGGCTGCAATTTGTGCATTTGTAGTGGGGATAGTTACTTTATACTTGATTGTAAATTCATCAGTTATATTCAAAGGTTGGGACTCTGATGCGGTTGAACTGATATTAACTCCCCCCGGTTTGCTTTTTTTGTTTCTTTGTTATTTGCCTTTTGGAATATCAAAGAGTTTTGAAAATAAAATTAAAGAAAAAATTATGCCTATTTTTCTAAAAGGGCTTGGATCCTTTAATTGGTCAGAAAATGGAGTTTTAACAGATTCTTTTATAAATGATACAAGACTTTTTGCTGATTATAACAGAAGATTTGATGACGAATCTTTCAAAGGTACATACAAAGATGTTGATATTTATATATGTGAGACAGAGCTTGGCAAAAAGACAGGCAGCGGCAAAAATTCTTCTTATACAGTCAGGTTTAAAGGTGTTCTTGTTGGGCTTTTCCCTAAAAAAAGATTTTCAGGGACTACTCTTATTAAAAAAAGAGGTTTAGTTAATTTTACTCCATCGGGACTTGAGGAAGTTAATCTTGAAGATGTTGAATTTGAAAAGAGATTCAATGTTTATTCTACCGACCAGATAGAAGCAAGGTATGTTTTGACGACGGCTTTTATGGAAAGGTTTAAAAATATAGGTTTTGCTTTTAAATCCAGTAAAATTGAGGCTTCTTTGCAAAGTTCAGGGATTTTGATAGCTGTATCGGTTAGCAGGGATTTGTTTAAGGTTGCAAAAGTATATAAACCAATTTGTGATTATCAACAATTCAAAAATATGATTGAAGAGTTTGCTTCTGTTTTGGAATTAATTGATGAGTTAAAGCTGAATCAAAATATAGGATTATAGTTTTAGATTATTTTACATTATGCAGCGGTAACTTTTTTTTGAATAAGTTCGCTGATTTCTTTGTAACCCTGATTTAGAGTTGCAGAATATTTATTGTAAAAAGCTCCGCCTCTTTGAACGGCTTTTAGGTCTGCTTCTGCAAGAATACACAGCATCAAAAAAATGTAGTTATCTTCTGCGAAAATGTCGGCAAATTCCTGTGCCGTTGTTATGCCTTTGTTGTATCTTTCAAGCCAGTCGTGGTTTTTGATTAAAAGACATATTTTTGATTTTAATTCTATTGGGATATCAATTTTATTAAGAATAAAAGAAGCGTCTTTTGCAGAACAAGCGGGGTGCGATTTGTCAATTTCACCTTCTTTTTTTGTTATGTCATGCATAAGAACCGCCATTTGAAGTGCAAATTTATCGTCTTCCTTTAATGTTTTAAATAGCGGATTTTTCATTACCCCTTGCAAAACTTTTAATGTATGTACATCAACACTGTAGCTGTGAGTGTGGTGTTGGACTTTGCCAACAAGTGTCAAAAACTCGGGGAATGCTGCTATTATACTGTTTAGGCATTTTGTTGTTACAGGGTGATTTTTTATTGTTATTTCATTATCCGAGACAAAGTTCTTTACGTAGTGATAAACTTTGGCGTATGAGATGGCATCTTCTTTATTGAGATTTTCAATAGAAGGATAACCTCTTAACGAGGTAAAAGTTTCATGTTCTTCAAGTACAAAACCAAAAAATCCCGTTATATTTAGCTTTTGGCTTTCTTCAAAAGGGCTCAATGCTCTTTTTATATCTTCGATAAATGTATGCCTGTCATATTTTAATTCAAGAACAAAAGACGGATCTTCCAAATCCGTGTTTAGAAATGCTCCGTTTGCGTCTTCCATTTCTTTTAGTGCTGTATAAAAATTATTCAAGGTCAATTCGTCTAACATACTGACATAATAACATGTAAACAAAAATTTTTTTGATGATAAAATAAGTATTAATGAAGTAAGAAAAAGGAAACACAAATGTCTGATAATCATTCTACAAACAATACTCTTGCTGCGAGTGCTCCAACGCTTAATGCAATCAGAAATACAAGAATACAAAAGTTAACGGAATTGGCTGATAAGGGTATTAATCCTTATCCGTATTCTTACGACAAAAATGCTTCTGCAAAAATGTTGCAGGAAAAATATAAAGAACTCCCTGCAGGAGAAGAAACAAATGACGAATATCTCGTTGCAGGTAGAGTTATGGCTATCCGTAATACAGGCATGTTCATTGATCTTATGGATGCTACAGGAAAAATCCAAATCTTTTCACACAAAGAAAATATGGATGTAGATAAGTTTAAAACGTTAAAATTAGTGGATATTGGTGATATCGTAGGTTTCCAAGGAACTATCAGAAGAACACCAAGAGGCGAGCTTTCAATTAAAGCTACCGATTACAAAATTTTATCTAAATCATTATTGCCTCTTCCTGAAAAATTCCATGGACTAACTGACGTAGAAACAAGATACAGACAACGTTATGTTGATATGATAATGAACGAAGATGTTCGTGATACTTTCAGAAAAAGAAGTTTGATAATTCAAAAAATCAGAGAGTATCTTGCAAAAGCAGGATTTTTGGAAGTAGAAACTCCGATATTGCAAACAACAGCATCAGGTGCAAATGCAAGACCATTTACAACTCATCACAATGCGTTGGATATGGATTTGACTTTGAGAATTGCTCTTGAGTTGTACCTCAAAAGATTGATTGTAGGTGGCGTTTCGGAAAGAGTTTATGAAATCGGCAGATGCTTTAGAAATGAGGGTATCGATACACGTCATAACCCTGAGTTTACTATGATTGAACTTTATCAGGCTTATGCTGATTACAATGATATGATGACTTTAACTGAAAATATGGTCGCTTATGTTGCTCAAGAAGTTCTTGGCACAATGAAGATAAAATATGGTGAAAACGAAATCGATTTGACTCCGCCATGGGATAGAAAGACAATGCTTGGCTCTATCAAAGAAGCTACCGGCGTAGACTTTATGGAAATATATGATGCTCACCAAGCTATTGAGGCAGCAAGAAAACTTAACGTTTCTGTTGATGATGAAATGAACTGGGGTCAGGTTGTTGAAGCTGTGTTTGAGGAAAAAATCGAACCTTCTTTAATTCAACCTTGCCATATTATTGATTATCCGAGAGAAATATCTCCGCTTGCAAAAGTTCACAGAGATAATTCAAGATTAACTGAACGTTTTGAAACAAGAATCAACGGTTGGGAATTGGCAAATGCTTTCTCTGAGCTTACTGATCCGATTGACCAAAGAAGCAGATTTGAAGCTCAAGCTCTTGCCAAGGCAAATGGTGATGAAGAAGCAATGGAGCTGGATGAAGACTTTATTACTTCTCTTGAATACGGCATGCCACCTACAGGCGGTATGGGTATGGGTATTGACAGATTGGTTATGTTGTTAACTGATTCTCAAACTATTAGAGACGTTATCGCATTCCCTACTATGAGACCTTTGGATAAGTAGTTTAATAAATTTTAAATTTTTGCAAAAAGCATGTATTTGATAAATAATTTTGTTATGAAATTTTTTAGAAATACATGCTTTTTGTTATCGTTGATTTGTATCATCGCTTTTGTTGTTGATAGGTCTAAAGCTGATGCATTGCAGATAGTTTATCCAAAGACTCCGAATACCGAGATTAGTGCAAATTCCACTTTTATTGTCGGTAATGCTACACCGGGGTCTAAGTTGACTATTAATGATAAGGAAGTTAAAGTTCACGAAAATGGCTCTTTTGTTGAGGTTGTTCCTCTAAAAGATGGTTTTAATCGCATAAAAATTGAATCTGTTGATGGTTTGGAACACGAAATATTATCTTATATTGTAAAGAAAGTGCCTCCAAAAACACTTACTGTAACGGATAAAGATTTGACAGAATTTGCACCTAACGAGTATATTTATGCGGCAGTTGTAAAAAATAATACACCGTTAAGAGCTCAGCCTGATGAGAATTCAAAAAGACTCACTCACCTTAATGCTGATACTGTTTTGATGTTGAATGGCAAAAAGGGAGATTATTTTAGAGTTTCTTTGACTCCGACTCAAAATGCTTGGATTAAGGCTGACAGTGTTGTTAATTATTCAACTATCAATGGGAAAATGCTTGCTGTTGCTTCGGATGTTAATGTTAGTGAAGACAAATTGTATGAGTATATAAGAACCTCGCTGGATTTTCCTGTTCCTTATAAAATAACAGAGACGGACAATGGTTTAATGTTGAATTTGTATAATATCAAAGCTAATAACGCAGATACAAAATTGTTTGCTCCTGATGAGACTCTAAAAAGTTTGGCAATAAACACAGTTTCTTCCGATAATGTTTCTACATATTTTGTTGAATTAAACCAAAATTTGTGGGGGTATGAGGCTTATTATGAGGGTAAGGAACTTGTTTTAAGGATAAGAAAGGCTCCAAAAATTGATACAGCAAAGCCTCTTAACGGAATTACAATAGCCATAGATGCAGGCCATGGCGGAGCTGATTACGGAGCAATCGGACCTACCGGTGTAAAAGAAAAAGAAATCAATTTGGATATTGCAAAAAAATTGCAAAAAACGCTTGAAGCCTCAGGCGCACAGGTCGTTATGACAAGGGTTGAGGATGTGGATGTTCCTTTGTATGAGCGACCAAAAGTTGCAAAGAAATCTGATGCATTGATTCTTCTCAGTATACATGCAAATGCTTTGGCTGATGGCGCGAACCCTTACGAAAAACATGGTACTTCTGTTTTTTATTACAACAAAGAATCTGCTGAGCTTGCAAAAGTCTTGAGAGATACCATGATAAAAGAGTTGGAAACTCGTGATGACGGTGTTTGCAATTGCAGCTTTGTAATGACTAGACCTACAATGCCTCTGTCTGTTGTAATTGAGGTGGCTTATATGATTCATCCTGAGGAATATACATTACTTTTGGATGATAAATTCAGAAATAAGGCTGCTGAGTCAATAAAAGACGGGCTTGAAAAATTTTTATTAAATAGTGTTAACTCTGATAATAAATAATAAAAGATTGTATTGACAGACAATTATTGCAGTGATACAATATAAAAAATTTATGTTTAAGGGTGCTCGAAAGAGCTAAACGCTCTTGGGGCAAGGTTTTAGACTCTATTTTTTAAAATTGTAAGAAGAGAATTTTGTAATATATAGGTTATTATTATGCAAGTTTCTGTAGTAACAAACACAGAGCCTAAGAATGTTAGCATACCTGCGGCCATGGCGGTTGGCGGGGCTATGGGACTTGCTGTCCGTCAGTTTAAGCCTGTTTTAAAATCCGAGATGGATTCTGTTTTGTTTGGCGAATCTGATGTTATAAGACAAAACAATATCAAACGTGCAAGAAAAAATGCAATTGATGATGTTATAAAAATGTTTGTAAAAGATAGAGACAACGAAGCTCTAAAACTGTTTTTGGAAAGAACAAAAGCCTCTGTTAAGTATGCTAATGCTCAAGAAACAGGCAATGTTCAGTTGAAAAAAGAGGCAGTTTTGCTTGCACGTGCTGCAAAAGAAAAGATTAAGGCGGCTCCCGAAAATGTAAGAAATGAAATTAAAACTCTTACGCAAAAAGTCATAAATAAAGTTAGAGCAGCAAGAAATCTGAATGAAAATTATATAAAAACTTCCGTTAAACAAATGAGACCTTATACAGCATACATTCTTCCGGGTGTTGCTTTGGGTGCTGTTTGTTCTTTTGTTTATAACGTTGTTGGTACTATCAGTAAGGATTAACAATCTTAATTGTTCAAGCTGTGTATCGGAGCAGGAATTCTTCCTCCTCTTTGTACAAATTTGCTCGAAGATAAAGTGTTGATAGGCATTATTGGTGCTTCTCCAAGTAATCCTCCAAATACAACCTTATCGCCTACTTTTTTATTTGGTGCAGGTATGACTCTAACTGCGGTTGTTTTTTTGTTAATCATTCCTATCGCCATCTCATCGGCAATTATACCTGATATTGTATCAGAAGGAGTATCTCCCGGGATAGCTATCATATCAAGACCTACAGAACAAACAGAGGTCATCGCCTCAAGTTTGTCAAAAGTTAAACAGCCTCTTGTTGCTGCCTCAATCATTCCTGCATCCTCCGAAACAGGGATGAATGCACCTGATAGCCCGCCAACATGAGAGCTTGCCATTATTCCGCCTTTTTTAACCGCATCATTCAACATTGCAAGAGCTGCCGTTGTGCCATGGGCTCCTGCGTGTTCTAACCCCATTGCCTGAAATATCCCTGCAACGCTGTCTCCGATTTCTGGTGTCGGAGCAAGAGAAAGGTCGATTATGCCAAACGGTATATTCATTCTTTGCGCCATTTCTCTTCCGACAAGTTCTCCTGTCGAGGTTATTTTGTAGGCTATTTGTTTAATTTTATTTGCCATATCACCAAAATTAGTGTTATCAGGTAAGGCTTCTATTGCTGCTCTTACTACTCCGGGGCCTGATACTCCGACATTTAATGCACATTCAGGTTCTCCATAACCATGGAATGCTCCCGCCATAAATGGATTATCTCCCGGAACGTTACAGAAACATACCAACTTTGCAGCTCCTATACCGTCTCTGTCTGCCGTTAGTTCTGCGGCTTTTTTTATGGTTTTACCCATTTTTAAGACTGCATCCATGTTGATTCCTGCTTTTGAACTTGCAACGTTTATTGAGGAACAAATGCGTTCTGTTTGCGCAAGTGCTTCGGGAATACTTTCTATAAGTGCAATATCACCTCTTGTACAGCCTTTTTCTACAAGTGCTCCAAAACCGCCGATAAAGTTTACGCCAACATCTGCGGCAGCTTTATCCAAAACTTTTGCAAGATAAACGTAGTCATAATCTTTACAGGATTCACCGACAAGAGAAATTGGTGTAACAGAGATTCTTTTGTTTATTATGGGTATTGAATATTCCTCTTCAATCTCTTGTGCCATTGAGACAAGATTCTTTGCATATTTGGTTATTTTGTTATAAACTTTTTCTCCAACAATTTTTACATCTGTGTCGCAACAGTCTCTAAGGCTTAATGCCAGTGTTACAGTCCTTATGTCAAGGTGATGTACACGAATCATGTCTATTGTTTCCAGTATGTAGTCAGAGTTAATATATGTCATTTTGTATTCCTTAAATTTGTTTGAGCTGTGCTTTGCTTGTAGAAGTTAGTTTCTGCAATTTGCGATTTTGGGTTAGTTCTATATATTGTGCATTTTGTCAAAGATTTGTTTTTTTTGAACCCATATTTCCATTTGTAATTCTTCGCCTGCTTTGAGGATTGCTTCTTTTATTTCTTTAAAAGTCTTTTCTGATTGAGAAATATCGCCAAGCAAAAACATTACAAAATAATCTTGCATGATGCTTTGCTTTATGTCTTCTATGTTGACTTTATTTTCTGCAAGTATGTTTGCAATTTTGGCTACGATGCCAATCCTGTCAACGCCTGAGACTGTTATTATAATTTTGCTTTCCGACTTGTTTTTTTGTTGTTCTAGCATTGTTTTTTCCTTTTTTGTTAACAAAGTTATTTTATCTTATTTATAAGATTAAATCACCTGAAAATAATGTTTTGATTATACCATTTTTGTCTTTTACAACAAGATTTCCAAAGTTATCTATATCCTGTGCGATATATTCCTCTTTTGGGGCGATATCTCTTTGTGTAAGGATTATTTTCTTTCCTATAAAATCTATTCTTTTTTTATAATCGTTTTTTATTGTATCAAACCCTTTTTCTATTAAATTGTTGTAGTTTAAGAAAAATTCTTTGATAATTTTATTCTGAAAATCACTTTTGTTGATAGAAAAGCCTGTTTCAATGTTAAGCGATGTTGCTGGCTTATTGATTAATTCTATTGATTGAGGACTCATATTAAGGTTTATACCCGTACCAAGAACCACACCTTGAATCTTATTTTGTTTTAACGACGATTCGCATAGAATTCCGCTAATTTTTTTGCCTTTTATTAATACGTCGTTTGGCCATTTTATTTGCGTTTGTATGTCGTAGCTTTCTATTATTTTGGCTATTACAACACACAGGTATTGTGTAAGATTTGCCAGATGCTCTTTTTTGTCAGGTTTTAGCACAAATGTTAAGTATAAATTTTCTTTTTCATCAGATACCCACTGTCTTTGGAATCTTCCTCGACCTGCTGTTTGAGTGTCAGCAGTTATTATCGACATGTCTTCAAGCTCATCAAAATGCTTAAGAGAATATGTGTTTGTTGAATCTATTGTTTCAAAATGAAGAATTTGCATAATTTTAATCGATTGCTATGATTTTATTCCGCATTTTTTCTCAGCATTAGTACGTTGCCTTTGCTGTCATAGCAGGCGTTTCCAACCCAATGTCCTAAGAGTTTTTTGTTTGCATCATAAAGATACTGTTCTGTTTTAGAAATTACAAAAGTTGCATTTTTGAAAGTTCCGTATCTGTTGTAAGCTATTGAACGGTGTGGATACACATTGAAAGGTTTGTTTAAAACATCTATCTTAAAAAGTATTCCCTCGGGGTCATAATAGTAATTGTGATAAGGATCTGACAGATATCTTACTCCGTACGTTCCATCAGAGAACAATGATAACTCTCTGTTTGCAACACGGTTTTGACCATTTTTTAGTGTAGAGTAGTTGACCTCGTGATTGGGGTCATTCCAGTATTCTTTAAATGAATTAGGATCAAGTGAATAAACAACATTATTAAACGTTTCTTCTCTTGCTATTTCTGCATTGAATTCTGCATTCCCTTGCAAAATAAGTGCTGATGTGGGAAGCGATATCAAAAGCATTATAGCTAGTATAAAAAACTGTTTTACTAATTTTTTCATATAACAATAATATAATAAAAAAAGTCCGCAAGTCATAAACTAACGGACTATTTTTATTAATTTTTACTAAATATTAAACTTTAGCTTTTGCTGTTTCTACAACAACAGAAAATGCTTCAGGTTCATTAACAGCCATTTCAGCCAACATTTTTCTGTTAACTTGGATATCAGCTTTCTTTAATGCGTTCATAAATTTAGAATAGCTCAAACCGTGTTGTCTAACAGCTGCGTTAATTCTAACAATCCACAAACGACGCATAGTTCTTTTTTTGTTGCGTCTGTCTCTGTATTGATATTTAAGTTTTTTCATTACAGCAGTATTAGCAACTTTGAAGATTCTGCTTCTTGCACCAATAAAGCCTTTAGCTAACTTTAATATTTTTTTATGTCTTTTTCTTAATACGTTTCCGCGTTTTACTCTCATTTTTCAACCCTTCCTATCTTGAATATTTTTTGTACGGTAACTCTTTGGAAATTAAATCCAAATGTGTTTCAGATACCTCAGTCATACCGGCAAGTCTTCTTTTTCTGCTGACTGATTTGTGTTGCAACAAGTGTTTTGTACCTGCTGAACGTCTCAAGATTTTTCCGGAAGCAGTTACTTTGTAGCGTTTTGCTGCTGCGCGGTGTGTTTTCATCTTTGGCATAGTTTCTTCTCCTTTCATAAGGTTGAAACTCTTTTGTTCTATGCTTTTTCAACCTTCGGTTAGTTATACCGGATACTTATGACATGCCGTCCACAAATATCCCTTATATACCCAATTTTAGAACAAAAAAATATCCATGCAACATGAAAATGAAGATATATTAATAATTTCGAGAAATTTCTCGGATGTCATGGAATTTGCTCATAGCAGAGGATTTTAAAGGCAGTGAAAATCTGAAAATTGTTCCTTCATTTTCTTTTGATGAGAATTTTATTTCTCCCCTGTGCAAGTTAATTATCTTTTTGGATAAAGACAGACCTATACCTGTTCCATTTTGTTTTTTGTAGTTGTATTTGTCTATGTCCGAGAAAAATTCAAATATCTTGTCTTGTTCTGCTTTGGGTATTCCTTTGCCTGTATCTCTTATTTCAAAATAGTAGTTAGAATTACAGACAGAAGTTGTTATTTCTATTTCTCCGCCAAGTCTGTTGTACTTTATGGCATTGCCTACAAAATTATATACCAGTTGTTTAAATCTTAATTTGTCGGCAATTATTGATATGTCAGTCAGGTTAAGCGTTAATTTTATATGTTTTTGTGTTAATTTTTCTTCTAAAATTTCTATTATTTCATATATTTGTTCATTCGGGGTAAATTCGCTGTAATTAAGTTTTAGTTTATCCGTTTCGGCTTTAGACATATCGGTTGTATAGGTGGTAAGTTTTAGCAGGTGTCTTGCTGCTTTTAGGATATTGTCGAGAAATTTAAGTTCCTTTTCTCTGGGAATCTCTTGCTCTTGGATAAGGGATGTAAATCCAATTATTGCATTAAGTGGAGTTTTGAATTCGTGTGAAAGATATGTAATGTATTCAAGTTTTGTTTTGTTACTTTGTTTTAGGTTATTGTATTTTTCTTTTAGCAGATTAATTTCTTTTTCTTTTTGTTTAAGTGATTTTTTAAGACAAAGATTTTTTGCACGCAACGTATCCAAAATTTGCTTGCGTTTTGTGCAATGCTTGTTTAGATTTTTATTTTTAAAAAACCTCATTGTCTTTTACTTCCTAATCCTTACGGACAAAAACAAATAAGACAATAACATTATTTTTTTAGAATAATTTAATGTATTTTCCGTTTTGTTTAATTTTTTAAAAAATTTTTTATATATGACACAAATTTTTTTTGTAATGTATAATATTTTCAATATGGAAAAAGAGATAAATAAAGGTAAATTATTCGTTATATCAGGCTCATCGGGTGTGGGTAAAGGTACTTTGTTAAAAGAGCTTTTAAAAAGGCATCCCGATTTAAAGCTGTCTATATCTGCAACAACCAGAAATCCTCGTCCGGGAGAAACAGATGGTGTAAATTATTTTTTTACAAATAGAGAGGATTTTGAAAATTCTGTAAAAAATAATGAGTTTCTGGAATGGACTGAATTTAACGGTAATTGTTACGGAACAAAAGAGGCTTGGGTTAAAAAAACTCTTGCTAAAGGTGAAAATTTGATTCTTGAAATAGAAACAAAAGGTGCTCTTCAAATTAAACAAAAAATACCTGATGCTGTTTTGATATTTATTTTGCCCCCATCTTTGGAAGAGTTAGAAAATCGTTTGAGAGGCCGCAATACTGAAGACGAAAACACTATCCAAGGTCGTTTGCATGAAGCATATAGAGAAATTGAATGTTCAAAATATTATGACTACAAAGTTGTAAATGACGATTTAACAAGGGCTTTAGATGAACTTGAGTCGATTATAGGTTCTTTGATTTATTCGTTATAGACCCATTTTTTACGTGTTTTCCATTGCAGTATAGTCAAAAGGAGTATTATTAAGAATAATATGTAAGCGCCTGCAGAGGCCTCTCCTGTGTTAAAAAATTCAAATGCGTTTTTGTATATCCAATACACGAGTACATTTGTAGAGTCTAACGGGCCTCCTTTGGTCATCAGATATATCAGGTCAAATACCTGAAAAGAAGAAATTGTCGTTATGATAAGCACAAAAAATATAGTAGGGCTTAAGAGCGGTAGCGTTATTTTAAAAAAAGTTTGGATAGGATTAGAACCGTCAATTTTGGCTGATTCATATATGTTTTGATTTATCCCGGAGAAGCCCGAAAGGAATATAACCATGTTGTATCCGATTAGTTTCCAAGAAGAAACAATTATCAGTGCAATCATAGCAGTTTTAGTATCATAAAGCCAATTTATATTTGCTTTTAGAATGTAGTTTAAAAGACCGTTATTGGGGTCAAAAATCCATTCCCAAACTATTGCTATTACTATCATTGGTGTGATAAACGGCAAAAAATATGCAGTTTTAAAAAACTCGCTTCCTCTGATTTTGCTGTTGATAACTGCTGCTAATATAAGAGGGATGATTATTGAGATTATTGCTGTTGAAAAGGCAAAAACAAAGGTGTTTTTTAATATTTGATAAAACTGAGTTCCTGTTAAAAGATTTTTGTAATTTTCAATGCCTACAAATTTTATCGGTGTAATTAAATCCCAACTGCAAAAGCTCAAGTATAGCGAAAAAATAACGGGTATTATAATAAAAATTACAGTTCCTACAAGTGCGGGCAACAAAAGTATTTTACCAGCATTTTTGTCTTCGCATATTTTTTTAATTAAATTTTTCACAAGACTAATTATAGCAGATAAAGTTTATGATATTTTAATCTTTTATAAAAATACTGATAAATTATCGTAAAAGTGCTAATATAACAGAGCTGTTGACATTTTGTGCTTGAGTAAGTAATGTGGAGCTGGTTTGTTGCAGGATTTGGTTTCTTACGTATTCTGCTGATTCTGAAGCTATATCTGCATCCATGATTGTAGATTTTGCGGCAGTGAAGTTTTCGATTTGAGTAATTTGTGCTTGCAAAATTCCATCTAGTCTATTCATGATTGCGCCAAATTCAGATGTTTTTTTGCTGATTTCAGCCAAAAGATTGTCGACTGTATCAATTGATGCAGCAGCAGAATCTGCCGTGGAAAAATCTACGGTAAAACCGTCAAAGTCGAATGTTGTATCAAAGTATATAGCATTTGCCAGCGGATCAGCATTTGCACCTACTTGAAGGCGAATGTTTCCTGAATCATTTGTATTTGGATCATCGGGATCAGGTGGATCTGGAGGATCGGGAGGGTTTGTTCCACCTGTCGGCATATCTTTTAGCGTTGGCGGGTATGTAGAAAAATCCCAGATATCCGGGTCCCATCCGTTCCAATTTGATGGATTTTGCATTTCACTTGATGTAAGACCATATGCGTTGTATATTGTGTTATTGCCTACATCTAGACCAAGAACATTGTTTTGACCCGTTTTTTGTGTATCAAAAAAAGAATTTTTAATTGTTGTTACTGAGCTTGTATCAGTACCTCCAACAAGCCCTCCAGTACTTTGATTACCAACTATTTTGCCTGTTGCATAACAATACGAGATGGTGGCTTTCCCCGCTAACATTCCAGCTATTCCACCCAATAGCTCATTACCGGTAACATTACCTGTCGCAAAACAGTTGTTGATTTCACAAGCTGCAGAACCTACTAATCCGCCAAGATATGCATTTCCTGATACATTACCTGTTGCAAAACAGTTGTTAATATTAGCAAGCGATGCGCCTGCTAAACTTCCTGCATGTGAATATACAAAACTGGCTGTTATATTACAACTTGAGCTAGAGTAAGAGATATTGGAATTATCTTTCAGGGTTGATGATATATCTCCTATTACACCTGCTAATCCTCCAATGTAACTTTGACCTGTAATACTGCCTGATATATTTACGTTTACAATGTCGCTGTTAATTATTATCGCAGCCAGACCCCCGACTGCAAATCCTCCGGAAACATTTACATTATCTATTGTTAAATTTTGGATTTTGGCATTTTTAATACCTGAAAAAAGTCCTACACCATATTCTGATGCTCTGTTGATTTTTAGATTTTTTATGGCAAAGCCGTTACCCTCTAATATTCCGCTAAAGCCATTTGTTATATCTCCGGTAGATGTATCTATATCTCCTATTGGATCCCAGTTAGAAATAGACGACAGGTCAATATCATTCATCAAAATATATTTGCCTGACAAGTTGTTTCTTATGTTATCCAAATCTTGAGCTGTTTTTATTATTGTATATCCCTGTGCAATAGCTTCATCTTCAGTGATTTTAGTTGTTGCTAACGGGGTTGCTGTTGCAGCAGTAGTGTTTGTTGTTGAAGTTTTTATGGTAGGTGCATTTACTTGCCAGCTTGCAGTAGCAATAGTATTTGCAGGGCTAGCAAACAGGAGTCTGCCATTAAAGTTTGTACCTTTTTTTATTTGTTCGATTTCTGCGATAAGGGCGTTGGCTTCTGCCTGCATTGCAGTTCTTGAGTCAGTGTCATAGATACTGTTGGCAGCTTGAACACTCAAGTCTCTTATCCTGTTAAGCAGTTCTGTAATGTTTGATAAAGCACTTTCTGCGGTGGAAATAATGGATAATCCATCATTTACATTTTTTTGTGCTTGTTTCAAACCTCTTATTTGTGCATTTAGGCCTGTGGCAATAAACAATCCCGCGGCATCATCGCTTGCACGGTTTATCTTGTAACCCGTGCTCATCCGCTCTAATGCTGTGGATACGGCATTAGTCGCATGCGATAAATTGTTCTGTGTATTTAGCACAGAAGGATTGTAGTGTACTGATAACATATGTTATAAAAAATATCCCTATTTAGTAGTATATAGATATCCATAAGTATTATGAATTATCTAAAAAACAATATTAACTATATATAAGTTTGGTGTTTGTACAACTAAAGTATGAATTTTGCAAGACTATATGTATAAATGTTTGCTTAAAATTTGTGATAAGGAACAAATAAAGCTAATAAACATTGTATATGCCGGTTCAGTTGAATTATATTATTATTCTTCCGTTTCGAGTATCCATTTTTCTAAGATATCTTCTTGTATCCCATCCAAAAATCTTGACGGTTTAGACAGAACCATACCTGTTGCGTGGTCAAACATATCAATAGGGTAGGTGATGTATAGATAAGTTTTTGCTCTTGTTGCAGCAACATACATAAGGCGGAGTTCTTCGTCCAGTTCTTCTTCCGAGTTAAAAGAATAAACACTCGGAAATCTTCCGTCTACTGCTCCTATGATAAATACGGCTTTCCATTCAAGACCTTTTGCACTATGGATTGTAGAGAGTGTAAGATATTCGTCTTTTTGTGCTCCATCTTCTACCTCTGCTACAGAGCTATCAGGCGGCTCAAGTGCTAAGTCGCTCAGAAAGTTTTCCAGCGTGTTGTATTGTGTTGAAAGGTAATAAAAATGCTCTAAATCTTTTAATCTTTTTGTGTAATCATCGTATTTTGCCATCAATATTGGTTCATAGTATGAGATTACTTTTTCAACTATTATAGATGGTTTTAGAAGATTTTTGCGTTGTGTTTCAAGTGTGGTAAAAAGTTTTTTTATGTTATCACTGCTTTTTGTCGGCAGCATAAGTTTGTCTGTTTGAATATTATCTTTTGATAGAATCGGAATAAGTTTCATTGCTGTTTGGTTTCCGACTCCGTCCAATAAAAGAAGTATACGATTAAGGCTTATTATATCTTGCGGATTAAGAATTACTCTAAGATGTGCAATAACATCTTTTATGTGTGCTGTTTCTATAAATTTTAGTCCGCCAAATTTTCTGTAAGGAATACTCCTTTTTGCCAGTTCTATCTCAAGATTGTATGTCATTCTGGCACTGCGGCAGAGTACGGCTATTTCGTTTAGTGAGATATCTTCTTCTTGCAGTTCCAGTACTCTTTGTGCTACAAATTCCGCTTCCGTTTGCATATCGTTTGTGCAGATTAGCGCCGGTTTTTCAGGATAGTCGATTGTTGAAAACAGATTCTTTGTGTATTTTTCTTTTGCTCTTTCAATAACTCTGTTTGTTAGAGCAAGTATGTTTTGCGAACTTCTGTAATTCTGCTCAAGTTTAATTATTTTGGTATTTGGAAATATATGAGGGAAATCCAGAATATTTCTGAAATTTGCCCCTCTAAAGGAATAAATGCTTTGTGAATCGTCGCCTACTGCCATCACATTGTTGTGTTCTGACGCAAGCAGTTTGATTATATCGGCTTGGAGTGCGTTTGTATCTTGATATTCGTCTATCATTATGTATTTGTATTGATTTGAGAGGGTTTTTCTTACCTGCTCGTTGCATTGTAGCAGGGTTCTTAAATATAGCAGCAAATCATCGTAATCAAGCAGACTGTTTGCTCTTTTGTATGCTATATATTGTCTTGAAATTTCATTTATTTTTTCTGTTGCGTGTGAAAACTGATTGTATTCGCTTTCTATAACAGCTTCTGCAGTCATATTTTTGTTTATTGCTTTAGAATAAATGTCAAGAATTGTCGCTTTTCGAGGGAATCTTTTTTCCTGCTTTTCTATAACTTTACTTCTTATATGGTTTATTACATCTTCTGCATCCGCACGATCGATAATTGTAAAGTTGTTTTGGAGTTCAAGAAGATTAGAGTATTTTCTCAAGATATAATTGGAAAATGAGTGGAAAGTGCCGCCTGCTACTTTTTCACATCTTGAATCAAGAATCATAACCGCTCTGTTTAGCATTTCATCCGCAGCTTTTTTGGTAAACGTTAAAAGTAATATGTTTTCGGGTTTTATTCCGCTTTCTATAAGCCTTGCTACTCTGTAGGTAAGAGTTTTTGTTTTGCCCGAACCTGCACCTGCAATCACCAAAACAGAACCGTTTTGGGTTTTGACGGCTTCTAACTGTGCGGGATTAAGTTCTTTTTCATAATCTATTCTGTACTGGGCTTTTGTTTCTTGTTTTTTCAAGACATATTTTTTTGCTGTCGGTACAGAAGATTTTTGTTCCGTAAGATTTTCCATATCCGTATTATAGCGTTTATATAAACGTCAATGCAAATTTACAAACTTTAATCTAGCCTGTACGGCGATTTATTTTTATAGTTTAATAATTTATACTGCTCAGGTAAATAAAAAACTAAAGGAGCATAACGATGGATACTTATATTTGTCTTGTATGCGGTTATGAATATGACCCCAAAGAACACGATGATGTTGCTTTTGATGATTTACCTGCAGATTGGATATGCCCTGTTTGTGCTGTCGGTAAAGACCAATTCACTAAGGCTTAGACATCTGATTTAATAGTCAAGGATTTTTGGCAGTGAAATCCCCTTAATAAGATAAGGAGAACTAGCCATGGATTTAAAAATAAGAGAAATAAACAACAATGTTTTCTATATTGGTTCAAAAGATGCCAACAGAAAACTGTTTGACCAATTAGTGCCGTTACCTCAAGGTACTACTTACAACTCATATTTAATCAAAGGTAGTGAAAAAACAGCTATCGTAGATACCGATTATCCTAAAAAATTGGACGAATACAAAGCAAGATTGCAGGAAAATAATATAACAAAGGTAGATTATATTATTTCTAACCATGCTGAACAAGACCATTCAGGCGGTATCCCAATGCTTTTGGAAATGTTCCCTGAGGCAAAAGTTGTAACCAATGCCAAGGTAAAAGAGAATGTTATGAATATGCTTCACGTTGATGAGGATAAATTTATCGTAATCAACGATGGTGATGAGCTTTCTCTTGGCGACAAGACTGTTCAATTTATAATTGCACCTTTTGTACATTGGCCTGATACAATGTTTTCTTACATAAAAGAAGACAAAATGTTGTTTACATGCGACTTTTTGGGCTCTCATTACACTAAACATGAGCTGTTTGCCGATTACTCAGAAGATTTGGTAGAAGCTGCAAAAAGATACTATGCAGAAATTATCATGCCGTTTAGAAACTTTGCAAAAAAATATACAGACAAAGTTAAAGGTATGGAAGTTGATTATGTTCTTCCAAGCCATGGTCCTGTTTATGACAAACCGCAATGGATTTTGGATTTGTATGCAGATTGGACATCTGACAGAGTAGAGAACAAAGTAGTTATTCCTTATGTTTCGATGTACGAAAGTACAACAATGTTGGTAGAAAGATTAACCAAAAAACTTGAAGCTGCCGGTATTGATGTAAAAGTTTTTGACTTGGTACATTGCGATGAGGGTGCACTATCTATGGAACTGGTTGACTGTGCTACAGTTGTTTTGGGTTCTTCAATGGTTCTTGCAGGTCCTCATCCTGCTGCTGTTACTGCCGCTTATTTAGTTAATGCTTTAAGACCAAAACTCAGATATTATTCTATAATCGGCTCTTTTGGATGGGGCGGAAATCTTACAGGTGTTATTGAAAATATGTTTACTATCATTAAGCCTGAAAAACTTGACTATGTCGTTGTTAAAGGCCAACCAAGAACTGAAGATTTTGAAAAAATTGATGTTCTTGCAGAACAGATTATTGAAAAACATAAAGCTCTGTAATCAGCTGTAAAAACATACAAATAAAGATCTAAATTAAGTATAGAAATAAAAAAGCTGCTCATTTAAATGGGCGGCTTTTTAGTTTAATGGTTCTTGGTATTTTTCATTGAAATCTATTACGGTATCTGTGATTTTTTTTATTACTTCTATATCTTGCATTTTGTCTATATGAGTGGTTTTATCCGTTAACAACGGTTGTTTTTTATTCCATAATTTATCATAACTTGCTTGCAGCATTGTTACCACATTTATAAGAGCTAGTATTTCTTGCGGATTTAGGTTAATGTGTTCTGCTATATCAGGCTCTAAGAGATATTTTAGAGGATTAGTTTTTTGTACTTGTATTGTCAACTCCCCTTGTTCATCAGCACCGAGAAAAACATCATTTTGGGGAAACAAATCTTGGGTAACCTTTATTCCTTTATCAACTTTTTGACGATTTTGTTCAGCAAGATTGTTTATTGATGGAAATAAAAAGACACTCTTAAAAGATATATTATTAGTTTTTTGTATCAACTTTGCCTCACTTAGTTTTTATGTTTACACATGTAAAACTTGTGAAAAATATTTTTGCTAGTTTGAATAATTGTTGATAGCTGTTATGGGATTGTTTCTTTTTAGAAAATCTGTAAGGGATTCTGTAAGTTCTTTGTTACCAAGGTATGACAATATTGCTCCGCAAATTTCTTCATCAGGATTGAATTTTTCATTTTTTGGATTTTTTACGTTTTTAAGATACATTGTCATAAGAGGAGCAAACCCATCGGGAATTTGAGTTTTCCTGTATACTCCCGCCAGCATGGTTTGGATGTTTGGCGAATTTGAATCATTAAATTTTGATATTACGTGATAATATTCTCCGACATTTTTTGCGCCTGCATCTATAATCCTATTAACCAGATACAAGCCCGCAGTTGATTCTATTTCATTATCTGTTTTTGATAGCATATCCATTACGGGTTTTGTGGCATTATCTTTGTATGATGCTATTTTCTGTGCGAGTTTTTCATCAAAACGAGAATAGTTATAGTTGTTATCAGGTAGTTTAAAACTTCTGCAAAAATCTTTTACAAGCAGGCATTGTTCTGTTTCATCAAGCGATATTTGGTGAACAGGTTTTTGAGAATTCACATTTGGCGCTTTTTGTGCATTGTATTGTCTAAAGGTAAATGGCTTTATATACATGATTGATTCTTTTCTCTGCTTTTTTGTAATCTTTTGAATTGTGCATTTTTTAATTCTGCAAAGTTTTCTATGAGTAAACAAATGGAGGGCCGTTTTTAATTTCGTATAGGATATTTTCGGCACGAGTTTTTAGCTCATTTTTGTCTTTGCCTTGCATTGCTTGTATTCTAAATTCTTCAACAAGAGGTTCTATTACGCTTCTTTTTTTAGTTTCAAAATTTTTGAGTTCAACGCTTACCAGTCGTTTTTGCAAATCAAGCTCAGTTTTTGCGTTTTCTTTTATAACTTGCGCTTCCTTTATTGCTTCAACTGTTTTGGAGCCTGTGTATCCGATTGTAGTAACAGCTGTCATACCTGCAAATACAAGTTTGAGCAATGGGCTTTCCGGGTTTACTATCATGTTGTAAAGGTGTGAGCACAAATCTCCTGTATAAGAAAATATTACAGGTTTTGAGGAGGGTTTCCCCGCTATTGCTTCGGCACCTTCGTCAGTTAACTTTTCAACTTCTCTCATCACATAGTCTTTGTAACTTTTATATGTATTTCCGTTCAATGCCGTAAATCCGTCTTCCGGTAGATTTTTTGCGTTTTTAAAGAAGTTTTCTATCTCGGATTTTTTGAGGTTTAGTGAAACTATCGTGTTTTTTAGTTTTTCCAAATCAAGTGTTGACGGATTCTGTATGGTTTCTATTTTTTGACCAAAATCTTTTAGCGTATTTATTGCATAATCATTACAAATTTTTGCGGTTTGTCTCAGGTTTTTAAAAGCTGCTACGCTCAATAATGCTATTGCAATTGAACTCAAACTTACACCGGCAAGAGCTATTAAGTTATTTTTTCTTGCATTTGTATTCGTATTTGCTGCGTATTGGTTGTCTTTTTCTCGTGAATTTTTAAAGGATATAAATTTTTTGAAAGTTGTATTTTCGTTGCCGATATTTTTTCTGTGCAATATTGTGTCCAATTCACGTGCTTTTTCCGTAAGCATGTTTCTTAATATTTGCATTTTACCTGCAAAACTCTTTGTTTCGACTTCGATGAGTTTTTCTTGCAGGTCTTTTTGAACATCTGCTTGTTTTTTTCTAACCCAGACTTCTTTTACTCCATCAACGTAGTTTTTTCCGACAAATCCTGCTGCGCTTAGCACAAACACTCCAAGAGCTCCCATAATGTTTCTGAAATTTGGGTCTCTAATCATTAAGAGCATTGCAAGATGAGGTTCATCATTAACAGATACGTGTTTTGTAATTTCTTGCAAAGTTTGCCAAGGTTTTAGGCTGGTTTTGTATATTGCGGCTCTCTTCATTATGTACATAGAACCTGATAAAAGTCCAAAAAGACCTACTGTCGTTGCTAATATAGGTGCTAATGAACGATGGAGTGATTGTTCTTTTTGGGGTTCTTTATTTTTGAATTCAAAAATATCTGTTTTTGTTGTTTTTTCAGGGATTACAAGGTTGTCATACATGTTTTCAATGCTTGGAATTGTTTCAACATTTTGTTCTGTTTGTTGGTCTTTTATCATTGAATTTACAATGACACCTTCTTTTAGTTCAGAAATTTTTCTCTGTTGAGATGTGGTCTGATTTCTGTATTGTCTTCTTGTTTCTATATCTTGATACGGATTGATGGAACTCATTATTTATCTTCACTTTCTTCTTCTTCGGGTGATTTGGGGGTAAAAATTTCAAACAGTGCTTCTTTGGCTGTATTTAGTTCAAAGAGACGTTTTTCTTCTTCAATTCTTTTTAATTCTTCGTCTTCTTCATTTTCTGCACCGACTAAACCAAAAAGATTGAATATTTTCTTTTTTATATCTTTGAATTTTTCATTGATTTTCTTTTGGATAGCTGCTTTTGCTTCACCAAGCATTGCTGTTAATTTGTCTGCTATATCAATAATTTTTTGTTTTAGTTCAGTAATGGTTTTAGATATGTTGGAAACCATATTTTGTATTGTGTTTGATA
Source organism: Candidatus Gastranaerophilales bacterium (assembly GCA_944326555.1). Taxonomy (GTDB): domain Bacteria; phylum Cyanobacteriota; class Vampirovibrionia; order Gastranaerophilales; family Gastranaerophilaceae; genus Limenecus. The sequence continues at coordinate 38,717 of CALVEK010000009.1, read as the reverse complement.
TGTTTTGGAATACTTTTACGGCAGGAATAAGTACGGCATCTGCTAATATAGAAATTGCCTTTGCAATAGGTTGCGGAAGATTATTAATTGCAGCCATTTTCATTGCATTGATTTGAGACATAAGGTTGTTTAAATGCGCTTGTAAATCTTGAGCCGCAAACATTTGCTGGGTATGTTGTCTTGCAAGTTTTTGAGCTTTAAGCATTTGTCCTATTGCATAGCACTCATTCCAAGTCATTTCGGGTGGTTTGTTTTTTTTGACTGAACTTCCACCTCCGCCGGCCATACCGTTACATATAGGACAAGCTCCCAAGGGTAATCCATGAGGACACGTCCCTATTTTGTTGTTTGATGCTCTTGAAAGCGAGGTTGCCATCTTTTCAAAAATTCCTATCTCAACTCTTAATCCCGTTTATTTTGCTGCGGGAAACGACATAAGGAATTTTGATTTTCCAAGTTAATTTTGAAATGTTTTAACTTTTGTCCCTATTGCCTAAGTCCCGAAGCAATTTGGTCTTAATTGGAAAAGAAGTATTCCGGCTTTACGGCTGCGGCTCAGCTGAGGAGTTTAACCTCATTTCCTTCAATTTCCTAAGTCAATTTTACTTTTGACATATAGCGATGTCAATTTTGCTTTTTAGTATTTTTATAAATAGTTACGAAATTTGAAAAGTCCTTGTAATCTGCTTTAAAGTTGAATGCACCCAAAGAAGCATAACCTCTTTTGATAAAAAAATCGTCTGCAATCATGCATCGAGAATCCATTATTATTGCATTTTTTTGATCTTTTGAATAGAAATTTTTGTCATGGGTTTCATAAACGCACGAGAACGGTCTATATTCAGGGTAAAATGCGTTTCCGTTTTTATCAATTTTATATTCTACTTTTGTATTTGCTGTGTTATTTAAAAGAACCGTGCTTATTAGAATTTTATCCGTTGTAATAATAAAGTCGTAGTCATCATAGTTGTATGTATCTGCCAATTCAGGAAGCAATGTATCCAACTTGTATCCTTTTGTGTTTAGCATATTGAGAATATAAAATCTGTCGGTTGCGCTCATAAACAGTCCAAATTTTGTGCCCTTGGGAGTCTGTTTAATCATGTTTCTTACATAACAGAAAGGAGCTCTTCCGTTATATCCAACATATAGAGAACAACGTATTCTCTCTCTTATTGCATCGTAACTTTTTTCTTGCCTTACGACTTTTAATATGGATACAAGTTGTCTGCCTGATAGGTTGCAGCTCATAACTACAAAATATGACATAACAAAGAATAAGATTAAAACTTTCAGAATGTTGTTCTTCTTTATATAAGAAAGTGCGATAACAGGCGATGATATTACGATTAAAAATGTCATAAATCTTACACTAAAAACCATGTATGCAATCGAAAAAGAAAGACAACATACATTGATTAAAAACATTGTTCCAAAAGCAAACAGCGCTGTTATTTTTTTGTTGTGTCTTTTGACAAATCCTAATACAACAGATGTTACGATTGATGGCAAAAATATCAAAAATCCCAGTATGCCTACACCCATTTTGACATCCATCAATCTGTTATTTATCTCGTTGTTATCTGTCATTTCGACACCGAGTTCTGCGGGAATATGTAGGAATGAAAGTATTGCAAGTCTTGCATTTGAGATATGTTCACCGACATATTCGCTGTATCTGAATCCAGAAAAATCAAATAACATAAAAATATATCTTATATAATTTGCAACAAAGGCTTTTATCCCGCCTCTAAATCCATGGATTTTTCTTGATGATTCGCTGCCAAGAGGATTGTCAAATTGCAAAAAGTTCAAGATGTAGTTGTAACTTGAAAAAATCAAAAAGTTGAAGCAAAGAAAGAACAAAAATGTTAGTAAGGGTTTGTAGCATTCTTTCTTTTCGTATTTATAAGCAAAATAGCTCAAGAGCAAAAATACACCGGGGAATGCTATGATTGCAGGTGTTTTTGTCCCCATTGCTATTGCATAGGCCAGTGATGAGAAAAATATCAAACATTTGCTTTTTTCTTTGAGTGAATGCAAGAACAAAAGGATACTCGACAATACAATTGCTGCTATTACAATATCTGTTTCAACACTAACTGTTTGTGCTATTACAGAAGCAAAAGAACCTACTATAAAAAATGTCCACAGTTTTCTTCTTGTCGAAAAATTAAAAAATTCAAGAATGTTATAAATACAAAACAATGATGTTAAGTAAGAGATAAATGATATGAAAAAGAGCCCTATGTCATTTTTGAAAAATAATATATTCCAAAGATACAAAATTTCTGAGTTAATGGGCATTACAAGGTTTCTGTCATCAGTGATAACAAAATGATTTAAGTTACCTTGCACCAACCAATAAGAAGCCCTGTTTAAGTGGTAAGTAAGAGCATCTGAACTTATAACGGGCATTATTACGTCAAGAATTGTTATAACACATAAGCAAAAAACAAAACCAAATGCCATTATCATAAGAATTTTGTCTTTTTTTAGCGCCGACCATATTTTTAAAAATGTTTTTTTTACCTTTGGTATGTATAACGGACGATTATTTTTGTTCCAAAAAATAATAGAGATAATCAAAAATAATATGTTTAATGCGATTACGTTAAATTCCTTTATTGCACTAAATAAAGATAATGTTTCAAAAGTAAGAATCACCTGAGCAAACATGATAAGTAATGTATACAAAACCGGGGCAGGGCCGAAAGGTTTATTTTCTTTGTCTTTTGGTGAAAATACTGATGCTGACAAGTATGATGACACAAAAACCATTAACAAAGATATAAAAAACATCATTTAGAAAAACTCTCCTCTTCACTTAGTTATGAAAAAATTATACTCTAAACAACAAAAAGATTTGTACAAGTGGCTAATTTAAGAAAATATTGCAATTTTATACTATATGACTGTGCATATTCCACTCTCACTCGTAAACTGTTTACTTTAATGCCGCATAAACAAAGCGGCTTTTCTTTTGTACAAAATTTTTACAGTTGGTTATGATGAACTATTATCTACGTAAAGTCGTTCGTCATTTATTAGTTTATCAACATTTAGGATATTGTAGACTTTGTCTGATAAATAAGCCTCTGCTTGGATGTACATTTTATCCAGTAACATTTCATTTTTTGGTTCAATATTTTCTTTTGCAATGTTTAAAATATTTACTATTTCATCTACAAGAAAAGCCAATTTTAGTTCACTTGATTCAACAACAATAATTTTTTTGTCATTAATTTTTTGAGATTTCTGTTCAATGTCTGATTCTTGATTTAGGTCATCAAAGCCTATGAATTTTTTTAGATCAATCACAGTGTAAAAATTACCTTTAAGGTTTATAATTCCACTCACAAAATCAGGTGTGTAAGGAATTTTTGTTATGTTGTAGTTCTTGGGTGAAATGAGCTCTCTTACAAAAAGAGAATAAATACAGTAAGAGTGCTTTCCGAGTTTAAAAATCACATATTGATTTTTGTCGTAGATGTCAGCATCAAGATTCATTTGCGGAATTTTTGCTATATCGTTTCTTCTTTTTTGCAGGATGCACATTGATTCTTCATCGTTAGGGAAGAGCTCGGAGTAGTTAGTTGTGTTTTCAGAAAAATGAGCTTTTTTGATGGTTTCTTCCAGTTGAGGAATATCTATGATGTTTATTAATTCTTCTTGAATTTTATAAAAGGTTCTGACTATATTGTTGAAATTTTCACCCATTACCCTTTGTATGCTCGCAGGTCGTGCAGTGAAAAAATCTGTAATTTCATCAACAATTATTGCTATTAAGGATTCGTCTCCTTTAATGATTATTACCTTGTTTGAAATGTCGTATTTCTTCTTTGGTAATGATAAAACCTTTCTTATATCGATTACATTTATGAACAAATCATTGTAATTTAGTATACCAATAATGTACTCAGGTAATTTTTGAGGCTCATTTATCAAGGGCAGGGTTGTAACTTCTAAAACATATTTTGCATTAAGAGCATATATTTTTTCATCTAAAACAAAACAAAGGTGTAGGTTCTGCGGGTCATCTACAGTTAAAAGTGTCTTTTTTTTAAATTCCATAATACTTGTACCGAATTTTTGTTTTTATAGGCAATATATCGAATAAACTTTACATCTTTGCGCAAACTCAAATTTGTAATAAAATGATTATATTGCATTTTTGTCTAAAATAACAAGAGCCTCAAATAAATTACGGGGAATCATGAGAGGGTTGAAATATGAGCAACACAGAAGAATTAAATTATAGAAAAAAATCTGATATAAAGTTTGTGCTGGATGTGGTTTTTCTTGTTGTGTTATTGATACTAATTATTGCAGTGTCTTTAAAACATGCGTGGTATCCTTTTGTTATTTTGGGTGTGGCTTTATTGTTTTTAGCCTACATCGGGCAGTATATTTGGAGCAGAGAATGGCTTGCTAGTGAGCTTCGTAAGGAAATATATTCTAAAGATAAAAAAACACAGAAATCTGCAACCAAAATTATGGATATGACTTTGACTCAAAAAAATGCAATAAAAAAATATGAAAATTCATTTACTATTGCATCAAATAACATCGAAAAATTAAAGTCAGTTGCTTTTTCTTTGAAGCAAAATTCAAAAGAGATGCTGTACAATGTCTCTCAATCTATGAAAAATACAGATGTTGAGCAAAAGCCGGTACAGGCAAATATTGACAAAATGATAGTTCTGAAACAGCGTATACAGATTATTGCAGAGTTAATATTGGAATTAAGTGAATATATTCAACAAATAGGTTCAATCATTGGTCTTGTTGAAGATATTGCAGAGCAAACAAATATGTTGGCTCTGAATGCTGCTGTAGAGGCTGCAAGAGCAGGTGAACATGGTAAGGGGTTTGCTGTAGTTGCCGGAGAAATCAGAAAACTTGCTGATGAGTCTAAACAGGCTACTACAAAAATCGGTTCTTTGATTAATGATATTCAACATACTACTAACTCTACTGTTATGGCTACAGAAGAAGGAAGTAAAGAAATTGAATCGGGTGTTAAGTTGGCAGGAACAATCGAACAGAATTTTAATGTATTGAGTACTGCTTTAGAAAACTTGATGAAATTTATTGAGAACGTTGCTTTTAATTCTGAAAATCAAGAAAAACTTTCTTCTGATATAGCAAAAAGTCTCAGAGAAAATCTCAATGATTTATCGGATATGTTGAGTGTTATAGATAATAATATTGAGGTTATTAATAATTTAAAAAACAATAACATTTAGTTTAAATCGGAAAGAATTTGTAATTAATGGACTTTTTGCCGGAAGAGTTTGAAGAAATTTTAAATATATTCAGGGGAGAAACCGAAGAAATAATCCAAAAACTGAATAATAATCTTTTGCAGCTTGAAAGTAATCCCCAAGATAAAGAGTTGCTTGTCTACCTATTTAGAGATGCACATTCTCTTAAGGGTGCGGCAAGAATGATTGGCTTTAACAATATACAACGTTTGGCTCACAAAGCAGAGGATGTTTTAGGGCTTGCTAAAGAAAACAAAGTTTTAATAAACAGAGAAATATCGGATGCTCTGTATAAGGCAATAGACTTGCTCTCAGATCTTATTACGGAATCTGTAAAAATTAAAAAAGAATATTATACGGATGATATTCAAAAACAAATTGATTATATTGATAAACTTCTTGAAAAAAATCAGATAAAGGAAAATACGGATAAAACAGAAAACAGTATTCCTAAAATTTCTGATAAAGCAGATAAAAAAATATCTAAGGATTTTGAAAAAACAGTATTAACTGTCAATGCTTTAATAAGCGAATCATATCTCCTTTTGACCAACATGAAAGGTGTTGACGGTTCATCTTATATTGAGACATTTTATGATTTGGTAAAACAACTGGTCGAAAAATTTGAAAGTACAAACTATTTTGATATAAAAAATGAACTTCAAAATATTGAAGCCAAAGTTGATTTTGTTATGAAAAATTCAAATATCATGACTGATGATGAAATTACCGATATTGAAAACAAATTAACCAATATAGTAAATTCGCTTAACAAAATATATGCTGAGTACGGCATAGAAAAATTGGACTATAAAAAAGTAGTTGATGAAAAACAACATAATATTAGTGCAGAAGATGAAAAAAATGCTGAATTAAACACAGATTCTGAGCAGAGAGAAACCATAGAAAAAAAGATAGAATTTATAAAGGATGGCATAAATAATCTTGATCACAATCTTACACAAATACCGGCATTGCATGATGCGATAGATATTCTGGTTGAATTAACAAAAAATAAAGAAGCTATCGATATCTCTCACAAAATAGAAGAGATTTTGTCTGTATTGAAAAATTCAAATAAACTTCCGGAAAAGGAAGTTATAAATATTCTTCGTCAGAGTTTGATTTCAGTTGAAAAAATGATTTTTGAAACAAAAGAAGATGCAGATGATTTTTCTCTTGTTATCCAAAGACTTGATATAGTTAAGCAGATGATAGATTTGAATACTTCTGTTAATCCTTTAGTCAATTTGACGATGAGTCTGGACGAATCTTCTTTGCCTGTTAAAAAAGCTCAAGACTTTTTCAATTCGTTCGAAACTACTTCTATAAGGACTTTGCGTGTAGATTCAAAAAAACTTGATGGACTTGTTAACCAGATAGGTGAGCTTATTATTGCAAGAATAAAGCAAAAGAAAAATACCACAGAATTAGAACATATTCTTTCTGACATTACTGAACTCCGTAATTTTAACAGTAAATCCCAGAGTTTTATCAAATATTATGATAGAAAATATCTCAATAAAGATACTGATTTTGATTATTCTTCTTTTTCCATATTCAGTAAGCAGATATTCTCAATATTGCAAGAAAATTCTGCAAAAATAATAAAATTGAATAATAAAATCTTAAATCTTCAAAAATCAGTCGATGAAGAAGATACAAAACAATCTCTTATCATAACTCAATTGGAGAGCATGATAAAAAATATTAGAGTATTGCCGTTAGCTACTATTTTCCACATGTTCCCAAGGATGATAAGAGATATTTCAAAAGATACAGGCAAAGACATCGAGTTGTTAATCTCAGGTAGTGAAACAAGTGCCGATAAAAAAGTTATTGAAGAAATAAAAGCACCATTAATGCATATAATAAGAAATTCAATAGACCATGGCATAGAAACTCCGCAAGAAAGAATTGCAGCAGGCAAATCTCCCAAGGGGAAAATATATTTGATTGCCAAAAGTCTGCAAAACAAAATAGTTATCGAAATTCATGATGACGGTCGAGGGATAGATTTAAAAAAGATTGTAAAAAGAGCACTGGAAAAAAATCTCATAACACAAAAGGAAGCCGAATACCTTAGTGCAGAACAGATTATGAATATAATTTTTTGGCCGGGGTTTTCAACGGAACAAGTTGTTACTGAAATTTCAGGCAGAGGGGTTGGGCTTGATATTGTTCAAACCAAAATATCACAACTTAACGGTTCTGTAAAAGTATATTCGGTTGCGGGACAGGGGACAAAAATAACAATAGAGTTGCCTATTTCAATGTCTACATTAAAGGCCTTTATTGTTGAAGCTGCCGGACAGTTATTTGCACTTTCTATGACTGCTATCAAGAATGTCATGTGGATAAGTGATAAAGATATCTACACAAGACAGTCTGTTAAAACAATAATGATAGAGGGAAGAAATGTCAGTATATTTTATCTTAGTGAATTGATGGGGCTTCCTTGTGAAGAGAAGTCTTCTCCTAAAAAAACAATTGTTCTAATAGAGGTAGAAAACGGTTTAATGGGTATTATAGTTGACAAAATACTTGGCGATCAAAATATACTACAGAAAAAACTGGAGCCACCTATTGTTAAACTCAAGAATATTTCAGGAATAACGACACTTGCAAATGGTGAAGTTTGCTTGATTCTAAACTTACCTGAGTTGTACAAGACAACTTATACTCCTGTCGAAAAACCACTCATGGCAATACCAAAATATCAAATTGTTGCTAAGGAAAATAAAGACTACAAAATTCTTATAGTAGATGATTCTCTTACTACAAGAGAGTTGTTGAAAAACATTCTTTCTCATTGGGGTTACAGTTATGAGATTGTTAAGAACCCGAGAGAAGCCTTTGAAAAGTTGTACAAAGATAACTTTGATTTAATTCTATCTGATATGGAAATGCCTGAAATGGATGGGGCAAAGTTTGTTAGAGAACTGAAATCTCAACAAAAATTCAAAGATATTCCGATTATAATAATATCATCTTATGATACGGATAATCTTGCAAATGATATGCCTGAGGTAGATGCTTTTATAAGCAAGGGTAGTTTTAATCAAGATAGCCTTTTAGATACAATAGAAAAATTATTGAAATACAATTAATATGGAATTGTCGGAAAATACAGCAGAAAATATATTAAAAAAGTATTGTGCAGACATTGAGCACGCAAGGCAGGTTGAAGAATACTCAAAAAAACTTTTTGATGCATTGCAGTTGGCGGGGATTACTAACTTCACAGCAAGAGAAAGAGATTATCTCTGTAATGCTTCACTTTTACACGATATTGGTTATTACATCGAAAAAAAATCTCATCATAAACATTCAAGAGATTTGATAATAGAAAACGGTGTTTTGGGCTTTAATGAAGATGAGGTAAAAATTATTGCTTCAATTGCTCGTTATCATAGGGGTTCTGATCCTGACGAATCAAAACATAAAATTTATACAGAATTAACGGAAGAACAAAAGAAAACGGTTTGTCAGCTTGCTTCAATCTTGAGGATTGCTGACGGAATGGACAAGCCTCATAAAAATTTAATATTGAGAATGGAGGCAAAAGAGACAGAGTTTTCTATTGATATCTATATCAAAACAGTAGGCTTTAAACCGAAACTGAAAATGGCTGAGGAAAAAAGTGCTCTTTTTTCGTCTGTATTCAAAAAGAATGTTCAATTTTTATTTATGTAACTTCATCCTGAGAATTGATATTTACAAAAAAATGTGCTAAATATGGATTGAGTGTCATCTGAAAAAGAAAGTTGTATACGCCTTGATAGATTAAAAGGGCAGCAATACTTATTCAGTTGCAAGATTGTATTATAGGAGGTTTTATGTTTAGAAGTTCAAATCCTGTTCTAAGAAGAATGAACGGTGAAAATATAGAAGGTGTAATTGACAGTAATCCGATGACTGTAAACGGGGCTTTGGGTAAGGCTTTTATTCTGTTTTTGATAGCGGTTATTGCAGGCGGAGCAGTTTTTTATGAAGCAATGATGGGTTATGCCGATAAAGTTATGCTGATAATGCAAATAGCATTATTCGGCGGTTTGGCAACAGGTCTTGTTACTTCATTTGTTCCTAAATTAGCTAAATTCCTTGCGCCTATATATGCTTTTTGTGAAGGAGCTTTGTTAGTTGCATTTTCTCTAATGTTAGAAGTTAAATTCCCTGGTATCGCTGTTCAGGCAGTTTCGGGAACGGTTTTGGTATTGGGTGTTATGCTGTTTTTATACAGAATTGGCGCAATTAAGGCTACTCAAAAATTGAGAGCCACTATAATGTCAGGTTTGATTACTATTGTGGTGTTGTATTTAATTAATTTTGTAGGTTCGTTTTTTAATTTTCAAATCCCATTTATTGATGGTGCAGGACCTATGGGGATACTTTTTAGTGCTATAGTTGTTATCTTTGCCGCTTTATGTTTGATTTTGGATTTTGATTTTATCGAACAGGGCTCTGCAAATATGTTGCCAAAGGATTACGAGTGGTATGGTGCATTTGGCTTGATGGTTACACTTGTATGGCTTTACATAGAGATTCTTAATTTGCTTGCAAAACTCAGAAACGATTAATCTAAAAAGATAAATCCGGTATTTTATTTCGTCCCTCTTTATTATAAAATTGTTCTATAAAATAATTGAATAAGAAGGACGAAATAAAATTATGAAAATTTCACTAGAATGGCTTAATGAATACGTTGATTTATCGAATGTTACTCCTGAACAAATTGCTCATGAACTTACAATGAGCGGATTAGAAGTTGAAGAGATAGAAAAAACAGGGCCGAAATTTTCTAATATAAGAGTTGCACAAATAAAACTCATTGAGCAGCATCCAAATGCTGACAAACTTCATCTGGTTACTGTTGATATCGGTACAGAAACAAAAACAGTAGTTTGCGGTGCTCAAAATATTGAAGAGGGACAAATAATTCCTTATGCTTCTGTAGGGTCTAAGGTTCTTGACAGAAAAACAGGTGAGCAATTTGAATTGACTCCTGCAAAAATCAGAGGGGTTGAATCTCAGGGTATGCTCTGTTCTCAAGATGAACTCGGCCTTGAAAATATGCAAGAAGAAGACGGAATTCTTATTCTTAACAGACTATACAGTGATTTAAAACTTGGTGAACAACTTGAAAAGGTTTTGGATATAAAAGAGGATATAGTCTTTGATGTTGCCCCAACCGCAAATAGAGGGGACGAAATGTCTGTAATCGGTGTGGCAAGAGAACTTTCTGCTATCTTTAATAAAAAATTACAGTTTTCACCTTTGCAGACAACTCAGGATAATTCTACAGATAAATTCAAGGTAGAAATACTTGATAATGAGGGTTGTAAATATTACAGCGTCGGGCTTCTTAAAAATGTTGTTATAAAACCATCGCCTGATTGGATGCAAAGACGTTTGACCGCTTGCGGTATCAGAGCTATTAATAACGTTGTTGATATAACTAACTATGTTCTTTTAGAGTACGGATGCCCGTTGCACGCTTTTGATAAAGACAAATTAGACGGATACCTCTGTGTAAGACGTGCTCACGAGGGAGAAACTATTGTTACTCTTGATGAAATTGAGAGAAATACAAATAGTGATACAGTTTTGATTGCTACCAAAGAAAAAGCAGTTTGTGTCGGCGGTGTATTCGGTTCTGCAAACAGCGAAGTTGATGACAATACAAAAAATATAGCTTTAGAGGCTGCATATTTTACACCTGCTCAAAATAGACGTTCCGCAAGAAGTATCGGCTACAGAAGTGAAGCAAGTGCTAGATTTGAAAGAGGTATTGATATAGAAATGGTTAAACCTGCTTTGCTTAGAGCGATGCAGTTAATGGTTGATCTTGCCGATGCTCAGGTTGACGGTATTGTTGAAACAGGTAACAATAAACTTCCTGAAATTGACATTACTCTTCGTTTTGCACAAATTAAACGTATTTTGGGTACGGAAATCCCTGTCGAAAAATGTGTTGAAATTCTCGAGAACCTTGGGTTTGAGCTTCTTGGTAAAAATGAAATTGCCGCAAAGTTTAAGGTTCCGTCTTTTAGAATGGTTGATGTATACAGAGAAATTGACCTGATTGAAGAAATATCAAGAATATACGGATATGACAAAATAGCTCCGACTTTACCTAAAAACACTCAGTCTCCTGAGATTAGAGAAGAAGATTCATTACTCAAAAAGATTCACAATCTGTTTTTGGGTGCAGGATTCCTTGAGACTGTTACGTCTTCGTTGGTTGGTGAGCCTATTCACAAGGAATATTCTGTTGCATACGACGACTCAAAGGCTGTCAAAGTTTGTAATCCTCAAAGTGAAGAACATACAATGCTTCGTCAGTCTATGATTCCGAGTGTTTTAAATGTTGTTAAAACAAATCTTTCTAACGGACAGAAAAACTTGTGGATTTATGAGTTGGGCAGAACTTATTTTATTGACCATGAAACTACAGAAACAGATACAGGTGTTGTTGAAAACAGAATGATAGCTGGTGCAATGACAGGTAATGTTGATAATGACAAATGGACACAAAAATCAAAAGTTTCCGAGTTGGATTTTTATGGTGTAAAAGGAGTTATACAAAACCTTTTGGAATTAATGGGATTGCAAAACAGAGTTCAATTGAGAGCTTGCAGTGTGGAAGATAAAAAAGACTTTTTGCACCCCGGCAAATCGGCAAAACTTGTTCTTCTTGGTAAACAGCCCTTAGAAGTAGGTTTCTTTGGAGAGCTCCACCCGATATTGAAAGATAAGGAAAAATTCCAACAAAATGTTTATGTTTTTGAAATCAATCTTGAAGAACTCTTAAAAGCTGTTCATATTTCGACAGTAAGATACAAAAAACTTGCACAATTCCCTGAGGTGCAACGTGATTTGGCTTTTGTTGTGCCTGAGGCTGTATCTTGTGATGAGATTTCAAAAATTATCAAAAAATCTGTAAAAAGTAATTTGTTCAACGGTGAAGAACTTTTTGATGTTTATCAGGGAGAACATATTCAAGACGGATTCAAGAGCATGGCGTTTAGGATAAAATTCCAAGATGCTCAAGCAACTCTTACTGATGAGGTTGTTGAAGAACAGATGAACTCTGTTAGAAATAATCTTAAAAAATCTGTCAAAGAACTCAGCTTCCGTGAATAATAGAAAGAACTTTTATGACAAATAATGAACAATTAGTCAAAGATTTGACTGCAAAAGATGACAAAAAGGCCTACGCCGCAGCAAGAGAAATTGTTGATAATGCGAATGTAGAAGCCTTTCAATTGCTTGCTGATAAAAGTGAATTCCTGTTTGATTTTGTGAAAAATAATGTAAGCAAACGTCTTGGTGCAGCTATAAATGAAAACAATTACAAGAATCTTTTTGAGTTTTTCAAAGTTTATGCACCTGATTTTGAGGAAATCATAATTTCTTCGATTGCGCAGTTTGCGGACGAAGATTTGACTGATGATATGTTGAATTTGCTGGAGAACGGTTCTCAAAGCGAAAAGACTTATAGTGCAAAATATTTTGCATATATACCTGATACAATAAGTGCTGAATTGTTGATACAGTACGCTCTTGAGGATAATGACAATGAGGCTTTGGCTTTCAATTCCGCAAGAGCTCTTGGGGTAATGCAAGATGATAGCGCTTATCAAAAGGCAATTTCTCTTTTAAATTCTGATGATGATTTTACTGTGTTAAAAGCGGTTAAGTTTTTGGTCGCTTTTGAAGATAAAAATGCTGTTGATTATCTTTTAAATGCAATGGAAAAATCTTCTATGGCTGAAAATATAGCTGGTGAAATACCATATCTGGAAAGTTTGCTTAATTTAATACAAACTAAAAAAGAACAAGCTATATCCTGTTTGGACAATATAATTTCCGGACTTGGAGAAATTTTGCCTTTAAATCAGATTTTTAATTTTGAAATGTATGATGTTTTGTCGTTTTTGATTACTGATAATCAGCAGAATAAAAATCCTCAAGCAGCAGTTGTTTTGCTTGCTGCCCTTTCAAAGTTTGATATGTTGGCAAACAATGACGAATACACTTTTGATGAGGACAAAAATACAAAGCAGGAAGTGTCTGAAATATATAATTTGTTGAGTAAACAACAGGAGTATTTTTGGAATGCACAAAAAAGACTTTCTGTTCAAGAACTTGATATAAATGTTCCTGCTCATAGGATTTCCAGCGCTTTAAGAGTGGTTTCCGATTACAAAATAAAAGAGTCTGTTGAAAACTTGAAAGCACTTTTAAATTCAAATAATGAAGTAATTATTTGTGAGACTGTTGCAACTCTTAAGCAGCTTGATTCACTAGCGGGTCTTGATAAGGAAAAGATTATTTCAAAAATAAAAGATGAAAACCAAAAAGCTCTTATTGAAAGTTTCTTTTTATGTTGATAGATACTCATACACATATTGATTTGGATGATTTTAAAGACTGTTTTGATGAAGTTTTAAAAACTGCATTGGACTATGATGTCAAAAAAGTCATAATCCCCGGTGTTGAGCCATCAGGCTTTGAGAGGATTTTGTCTTTATGTAATGTGCATGAAGAAATTTATGGTGCAGTAGGTGTTCATCCTGAAGAAGTGAATGCTTACGATGATAATACCGATGATTTAATAAGAGATTATTTAAAACATAATAAAATTGTCGCAGTCGGTGAGATTGGGCTCGATTATTATTGGGATAAATCTCAAATTGAATTGCAAAAGAAAATTTTTGAAAGACAAATTTTGCTGGCAAAAGAGGCTGTTAAACCTGTTCTTGTACATGATAGAGAAGCTCATCAAGACAGTTTTGAAATTCTAAAAAAAACGAAAGCAGCAGATGTTGGAGTAGTTATGCACTGTTTTTCAGGCAGCCCTGAGTTTGCTATGGAATGTGTAAGAGAGGGGTTTTATATTGCTCTTGGCGGAGTTGTAACTTTCAAAAATTCTAAAAAAACAAAGGAAGTTGCAAAAGTAGTACCATTAGACAGATTGCTGCTTGAAACGGATGCTCCTTATATGGCGCCTGTCCTTTTTAGAGGTAAACAAAATCAGCCCGCTTATGTAAAATATGTTGCTCAAGAAATTGCTCAATTAAGAGGCATCGATTTTGAGCAGGTCGCTGAGGCTACTACCAATAATGCAAAAGTATTGTTCAATTTTTAGGTATTAATTTAAAAATATGTTATTAAATAAAGAAATAAAATTTATAATTGTCGGTGCTTGGAATACTCTTTTCGGGCTCGGATTATATTCTTTGTTGATTATATTGTTTGGTGAGTCTCATTATCTTTTGTTAAATATTTTAACTTGGATAATTAGTATTACCAATGCTTATATTTGTCATAAATTATTTGTTTTTAAAACGCATGATACAAGTATTTTTAAAGAGTACGTAAAATTTTGTACGGTTTATTTGTTATCTTTTTTTATTGGTTTGTTGTTAATGTATTTGTTAGTGGATATTGCCAAGATTTCTGCAATCATAAGTAACATATTGGTAACTTTTTTGCTAACTGTTGTGAGTTTTGTCGGACACAATAACTATACTTTTAAAAATTAGTTTTTGGGAGAATATTTAGGCATAAAAAAAAGCTATAAACTTAGGGGTTCATAGCTATTAGATTAGGGATATGCGTATCGTCGTCTTTATTTAAGGAGTATAGTGTTATTCTACACATACTTTAGTTGTAGAAAATCATACATTGTTATGAATAATTATTTGCATGTTCATCTGTTTATTTGATTGGAGCATGACTTTTTCTAAAAAATCATTAAATTATAGGAGAAATGACGATATATTCTCTCTGTTTTTTTAGCTCATACTTTTGTATGAAAT
This sequence comes from Candidatus Gastranaerophilales bacterium, assembly GCA_944326555.1. Classification (GTDB taxonomy): domain Bacteria; phylum Cyanobacteriota; class Vampirovibrionia; order Gastranaerophilales; family Gastranaerophilaceae; genus Limenecus. The sequence continues at coordinate 23,623 of CALVEK010000009.1, read as the reverse complement.
TGTGAAAAAAACTTAAATTAATGGGTATAAAAACCGATATCGTCAGTAGGGCAGAACGTTCAAGTAAAAAATTAAAGGGCAAGATAAGTTTTTAAAGGGTGTTAAAATTTGTACAATAGTATTTATCCAATACAAATAAAACCTTATGTACCTCCTCAAACCAAAGGCAAGGTGCAAAACAAAGAAGAAGAACAAGAGTCTTCTCAATCTTCGTCCAATTTAGACAAAGACCGTTATGAACGTTCTAGGGATACAGAAAACTATAGTGCAACGGATTCTAATGCAAAAAAAGCACCTGCTTACGGTCGTCAACAATTTCCAAACGGTCAGCAGTCTACAATAGATTATTCTAAGTCTAAAGTTAATATTGCCCAGATACTTACTGATTTTAAAAATACTGCCATTGCAATCGGGTCTCCTCCAAACATAATTCAAGAAGTGGAGCAGTACCTTTCTTTGGCAGAGACTCAGTCGTTAAAAAATGAGCCGAACAAAAAAATTATACAGTCTAATTTAAAAAATGCATCTACTGTCCTTGACGATTTTATTTCTAAGACATTAAATAAAAAATCCAAAGTTGTAGAAAATTGGATTGATGCGTTGTTCTTGCAACAGGTAGATTACAAGTCTGATCCTGAAAGCATCAATGTGGATTTTTTGGTCAAGCTGCCTGATAAAGAAACAGGCGACATGAAGCCGATTTCAAAAGATTTGTCTCAAAAGGCAGATGCTATAAATTCTGATGATAGTCAGGTAAATGCTTCTGAATCTGTTGAAAATCAAGAGACACTTTCTTCGAATACGGATAGTGCCAAGGCAAAAAATATTTATATACCTCAGAATGAACAAGTGAGAAAAGCGTTTATTCAAGGTAAAAAATATTCTGCAATAAATGATACTCAAAAAGCAATATCTGCTTTTAAAACGGCCATAGAAAACGCACATCTTGTCGGTGATAACAAAGCTGAAGCAATGGCTTGTTTTGAACTTGGTCAGGTATATGACAATAATGATAATCTTGAAGAAGCCCTAAAATACTATAATCAAGCCCACTTAACAACGGATGATAATAACTTGAAAGCCCATGCTTATTATTCAATGGCCAAAATATATGACGATGTAGTCTATTTTGAGCCTGCAATGGAACATTACTATGCTGCCATATCTTATGCCGGTGAGGCAGAAAATCTTAATGCTCAATCAAAAGCATTGTCAGACATAGCTGATATGTATGCTCAAATGTATGACGTGTCAAAGACTCATGAGTACTATAGTGTTGCAAAAAATATTGCAATGGAAACAAAAAATAATAAAACAATGGGTGCAATATGGAGCAGATGCGGAGACTCGATGGCATTAATTAACGAAAATACAAATGCCCTAAAAGACTACAAGTCATCTGCACAGTTCTATGAAAAGGCAGAATCTCCAATAAAAATGGCTAAAAATTATGAAAAAGCCTCAGACGTGATGCTAAAACTCGGTAACAGAGACAAGGCTCAGTCTTTGTTAGAAAAAGCACAAAAGCTCGCATTAAAAGGTGATGATATTGATTATGCCAATAGGCTCTCTGTTCAATTGAGTATATTTTAATGCGAATGTTAAGTTAGTTTAACAAAGTTTTGGGTAAAGTAGGCAATTTCTCACAGTGATATGTTTTTACATGCATGTGTGAAAGTTATAGTGTGAGATTTAGATTATGCAGCCTATTAATTACGGAGTTACTCATCAAAGTTACATGTCTCAAGGTGTTGTACCACAAGGCTATCCTCAAATGGGTTATCCAATATACCCCAATTGTTTTGACCAGCTTACGACACATGGTATAGTCGCTGAGGATGTTGTAGGTTACATAACAGATACGCCATCGCCTTATTTGCAAAATTATGTAGCACAAAGAGGTTGGGCTCCGTCTCTTCCCGGTCAAGTATTACCGGATCCTTTGCCAACATTACAGCCTCCTAATCCTCTGCCAAAAGGAGATGTATACCAAACTGTTCAACCAAAACACCCCGATGCAAATACATTTGTAAAAAAGAATAAATATGATACTGCAAAAAAAGTTGCTCTTGGCATCCTTTTGACAAGTTTGGCTGTGTTGGGAATAGTAAGGGGTAAAGATTTGATTTCAAGACTCAGAGGAACTCCTCCAACCCCTCCGCCTACAGGAACTACAGGTCCTACTTGGTATCAAAAAATAGGAACTTCTATTATGAACGGATTAAACGCTGTAGGTACGTTTTTCAAAGATTTGTGGAATAGAATTTTCCACAGAACTCCTGCAACACCTTAGAAAGTTAGTTCTTTAATAAAAATTATTATTTGTCCGAGAAACTAAAATAAATTTCTCGGACAAATTTTTATTTTCTAATTTTTATTTGCATATTTTTCTACAATAACATTGGCCATATTTAATGGGACCATTCTATCTAACGGGTCAGGCATGATATTTTCGGGATTCAATTCATCAGTAGACACCATCGATGCTATAAGTAATGCACATTCAAGTTTTATTTCGGGTGTAACCTTGTTTATTTTGCCTTGTATAAGCCCCTTGAATAACCCCGGAAAAGCAAGAGAATTGTTTATCTGGTTTTCAAAATCGCTTCTGCCAGTAGATATTATGTATACGCCGGCATGTTTTGCTTCATCAGGCATTATTTCGGGTATTGGGTTTGCCAGTGCAAAAACAATCGGACGGTATTCCATAGATTGAATCATTTCTTCAGTTAAAATCCCGCCTTTTGAAAGTCCGATAAATACATCGGCATTTTTAATAATATCTTTTAATGCGCCTTTTTCGTTATTTGGATTTGTTATTTGAGCCAGTTCTTCTAAGTATTTGTCGTTTGCTTCTCTGTTTTTATAGATTGCTCCGTTTATATCAGTCATAACGATATTTTTTGCACCGGCAAAATGCAATAGTTTAGCAACGGCATTTCCTGCTGCCCCTGCTCCTGACATAACTATTTTTATTTTTGAGAGCTCTTTTTCCACAAGAACAAGAGAATTGAGTAATCCTGCCAAAACTATTATGGCTGTGCCATGTTGGTCATCATGGAAAACGGGAATATTTAACGTTTCAGTGAGTTTTTCTTCTACTTCAAAGCAAGATGGTGCAGCTATGTCTTCTATATGAATTCCTGAAAAGGAATTTTCAAATATCTGTAATATTTTGACTATCTCATCGACATTTTGTGTTTTTGTACAGAAAACTACAGAGTCCACATCTGCTAAATCTGCATACAATGCGGCTTTCCCTTCCATAACAGGCAAAGACGCCAATGCTCCAATGTTACCGTAACCCAAGACAGCTGTTCCGTCAGAGATAATTGCTACAGGTTTGTTTCTTGTTTCTTCTGTGAGTTCTGTTTCTATTACTCCGCCTGCCAATTCATGCAATTGTAATGAACGTTCCGAAACATCTCCTTTTAATTTGGTTATATCAATCATGAAAACATTTCTTGAAATAGCTCCGAAGAAATCTTTTAAATCAGCCACAGGTTCTTTTAGTACAGGGATTTCAACGTTAAAATCAATGTCTTTTGCAAATTCCTGTATCAAAGACAAGTCGATTGCACAAAAATTTATTTCGAGATTTTCAATAGCAAACTTTAAATCGTTTTGAGTTGTGTTCTCTTTTATTTCAAAGGGATATGCATCAATTAGCAATACACTTTTTAAAAATATTGCTCTTTGTAATGACTTTTGGTAATCAAAGGACATAACGGCAACAGAATTTATTCTGTTTGTATAAACCATTGAGGCCTCAGGATTCTCCTTTATTTTTAGACACGATGCACCAACGCCGGGTGTATAAACAAGAGAAAGCGTATCTTTGTTGTCTATTTGAATTTTAGGAACTGTTTTTATTCCTTTAAATTGCGGCATATTATCACCTTAACTGTTATTCTCTAACTTTATTTTCTTCTCCTTTTACGAGACGTTTAATATTCTCTCTGTGCAACCATATAATGTATAAGGCTCCAATAGCGCAATATGCGATATAACCCAAGGGTTGCTTAAAAGCCCACATGATAAAAGGAGATAATGCTAAAGCAATTATTGAACCTAATGACACGTATTTTGATACCCAAGTGATTATTCCCCAGATAGCAGCTACACATAAGCCCACAAACAGGTTAAGTGCAAGAATTGTTCCAACTCCTGATGCGACAGATTTTCCGCCTGTGAAACCGAGGAAGATTGATTTACTGTGCCCTAACAATACGGCTATTGCCGCCGCTACAGGTGTTATGCCGTATTTTGCGTATGCCGGTAAAAATAATATAGCCAAAACAACAGGCAAAGCACCTTTTATAGCATCAAGCAGCATTACTATAAAAAACCAATCTTTACCCAATACTCTTTTTACATTGGTTGCTCCCGTTGAGCCTGAGCCAACTTTTCTTATATCCTCTCCTGTTTTTGCTTTTACAATTAAATATCCTGTAGGAATTGATCCTATTAAGTATCCCATAATTATTGCTATAAAAATTTGCAGCATACTCTACTCCTATTGATTATACTTATTACTCTATACAAATTTTATATGAAATACGTTTTAATGTTAATATTGCTTTATAAATTATCAAAATATTTTGTTTTTCTTTTTTAATTGATATGCTTGAAACATATATTAAATGATTTGTAATTTATTTGTGGGATTTACAGATAGCAAAATGGAAATTAAACGGAATTTACACATTCAAAAGAAACATTTAGATAACATAAATAGGACTAAGAACAAGTCCAAAAGCATAAACTTTGTATACAATTCTGAGGTGAGATGCATAACTGGGTTTGAGTACAGGAGACCTGTAAAATTAAAAAAAGCCTTATATGATGTTATTTCTCAAAAAGAATTGAAAGAGGGTATAGTAGGTGAAAAAGTTACTATACAAAGATTTTTAAAAGACTTACAAGAAAAACAAGTTCAAAAGATACTGGAAAGAAAAGTTGTAAGCCTAAGAGGATACGGCTCAAGTGCGGTAGCTTTTGAAACTGCTGACGGTAAAATAATAAAACTTACAGACGGAAATCATTTCCCGCTAAACAGACCTCATGCAATTTTTGATGTTCCTGTTTTTAAAAGAGGAAACAGCGGACGCACATATTTTTATATTGAAGAAAAATTGTATCAGCACAATATGCCTGTATATTGGGTTGATACGGTTAAAGATATGATTAAATCAGACGGTTACAGAGCGGTTGATATTTTTGACTGTGATACGCACCAAATTGGAATTTCTCAAAATGGAAGAGTTTACCTTGTTGACCCTGAATGTGCAAGATACAAAACACCTGTTCATGCGCTGATAGACAAAGCACAACGAGCTTTGAAAAACTACATAAAACCTTGTGCTTATCGTAAAAAATCTGCAACGGAAACATTAATAGAGTTTTTGCGTACCATTTTGAAAAAATAAATTGTCTAATTTGTTATTTATCTTTTTCTTTTCTTTCTCTAAATGACATTTTTACAGGTGTGCCAAAGAAGCCGAAGGCTTCTCTCATTTTATTTTCGAGATACCTTTTGTAACTGTCTTGTACAAGGTCTTCATTGTTTACAAACAAAATGAAAGTTGGTGGAGCTGTACGCACTTGAGTTGCGTAGTATACTCTTAATTTTTTGCCTTTTTTAGTTGAAGGAGGATTCATTGCCATAGCTTCTAAAAGCACTTTGTTTAAAATGCTTGTTGAAACTCTCTTGGTGCATTGAGCGTAAACTTCTTTGGCTTGTTTGTATATATTTACCAGTCTTTGTTTTGTTTTTGCACTAATAAATATTTTCGGTGCAAAATCTAAAAATGGAGCTTCGTGCATAAGTTTTTGGGTGTATTTTGCTGTAGGATCCCCTGTTTCCTTGTCAGTAATTAAATCCCATTTGTTGACTGCTACGATAAGACCTTTACCTGCTTCTACAATTGTTTGCGAAATCCTTTTGTCTTGATCAGTAAGTCCGTCAACAGCATCGATTACGAGTACGGCAATATCGCAATCTCTAATTGCTCTGATTGCTCTATCGACTGCAAATTTTTCAACACCCCAATCTACTTTTGATTTCTTTCTTATGCCTGCTGTATCAACGAGGATAAATTCTTCTCCCTCGTATTTTACTTTTGAGTTAATGGAATCTCTTGTTGTTCCGGATACATCGCTTACAATAACTCTGTCTTCACCAAGAAGAGCATTCACAATCGATGATTTGCCTGCATTAGGTTTTCCTACGATGGCAAGTCTTATTATATCTGTTTGCTCTTCACCGTCATTGATTGGGAAATCCTCTGTTATAGCTTCTAAGAGATCGCCTACTCCGCCTGAACCATGTAGTGCAGAAATAGGATGAGGGTCGCCAACTGCAAGAGCATAAAAGTCGGATATATTGTTAAAATGTTCGGGTGCATCTATTTTATTTACCGCAAGATAGACAGGTTTTCCGCTTCTTCTTAAAACATTTGCTATGTCATAATCGATAGGGTTTATTCCGTCTTTCCCGTCAACAAGGAATATAATTTTTTCTGCTTCATCACAAGCTACTTTTGCCTGTGTAAATATATTCAGCATAATTTCGTCTTCATCACCGGGGATAATTCCTCCTGTATCAATTAGAGTAAATTCTTTATTTTGCCATTCGACATCAAAATAAATTCTGTCTCTTGTTACTCCCGGTTGGTCATCAACTATAGATTGTCGAGAACCGACTATTCTGTTTACAAAAGTTGATTTTCCTACATTTGGTCTTCCTACAACGGCGACTATGGGTTTTGCTGTCATTTTCTTGTCCTGTTCTATTGTTACTTGTGCCAGGGGGGAATCGAACCCCCGACCAACAGCTTCGGAGACTGTTACTCTATCCTACTGAGCTACTGACACAGAGTGTTTGTTTATCTACAACATTTGTATGCTTTTAAATTATAGCATAATGCTTTATAATAATTTAAAAAAGGATAGGGAAATTAATGGATAGTTGTATTTTCTGCAAAATTGCAAAAAAAGAGATTCCTACAGAGCCTGTGTACGAGGATGAATATACAATTGCATTCAATGACTTAAGCCCTCAGGCTCCTGTACATGTTCTTGTTATTCCTAAAAAACATTATGCATCTTTGAATGAATTAGACGATAAAGAAATTATGTCTGCTCTTTTTGGTGCTGTAAAAAATGTAGTAAAGAAATTGGGAATATCTGAATATAGAACAGTTATTAATACTGGAGAATCCGCAGGTCAGACAGTTTTTCATTTACATATACATATACTGGCAGGCAGACCGTTAAAATGGCCGCCGGGATAATCTCATTTTATATGGATATCAGCTTAAATGTTAAATAATCTTATTTTAATAATTTTATTTATTTTCTTTGTTTCAGGTCTTGCCTATGTATATCTGTTATTGAAAGCAGAGGCTTCTAAGCATAGGTCTAAAAAAGGTGAAGACCTGCAGATTACTCCTGATGAGGTATATAAGCAAGTTGAGGCGTTGCTTCTTAATGCGGATTTTAATACTGCTCAAAAACTTGCTAAAAAATATCTTGCACAAAATCCTTATCACCATGAATTGAGGAAGTTGCTTGTTAAATCATATATTGAAACGCAAAAGGAATATGAAGCAATTTCTAATTTACTTGTTTTGTTTCAATTTTATCCTGACGATTTGACCATTGCTCAACAGCTTGCAACATTATATAAGAATACTCATCAAAATAAAAAAGCCATACATTTCTATTCATATCTTTTGAGCAAGGATAAGTATGATGTAAATTCGATGAGGAATTTGGCAGGTTTGTATTATGACAACAAACAAAAAGAGTCGGCATTGAAGTTGTATAAGCAGCTTGTAACCTATATCGATGACGAAGAAGAAAAAGTTGAATATTATGGAATAATGGGTAGTATATATATGACTTATGGTGAATATAATAAGGCCATAAGTCTGTTTAAAAAAGTTCTTGATTATAAATCTGACAATGTTGATGTAATTAAGGATTTAAGAAAAATTTATTTGAAGCAAAAAGATACAGAAAATGTTATCTATTATTCAAGAAAACTTATTGATTTAGAACCTGAAAATTATGCATATTATGAAGAAATTGTGGATTTATTATTCCATGTTCACTCTTATGACGAAGCGTTAGAATATGCGCAAAAAGCTCTGGAACTTCCGACTGCGGATGTGTTTGCAATTAAAAATTTAATAGCAAAAATATACATTTATACAGGGAAGATACAAGATAGCATAAATCTCATCAATGAAACAATAGTATCTGACCCTACAAATTTGCTTTTGAGCCAAACTTTGGCTATGGCATATTGTATGAATAAGGATTTTGAAAAAGCTAAAAAAGTTTGTGATGATGCAATTGAGGTTGCTGTACCATCGGATATCAAAGTTATACATAATAATCTTAGTACAATATTAGCTGAAGAAGCTGTTTATCTTTTAAATCAGGGTAAAACAAAATCTGCTTTTGAAAAGTTTACAGAAGCCATGCAATATAACAATGAAAATCCTGAAATATATTATAAATTAGCCAATGCCAACAGGTCTATAAAAAATTATTCAGAGGCAATAAGACAGTGTAAAAGGGCAATTGAGCTTGCTCCTGAGATTAGCCTTTATTATGAAACATTGGGTGATATATATTATGAGCTTCAAAACTATATTGAAGCAAAAAAATTATACAAAGAAGCTGTATTTATTGATCCCAAAAATGCCAGAGCTCAGACATTCTTGGGTATTTTGCAATCACGAGATAAAGAACATGAAAGTGCTATTAAATCTTTGGAAACTGCCGTTTCTCTTGATTCCGGCAATGTTGATATAAGGTACAATCTCGCTTTAGCATACGAGGTTGCCGGTAGAAAAGACGAAGCAAAGGTCGAGTATACAAAAGTGCTTGAACTTAATCCAAATCATAAGGAAGCAAGTAATAACTTAAAACTACTTTAGAGAATGTTGTTTAAAATGTGTATCGTTCTCTGTGTAAGAATTTGATATTGGAATATAATATCAGGTCAAATAGTGTAATGGAAGAATGGTGTTTTGTAGTTGTTTGTAATTAAAAAAGAGAGGAATTTGTTTATAATTCCTCTCTTTTTTTTATTATTATTTAATTAATTTTAAAGTGTTTTTTGTTCATCTATTAAAACAGTACATGATGAATAGTTTCCGCTTTGAGGAACACATTCCGGAATTGCTGTTTTTGTTGTAGTTGTGTCATATGGAACAAGATTTGTGTTTTTGAAAAGATTTTGCCAGTCAGCTCTTACAGAAAAAAGTTCTGTTGATGGTTCTTGATAGTTACCAAATGCTTGTACTTGTGCATTATAAAAAGTGGTGGGTTCTCCATAACTTACACCATCCTCTACAACAATTTTAGCTCTTGCTGTCATGTATCTGATATCAACTGTTGGGTGGCCTATAGGAACAACAACACCATTGCTTGCTACAATAAATGGAACAACATCCGGGACTTTTTTACCTGTCCATACAGGAGTGTTGGGGTTTCTTCCTCCATTAATATCAACCCATACTATAAAATAATTTAATGATACTGAACCCAACACACTACTGTTGAGAGTTGCATTGTATAATGGTGATATAAAGTATCTCATAGAGTTTGATGCAGTAAAAGCAATTTTATCATCTGTAAATGAGCCGGCTCCGGCATTGTATCCTACTGTATTTAAACTGGAGCAGTTATATACTGTAGAGTTGATATAACCGTATTTGGAATTTGGTGATGCAGGGTTTACTGCAAGTTTTTTGCATAGATCAGCAGGTGTTGCTGGGAATGCTTTGTCTGCTGCGGAAGCGGTGCTGCTTGTTGATAACTCTTCTGCATCCAGAAAAACATTTTTTGCTGCGATTTGTAGTGTATTGTATGCATTGTAGTATTGATATTTTAGTGCTATTTCGTTTGGTTTTATTATTGTTAGCATTATTACGGAAATAACTCCGACAATTCCCATTACAATAAGCAATTCAGGAAGAGAGAATGCTTTTTTTATTTGCTGCTTTTTCATCATTTAATCTCCATTTCAAGAATTTTTATATATTCATCATAAGTACTTAACTCTATTATATCATTTTGTTTTTGTATTGAATAACTGTTAACATTTAATATTGTTGAATTTTCTTTAATTGCATAAACCGGTATTTTTTTATCAATTGCGTCAAGTACAATTGAAGAACCTGTGCAATTGTGAGGAATAACAATAGAATGTATATTTTTGTATGTTAAACAGTTTTGTGAATAGTCTTTTTTTATGAGTGGCGCATTTTGTAATCCAAACATAAGACAAGGAAGGAATGTTGGAGTTATGTATTCTGAACTGACTTTGGGATTCACTATGTCAGATGATATTGTTACATCTTCAAATGCCGGTGCGTGAACACAGGGACAGAGGAGTTTTTTTGACAAATAATGTGATATGACTGCTTCTATGCCTCCTACTATGTCAACACCTTTTCCTGTTTCATAGTCATCTTCCGGCGGTTCTTCAAAAAAGCAGACGACTGCTATTACATCAGCCCCCTTTTTTATCAGCTTTTGCCCTGCTTCTAAAAGTGTTTCAGGGTTGTTTACGTTTCCTGAAGATATTCCTGTTTGTGTGTTATAAAACTCAATTCCTGCTTTATTTTTTGTTATTTCATACCCTATTATGTCTATATCATAGACTGTTTTTATTGCATTTAGCGTGTTTATATGAATGTTTAGAACATTTTGAGGGATAGCTTTGTCAAATATTATACCTATTTTGTTATTTTTAGATGGACATAGACAGATATTGCCCTTTACAAATTGTTCTATGTTCCATCCTTCAACATAGTACATATTTTCTGTTATACCGGAAAATACAGCTGCATTAACAATGTTGGGGTTTACAATTAAAGGCATTTTTTTTGCGATTTTTTGTGCGTAACGGCTTGCATCTCCTGCGTAACCGCCAATACTTGCACCAATGCCTGTTGGTACTATCATTATAGAGACTTTTTGTTGTTCTTTTTCTTCATTCATTATAGTTTTATTTTTTCTCCACAAGATAGAATTATTGGTTCAATGTTTAAGTTTTTCAATTCTGTTTCAAATTCTTTCAAATCAGTTTTTATTAAGTCAAAAGTGTTGTAGTGTATTGGCACGACTTTTTTTGTATTTAACCATTGAGCTGCAATTATTGCTTCTTTTGTATCCATTGTAAAATGAGAGCCAACAGGTAAAAAGGCGATATCAGGTTTGTAAACTTCTCCGACTGTTTTCATTTCTTGATTTAAGCAAGTGTCTCCCGCATGGTAAATTTTTATTCCGTTTATTTCTAACAGAATAGAAGCAGGCATTCCCGCATATTGTCCGTCAGGAGTAGAACTACTGTGAAATGCTGGTAAAAATCTTGCTGATCCCCAATCAAAAGCAATTTTTCCACCCAAGTTAATACCGTTTGTGTAAGCTCCTCTTTGTGCGCAAAAGTTTGCCAATTCAAAAGTCGCGGTAACTACTGCTTTTTTGGCTCGAGAAATCGGAATTGCATCCCCAAGGTGGTCTGCGTGAGCGTGTGTTACCAATATATCATTTACGTTTTTATCTTTTATATCAAAATTGGCTTTTGGATTGTCTGTGATAAATGGGTCTATCAGTATTCCGTGGTTTTCTGTGTAAATATATACAGCACTGTGGCCTATGTATTCTATTGTTGTTGTCATATAAAATTCCTTCTTTTCTTACTAATGATTATAACATATTTATCTTTTGACTTGTTGTATAAAGTATCTTTGTTAGGAATCATATAAACACAGTGTTGGCATTTCAGCTAAAGTAACTTATAATTAGAAAGTAGTATTAGTGGAATATTTTAATTGTAGATATTATGGAAAGAATCCCTGTAGAAGAACTTATAAAATTTAAGATGTTACCGTTCGATGTTTATAATGAAAACGGTGAGAAACTAGTTGATGCCGGAGAAATTTTAACATCAGGCAAATTGCTTCAGCTCAGTCAGTATGATGTTTTATACAAGTCTGTGCCTAAACACGTAGATAGAGAGAAAAGAAGTTCTTATACTCAGGATGAAGCAAAAGGCTATGACCCGTCATACGAGACTTTTGAGCCTGAAAAGCCTAAAGAAATAATTTTTGATAAAACTGTTAACAGAAAATCAAAATTAAAAGCCCAGTCTCAAGTGGATATGAAATCCTACTATGCTACAACTATGTTTGCTCTTAAAGAAAATGCAAATCAAGATGCTATACAAATGGTTGATGAAATTAAGGATAAAATATTAACCGATGTGCAGGCTATTATTCCTGATGTAAAATATTCTTCTCAATTAAAATTGCTCGGTAATTATTATGATTGCCATGCTCTAAATACTGCGATTTTGGCTACTGCAATGGGCTATAAGTTGAATTATGAAGAAGATATGATAGAAAAATTAGCACAAGCATCTTTGTTGCATGATATAGGAATGACCAGATTGCCGAAAGAACTGCTTGAGAAGACAACTTTGTCTCAACAGGATAACAAAATTTTTCAAAAACATACACAAATCGGTTATAAGATTCTTAAATATGAGATGAAATTGCCTGAAGATATTTGTTTGGTCGCTTTGGAACACCATGAAAACAACGACGGTTCAGGGTATCCTTTTAAATTGTCAGGAGATCAGATTAGTGATTTAACAAGGATTGTTGGGTTGTGCAGCTTCTTTGATGATTTAACTTCTAACAAGACTCCGCATAAGGTTAAAAATACAAAAGAAGCATTGCGAGTTATGCTGGAAGTCGGAAGTAAAAAATTTCAACCTGCTTTGTTGTACCAGTTTGTAAATATGTATAATTACAATGATTTAGAGTCATACGATGATATGGCGCAATAGGGTTTGATTATGTCTGATGTTGTTGTAATAGGTGCAGGGCTTGCTGGTTGTGAAGCGGCTTTGCAGCTTGCGAAGGAAGGTTTTTCTGTTGATTTGTACGAGATGAGGCCGCATAAAATGACAGGTGCTCATTCGACACAGAATCCTGCTGAGTTTGTATGTTCTAACAGTTTGGGCTCTTTGGATGTTACCAATGCAAGCGGGCTTTTGAAAAAAGAGATGGAAATTCTTGGCTCGTTTTTAATCAAAGTTGCAAAAGATGCATCTGTTCCTGCGGGTAATGCATTGGCCATTGATAGAGAATTCTTCTCTCAAAGGGTTAACGAGTTGTTAAACAGTTTTGACGGAAAAATAAATTTTATCAGAGAAGAAATAACAAAAATTCCATCAGATATTCCTGTTATTGTTGCGTCAGGTCCTTTGACTTCTGATGAACTTGCTGAAGATATAAGAGTTTTTACGGGTTCGGAACATCTGCATTTTTTTGATGCAATTGCTCCTATTGTAGAAAAAGATTCAATAAATTTTGAAAAAGCATTTTATGCAAGCAGATACGATAAGGGAGAGGCTTCTTACATAAATTGCCCTATGAATAAGGATGAATATGAAAAGTTTTATGAAATTTTAACTAACGCACCTAAAATTGAGTTGAAAGAGTTTGAAAAAAATTCCAAAGACAGGGCGAAATTTTTTGAATCTTGCCTACCTATAGAGGTTCTTGCTTCAAGAGGCAAAGATACGTTGCGTTTTGGGCCTATGAAACCTGTTGGGCTTGTGGATAAAAGAACGGGTGTTGAAAATTATGCAGTCGTTCAATTGAGGCAAGATGATAAGGCTGCAACAATGTATAATCTTGTCGGTTTTCAAACTAATCTTAAGTGGGGAAGCCAAAAAGAACTTTTGCACTCTATTCCGGGATTGGAAAATGCTAATATTCTAAGATACGGTGTTATGCACAGAAATACTTTCATCAACAGTCCTCAGTTATTGGATGCAAGTTTGCAATGCAGAAAAAGAAAGAATCTGTTTTTTGCAGGGCAGATTACTGGTACTGAGGGGTATACTGAATCTATTGCATCAGGCATGCTTGCAGGTATTAATATGGCAAGATATCTTAAGAATCAAGAACTCTTAATTTTACCTAAAATAACTATGTTAGGTGCTTTAACCCAATATATTACAGACATTGAACAAAAACATTTTCAACCGATAAATTCTAACTGGGGCATAGTTGAAGAGCTTGTGGTTGATAAAAAAATCAGAAAGAACAAAAAGCTAAAAAATGAAATGCTTTCAAAACGTTCTATAGAGTTTTTGGAAAAAAACTTTTAACCTTTTATTTTTTGTAAAAAACAAGAGAATAGATTTTTAAAGTGTTTCTGTTTATCCCTTAAGCTCTTTCATTATTTGTGAATGTAAGGCGCCCGCTCTGGATAGGTGGTTTATTAGTGTTTCGTATCGCTGTTCTTGTTCACCGAACGGGACTTTCATTTTTACAAGTTCATCTACGGATTTATTGATTTTATCAAGCCTGCCGAGAGTGTCTCTTACCATCAAAGAACGCATTATTGGCGTAAATTGTCTTATGAACTTTGAACGTCTTACAAATGCCCTAAAATATTTGCTTGCTGCCTCTTTTACTTTTTTAGGTGTATCAAGAATTTGTGCTATTATGCTTGTTAGTTTGGTGTCAATATTTTGTGCTTTATAGTCAGCTTCAAGATTTTCAAGAGTTTTTTGCAGTTGTTTTTTTTGCACACGCAGTTCTTTTATTGCTTTTTCATCTTGTATGGTTTCTGCAACTATCAATTTTTCTTCGATTGAATTTAGTTCTAGTTGAGCATTTTCTATTGTTTTTTCGAGCTTCAAGTCGTTGTTGTCAAGAGCTTTGTATGCATTTTCTTCAAGAATTGTGCTGTCCAAAGAATTTAATCTTTTTGAAAAAATTGTCGGTTTGTCGTGTGCCGTTGAAGTGTTTAGTTGTTGGTTATTAAATAGTGAGATAGAATTTTGTGATGCAAGAATTTTGTCATACTTATCAACATTTACGGCGAGTTGTTGTTTTGTGAAATGGAAAAAGGTCTCCTTTGGCGTTTTTTGAGGAGACGGTGCATTTATATTTTTATTTTCATTCCTATTCAAATTTGAATCCATATTTTAATTATGTACTATTTAATTTTATATTATACCGATTAAATAATTGATTTTAGTTTTTATTTTATTCTGTTATATACATTTTGCAAAATATTTTTTATTCCGTTACGGTATTTGTAAGTTAATACACCAAGACCTATCAAACAGCCCCAGTTGAATATTTTTTGAAGAAGCATGTCTCGTTTTGTAATTCTTTTTCTTTTTGCAGTGGATGTTTTTGATTCAACAGCACTTAGTATTTCGTTAAATCTGTCTTGGCCCAGTGATAGGTCGTCATATATAGAATATTTGTAAATTTGTGCGGGAGGGTTAACAACAAAATGGCCTGCCTCAAACTTTTTGTTGCTGCTGCTTATTCCGAATGCTCCGATAGGAGCTGTCGGATTTTGTTGGTTATTAATCGGCATATTGCTATAGCTGACAGGCGTAGTCATATTAGTCCCTTACACTTTCACTGTATATATAAACCGTATGATTTGTTAATTTTGCATGAATACTGTGTAAAATGTAAACTTTGTTACAAATATAAAAAATACATCAAAAATGCTTAGTAATTTTGTTGTCGTTTAAGTACAATAAATCTAACGAGAATAAAAAGGAAACAGTATGGATAGATTTATAGGGCTTTTTGGGATTGTACTGATTTTGGCGATAGCTTATGCTCTTTCTAATAACAAAAAAGCTATTTGCCTTAGGACAATAATCCCCGGGTTTGTTTTGCAGGTGTTATTAGCAATTTTTGTCTTAAAAATTCCTTTAGGGCAAAAGATTTTTCATGCAATAGGTCTGTTTATCCAGAAAATACTTGATTTTTCTAATGATGGCGGGAATTTTGTTTTTGGCGTATTAACAAACAGTCCTGCCAGAATGGAAGAATTGTTTGGAGACGGAACAGGGTTTATCTTCGCTTTGAAGTTGATTCCGACAATTATATTTATTCTGATTCTCGTAAATATTCTTTATTATTACGGCATTATGCAAAGAGTAGTTGAGGCTTGTGCAAAGATAATGTACAAGTTGATGAATGTATCGGGTGCCGAGTCTTTGTCAAATATTGCATCTGCTTTTGTAGGTCAGGTAGAAGCGCAGATTATGATTAAGCCTTACCTTGCGACTATGACAATGTCAGAACTTTTGGCATCTATGACTGGTTCAATGGCTTGTATCGCAGGCGGCGTTATGGCGATGTATGTCGGCATGGGTATTCCTGCAGAATATTTGCTTGCAGCTTCTATTATGGCTGCCCCAGGTGCTCTTGTTATTTCTAAAATAGTTTATCCTGAAACTGAAGAATCTCAAACTAAAAATGAAGTTAAAGTTGAAATTAAAAAGACACATGTTAATTTGATTGATTCAATTGCTCATGGTGCATCAGACGGTATGAAAGTTTCTATCAACGTTATTGCTATGTTGATTGCACTTACTGCATTGATTTCTATGATTGATTGGATTTTAGGTCATGTTGGTTTATTTATGGCAAATGTATTGCACATGAACTTATCTTTTATTCATATAGATTTAAATCACCTTTGTTTAAAAGAAATTTTGGGCAGCATATTTTCACTGTTTGCTCTTGCTATGGGTGTTCCTTTTAAAGAGGCTCTTGATGTAGGTTCTTTGATGGGTACTAAACTTGTGTTTAATGAGTTTATTGCATATCTTGATCTTACTTCCCTAAGGAGTGTGTTGAGTGAAAAAAGTATGATAATAGCAAGTTTTGCTTTATGCGGTTTTGCAAATTTGGGCTCTATTGCGATACAAATAGGAGGCATAGGTGAACTTGCTCCTAACAGAAGAAAAGACCTTGCTAAATTGGGTGTAAAAGCACTTGTATGCGGAACTTTGGCATCTTATCTTTCTGCTTGTATTGCAGGTATTTTGATGTAAGATTTTAAATTGTATATTCACAAAAAGAAAACAGAAAGGGTATTTAGTTCTTTCTGTTTTCTTTTTATATAATTTAAAATCTTTATTTTGTTTGAGCGTTTTTGTCTACACCCATATCTTCGAGTGTTTTGATAAAGTTTTCTGCTGCTGCCTTTTGGATTTCCGGAGGAACAACTCTTAAAAGCTCTACTGTTTTTGAGATAACAGGGTCTTTGTCGTACCAGCGATTTCCGTTTATTGGTTTAACCATTTCGTAAAATTTGTCTATAGTTTCTTTTGAAACCTTTTCTTCAATCTTTGCAAGGAAAACTTCTGCTTGCGCTCTAAGCTCATCTTGGTAATTGCGCAAAAGCTCAACAACTTCCATTAAAACCGGATCATGATCGTACCATCTTTTATATTGAGGCATTTAGATTTTCCTTTGTAATTTTAATTTCATTATTACTTGAGTTTAGAATATCACTCTCATCATTGTATCTTACTATGTTTGCCCCCAAATTGGCAAATTTTGTTTCAAAAAGTTCATAACCTCTATCTATGTGATGAAGAGCTTCAATTATGCTTTCGCCCTCTGCCATAAGCGCAGCAATGATAAGAGATGCACCTGCTCTTAAATCACTTGCTTTTACATTTGCACCATTGAGGCTTGGAACTCCTCTTACTAGAGCGTGATTTCTTTCTTGGTGGATATCAGCTCCCATTCTTCTGAGTTCAGGAACTTGCATAAATCTGTTTTCATAAAGACTTTCCGTAATTATGCTTACTCCGTCAGCTGTTGTAAGCATTGCCATTGCTAAAGATTGTAAATCAGTGGGGAATCCCGGATAAGGCTGAGTAACTATATTGACAGAATTAAGTCTTTGATTGCAGCTTACTTCTATAATTGTGGGTTCAATGAGTTTTATATTTGCGCCCATTTTTATCAATTTTGAATTGTAGAATGTCAAGTGAGATGGCAGCACATTTTTTATAATACCTTTGCCTCTTGTAGCAATAATTGCGGCCATGTATGTTCCGGCTTCGATTCTGTCGGGAATTGTGGTGTATTCGATTGGGTGAAGTCTGTCTTGGGTTACGCCGTTAATAACGATTTCAGAAGTTCCGGCACCTGATATATCTGCACCCATTGCATTTAAGAAATTTGCTAAATCAACAATTTCAGGTTCTTGGGCAGCATTTTGTATTCTTGTTGCACCTTCTGCAAGGATAGCTGCGAGCATAAGGTTTTCTGTTGCTCCGACTGACGGGATATCAAGATAAATGTCTGTTCCTACCAGTTTTGATGCTTTTGCATGGACGTATCCGTTTTCGATTTTTATTTCTGCACCCAATGCTTCAAGACCTTTGATGTGGAAGTCAACGCGTCTTTCACCTATTGCGCAGCCTCCCGGTAGAGCTACTACTGCTTCTTTGCATCTTGAAACCAATGCGCCGAGGACTATAAAAGAAGCTCTCATTTTGCTTACGAGTTCATATTTTGCTGTTATGCTTGTTATTTCTGTTGCATCTATTGCTACAGATTTTGCTTTTTTGTCGTAACTGGTTTTTACTCCAAGCCCCTCAATAACTTTGAGCATTATATTGACGTCAGTAAGCTCAGGGACATTGTGGATAACAGTTTCACCCTCTGCAAGGATAGCCGCAGCCATGAGTTTTAGGACTGCATTTTTTGCTCCGCTAATTGAAACTTCTCCATGTAGGGCATTTCCACCTACTATTTTTAATTTCTCTACCAAGATATCCTCCAAGGGTGATGTGTATTCTCTTTTATCATAATATAACCAACATATTTTGTCGTATATAATTTAATTAATGTAAATTACGTAATTTAATATTTGTTTTATGTCTGTTTAAAATGTTAGATTTATGCCTCTCTATTGAGAGGCTTTAATGTTTTATTGCGTTCATATTTTATACGCTTCCTATTTTTTTGAGGTAGATATTTTTTAAGTTCCAATCATAATAAGGGACTTCATTTGGATAAGTATTATCTTTTATATTTTCTTTTAGCTCGTTTTGAGACGGTTCTTTTTGCATTTTATTTGTTTCTTTTTTTACGGTAGTTTTTTGTGTATTTGTTTGTGTTTTTGGTTGTGATTTTTGAACTGTAGCAGGAGTTTTGACATTAGGCTTTTTCATTACCGGAGTAATGATTTTGTCATTAGTTTGTTTTTGTTCTGCAACAGGTTTTATGTTGTTATCTTGAGTGTTTTTGTTTTGGATTTGAACAGCAGGTTTTATTTCATTAATTTCTTCTGTTTCTTTTTGTGGAGGAAGTGTATTAGAAATGCCCTCTATGTCATCTCTTATCGAGTCAAAAAGTCTTTCTTCCTGTTGTTTTTTATTTTGTTTTGTTTTTTGTACAGACTCATTTTGTTGAATTTTTTGTTGTTCTTTCAACTGTAGTTTTTGTTGTTTAATTTTTTCTTCTTGTTGTCTTTTTTCGAGTCTTCTAACATTTTCTATATTTTTCTTTTGCATTCTTTGTCTTTGATAGTTATTCCATTTTTTCTTTGTTTCTGTCGTAAATTCATCAATATTTTCTTTAACAACATCACCATTGACTGTTGGGTAGTATACTTTTGTTCCCTCGTTAACAAATTTGCTTTTCATTTCAACTGCTTTAGGCTCTTTGGGAGGTAGAATCCAAGGATTAACAATTTTGTCCACATTATTTGCAACATATTCTGACATTGTTTTTGAATATTTTTTGATTTTAGCAAGTTGTGCGTAGCTCGGAGAGAATTTTGTCAATGCCAAATCACAGTTTTCTGCTTTTATATCTCTTTGATACAAATCTTGCCATACAATTCTGTATGTTTTTTTATCGATTAAAGTAACCATAGTTACGAGTCTGTAGGTCGGAACTATTGGTTCAGAAACAGAAATGCCCCATTTGTTCCACCAGGTTTCTTTTAAAAATTGGCTTTGTGTATCAATTCCGCTTGTTATGAGCAGGAGGTAGTCTGCATATACATTTTTGGTAACCCTTTTTAGGTTTACAAAGTCTATGTTGTAGTTGTATTTGTACTCGTTAAAAAAAGTGCCGTAATAAAGAGGCAGGTTTCTTTGGGTAATTTTTGACATTGTTTCTCCCAAAAGAGGAGCTTTCATTCTGCCGGTCATATTTAGTCTGTTTATTATGTCTGTTGCCATAATATCAGAAGCTCCACCACATATAATGTAGGTTGTTCCATTTCTGTGAGCAGAATCTGTTATTACCGCTACTGTTTTAACAGGATGTTTTGCACAATAGCCTTGTGCGTTAGTTATTAACAATGCAAAAACTGCAAATAGTATACATATAAAAAATCTTTTCATACCTATCCCCATTATTGATAGTATTATTATCCTTTATTTTTTTACTATTAATATCCCTTAAATACAGTATTTTTCTTGTTTTTAGTTCTAATTTGAGTTTTTAAGTTGTAAAATGAAAGTTGAAAATTTTAGTGTAGGTTAATAGCGTTTTATGTTAGATAATTTAGAACTTTTGAATCTCGCAAAACAGGCATGTGAAAATGCCTATGTTCCGTATTCTAACTTTCATGTTGGGGCTTGTGCACTTTATGATTCAGGAAATTACTATCTTGGTTGTAATGTTGAAAATGCAAGCTATGGACTGACTCTTTGTGCAGAACGTAATGCAATGTCAAATGCTATTGTTTCCGGAGAAAAAGGCAAACTTATAAAGATTGCGATTTTTTCTAAAGACAGAGCAAACTGTATGCCCTGTGGTGCTTGCAGACAATGGATGGCAGAATTTAAAAAAGACGAGGATTTGCAAATAATTTTGGAAAGCGAAGACTCAAAATGTGCTGTTTTTACAATTAAAGAACTTTTGCCATACGGTTTTGAGTTGTAATTTTATCGGCTCATTTTCTTCTATTAATAATACTTATTATTCATAATCCCACATGTATATTTGACCGCAGTATCTGCATACAGCGTGTTGGTTCATAAAATTTAAGTCTGGTATAAATGTATACCCATCGACTGTTATTACAATATCTTCATTGGCATTATATTCCCACTTAAAGTCCTTTGCTCCTTTGTACTCAGGAGCAAACATAAGTTCGAATTTATCTTTTGATTTACAATTCTTACATACAAACATTAGTCTTCATCATCCTCAATATGTCTTTTTTTAGAGGTACTGTTTTTTGCTCTGTTTGCAAGTTTCTCCGCAGCAATTTTGCCTGCATAATTTCTTTTATTTATTTCTTTGTACAACTCTGTGCAGCATATACATCTAAGCGGCAATGCAAATGCTGTAACAGCAAAAGAAACTACCAACAAGACAATTTCTTGAGAAATTGTATAACTTTTGAGTGTATATGGTATATGAGACTCTGCAAGTAGGTTGTTAAAATCGTTTATTGGTAATAGTTTAATGTATTGTTCTACAGGATATGAGAAAAATCCTGTCAGATTACCTGTATTGAATCCCCAGCATATTAATCCGGGAATCAGCCAGTATGTAAAAATGCCTAAAATAATCAATAATATTGCTGTTTTTAAGAAATTAAATTTGACATGATTTATACCTGATTTGATTGCAGCAAATGCACTTTTTTCTTCTTCCAATGCAAAAACTTGAAAACACAATGCCATATAAACGAATACAACAGCAAGTAAGCCCCATAAAATAGGAAAAGACAATACAAGATATATTAAAGAAATCAGTAACAAGAACAAAATATAAGAACCGCTTCTTCTTTTTATAAGTTCAGCGTGCATTCCTAAATCTTCAAGTTTGCTGCCTTCTAACAATGTACTTGCCATAGAATTAAGAGCCGCCATTGCAATAAGATAGTCCCAAAAAGCCTTACAAAAAATAAAGAACCCCGGTAATGTTAACAATGCAAGTATAAAAAATACAAGTGGAATATTATCAAATATGGGACTCTTAGTTGTCAGTGTTGATACGTGGAGCGTAAAAATATAAGAGGCTGCAAATATTAGTGTTATACCAATAATCTGTCCAAAAACAGGGAATGCAAGATACTTGAAAAATTTTTCGAAGTTTAAAAAATATAGTTTTAGCCCGTTTCCAAATATTTTCACTGCCCCTACAAAAGCATTTGAGGAATCTTTTTTTGCCATTTGTTTCCCTTTTTTGGTCTGATTTCAAGCATTCTTATCAATTTATGATGTTTTTATATTAACATGTAATTATGGACGAACAAAGAAAAAATATCAAAGAATTGTTATTAACGCTGACTCAAAAAGACTTTGAGAATGACGTTAATTTGCATATTCATTCAAATTTTTCTGACGGAAAACTTTCTCCCGAGGAACTTGTAATGGATGCGAAAAATAAAGGTTACAGGCTTATTGCAATATCTGATCATAACACAGTTGATGCTTACAAAAACACAGACCTTTTAAACAATGATTCGGTTATATCCGCAATAGAATTTGACTGTTGGTATAAAGGGGTTTTAGTTCATATTTTAGGCTATGGCATAGATATTGATAATGCTGAACTTTTAAAATATTGTGCTAAAACAAAAAAAGAAACAGAAGCAGATATTGTGCGTTTATTCAATCATCGTCATCCAAAAGACGTGATTAGGGCGATACACTCGGCAGGTGGAGTTGCTGTTCTTGCTCATCCTGCTTGTTATTGGGCTATTAGTCTTGAACATTTTGTAAAATCTATGGTCGATTTAGGTTTAGATGGTTTGGAAGTTTTTTATCCTTACCGACGTCATAGAGGGATAATAAAATTTCATAAAGCATCCAGTGTTAAAAGAATTGCGGAAAAGCTCGGATTAATTATGACGGGTGGTTCTGATTCTCATGGAGAAATTGAGGGAATTGTTTGATATTGCTTAAAAAAAGAGAGATTTGTTTTATCTCTCTTTTTTGTTTTTTATAAATCTGTATGAATTTTTTGTTAATTATTTGATGGTGCCAAGATAATAATGAGGTTTCTGCCTTCCATAGATGGCTTTTTCTCAACATTAATCGGCTCATTCTCCAAGTCAGCAATAAACCTGTTTGCTAAGTCAAAAGCAAGTTCTGTATGTTGCATTTCTCTTCCTCTAAGCATAATAACAATTTTTACTTTATCACCTTGAGCTATAAATTTTTTGATATTTTTGATTCTTACGTTGTAATCGTGTACATCTATTTTGTATCTGATTTTGATTTCTTTTATTTCAACTGTGTGTTGTTTTTTCTTAGCTTCTTTAGCTTTTTTTTCAAGCTCATATTTGTATTTGCCGTAGTTCATAATTTTAGCTACGGGCGGGTTTTGGTTTGGAGAAACAACTACAAGATCGAGATCTTTTTCATCTGCCATTCTTTGTGCTTCGATTGTTGGTATTACGCCGTAGTTCTCGCCATCGCTGCCAATCAATCTCAATTCTTTACATCTGATATTTCTGTTAATTAGGGCTTGTTCTTTTCCGCCTGAAAAATCTCTACTAATAATATTTCTCCTTATTTCGCTATCATTCAACTATTTTAGTGTGCTAATGAACTAAATGTCAACAACTATACGCAGTATAGACTAAGTATAGGCAGGAAAAAGTTTTTTTGTTTTATATATTTTCAATTCTTTTCTTTTGAGTTGCGTAGGCAAAAGAAAAGAAACGAAGCAAAGAAAAAAAAACCGACACAGGATTACAACAGGGGCTTACAGCCCCCGTACCTCTAGTTATATTAAAAGATTTTTTAATCCCGACCTTTGTGAAGTGA
>CALVEK010000008.1 GCA_944326555.1 Candidatus Gastranaerophilales bacterium | reverse complement strand
TTAACATATAAATCAGTTTAGTACTAGATTTACTTAATAGCTGTTCTTTAAGCATATTAATAAATGGTTCGATATAAGACGCATTATTTCCGCCATTAAAAGAAGCCACCTTGTGTGGCTTTTTTTAATGGCTGAATTGATAGTGGTGAGAATCGCTTTTGCGAGTTCGGCGGATTTTGGCAAGTGCGACGACCGAACGAAGTGAGGTCTAGTCACGTCCCTGTGAACAACTTGACGGAGTGCTGTTTTTCGTAAGAAAAACAATAACGGAGTGTAAAAGTTGTGAACCGCCAATAATCCAAGACAGCCTCGTCGGTCCCGCCATTAAATAAAAAAGTCACCTTTGGGGTGGCTTTTTTGTTTAATAAGAGGAACGAGAGGCTAAAAAGTTGCATTAGTTTTTTAAAAAACTCACCCACACTAAAGCCTCGTTGACCTCAGCCCTTGGCGAACTTTGTGAGCCTTAGGGATGAAGTCCCTACCTGGCGGTCCCGCCATTTAAAAAGAAGCCTTTATGGCTTCTTTTTTATTTAAATCATTTTTTTGAATTATTATTGTTTTATATGTTATCTAAATATGCTCTCTAATTTTTTTTGTAGTTTTTCAGTGTCAAAGTTTCCTGTTTTTGAATCTTTTACATCTTCTATATTGAATACTTTTCTTTTTATTCCGGGAACTTGGCTACTTACAATATCTTTGTTAAAAATATACTCTATTGCGCTATTGGTTTCAAAGTTAGAAAGTTCATTGAGCTTGTGTCCTTGATGCAACGAGTTTTTCATATCCAGCATAAATTTATCAAGCTCTGCTTTCGTCATCAGGTTATTATCCAACACATATTTTTCAAATTGTGCTCGGTTTTTATCATTACTCAACATTCTAATGCTAAATTTTTGTTTTAAGTCTTTTTGTAAATTGAACAGCATATCTTGATAGTAGAAGAAATCTTCTTGTGTACGGAATCTTAATTTCCCTGTTTTTAATAAATTTTCGGTAGGGATTCTTATAAGTACTAAGTCTGTTGTTCCATTATTACTTTTTGATGCATGCCTTATTAGGGATGACATTAAATCGATATTTCTGTTTAGGCCTTTAACTCTTTGATATCTTGATAAGAAATTTTCTTTGTCTATCAAGTATACACCTTGTAATTGTTCATCTGTTGTTCGTTGTATTGTTTTTGATGAAGAAATTTTATCCCAATTTGTTTTTGATGTTACGTGATACATGTATTCAGGCATTTCTATTGTTGATATTTTATGCCCATTAATTTCTGCAGCTTTAGGTAAAAGTCTGATTCTGCCGTTGTTTAAATTAATAACATTATAGATATCATCAAATTTATAATTTTGTTTTGTTCCAATGCAACTTGGTTTTATGGCTTGAGCTGTTGCGCTTTTTTGGAATGTGTCGCCTATTTGTTGCGTTGATATAGGTTTTGATACAGCACCATTTATGTATTTATTGCATGGTGTTGCAATGTCATCAATATGTTGCATTGCAATTCTGCTAAAATCTTTAAAACCTACTTTAAACATAAATATCTATACCTAACCAACCTATATATCTATATAAAGGTATTTTTTAATCAAAAATTATCTGAATTATTAGAATTATTAAGTTTTTTTACTCTATTAAATAATGTTGTGTATTTTTATGTGAGAATAGGAGAAGTTACTTTGATGAGGGACAATCTTATGGAAATGTTTGATGGTTGTACAAGGTATGATAATATAAAACGTAATGCCTATTGGAATAATGTTCATTTGGATAGTAGATTCCATCCGACTGCCGATGAGGTTGAGACTGCAATTGAACACCTGAAAGATTGCCATAATAATCCTACTGTATCTTTGATAGCCAGAAGAAAATACAGGACTAACAATTATCCTGATTGTTTTCAAAGAAATTTGAAGGAAGTTTATGACGCTTCAGCGTGGGTTAGAAGAGCAGATTCTGCATATCGTAATAGGTTTGCAGAACTTTATCCCAAAACGGCAAAGGCAAGAAAACTTTTGATTAAAACACAAAGCATTGTTTTAAACTACGTTAAACCTATTGAAAAAGGCTTGAAACGTTCATTTATAAAATTACTAAGTAAGTTGTAATGCTGATATTTTGTAACATTGGGAATATATATGGAAAGAGTAATTAAATTAAAAGATATTGAGTTTTTTGATGGTATAAATAAAAAGTTAGTCTTTGATAATGAGCAAAGTTCTTTAACTCTTATTTCGTTTAAGGCAGGAATGGAGAGAGCTTTGCATTGTGATGAAAAAGATGAAGTTGCTCAGATAATTGACGGGGTTGCTGATATAACTGTTGGTAATGATACTTATCGTCTAAAATCTGGTGAAATGATTGTTATGCCTGCTAAAATTCCACATGGATTAAAGGCTGTTGATGATACTGTAATGCTGCTTCTTCGTCCAAAACATACGCATAAATAAATATTGGATAATATTAGAAAAGATTTATCTGGAGTTTATTTTGTTTTTCTCATCTATTGCTTTGATTAGTTCCAGAAAAATATCATTGTACGGTGTTTTTATTTTGTGCTTTTTGCCAAGCTCGGAAACATAGCCGGCAAAAATCTCCACTTCTGTTTCTCTTTTGGCATCTACATCTTGAAGCATTGATGTTCTTGTCTCAGGAAGCATTGTCTTTATTACATTGAGCACTTCCGGTATTAGCTTTTCTGTGTTCTTTACTCCTTCTGCTTTTGCTATTTGAACAGCTTCTTCCATAAGTTTTATCGCTATATTGTTTACTTTTACGGAATTTTGAAAATCTCCGTAATTTGCATTTAATACTGCTGATGCTTGGTTGTATCCTACATTTACTAAAAACTTCCACCATCTGGAATAGTCCATGTCTTTGGGGATTTCATAGCTTATATTTGTTTTTTCAAAGAAATCTTTTAGTCTTTTTACGTTGTCCGAGTAAATAGTGTTATCTCTTTCTCCAAATACCGTTTTATATATACCATCATGAGTTACACAATTTTTTATTCTTGTACTTGTATGTCCTATGTAATAGCTGTACAGGACTTTTTCTTTTCCGTATTTTTTTATTATTTCATCTTCACTTTTTATTCCGTTAAGCAAAGATATTATGATTGTATTTTGTGTTACAAACGGCTCTATTTCTTCAATCGCATCTTTAAGACCGTTGTTTTTTGTCGCTATTATTATCAAATCTGCTTCAAAATTAATACTCGGTGTTATATAGTCAAAAATGTACTCCTCACCGTTAAAAATGATTGGCTT
The DNA here is from genome assembly GCA_944326555.1 of Candidatus Gastranaerophilales bacterium. GTDB lineage: Bacteria > Cyanobacteriota > Vampirovibrionia > Gastranaerophilales > Gastranaerophilaceae > Limenecus. The sequence goes on along the minus strand of CALVEK010000008.1, from coordinate 84,329 downwards.
TTTCTTATACTTTTCGATTCTTTGTGAATCTGCAAGAATTTTTAAGTTAGTGTTTTTATTTTTTGAAATTTGAGTTGCATATATTGAGCCAATTGCCCCTAGCCCAAATATAATTACATTTTTAATCATTGTTTAATTCTGATATCCTACTTTATAGTGAAAGTTGCATTGACAACAGCATTGATTTTTTTGTTGATTGCACTGGTATTGTATATGCCATAATCTGATACATCAGTTGAATTTTGCGCAACTATCTGAAAAACTCCCATTTTTGCAGAATTCAACGTGCCGATATGTCCACCTGTGCTTTCAACCATGCTTTTTGCTCTTTGTTTAGCATCTTTTGTTGCTTCTGCAAGCATTTTTATTTTTAGTTCATCCAGATTCGAAACATAATATTCAACATTATTTGATGACAACTCTACGTTTTTATCAACAAGTTTTGATACATCTTGAGAAATTGCAGTAAGTTTATCAACATCATCAGAAGAAACTTCTACATTTTGAGACAATCTATAACCGTCTATTTCATTTGAATCGTATCCGTTGCCTATTTTTTTATAAACAGCATATGAAGAAATAGGAGTGAATTTTATATTCTCTTGTTTAATTCCGTTAGCAATAAGAAAATCTGTTATATTTTTTTTATCTGCATTTATTTTAGAATATCCTGATTTTAGATTTTTACTTCTTGTTTCATAGTATGCTTTCCATACAGCCAAGTCAGATTTTACATTTTGAGAAGCTGAACCTGTAACAGAGAGCGTTTGATTGTTCAACTTTTGGTAAGCTACTATTGCATGAGAAAATATATATGTTGATATTATTGCACCAATTGCAATTATTATTCCAAGTAGTACTATTTGATAATCTTTAATCTCTCTTATGTCTTTCATATTTTCTCCTTTTAAAATTTTTCTACAGTATAAATCATTTTTATCTTTTTTGCTATAATTGTTTTTATGTTTAGACAATTAGCTCCGATTATTTTACTCACAATATCAAATGTTTTTATGACCTTTGCTTGGTATGGACATTTAAAGTATAGGAACACGGCCTTGTGGTTGGTCATTTTAGTGAGCTGGGGAATTGCTTTTTTTGAATATTGCTTTCAAGTACCGGCGAACAGAATAGGATACGGTGTGTATGATGCAGCACATCTTAAAACGATACAAGAGGCAATAACACTTGTCGTTTTTTGCTTTTTTTCTGTTTTCTATTTAAAGGAAGAACTAAAATGGAACTATATTGTTGGTTTTTTGTTGATAGTTCTCGCAGTGTTTTTTATTTTTAAAAAGTGGTAGTTTTATCATAAAACTATTTATAAAAAAAACAGAGACTTTTTAGGGTCTCTGTTTCTTTTTTAGGTTATTTTTTTACAGGTTCTTCAACTTGAGGTTTTACTTTTTCGGGAGCTACCGGTTGATTATGGCAAGGACATTTGCAATCTGCCGGTTCTGCTGCTTCCGGATTATGGCATCCGCATTGGCAATCAGGAGGGCAAGGTTGTGGTCCAGGATGATGATGACCTTTAGGACCTATCATACCATGTGGACCTTTGGGGCCTCTTGGGCCAATTTTTTCCATTTTTTCCTTAAATTCCTGCTTCATTTTTTCCAGCTCTGCTTTTTGTTCAGCTGTCAGGGTTGCTTCGAATTTCTTCATGCTATCCATTCTTATAGCTTTTTCTTGTTCAAATAATTCTTCTATCTTTGCTTGCTCTTTTTTAATTTTTTCTCTGTATGGTTCAAGTGCTTTTTTTTCATCAGCTTTGATTTTTTCCAATTTTGCTTTTTGTTTTTCTGTAAGATTCAAACGCGCTTCAAATTCTGCTTTCTTTTCTTCTCTTAATTTTGCTCTTTCTTCTGGTGTCATTGGCTTAAAACATTCAGTTTGCGCCGGAGCTTCTATTTTCTTTTGACAGGGTTTTTCTTCCTGATTGTTTGCTTGCACCGGAGCACTAAATAAACAACCAAGTGTTACAGCCATTGCACAAACCATCATTGATGAGATAAAGGTCTTTTTCATTTTATTCTCCTTTTTATTTGTGTATCAAACTGATTTTTATCAGTTTGTAAATATTAAGTTATTTTAATATCGTATATGTGATTGGATTTTTTGTATTTTTTACTTATATGTCAAGTATAATTATCTTTTTAAACCTGTCAATAAATCAAAAATTGTACATTTTTTACAAATATGTAATCAAGGTATTAGAAAAATGTAAATAATTGGTATAAATATTACATATTTTGTTGTACAAAATAAAAATATGCCCAGTTAGGTAATATCTTTTTGGTTTTTTATAAATACTATAGTCTTGAGGTAAGAATAGGAGTTATTTTCATTGATTTCCGAAACTAAAATATCAATTTATCTGGTGGAAGATTATCTTCTTATTAGGAAATCACTGTTGCATGTTTTAAGTAAAGAAGAATCTTTTGAATTATTAGGTGATTTTGAGACAGCTGAAGATTTTTTCTGTTGTTTTGACAGGAAACCGTCTGATATCGTGATAATGGATTTGGGTTTGCCTGGAATGAATGGTATTGAAGCAACACGGCTTATTAAGGAAAAATCTCCATCAACAAAGGTTGTAATATTATCTTCTCATGAAGCTGAGGATGAGGTTTTGGCGGCCCTTTCTTCGGGGGCTAGTGCCTATTGTTTGAAAGATATTTTATCTAATGAATTATGTTCAATATTAAAAGATGTTTATAAGGGTGTTTTGTGGTTGCACCCGGGTATATCAGGTATAGCTTCAAAAGCTATTCCTAAGCCCAATTCAACTGATTTTGGGAATTTATATACAAAAACAAAATCTGATATTCATCTTACTGAAAGAGAAAAAGAAGCATTATCTTTGGTTGTGGAAGGTAAATCAAATACAGAAATTGCAAAAATGATGAATATTAGTTCTCATACAGCAAAAGCCCATGTTGGCAGTATTTTAACAAAATTGGCAGTTACAGATAGAGTTCAAGCTGCAGTAAAAGCCGTAAGAACAAGACTTATAGATTAGGAGTTGTTAATGCTTTTGGAAAAAATTTTTTCCAGAAAAATATTACTTTATCTTATTTTTCTTATGCTTATTTTATGGACTATTTTTGATAAAAATTGCTGCTTTAGTCCTAAAAATACGATAATTGTTTGTCTTTTTTTGTCATTGTTGTTGGCTGTTTTGGAAAACATGTTTCTAAAATACAAATTGAATCAGAGAGATTCGTCTTATAAAATTGCCAAAAAATTTAAAAATGGAGATGTCAGATTATACGATGCTTGTGTAAAACAAATCGGCAACAATCATGATGGAATGGAATATCTTGGTGTTATAAAAGATACAACGGAAAATGATATTTTTAAGGAACGGATTCTAATACAAAATGCACAGCTGAGCAGTATTTTAAACAATATGCCTTTTGTTATTTATTTAAAAGATACGAATGGAAAATTTATTGCTGGCAATAAAAAATTAGAGAGTTTGTTTAATCTAAAAAATAGTGAGCTTGTCGGTAAAAAAGCGGAAGATTTTTATCTTGTTGAACATGCTGAAGCGATAAAGATAAGTGATAGCAGGGTTGTAAAAAATAGAGAAACTGTTACCTCTGAGTACAAGTGCTCTTTATTGGGTGATGGCTATCAGTGGTTAAGAGTAATAAAAACTCCCGTAGTTTCACAAAATAATCGCGTGCTAGGTATAATTGTTGTTTTAAGAAATATTGATAAAGAAAAAGAATTGGAACATCAAAGGGATACTTTTGTTGCTACTCTTACACATGACTTAAAAACACCAACCAGAGCTCAGTTGAATGTTGCGGAGATATTACTTAGCGGCTCTTTGGGTCCGTTAACACAAGAACAATATGAGATGATATATCAGCTAAAAAACTCCAATGTATACATGTATAGTATGATTTCTACAATACTTGAGGCTTATAAATCTGAAAATGTAAATTTAAAACTTGAACCTGAGTCCTTTGACTTTTTTGAACTTGTAAACGATACCTGTCAGGAACTTGCAAGTTTGGCAGAAACAAGAGAACAAAAGTTAATTTTAAAATCTAACTTAAAGGATAAAGAGGTTACTGTTGATAAATTGCAAATTAAAAGAGCTATTACAAATCTTGTCTCAAACGCGATTTTACATGGTTTTGAAAAATCAGAGGTCATTATACAACTTAGCGATAAGAAGTCTAAGGTTTTATTTGAAGTTAAAAATAACAGTAGGTATCTTGATGAAGAAAGAAGGGCTGAAATTTTTGAAAAATATAAATCAGCAAAATATTCTAAATCTAACAAGGCAAGTACTGGGTTAGGCTTGTATCTTTCAAGAGATATCATAAGAAAACACCATGGGGATATTTATGTAAACAGTTGGAAAAATGATGTGTGTGTGTTTGGTTTCGTTATACCCAGATATCTGAACAAAGCTGTAAACACAAAACAGGAGTCATAAGTTTTTTCGTCTAAATTTTAAATTTTTCCATTGCGTTGATAGACAAATTGTTGCCTGAATGAATATACCCTAGTGCTTTTTGTACTGTGTTTTTTACTTCATGTTTATCAGGTTCTTTAGGGGTGAATGGTATGTAGTAAAGGCTTAATTCAATAAGATTCTTTTTGCTTGGGAAAAAATATTTGCAATCAATTTTAACTGCATCTTTTCTCTCATAAAATGCAACTCGTCTTATTGTATTTGGTTTATTTTTATCCGGTAATTCTACCTCAAGGAAAAGTCCCTTGTATTCTTTTTTAAATTCTGATTTTATTGTGTCTAATATCTTGCTGCCGTAGCCTTGGGAATGATTTTTTCTGTATACAGCAAAGTAGTCCAGCCATAAAAAATTATTTTGTGGATTAAACAGTGAAAAATAGCCTATTGATTCATTGTTTTCGTAGACTTCATAAAAATTGTAAACATTGTCGTATTGTTGTACAAGACATTCAAGCTCTTCCAGTTCTTTTAATTCATTTAAAGGAAACTGTTCACACATATCTTTGTATATGCTATGAATTCTATCTGATTTTGCTTTTTTGATTTTTAACATGATATTTATTATAGTAGGAATATGAGAAAATTAGTTTTTGTTTTGTCTTTGTTTCTAATGAGTAGTATGTGCGTTAACTGTGCACAGTCTATGTTTGATGCAGATGGAAATTATTCAGGTGAGTGGAAACAAATGACCAATATAAAAACAGGAACATCTTCTAAATATAGCAGTAGTTCCTATTCGTCTTCTGCTTGGTACGCTAATAACGAAAAACAAAAACGCCAAAAAGCTCAAGCTGCTTACTCAAATCAAAGTGTGAATAAAATGGATGTTATGCCTTTTAGGTATAACACGCTAGATTATACAAGAATAAGAAAAGTAAAAGGCGGTTATGGGGATTACAACGCCCGTTGCTCCGACATCGGAGATGCAAGTTTTTGCCATTAATGTTTCTTTACAATTTGATGGAATTATTTAAGTTATTTTTCCATAATGTCGTTAAATTCCTTGTAGAACATCTAGGGAATGAAATTGGCTGATCCGATATTAATATCACAAATAATCTCGTCTTTAGGACTAACAGGGCAAGAAGCAGAAACAAAAAGACAAGAACTGGAAAAGCTCTCAAATGATGAGCTTAACAAACTTATTGCCAATGTTTCATCATATTCTCCGATATCTCTTGGCGGTTTTACAGCTTTAGAAAATCAAAATAAATTTAGCGGGAATGTTTTTCAAGAACATTTTGTCGATAACTCATCTACCTCTTTTTCGACAATACAGTCTACTCAACCAAAGGAGTACACAAGAGTTCAACAAAAAGAATTGGATAGATTCTTGGGTGATTTTTTATATAACTCTGCATCATCAGGCCTGCAAGAAATTACTGCATATAACAACAGCATTGGAACATTAAATATTACTGACAGAGTAGTTAATGGGTTTAAAGTTCTAACAGGCCAGCAAGATCGTATAGGACTGCAAGAACAAATGACAGAAGAGGTTGCCGAGGCCCAAAAACTCAAAAAGGCTGCTTATTCTCAACCCGGTGCATTTGAATCAAAAATTGAACGTAAATTTGGTGTACCTTACTCTCATTCTAATGTAGAACAACTCAAAACAGCTTCAGAAGAATTTACAAGGGTATCTGTTTATCGCGACAAAACAGAATTGCTTGAACAAGGTTTTTCTGAGGTAAAAAATATCTTAAGAGAGGAGCAGGAGTATGCTCAAGCCAAAAAATATGTGCGAGGAACTGCAGCTGCTTCTTTGACACCTCCTGAAATCTCTTCGCACGAAAAATTTGGTGAAGTCCTGTTGCAATTTTGTAATGGGGACAAAAATCTTGTTAATGAATATATGAAAAATCTTTCTTCATCTATGGGTTCAAGAGCAGAAATTGAAAAAAATCTCCCGCAGATAATGGATGAACTTATAGCTAAATCCAAAGCTCAAGAACAGGAAGCTCTTGGTGGAAAAAGTTTTTCTCAATATGAGCAAGAATACAATACTGCTTGCAAAAAAGTATTCGGTACAAAGGGTTATAAAGAAACTGCACAAAATTTTGTTAGTAATGCCAAAACGCAGGCTGCTTATACAGAAATGGGTTTGACGATAGCTACTTCTTTGCTGTTACCAGGGTCAAGTGTAGTAAAAAATGGAATGCAAAAGGCGGCATTAAAATATGGAGAAAAAACAGCAGTACAAGGCTTTAAAGCTGCTATGACAGTCGGTACTGCTTCAATGCCTGCCACCTTGTCAACCTTAAATGCTGCAACAAGTGAGGAAGGTTTTACTCCCGAAAAAATTACAGAGATACAAGAAAAATTCAAAAATGGATTGGTGTATGGTGGATTTGGCGCATACGCCTCTGGACCATTAGGTAACGCTGTAGAAAAAGTTTTAAGCAAAAATCCGACAATGCTTTCAAATATTGTTGGCAAAACGATGGGTACGGCCACAGAAACAGGTGCAGATGTTTTATTTGACAGAATTACTTCAGATTTGTCTTTTACTGAATCATTAAAACAAAACGGAGTTATGAACTTTGGTATGATGATAGCTGGTGGAAGAATCGCCAAAGGTTCAGATAATGCATTAAGCTCTTTAAAAGTTGCTAAAAACAATGACGGAACATATTCGGTTAAAGACCAGTCAGGTAGTGTAGTTTTTAAAGCTAATGATGAAAATGCACTGGCAGGGTTTGTTTTTGCAAGTGGTATTAATAATGCATTTGACAAATCAGGTACGGATTTGTTCAAGAAGAAAATTTCTCCAAATTTTAAAGAGATGGATTTTTTCAAAAACAAAAATACACCGAAGCCTTTTGATGCTAATTTTTCTAAATCATCTGATTTACAGAATGCTGTATCTTCGCAACAACCTACTTCCAATAATTCTTCAGTTTCAGTGAGTGAAATTAAATCATTGGCAGACCTCTCTCTCAGTAAATACTATGATGGTTCAAAAGAAAATATTGCATACTGTACAAAAACAATAGAGGATGCCGTGAATAAATCTTCTGTAAGTTTTGTAAAAAATCTTATTGAATATGATATACCCTTAGATTCTTTTGGTTTGTACATTTTAGCCTATGAAAAATTTGGTGAAAAAAATACCCTATTGGCAGTAGAACTTGGTGCTGACAAGTTCAATATAAGTGGATTTTTAGAAAAAACAAAAGATATTTTACCTTTAGTGTCAGATGAAATGCGTAATCTTAAAAATGTTTACGGTATAGAGTCTTCAGGGAATTTAACAGCTCAAGCTCATTATGGGTTCGCTAATATGCCTATTACTGGCGGTGATGATACTCATTTGAGGCTTAAGGATAGCAATGGTACTGTTTTTAAATTTGATTCTGTAACGGGAAAATTATTGTCTGTAAACAAAGGTAATCAAACAATCAATATTAGTAGTCAAAATACAATAACTTCCTCTCTTAATTTGCATGCTCCTGATTTGCTACTTAAAATGTTGAAAAACAAAAATGTTGTATTGACGGATGATATAATAAAACAAGCAACAAACTTTGAATTAGTGCTATCCAATTTTACTCCTAATCAGATGGATATTATTGTAAAAAATCAGACAGGTGAACAGGTTGCCCATGACTTGTTTATCGAAAGTGATGCTTCTTCGAGGCAGATTGCGATAAGAAATAATAATGGAGATGTAATTGATACTGAAACTGTAAAAGGTTTATCTGGAGAGTATGAAATATACTCAGTTGCTCCTGATGGAAAAAAATATTTAACTGGATTGGCGGAACTTGACACAAACGGAGGAAAACACGTTGAAAAACATCTGACCTCTCTTGATGGAACAACAACGGATACTGTTTATGCAGATGATGTATCCGGAAATACTTTTTTGCATTATGAGATAAAAGATAAAGATGGCAACAGTCTCTACAACTCAACAAAAACAAGAAAACAATTGTCTGAGAACCATTATCAAACTACAAGTGAAATAACTACAAAGGACTTTTCTACAGGGCAAGAGAAAAAAGTAAAAGATCTTTATGACATAAAAATATTGGCAGATAAGATTGTTGTGCTTAAACTTGATTCACAACATAATCCGACTGGTGAAATTGTTGAATATAAAATTAAAGACTTTTCCGCTGAAGATTATAAGTCATTAAACTCCGATATAATGAGTAAAGTTGTTACCGCTGAAAATTTTGAAGACAGCAAGTCAGCAGTTCTACTTACTTTACAGAATAATAATATAAGTGAAAATACTATTGACAGAACGCTTGTTCCTATGATGTGTAAACTGTCTGGAGAAGAATGGTTTAAACTTAATGATAATGAAACTCGTTTGCTTGTTAACGAGTCTCCGATTCCTGACAATGCATTTAGTGCAGGGGGTTTGATTTCATTTTCAGAAACTTTCAATGGTGATATCAGTGTATTTTTACACGAAGCCGGACATGAACGTTTTGTAAAATTAGATTTAATCAACGATAAAGATTTGGAAAAAATATATTCACAAGAAAAAGAACAGTTTACAACCGCTTTTCCTGATGAAATTGTTGGTGGGGTTCAATACTTCTTGTCTAATAATAACATTTCTGCAAGAGGAGTGAATGAGACTGTTGCTGAAACAAATCTTATAACGAATACTCACTTTTCTGAACAAATATTGGAAATGCGTACAGCCTTGCTACAACAATATTTTCCGAAAACAATTGCTTTTGTCGCTAATAAAACGGCAATGCTAAAATAAACATTCTTTCTTATTCTTATCTATGAAATAATTAGATAATCTGAACTGTTTAAAAAATAAACTAAAATATGTATATAATATCAAACTTTATGATGCATAACAGCTGTTAATAACTTAATTTAACAAATTGGTTAATTCTCCTTGTTTGTAGTAAAATGTTTATGAGAATAGAATTTTAATACGAATTGGGGATAAATAAGCATGGCTGCAGAAACACATTATGATGCGAGTAATATTAGAGTTTTAGAAGGGTTGGAAGCTGTTAGAATGAGACCCGGTATGTATATCGGATCTACTTCTCAAAGAGGTTTGCACCACTGTATATATGAAATTGTTGACAACTCAATTGACGAATCGTTGGCAGGTTATTGTACGCAGATTACTGTTACTATTAACGCCGATGAAAGTGTTACCGTTGAGGATAACGGTCGTGGTATCCCTGTAGATATAAAACCCGATTCAGGCAAATCTGCTTTAGAAATTGTTCACACAGTATTGCACGCAGGCGGTAAGTTTGGCGATGGCGGTTACAAGGTATCAGGCGGTTTGCACGGCGTCGGTGCTTCTGTTGTAAATGCTTTATCCGAAAAATATGTGGTTGAAGTTTCAAGAGAAGGACATGTTTGGAGACAAGAATACCTCAGAGGTGAGCCTACTACCCCCGTTGAAAAAATCAAAGAAACTGATAAAACAGGGACAAAAACTACTTTTTGGCCGGATCCTGAAATCTTTACTGAGACTACTCAAATTGATAGGGATGTTATTGCTAACCGCTTAAGAGAAATGGCTTTCTTAAACAAAGGCCTAAAAATAAGATATATCGATGCTAAATCAGGTGAAGAACAAGATTTTCACTTTGAGGGTGGTATCGGTAGTTATGTTGAATTTTTGAATAAAAATAAAACAGTTCTTTTTGAACAACCTATTTATATAGACAAAGCTGTTGATAATATGCAGGTAGAAATAGCAATGCAGTATACAGATGCATACAATGAGTCTGTATTGAGCTTTGCCAACAACATTAATACACATGGTGGTGGAACTCACCTTACTGGTTTTAGAAATGGTATTACAAGGGTTCTCAACGATTATGCAAGAAAAAACAAGTTGTTAAAAGACTCTGATGCAAACTTGTCAGGTGATGACGTAAGAGAAGGTCTTACAGCAATTGTTTCGGTAAAACTCCCTAACCCTGAATTTGAGGGTCAAACAAAAGATAAATTGGGTAGCTCTGAGGCAACTGCTGCTGTTCAAGATACGATAAGAGATAAATTGCAAGAATGGTTGGAGTTTAATCCTAAATACGCCAAAATTATCATAGAAAAAACTCTTCAGGCACAAAGAGCAAGAGAAGCAGCAAGAAAAGCCAGAGAATTGACAAGAAGAAAGTCTGCTTTGGAAACTTCAACATTACCCGGTAAATTGGCTGATTGTTCTAATAGAGAACCTGAAAAATGCGAATTATACATTGTTGAGGGAGATTCTGCAGGTGGTTCTGCAAAACAAGGCAGAAACAGAATGTTCCAAGCTATTTTGCCATTAAGAGGTAAGATTTTAAACGTAGAGAGAGCAAGACTTGATAAAATGTATGCTAATAATGAAATCAAGTCCATGGTTCAGGCTCTTGGTATAAATATCAGCAAAAATGAAGATGATGTTGATATCGAAAAATTGCGTTATCACAAAATTATTATCATGACCGATGCCGATGTCGATGGTGCACATATTCGTACATTGCTGTTAACATTCTTCTTTAGGTATGCAAAACCTTTGTTGGATAACGGACACGTTTATATTGCACAACCTCCGTTGTATAAGATTACTATCGGAAAACAAGCAGAGTATTTGTATGATGATAGAGCTTTAGATAAGATGCTTAGAGAAAGAGGTATTAAAGATTTAACTCTTTACAATAAAGATAAATCTAAGTCTGCAACAGGTACAGAGCTTGTAGACTTGCTGGCAAATATGTCTACATTCTATCATTCGTTTAATAATCCTCTTATCAATGCAATTCCGTCAGTAGTAATGAGAGCTTTGATTCGTTCTGATATTGCTCCGGAAGATTTTGATTCACAAGAAAAAATGCAGCAACATTGCGCATATATTAATCATTATCTTCAAGATCATGCGGAAAACTATGGTATCACGGAGGCTAAAGATTATAGCGTAGAGATTAAGTTTAATACAGAAACACAAAAATATAATCTTAACTTACATCTTGAAAGAGAAACAGAGCAGGTATTGTTGACTTCAATACTTATTAAGTCAAATGAATTCCAAAGAGTTAAGAATGCATATCCCGCAATCAGAAGTTATTTGATAGAGGAAGAAAAGGTTCTTGTATTGGATACCGGTTCTGAGGAATTACAGCTTACATCTTTTGCAGAATTGCAAAGAGTAGTTGAAGAAAGAGGTAAAAAAGGTCTTACTCTTCAAAGATTTAAAGGTCTTGGTGAGATGATGCCTCAACAACTTTGGGAAACAACAATGGATCCAGCAACGCGAACTCTGCTTAAAGTAAATGTTGAAGATGCAATGTTGTGCGATCAATTGTTTGATATTTTGATGGGTGATAAGGTTGAGCCCAGACGTGATTTTATTGAAACAAACGCTGTGTTTGCCCAAAATATCGATACGTAGAGTTGGATTTTACTAATTGTATTTTTATAAACAGGGTGGATTTCGATTTACCCTGTTTTTGTTAATAAATATTTACAATTATGAATAATGTCTGATATTGCGCTAATGAGTAGTTAGAATAGGTGATAATAGAATATCGTTTGTCAATTTTTGAAGAGATCTGTTTTTTTTATAAGAGTAAGGGGTTTAAAAGGCAGTTCGTATGACATATATTTCTGGTGGTTATAATTCTTATTCATATCCAGCTTATGGTTTTAAAGGCGTTAATTCTCAGGTAAATAAAGATGTAGATATCTATTCTAAATTGCCAAAATATCTTGCTAAACAAGATGCTTCTTCTGTAAAAGAAGATTCTTCGTATTCTACTTGGAAAACACTTGCTACTTTAGTTGGTCTTGCTCTTGTTGGTATAGGTCTTTATAAAGGTCGAAAATTGATGAATGGCAATTTGAAAACGACTTTACAAGAACCTGCTATTGCAACAACACAGAGAACAACATCGGCTAATTCTGTTCCTGTACAAACAACTGTTAGATCAACAGAAACGGCTTCTGTTTCTGCCCAAACAGTATCTGCAACAGTAAAAACATCCCCTGTCGCTTCTCAAGCTGCTACTACAGCAGAACAAAACGTTTTAAATACATCATCTTTTGCTGATGATTCAATAAAGGTTGCTCAAAAATCTGTTAAAGAACCTAAAATTACTATCAAAGGTAATACAAAAACAATAGAAGAAACGATAGAATTAACTTCGAAAGATGGCAAAAAGCATCAGGCTGTTTTGATAAAAAATGAAACATTGGAAGATGGCCCTTGGGGTAAACGTATTGATTATAAATATACAATTAAAGATGCAGATGGAAAGCGTATTGCTGAATGCGATGGCTTAATAGAAAGAGGTGTTCTGAAAGGACATGGTATACAGAGTTTTGCGTTCAACATGGGACTTGGTAAAAAATTGAAAGAAGTTATAAAACAACAAGCAATTGAACATGGTTGTGGTTCAATAAATATCGAAGCTGCATACGCATCTCATGTATTCCATAATAAAATGGGTTATAAAGTAAATTTTGTTGATGATATGACTACGACTTATAACGTTAATAAAGCAAAAGATCTTTTAAAGTCTATAAACACTAAGGCACAGTTGCCTGAATTTACTGAAAGAATAAATAACATAATTGCTGATACTAATGCAAAAGCAAAAGATGTAAATGCTTTATTTGATGAAATCTTATCATTTGCCAATGGCAAGGGGTTAAAATCTGATGAAATTGGGCTTGCAGGACATTGCGTTCCTATGACTTATAAGTTATAAATGCAAACATTTTTGATATAAAATTGCTTTATTTTATTGCATTAACTTTTGTATATTTCTTAATTTTGAGGTAGCAAAAAAAATTTTTATGGGTTTTAGTGCTTTAGTGAAGGATTTTCCTTTTCACATGCCGAATGCGACTTTTTGAAAAATTGTTGTGTTCTGTGTAAAATATGATTTTCAAAGGTACTGGAATTAACGTGACAACTATCGGGCAAATTGACACAAAAACCCAATACTCTATGAAGCGAAAAGAGTTCCGCCAACCTCATTATTTGGCAGAAAGTTCGCTTGGTGGCAGCAAGTCAGATTTCATACAAAATAGTAGTATTCAAAAACCCTTGCAAGGTAGCGTACATTCGCATATATCTTTCAAGGGTTTTGATTTGAATTCTGTTGCAAAATTTTTAAATCCTGTTATAAAACCTGTGCCAAGAAAACTCACTTCAAAGGTCTTTGAATCTTTGAAAAATATAAGTGATGCCCAATATAAGTATTACTCAGATATTAGAAAAGAGTATGTTGATTTTATAAAAGTTCATTCAACCCCGCCCAAAGATGAACTGGAAAAAATCAAAAGAGAAGCTGCTGCTATATATCGTCGCAGGCATGGTATTTCACTGGATGTTGCAGCAAGTATTTCTGAAGATAATCTGTATTATTTGCCTAAAAAGACTCTTTTAGTGAACTTTGCTTATCAGGTAGTTTCTCCAATAAGGGCTGTATACAAGTCTTTACAAAAAATTATTTTGCCCAAAAACTCAGAAAAAGCTCGTAGAATTGCTATCCAGGAAAAAATAACAAGAGATTTTGCAAGTTTAGAAGGTCTTTTAAAGTCTCATGAAATATGGGAAAACGGATACAGAAAGATAAGCGGTAATCCAAAATGGACTGAAAACAGCAATTTTTTAATTCCTGATAAAGTTTTATACTCTAAGTTACAAAGGAGACGTAACAAGGTTGTTGACCCGAATAAAGGTAAATATTCTTCTACATCTTTGATGTTGGGAAATAGACTCATCTCCGGTATTATTTACTCTTATTTTTTGGGAACGGATGCTTACAATACGACTATGCGCTATAGTGATAACAAGCATGAAGCCGCTGCACAAAGGAATTCTCGTATTGTACAAGAGTTTTCCAGAATAGGGCTGAATATGTATATTCAAAACTTGTTGTTTGGAACATTTGAAGCGGCTGTAAATAGAAGTTTACCTACTGCCATGTTTGTTTCAGGGTCTACCGTTGCATTTTCAGAAATTTTAGGCAGAAAACTTGTGGGTAAGCCTATAATGCCATCTGACAAAGATACATTGGACCGTCTTGAAAAAGAAATGTCTGAGAAAAAAGGTATTTTACCATCCATTGGGCGTTTATTGACAAATGTTAAGAAAAGCCCTGCTGTTTCTGCTGATAAGTCAACTGATTCTGTTTCCTATTCAAAATCAAATCCTAATGAAAAGGTCTTTCATTCTTTTGCTTCAAAAGATAAAGTTTTACAGGCCGAAACCGGAACAATTGTGCAAGATAAGGCTAAACCATCGTTTAAAGGTTATTATAGCGTAGAATATCTTTTTGATAAGAAAAAATTATCTCAAATTGTCAAAATTGTTGAAAAAGCAGATGAAAAAACGGCAAAATCTTTAAAAGAAGCTGTAATGAAGTCTGTAGAAAAGTCAAAATACTTTGAAAAAATGAATCTTGAAAGGCCAAAATCTTTTGAAGAGTTGATTGAATCTTCGTTGTATAAAGATGCACCTGTTGGCACTAAAAAAACTGTTTGGGGCTTGTGGACAAAAAGTTTTCTTGTTCCTGTAACTTTTGTTAAAAATATTTTTGTTAAGTCTAAAAACGGAGTGCAAAAAATTTATAATTCTGTAGTCGGAACGAAAAATAATTCTCTCTCAAAAGAGTGTCAAAATCATAAGCAAAATGACCCCGCTTTTCAACACTTCCTGCAAGAACGTCTCTCTTTGCCTGCTTGGGGCAAGGGGTCTTCTTTAACTTTAGAAGAAAAAGAACTTCGAATTTATAGAGAATTTTGTGAACTTGTAGGCAAAGACAAAGAAGATATTGAAGGTGCAAAAAATATTTTACTTTGGTTGGAACAACAATTAAAAAGAGAACATATTGAGATAAGAGAAGACGGAACTTTTGATGAAAAAGACATAAAAAGAGTTGCCGAGATACTAAAAGAATCTGTTTTGAATGCTGATAGTGCAAAACACGTTGAGTATGACGGTAATACGCTTGCTCAAACAAATATAAATTTAGCTCGAGCTATTACAACGTTGTTTTTGGTTACTGATGCTTATAATTTGACAATGCAGTACAGTAATGACAATAGAAAAGATGCAAATAAGAGTGCTAAAAACAGAGCTGCGCAAGAAATTTCAAGAATAAGCGTTTCTGCCTATGTTCTGGCTTTTGTTCACAATCTTCTGTCAAAACTTTGCAATTCAAGCCTAGCGGGTGCATTTACTCTTACTGCATTGACTTCAAGCATCAATGATTCAATTTCAAGGCAGGTTGTTGGTGTTCCTCTTACGGCTAAGACTCAAAAACAGCTTGAAGAAATTGACAAAAAAAATTCAAAATCAAAGAGTCCGATAAAAAAGGCCCTTGCTTATTCCATTGGTAAAAAATCTGCAATGCCTTCAGTTAAAAGTTATCAATCGGTAAATTATGATTCCTTTTCAGATGATTTCTTTATAAAACCGGAAATTTCATAAAATATTTGATGTTTTTGTTATAAGTTTAATATAAAATAAATTTATGGATAGTAACAGCAATAAAGATAGTTCAAATTCTGATTTTCAACACTATACGGTGATGGCAAACGAGGCTGTTGATGCATTGGAATGTAAACCAGGCAAAATATACGTTGATGCAACACTTGGTGGTGGCGGTCATAGTGAGCTTATTTTAAAAAAAATTCAGCCCGATGGACATTTGATTTCTTTTGACATTGATAGTGATGCTATAAATTATGCTTCTAATAGGTTAAAAGATTACAAAAATTTAACAATAGTTAAGGAGTCCTACTCCAATATTAAGAAAGTGTTACAAGATTTAGGTATTCCTAAAATCACAGGGGGAATTGTTTTTGATTTAGGGGCATCCTATCATCAACTAACAAAGCAAGACAGAGGTTTTAGCTTTATGAAAGACGCTCCGCTTGATATGCGTTTTGACAGAGATAGTGATTTTTCTGCCTATGATGTTGTAAACGGATACAGCGAAGATGACTTGATTAGAATAATCAGTGAATATGGTGAAGAAAAATTTACAAAAAGAATTGTAAAAAATATTGTAAATTATAGGCAAAATAAAAACATAGACACGACGGGTGAATTGGCTGATATTATAAAAAAATCAGTACCCAAAACTAAAGAAAAAATTCACCCCGCAACCCGCACGTTTCAGGCGATTAGGATAGAAGTAAACCATGAGTTACAAAACATTAAAAATACATTAAATGAAGTGCTTACTTTATTATCTGTTGATGCTATAATTAGTGTAATAAGTTTTCACTCTTTGGAGGATAGACTTGTTAAGCAATGCTTCAAGTATTATGCGTCGAAGTGTAGATGTAAGCCGAATGAACCGGTTTGCCACTGTAAGCCACCGATGCTTGAGTTGATAAACAAAAAACCAATATTGGCGTCAGAAGAAGAAATTAGAGAAAACCCTCCATCGAGATCTGCAAAATTGAGGGTGGCTAAAAAAATATCGTCATGGGAGAACGAAATTGACAAGACCTGTAATTAATCATAATCATCAATCTGCTTTATATGGTAATTATTCTCAAAATGCCGTTTCGGCTCATCAAAATCCGATTATCAACGGTTATTTTCCTACTCACAAGACATATAAAGAGATGGCTATTGCTAGAGTTAACAGGACTTTGTGTTTGATTTTGTTGTTTTTTATTATGGTTTCTGCCGTAAGTTACTATTTTGTAACTGCTAATGAGATTACTTTGAATAAGTACCGTAAGCAGACACTTGCTCTAAATGACGAGAATGTTGAATTACAAAACAAATTGGATTACTTGAAGTCCTATTACAATGTTGATAAGGCTATGCAAAAGCAGCATTTATTACAAAAAGCTAACACTGTTATAGAAGTTAAGGATTCTCCTGCAACTGCTCCTGTTCGCAATACTGCTATCGATAAGGTTGCACAGGCTTCACAAAAGCCTTTTCAGTGGTCTATAGGTTTTTAATTTTTTAAATTTATGAATAATGACAAATATCAGAGTGAAATATTATCTTTGAATGAAGAAATTTCCAAACGCGGTGATGTTTGGGAGCTCTATTATCAAAGGGGATATTTGTATTTTTTATCTGATAATGATGAAAAAGCAAAAGATGATTATCTGCATGCTATATCTTTGGGGTTAGATGTAACACAGTTGCCTTATTACTCTTTTTCAAACTCCAATGAAAAGAGACGAGAATTTTTATTACCTGAAAAAATTCTTGTGTTTTTAATTTTGGTGATTGTTTTAATTGTTTTATTTTCTCAGATAGCTTCTTTTGTATTTAAGATAAAAGCTGTTATTTAGTACATTTGCGTTGTTTGATTGTAGTATTTATCTGTTCATTATTATGTTGCAATGGATTTTATAATAATTAATTAAAGATTAATTTTTGCTGATTTTTCAAAAAACCTCATTAAAATAAGAATATAGAATTTTATGTGTTTATTCCTGTGAGGTGATATTATGATTGATTTTAATAAACTAACTAATCAAGCACAAGAAATAATGTTTGCTGCGCAGCAGCTAATGGCAAAGTTTCAAAATACTCAACTCGAGCCGTCTCATATTGTTATGGCAATGTTAGAAGCAAAAGATGGTATCGCTTCTGACTATATGAAAGTTCTTAAATTAGATAGGCAACAGTTTAAAGATGCAATTATGTCCGAGTTGAATAATCTGCCGAGAGTCGAACAACCTGTCAGTACTCAGCAGTTATATTTATCACAAGATACAATAAAACTTCTTGATCTTGCTCAAAATGAGGCCGAAGCGCTTAAGGATACCTACATAAGCATCGAGCATATATTGCTTGCTATTACTCAATTTGATAACTCAAAGATAAAGAATTTATTCGAACAATTTGGTGTAACAAGAAATAAAATTCTTAATGAGATGAAAAAAATAAGAGGACAAAACAAAGTGGATTCAAAAGACTCTGAAGAAAAATTTAAAGCATTGGAAAAATACTCCCAAAACCTTACTGATTTGGCCAAAAGAGGTAAACTCGATCCCGTAATAGGTCGTGATGAGGAAGTAAGACGAGTTATTCAGGTTTTAAACAGAAGAACAAAAAACAATCCTGTGCTAATAGGTGAACCTGGTGTCGGTAAGACTGCTATTGTTGAGGGGTTGGCTCAACGTATAGTAAGAGGAGATGTTCCTGAAAGTCTTAAAAACACTCAGCTAATTGCTTTAGATTTGGGTGCCCTTGTTGCCGGAGCTAAATTCAGAGGTGAATTTGAAGAAAGACTTAAGGCTGTACTAAAAGAGGTTGAAGCCTCTGATGGTGAGATAATCCTTTTCATTGATGAGTTACATACGGTTGTTGGTGCTGGAGCTACAGAAGGCTCTATGGATGCGGGCAATCTTCTTAAACCTATGTTAGCAAGGGGCGTATTAAGAACAGTTGGTGCCACAACCATAAACGAATACAGAAAATATATTGAAAAAGATGCTGCTTTAGAAAGAAGATTCCAACCTGTAATGGTTGATGAACCATCTATCGAAGATGCAATAAGTATTCTACGTGGTCTAAAAGAACGTTATGAAGTTCACCATGGTATAAGGATTAAAGATGCAGCATTGGTTGCGGCTGTAAAATTGTCAGATAGGTATATTACAGATAGATTTTTGCCTGATAAAGCTATAGATTTGATTGATGAAGCTGCATCATCCTTGAGGATAGATATTGATTCAATGCCTGAGGAAATTGATTCCTTGGTACGTCAAAAAATGCAGTTGGAAATAGAAAGAAAAGCTATACAAAAAGAAGAACAATCTGATGATAATATCAAAAAAATTGACGGCTTAAATCGCTTGATAAATGAGCTTGATGAAAAAATTACGAAGCTGAAAACTCAGTGGGAAATGGAAAAAAGTAATATTTTTGACGAAGCTCAAATTAAAGAAGAAATTGAAAAAGTTAAAGCTCAAATTGATATTGCCGAAAGAGATGCCGATTTGGAAAGAGCAGCTGAGCTTAAGTATGGCAAGTTGATTGAGCTAAAAAAACGACTTGAAGAAGTTCAAAAACATGAAGGACAAAAACATAAAAATCAACTTTTGAAAGAAGAAGTTGATGAAGATGATATTGCAGAAGTTGTAAGTAAATGGACAGGCATAGATGTCGCAAGACTTGTTGAAAGTGAAATGGACAAACTCTTGAGAATGGAAGATTTTATTCACAAAAGGGTAATCGGACAAGATGAAGCTGTGGTTGTTGTGTCCGATGCGATAAGACGTGCTCGTTCAGGACTTAAAGATCCTAAAAGACCTATAGGTTCATTTATCTTTCTTGGACCTACCGGTGTCGGTAAAACAGAGCTTGCAAAATCTCTTGCAGAATTTCTATTCAATGATGAAGATGCTTTGATTAGAATCGATATGTCCGAATATATGGAAAAACATTCTGTTGCCAGATTGGTTGGAGCTCCTCCGGGTTATGTCGGTTATGATGAGGGTGGTCAATTAACTGAAGCAGTTAGAAGAAAGCCGTATTCAGTTGTTCTTTTTGATGAAATTGAAAAAGCTCATCCTGATGTATTCAACATAATGCTTCAAATACTGGATGATGGTCGTTTGACAGATTCAAAAGGCAGAACAGTTGATTTTAAAAATACTCTTATCATTATGACAAGTAATATAGGCAGCTCTATAATTCTTGAAAACAGTTTGAATTCAATGCTTTCTGAGAAAGACTTTGAACAGACTAAAGACAAAGTTATGGACTTGATGAAAGAACATTTTAAACCCGAATTTTTAAATAGGATAGACGAGATTGTGTTCTTTAGAGCTTTGACTTTACAGCAGTTAAAACTTATTGTAGATATTTATTTTGAAAATTTAAGCAAACTTTTTGCTGACAAAAATATAAAACTTGAGATAACTGATGAGGCAAAAGAATTGCTCGCAACACAGGGCTTTAATCCGGTTTATGGTGCAAGACCTTTGAAAAGAACAATTAGGCAACTTGTCGAAAATCCTTTGGCCAAAAAGATTTTGGCTCAGGAATTTAAAGAGGGTGATACAATCACTGTTGATTCTGACGGAGACGAAGTAATATTTAGATAAGAAAATATATCCCGCAATTTATTGCGGGATTATTTTTAATAATTTTGTTAAATCTTTTTCTTCAATACAATGTGTTGCATTTTGTTTTAGGATTTGTTTTGCACAAAAAGCAACTCGAGTATGGGCATATCTAAACATACTTAAATCATTAGCTCCATCTCCAATGGCTATGGTATTTTGTTCAGAAATTCCAAGTAGGGATTGAAGTTTTTTTAGCATTTCCCCCTTGCTGTCAGAGAACATCATTTCTCCGCCTACTTGGCCCGTTAATATTCCCTCTCTTGTGTGCAAGATATTCGAAAAATCTGCATCGTATCCTAAGATGTTTTTTGCGTATTCTGTTGCATTTTTAAATCCGCCTGAAAAGCATACAACCGTATATCCAAGACTTTTAAGTTCTTTAATTGTGTCTTTTGCTCCGTTCATATATGGCAGACTATGGCAAATTTCATTTACTCTTGCTTCTTTTATGCCTTTTAGCAGTGATACCCTGTAGGTTAAGCTGTCAAAAAAGTCCAGTTCCCCATTCATTGCTCTTTGGGTAATATTAGCAACTTCTTTTTGCAATCCCAGTTCAGACGCAATTATTTCTATTGTCTCTCCGTCCATAAGAGTTGAGTCAAAGTCGAAAACTGCAAGTTTGTTTTTTATGTTACTCAATTTGTTTTCTTTCTATTTTAATTTTTTCCCGTAGAACCGAAACCGCCTTCTCCTCGTTTGGTTTCAGATAGTTCAGCAACAACTTGAATTGTTGCCTTTGTTACGGGTGCTATAATCATTTGGGCAATTCTATCCCCGTTATTTATTGTAAACTCTTGTGTAGAAAGATTTATTACAGGAATACAGACCTCTCCTCTGTAGTCTTCATCAATTGTTCCGACACAATTTACAAGAGTTATTCCGTTCTTGATAGACATGCCAGAACGCGGTCTTATTTGTGCCTCATATCCGTGTGGAAGTTCAATTTTTATGCCTGTTGGGATAAGTTTTCTTTCCAGTGATTTAAGAGTGATTGGCGTATCCAAAAACGCACTCAAGTCCATCCCTGCGGCACCTTCAGTTTGGTAGTTTGGTACAGAGACTTTTTCGTTTAATTTTTGTATTTTTAATAATATTTTTTCCATTTTCTGATTATATTTTAACTATTTCTGTTTTTCCTTTTTTATTAAGAAATATTAAGCAACTTTTTTTATGTAGGCAATTTTGAAATTAAAAATGTTTTTATATAAGAGTAAGGTTAGATTTAAAAGGTTATTCTAAAATAACAACGTTTTTGGAGGTTGGTTATGAACGCAATTACAGGATACATGGGTTATCCAAATCAGTTCCAGGTAGTGGCAAATCCTACCGGTGCGGGTCTGACTAGTTTGGATGCGGAATATGCCAGAGATTTCGGTTTGGGAATCCCGCCAGTATATAACCTTCCTTTGAATGTGAATATGGGATATGGCGCAGGTATGTACGGTGGTATGTATGGAATGGGCATGGGAATGGGTATGAGAACTCCTTACGGATTTTCTCAGCAGTACCTGAAATACATGAACATGGACTACAAAGACAGACTTGCTTATGATTTAGAATTAAGAAACGCAGCAAGAGAAAATTTATATACAGAAGGTAAATCTGCAAAGAATTATGCAGCTGCAACTGATGGTCTAACAGGCTCAATCAGAGAGGCTTGCAATACGTTACAAACTGTTATTATTGAAGGTGAATCAGACCAAATAGTAAGACACTTTGAAGGCATTGTTGATATGTTGAGACGTTCACCTCTATATGAAAGATTAAAAGCTGAATTTAAAGATGATCCGATAGCTCTTGAAAAAACATTGAGAAATTGTGCAAGAGAACAGTTCCAAGCTACAACCGGACAGGATCTTAAAGCGATGATACAACAAAATTGTGATAGTGCATTAGCTAATTCTTTCTGGAATACGATAACATTTGGTAATTCACAAACGTATTCTGCAGAAGAAATAACTGCAAAAATGGAAGGATCAAGTACACCAAGAAGTGTAAATTCTAAAAAAGTGATTGGAAAAGTCGGTGGTGTAACAGCTACTACAGCTACAGGTGCAGTTATTGGTACTGCATTCTGCCCGGGACTCGGTACATTTATCGGCGCAGGTGTAGGCCTTGTTGCTGGTGTAATCGGTTCACTCTGCTAATTATTAATTTACTAATCAATAACCCCCAAAAACTAACCAACCAAAAAGCACTCGTAATCTGCGAGTGCTTTTTAACATGCATAATAATGTAGTATAATTGTTTTTGACAGAACAATAGGTGATTTTATGAAAATATTAATAATCGGTTCAGGGGCAAAAGAGTATTCCTTAGCAAAACTTGTTTCTCAGTACGAAGAAACAGAGTTGGTTTTTGTTGCTCCCGGTAATGATGCTATTGCTGAATTTGCAAACTGCATTGATATAAAGGCTTATGAAGTAGATGAACTTGTTGAATTTGCTCGTGCAAATGAAATTGATATGACTGTTGCTTGCTCAGAGACAGCCATAGTAAATGGAATTGCTGATAAATTTAATGATGCTGGTCTAATGATTTTTGCTCCGTCAGCTGAAGCCTCAAGAATTACTTCAAGTAAGTCAGTTAGCAAAAAGTTTATGTACAAAGCAAAGATACCTGCTCCAAGATTTGGTATTTTTGACAGAGAAAATATGGCAATTGATTATGCAAGAAAGTCGAGGTATCCGCTTGTGGTAAAAACGGACTCGCATGAACACGGCGAAAATGTTTATATTTGCGATACCTTTGTTATTGCCAAAAGAATAATAAGAGATTTATTTGATTCTCAAAACAAAAAGATTATCATTGAGGATTATATAGCTGGACAAGAGTTTTCTTATTACGTAATTACTGATGGATATAACGCAATGCCTATTGCTTCTGTTGTTCCGTATAAATATGTTTTAGAAGGGAATGGCGGTACAGTTACGTCGGGACTCGGGGCATATTCTCCGTTTTATATGATTGATAGGACTCTGGAAAGTCAAATTTTTAAGGAAGTAATTTATCCCGCTTTGGATGAGTTGTCCAGAAATGGTAATCAGTACGTTGGTATTTTGGGTGTTGATATTATTCAGGATAGAAACGGTAATTTAAATGTGATAGAATTTAACCCCTATTTTAAAGAACCTGATTCACAATGTATATTAGAAGTTATTGATTCTAATATTATTGATATAATGAAATCCGCAATTGAGGGGACTCTTGTTGACAAATACTTTGAGATACCGACAAGAGGCGGTTATGTGTCATCGGTTGTTTTATGCTCCGGTAATTATCCGATATCAAACGGTACATACGGTGCTGTTATTAATGGTTTGGCAGATGCAGAAGAATATGCTGAGATTTCTCATTTTAATACCGTAAAGGATAACAACGGTAATTTTGTTACTGCAGGAGGACGAACTCTCGTTGTTACTTCATCTGCTTCTACCTTAGAACAGTCTGTACAAAAAGTTTATGACGCAGTGGAATGTATCAGTTTTGATGGGATGAAATACCGTAAAGATATTGGAAAGACTTTGCAGATTGGTCATTAATATGGATGAAGATAATATTTACAGAAGATGTGTTTCTTGTAATGAATTGAGACCTCGAACAGATTTAATTAAAATTACTTTTAACAGGGCACTAAATGAGTTGAGAGTATCTCCTGACAGTAAATTTGTCGGAAGATCCGTTTATATATGTAAAAATGATAGTTGTGTGAGTGCTGCATTTCGTAAGTCGAAAATATACAAATATCTAAGGATAAAATCGGACAATAACCTCGAAGAAAAAATCAGGGCTGTACTTAGAGATTAGATTGTGTTAAAAATATATTAACAAGACAGAATTTGGAGAATTTTATATATAATGACAGACACCATAAGAGTTTATGATTTGGCAAAAGAACTGAACCTCTCAAATAAAGAGGTTATTGAAAAGTTGGACACAAAACTTGGGGTTAAGGTAAAGTCCCATTCGAGTGTAATATCAGAATCTCAAGCTAAAAAGCTCAAAGAAATTCTTATGGCGCCAAAAAATGAGCAAGCTAAAAAACCAAAGGCTTTTGTTGTAAAAAAAGCTAAACCCAAACAAGAAGAATCTCCAAAAGAAGAAAAAGTTGCTCCTCAAAAGGTAGAAGAAAAACCTGTAGAAAAAGTTAAATTGGGTAAGGTTGAACCGACAGAAAGACTGCGTTTAGGCAAGATAGAACCTGTTGTTCCAGCTGTAAAACGTACGCCGGCAAAGGCATTTGTCAATAAAGCCGATAAAAAAGCAGTTGTTAAAGATGAAACAAAGAAAGATGCCAACAAGTCTGATTTGTCTGTAAATAATGAGTCAAAAGGTTCTGGTTCTTCCAAATCAGCTGATGCTCCTTTGCGTCAAGAAAAAAAACCTATCCAAAGACACATAATTCCTCAAGAGATTTATGAGGGCAAAGGAAATTCTAAGAAAAAGGGTTCGAAAAAGAAGGAAAAAGCCTATAAGTCTAAAGAAGAAGAACAGGAAAGAATTAGTTTAGAAAAAGCTAATGCTCAAAAACACAAAAAAAGAACTCACGCAGAAGAAGTTGTTGAAGAAGTTAAGAGTGTTGTTATTAACCAGCCTCTAACAGTTGGTGAACTTTCTGAAAAAACTAATAAAGCTGCTGCAGAAATTGTTAAATTCCTTATGATGCAGGGTATTTTGGCTACAGTTAATCAGGTTATTGATGTGCCTACTGCAAAAAAAGTTTGCGAAAACTTTGAAATAGAAGTTCAAGAAGAAGACCTCGAAGCATACTTTGAAGAAGAAATGCAAAAAGAAGAAGAAGCAAAAGAACTTGCTTCGATTGATCCTAAACTCTTAAAAAGAAGAGCACCTGTTATTAGTATAATGGGACACGTTGACCATGGTAAGACAACTCTTCTTGACTCAATCAGGGCTTCTAAACATAAGATTGTATCCACAGAGGTCGGCGGTATAACACAGTCTATAGGTGCTTATACTGTTTATCTTAATAACAAAAAGATTGTATTTATCGATACCCCTGGCCACGAGGCTTTTACCGAAATGCGTGCAAGGGGGGCAAAGGCTACTGATATTGCGATTTTGGTGGTTGCTGCCGATGATGGAATTATGCCTCAAACAATAGAGGCTATTAACCACGCAAAAGCAGCAGAAGTACCGATAATTGTTGCTGTTAACAAGATTGATAAGCCTGATGCAAATCCTGACAAAATACTACAACAGCTTACAGAACATGGTCTTGTTCCGGAAGAATGGGGTGGAGACACTGTTTGTGTTAAAGTCAGTGCGTTACAAGGTACCGGTATTGATGAATTACTTGAATACATATTACTTTTGGCAGAGGTTCAAGATTTGAAGGCTAATCCTGATGCTCCGGCTTCGGGTGTTGTTATTGAAGCTAACTTGGATAAAGGTAAGGGACCTGTTGCTACATTGCTTGTTCAAAACGGTACATTAAAAACAGGTAACTGTGTTGTTGTTGGTAATGTTTGCGGTAAGGTTAGAGCTCTGTTATCAGATTCAGGTGAAAGAGTTAAGAAAGCTGCTCCGTCTACTCCTGTAGAAATTCTAGGTTTGACGGAAGTTCCGCAAGCAGGCGACAAGTTTGAAGTTGTTGAAAATGAAAAGGTAATGAGAGCTATTGTTGCTGAAAGAAAAGAAAAAGAAAGAAATTCTCGTCTTGAGGCTATGTTGCCAAGCCATATTCGAAACGAAGTAGTTGGTGAAGGTGATGATGGATTCCAACATTTGAACCTTATTATTAAAGCAAATACAAATGGTTCTGCCGAGGCGTTGTCTCAGGCAATAGGACAGTTTAAGTCTAATGAGATTATTATTAAGTTGATACACGTCGGTGTCGGTGATATCTCCGAAGCGGATGTTATGCTGGCTGCGGCTAGCCATGCAATAATTCTAGGTTTCTCTGTTAAAGAGGATAATAACGCTGAGATTGCTGCTTCAAGAGAGAATGTTACAATCAAGAAATTTGATATAATTTACCAAATCCTTGAAGATTTGGAAAAAACTATGTTGAATCTTCTTCAACCAGAAATTAAAGAGGTTGAACTTGGTAAAGCTGAAGTCAGACAAGTATTTACTGTGGGCAAAGCCGGTAAAATTGCAGGATGCTATGTCCTTGAGGGTAAAATACTCAGAGGAAAAACCGCAGTTATTGTCAGAGACGGACAGGAAATATTCAAAGGTACTATTGACCAACTTAAAAGATTTAAAGATGACGTTAAAGAAGTCGCTACAGGTTTTGAATGTGGTATTTCTTTTGCCAAGTTTAATGATATTCAAGAGGGCGATATAATTAAAGTTTCTACAACTGAAGAGGTAGAAAGACAAGCACTTGTCTAGTATTTGTAAGAGGTAAACAATGTCTTTAAGAAATGAGCGTGTCAGAAAAACGTTAATGAAAGAAATTGCTGATATAATTCAAAAAGATATCAGAGACCCTCGTATTGCAGGGGTTATTTCTATAACTGATATAGAACTTGCTCATGATAACTCCTTTGCAAAAGTCTATTTTTCAGTTTTTACTACTGATGATGAGTCTAAGCAAAAGACAATCGATGCTTTAGAAGATAATGTTTCAAAGATAAGATACGAAGTCGGAAAAAGAATAAGGTTGAGACTTACGCCGGAGTTGCGTTTTATTCCTGATGACTCTTTGGAAAGAGGCACAAAGGTTATGGATCTTATAGATAAGATTTCGAAAGGCGAAATTTAGGACGTTTTAATGTTATTTGGCTTTTTGAATGTAAATAAACCTAAGGGTATTACATCGCATGACGTTGTAGCAAGGCTTAGGAAAGTTTGTAAAATAAAACAGATTGGTCATACAGGTACTTTAGATCCTATGGCTGAGGGAGTGTTACCTGTCGCTATTGGTAAGGCTTCCAGATTAATAGAATTTTTACAGGAGAGAAAATCATATATTGCTGCTATGCAGTTTGGCAAAATTTCTGATACTTATGATACTGATGGTGAGGTTAGATTTTTTTCTGATATCAAAGTTACAGAAAATCACGTACAAGAAGTTATTAAAAATTTTTTAGGTGAGATAGAACAGATTCCTCCTGCTTATTCGGCTGTTCATTACAATGGTAAAAGACTTTATGAACTTGCAAGGCAAGGGATTATTCCTGATGATATACCACGTCGTAAGGTATTCATTGACAAAATTAGTTTGGTCTCTTTTGATTATGAAAAACAAGAAGCCGAAGTTGCTGTAACTTGTTCAAAGGGTACATATATCCGTTCAATTGTGAACGATATGGGACAGACTTTGGGTTGTGGTGCTGTCATGTCTGGCTTAGTCAGAACCGAGTCAGGACCATTTTTTATTGAAAAGTCGATACCTTTAGATGATTTAACTGATTATGATGTTGTTTTAAATAATTTGATTAATCCTATTGATGTTTTATCATATAGTTGTTATCAACTTTCTAATTGTGAGTATCAAAAGGTTATGCATGGGCAGAGTCTTGAGGTGGATGAAATTTTTGGTAGTGATTTTGTATCACTGGTTTATCAAGGTAGGCTGTGTGCTATTTCAAAACAAGATGTCTCACATCAAAGCGGGGTTGATGGTAATGTTCTTGTAGTTAAAAAGGTATTTGAATCATGAATAAAATAAAATTTTTTATTATATGGGCTTTACTTGCTTTTATGCCGTTAAATGCATTTGCTGTAACATCATATTGTGATACAGAAATGTGTGCGTCTGTTCCGGAAAATATAAATGGACCGATTTCTTCTACTTTGAGTAAAATTTCGGGGATGAATTTTTTACTTTCAACAATTTTGGAATCTCAAGTAAAAAAACAAATGGATGAAGACTTAACGGCTGATTTTAAAGTCGATATAACTCCATTTGGTGCAAGATCATTAATGCAGGGTAAATTTAAGAAATTCTCTGCTCATGCAGATAGTGCGTATATAGATGGCTTTTATGTTTCTAATGTAAATGCTGAATCTTTGTGTGATTATAATCATTTTATTTACAAAGATGGAGAGGTCTACACAAATGAGAACTTTTTGATGTCATTCTCTGTTGATGTTACCTCAGCAGATTTGCAAAAGATACTCAATACTCCTGAATACATGAAACTTTTAAACTCTATGAATGTGAGTGTTGCCGGTGTATCTATGTTCAAAATTTTTGATCCCAAAGCCTCTATTGAGGGTAACAGACTTTTGTTTTCTATGAAAGTTATTTCTCCTCTTACTTTGGGAGAGCCCAAACTTGTTTCTTCTTCAATGAGTTTGTATGTTGAAGATGGTAAAATCCTCTTTACAGATTTACAATTGCCACATTCATTGACGTCTTTAAATGTAGATGCCTTGTTGCCGATTATAAACAAGTTGAATCCTTTCGTATTTAAGTCCAACTTGTTGCATAACTCAAAGGGCATAATAAAAATTAAGGATGTTAATTTTGTTGATAATAAAATTGTTGTTAAGGGGCTGGTTATTGTTCCCAAAAACTATTATAATAATTAAAGGTTTATTTAGAGGAAATATTTATGGGCTTTTGGTCTAAATTAGTTATACTTACGCTTGCAGCTCTTGCATTCTTTTACGTTAAGGTCAATTTTTTTGATACACCGCATGCAAAAGTTGAAAAGAAACTGGTGAAAGAAGAACAGGTCGTTGAACCTGTAAAAAAAGAACCTGTTCAGGTTAAAAAAACTGAAGTAAAAAAAGTACCAAAGACGTATGTTACAGTTTATTTTCTTGGTATGGATAAGAATGATACCGGAGTCTTCAAAAAGGTTCAGCGTGAGTTGCCGAAAGGTGAATCAAAGTTAAAGTATTCGTTAAATCAGCTTGTACTGGGTCCAACTCCGTATGAGAAAAAAGTCGGAGTCTATTCTGAAATTCCCAAAAATGTAAAAATTATGGGAATTGTTGAAAGCAAGAACAAGATTATAATTGA
Organism: Candidatus Gastranaerophilales bacterium; assembly: GCA_944326555.1. Classification (GTDB taxonomy): domain Bacteria; phylum Cyanobacteriota; class Vampirovibrionia; order Gastranaerophilales; family Gastranaerophilaceae; genus Limenecus. The sequence continues at coordinate 54,846 of CALVEK010000008.1, read as the reverse complement.
CGTAAGTTCAAATATTCAAACCGGTGGTGGTGCAGACAGCTTGTATAGTAGGATGAAGCAGCTTATTAAAACGGCTATTGCAAATGCTCCTGACAAACCTATATACTTGTATATAAACGGAAAACAAGCAGAAGTCCTTGGTGGTGAGGGTATTATGATTTCTCAGCCTTTGACAGAAAATTCTTTGGATGGTTAATTTTGGAAAAAGATATTGATTATTACTTGAATTTGGATTGGACGTTAATCGAGGGAACTGACCTGGATTTTAACGGTAATCCATATCATTACATAGAAATTAAAGAGTTTCCTAGTTTTGCATATTGTGCAAAAACCAGAGAGATTGCATTGGCTAATTATAAAAAGCAATTAAAGTTGATGCTTCAGATTATGATAGAAGATGGTGAACATATCCCGGAACCCGGTGAAGAAGATGAAGATGATATTGATTGGGAAAGTATTTGTCCTTAATCCGGTTATTCTGTAGTTGTTTTTTTTTAATTATTTTTCAACAATTAAAAGAAAGCGTCCCTTTTTTGTAATTTTATGCTGTACTAATTTTTAGGGACGCTGTCAAGGTATTATTGCATATAAGCAGTGAGTAGATTGTTTGTGTAATTAAGCTCTCTTAGTTTTCTTAGAGCTCTATTTTCTGTTTGTCGAATGCATTCTTTTGTTACTCCGTATATTTTGCCTATTTCTTCAAGTGTTTTTCTACCGAGTTCACCAAGTCCGTATCTCATTCGTACTACGGCTTGTTCTCTTTCTTTTAGTGTTGATACAACAGATTCTATGTCTCTTTTTAGATTTTCGTATTCTGCATCTGCGTATGCACTTGATTTTGGATCTTCTAAAATATCAGAAAGAGTAACTTGGCTGCCTGAATTTAATTCAAATTGTGCGTCAAGAGAAATTGATTTTGTATATGCGCTCAGGTATGCATCTATTTTGTCTGCTGATATATTCATTTCTTTTGCTACGTCTTCAGTTTTTACTTGTGTATTGTATTTTTGTTCAAGTGATGATTTTACTTTGGAAAATTTTGACAATGTTTCTTGTATGTATACAGGGATTTTTACACAGTGTGATTGTTCAGAAATTGCTTTAAAGATTGCCTGTTTTATCCACCAAGCAGCGTATGTTGAAAATCTATATCCGAGTTTATAGTCGAATTTTTCTACTGCAACCATAAGTCCAAGATTGCCTTCTTGTATCAAATCAATCATCGGTAAATGTGAAATTTGAACGCTTTTTCTTGCGATATTTACGACAAGTTTTAAATTTGCTTGTACAAGTTTTTGCTTCGCTTTTGTCGCTTCTTCTGCAGTGCCTTCTTTTGCTGTTTTTGCTGTTTCTTTTTCTTGCTCTGCCGTTAGTACATCAATTTGAGATATACGTCTGATGTAGTTGTTTAAAACGTCATCCGTACTTTGTGGCATTACATTGTGAGAATCTGGTTTTGTAAAGTTGCTTTTTAATGAAACTGAATTTTTAGACATACACTTACTCCTAATTTATTTTATATCCTAATTTTTCGTAATTTTTCGCACAAAAACAGCACAGTATAGAAGCTCTATCTGTTTCTTGTGTTTTATTAATCGACACTGACGGCTTAAATGAGATATCACTAATGTATATACTTAATATATCACTCGGTATATCAAAATGCAAGTGTTTTATTACGAAATATTACAAAATCATTAAAAAAAAATGAAAATTTGTAATATTTTGTAATATATTTATAAGTTATGAATAAGTTTTTTATGCAACAAGCTATTGATATTGCTGCAAAATCAGGTGATGATATCCCTGTTGGTGCTGTTATTGTTTATGATAATGAAATTATTTCTAAATTCCATAATGAAAAGGAAAAAAGAAATGATGTAACGGCACATGCAGAAATTCTTGCATTGCGAGAGGCTGCTTTAAGGTTTGGGAATTGGCGTTTAAACGGTTGTGATATGTATGTTACACTGGAGCCTTGTCCAATGTGTGCTTGGGCTATTATGCAGTCAAGAATAGATAATTTATATTTTGGTGCTTATGATGTTTTGTATGGAGCTTTTAGCAAGTTTGGTAATATCTTCATTGCTGATTCCTCGAAACTTAATTATAAAGGCGGTATAATGGAAGAAGAGTGTAATTTGATACTAAGCCAATATTTTGAGAGATTGAGATGAATACAAAAATATATCTGGATGAGCTGGTTTCTAAATATGAAACAAAAGATTTTATAAAAGACGATCCTATACAATTTCCTCATAGATACAATGATTTGTATGATGTTGAAATTGCTGCTTTTCTGGCTTCTGTTTTTGCTTATGGTAAGCGTGAGATTTTTATTTCAAAGTTGAATATTTTGTTTGACAAGATGGATAATAAACCATTTGAGTTTGTAAAAAATTTTGATATTTCAAATCATATTTTGGATGATTTTTCTTACAGATTTTCCGTAGGTATAGATTTGGTACAAATTATTTTGATTTTAAAAAATTTGTATTTATCAGGTGAATCCCTTGGCTCTCTTTTTGAGTACGGATGGAATATAAATAAGTCTATAAAAGGTATGCTTCAGGTTGTAGTTGATTATTTTTATTCAAGGGTGGATTTACCCGTAACTAAAGGTTTTTATCATTTGTTGCCTGATCCATCCAAGAATAGTGCTTGTAAGAGGCTTAATATGTTTTTACGTTGGATGGTCAGAGGTGGTGCTGTTGATTTAGGAAGATGGACTTTTATTGATAAATCTGAGCTTTTAATTCCGATGGATGTTCATGTAGCAAGGGTATCCAGAAAATTGGAATTACTAAACCGCAGCCAAAATGATTACAAGGCTGTTCTTGAATTAACTAAAAATCTAAAGCAATTTGATTCTTATGACCCTGTAAAATACGACTTTGCCATGTTTGGTTTTGGGGTTAACAGCTAGTTTTTAGTTTGTTAATCTTTTTTTTGCTTTCTTCTTTTTGCCTTTTTTCTTTGCTTGAATTTCTTTGTAGGCATTATCTATAGAAAGTTTTGCGACACTTTTTCGTTGTGCTCTGTCATAAAAAACCAGCCAATGTTTTCTTTTTATATTGTCTACAGAAAATGAGATTCTGCCTGAAACTCTGTCTCCTGGTTTTATTTTTGAGAATAATATAGTTGTATCTCCGAAAACAGAGGGGTAGAACGATGCATTTAGGTCGTTTTGTAATGATATGTCAAAGCCGGTAAAATATTTATCTGTGAGGTTAGTAATTACAATAGCAATAGTTATTGTGTTCATTTCACCAAACGGATCTTTTTCAAAATTTATATTTGTAATTTTTACGTTCAAACCGTCGCAAGTAAATTCTTCTTGCATTAGAGCTTCTTTTCTAAATACGGGCAATTCTACGCCTTTTGTTATTTTCACTTGAATTTCATCACCAGGAGAAATTAAAACATCTTTACCTTTCTTGTAAAGAGCCATTCCCAGTCCAACGGCACCGCCTACCGCTGCACCTCCTGCAAGTGTGTAACCTTGGCTTGCTACTGCTGCAGGGAGACCAAACATGTTGAGTGCTACAACCCCTCCGACTACGCCACCAAGAGCTGTATAACCTGCACTTTTGGCAACAACTTTTGTTGTTCCGACAACGGGATTAAGTTTCGTGCTCATTTTACCCTGTATCGGTATTTCCCTGCCGTCAGGTGTAATCAAGTAATCAAAGCTGACTTCAATCCAGCCGTCTCTACCTAACCTTTTTGATTCTTCTATTTCTCTTACACTGCCATGAGCAATAGTGCCTGCAGGTAGTATAACACCTTTATCCCCTTCAACTTCGCTTGTTATTTCTGCAAAGAACTCATCACCCTCTTCTGTGTAACCAGAGCTTAGTACTTGTGATACCGTCATCTTTATTACATCTTTGGGTTCGAGTTGGTCTATTTCACCGGTAAAGAGTTTTTTATTTTCTTTTTCTTGTTTATCAGTTATCTCTGCTCGACCTTTGAATACGTCGTTGTTTTCAGAGGTTTCTTTTTCTACAGTTTCACTCACAGGATTAACGGCTGCTTTTACAATACCATAGGTTCCGGTTTGTGCGAAAAATATTACTAGTAATAATATATAAGCGATAAAGTTTTTCATACCAAGATTTTACACCACATTTTTTCTTAATTCACTTTTGTAACGATTTTATTTAGAAAATACTCTGTTTATATTATTAGTTTTTTATTATTTTTTGCTCTTATTATCTACAGGTAATGTGTTTTTTTCTGTATATTTTTCTCTAATTTTTTTTCGTTCTGTTTTGGTTGTTAAAAGAAAATTTTGATAGTATATGTTTTTCTTGTAATCATTCTCTATAAGGTATTCCGGGTATTTGTTGTAGACATAATCGTATATAGCCAGCAATCTTTTCTTTCCTGATTGTTGGCTAAAGTACCCTTCAAACCAGTTGGGTTCATCAGTAATTTTATTTAGTATTATTATTAATGCAATTGGATTGTATCCTGCGTTTACCATTAAATCGACGGCATTTTTATCTGCTCTTAACTCAAATTTTTTTGGTGCTGTTTTCATTCCAATTCTTCTTAAAAGTCCTTTGTGAGCTTCTGTTCCGTATGTTATCTCGTGGCAAAGTATTGCGGCTAATTCATCATCTGAATCTACAAATGGAAGTAAGCCTTTACTTATTTCTACTTTCTTTTTGCCCAAATCTGTTTTCGATTTTACCTCTTTTTGGGGTACATAATAGAATGTTATTCTTTTATCTATTTTATTGGCATTTAGAATTCTATATCCAATTTGCATAATTTGTTTTTGATATTTTATTTCTTTATCAAGTCTGAGCTCATCTGCTATACAGATTTGAGTGCAAAGTATTAAAGTTAAAAGACATAAAATAATATTTTTCATTCATCTCTCCGTTATTTTTATTTTAATAATATACAACATAATTTTTTCTGGGGCTTACGACAGCTTGTCCCCCCGGTAATAGTCTAAGAAGTGGTACTGCAAGACCAAATAAGAAAGGTGTTGTAGCTAATTCAGCCAGTCCTATCCAAAAGGAGAGAGAATAGCCGCTGCTTGAAATTTCTCCGCTCAGTGGAACAAGTTTTCCGTTTTTATCCATCATTTCAAAGTTTTCTAAAGTCATTTCAGCTGGCGCTCCGCCCATTGCTCTGGGCGAAATTGTACCGACTTTGGCATAAACTATTGTATTTTTAGGTATTATAATTTTTCCGTCTTTTTGGACATCTTCAATAACTTTGAAGGCTATCTGATCACCTATAGATGGTGATGATATTTTGTACTTTTCTGTTTTATTTTCGTTTTTAACTTTTAAATAAGAGCTTTTCGTTTTAACTTTTTTTAGAGGCTTGAGCATTACAACAAGGCCGTTTTCTGTTTTGATTTGACCTGTGTAGACAGGGCGTTTAAACTTTTTGTTTTCTTCTGTCAAAATGACTTCTTCATCACTAATAAGTACTCTTTTGTATTTTCTTTTTTGTGGTAATTTTGCTATTTTGAGTCCATCCAGAGCATCATCATTGATGACGTCTTGTTTGTATTTCTTTTTTTTACCTTTTGTTCCTACTGTTTGTACTTGTGCAATTTCATCTTCTATTATTGGAATTTCATAATTTTTCTTCTTATTTATTTCTTTTTCGACATTTTTTTGTATTCCTGTTTTTATAACTTGATTTTTGTATGATAAAGCGTACACACAGTTGCTGGTGTGTGATAATAAACAGTTCAATATTATAGTTAATGCAACGAGTTTTTTTATCATTTCTTATGATTGTTCCTTTTTAGTTTTGCTTCTTTGATTATTCTTGCTTTTTTACGTTCGTTTTTTGTTGTATACAGAAAGTTTTGGTAAGAGTTATTTTCAATATATTCATTATTTGCAATGAATAATGGGTATTTTTCATAAATATATTGGTATATTTGTGTATTACGTTCCGTACCATTGTGGTGAAATATATTATATTCAAACCAGTTTTGCTCTTTGTTTGTTTTGTTTATAAAGTTTATTAATGCAATTGGGTTGTATCCGGCATTCACCATCAAATCTACAGCTTTTTTATCTGCTTTTATTTCATATTTTCTCGGAGAAAAACTAACAGAAAACCTCCTAAAAAATCCGCTTTGGTTGTCTATGATTTGTGATGTTGCTGAGCTGAGAGCTGCTGCTATTTCATTTTCGTCATCTACAAGCATCATCATGCCTTTAGTTACCGTTACTCTTTTTTTTCTGTTGTTTATTTTTATTTTGGGCTCAGGAACAGGTGAATAGAAAAAAGTTATACGATTTTCGTATCCACTACTGTTGAGCAGACGAAATCCTGTTTGTGAAATGATTTTTTGTAATTGTGTATCCTTTTCTAATATCAGTTCATCTGCAAAAATCGTTTGTTGAGAAGACAATAAAACGCATACAAAGAATACGCACAATATCTTACAAATCCTCATCTTCTCTCCCCTTTATTATTATGAATAGATTATATCATAAAAAAGCCCCCTTATTAGGGGGCTTTTAATGTTTCTATTTTTGAGGTGTAGGTTGCGCATTTTGTGCTTGTGGTCCAAATTCTTTGTTAGGTCTTTTACCTTTTTTCATCATTGCTTTGTGTTTTGCTCTTGCATCTTTTTTTATTTTTTCAAACTTTGCTTTTTGTTCAGGAGTTAAGATTGCTTCAAACTCTTTTGTGTTTTCTGTTCTGATTTTTCTTGCTTCTTGTTTAAGAGCTTTCATTTCTTTTTTTAATTCTGCAATCTTTTTGTCTTTTTTGTCTTGTGAAAGTGTGCTTTTAGCAACTTCTTTAATTTCTTGATGTTTAGCTTTCATTTTTTCGATAACAGGTTTTATTTGTTCATGACCTTTCATTCTGATTTCATGAGCTTTGGCTTTTTGTTCTTCTGTCAACTGTAATTGTTCATCCAAACTTGGTCTTGCCATTTTGGGTGGCTTTTGTTTGTTGCATTTGCAATTGCAAGTTGGTTTTTTAGGTGTTGTATTGTCTGTTGCCGTATTTGCAAATGTCATAGATGTTGAGAGCATCATTGCTGCTGCTATACCTGCGATAATAAGTTGTTTTTTCATATTTTTGTATCCTTTCTACATTAAATCTTTTAGCATTTCTGCAAGTTCTTTTTTTGCATTATATAACCTTGATTTCACTGTACCTATAGGACATTTTATTCTTTGTGATATTTCTTCGTACGATTTGTTTTCTATTTCATATAGCATTATTACTTCTTTGAATTTTGGTTTTAGTTTGTTTATTGCCTCTGTTATAGTTTTTTGTCTTTCTCTTTTTAAAATGAGTTCTTCCGGAGTATCTTTTTTGCATTTTACAAAAGATATTACCGTTTCATCAGATGTTGAGTTATCTGACAATCTTTTTTGTGAAGATTTAAGGTAATCCTTGGATAAATTAGCGCTAATTGTTCTTATCCAAGCACCAAAAGTTCCTTTTTCTTCATATTTTTCAGCATTTTTCCATACTCTGCTGTAAACCTCTTGTTCAAGGTCCTCATTTTCTTCATTCGTAATTCTTTTTATGATATTTCTCACAGTTTTTCCGTGAGTCGATATTATTTCTTTTAAATCCATACAACCCTTAATTTATGTACAAAAAGCCATACTCATCCACTGGTAAACCCATTTCTTCAGCAGTCATTGAGCTTGCCATTACGTCTTCGTACATGTGTGTACCGACGGTGTAGAGAGGAATACTCAGTGTTGAAAAGAAGATAATAAATATTGCGCATGCTGCTTTTAGTACTTTTGCTCGATTTCTCTTTTCAATGATATATGGTTTTGCTTCTTGAATGAGAGATGATACTTTTTGCATTCTTTCGTGTTCTGCTTTGCATTCTTCACAGTTTTCCAGATGCTTTAGGAAGTCATCTTCGCTCAAGAACGTATACATGCTTTCATAACCGTTACATTTTTTTTCGTTCATAGTTTTTATTCCTTACATATACTATAACGAATTTAAAAAAATTTTGTTCATTTTTTTCAATAAATTTTTTGTTGCTTTCAAATTCGTGCTTATTTTATATATCCGCTTGACAATTCTTACTTTTTAAAGGAATATAATTATACGAAATGTTAGTAATAACGTTTTGCCCTGGTGGCGGAATCGGTAGACGCGTCGGACTTAAAATCCGATTGGGCTCACCCCCAGTGCCAGTTCAAGTCTGGCTCAGGGCACCACTTAAAGGACTCTCTTTTGAGGGTCCTTTTTTGTATTGTAAATACATCAAAAAAAAGTTAATATTGTCTTATGGATAGCATGTCAAAAATAAAAGAATTAAATGAGGAATTGGAAAAAAATCCTTCTGATTTCAAAATAAGAAGAGAGCTTGCTGTTGAACTTATGGAGAATGGCTATAATGAAGAGGCTTTGAAACAGCTTTTTTACTTACTTAAACGCTTTCCCGAAGATTCAAGACTACACTATAATGCAGGTATTGTTCTTGAAAACTTGAAAAAATTTGATAAAGCTGCAATATCATACCAAAATGCATTGAATATCAGTCCTGATGAACCTGATTTTTTGTATAATCTAGGCTATTTGTATTTACAAACACAGGAATTTGATAAGGCAATACCTTTCTTTAAGAGGGTATTACAGTTAGAAGAGTCTGATGCGAACAGTTATTTTAATCTTGGGTATTTATATTCCAAAAAGGAAGAACACTCTTTGTCTATAACATGCCTTAAGGCCGCTATAGAGTTAAATCCTACGGATTTTTTGGCTCATTTCTATCTTGCGTATGAGTATGACAAAATTGGCGAAAGAGATTTATGTAAGCAGTATTATCAAAAAGTTATAGATATGTCGCCTGATTACAGTTGGGCATATTTTAATTTAGGCTCTATAGCCTTTGAAGAGGGTGAAGATACCAAAGCTGTTGAACTTTTGAAAAAAACTTTGGAGTTGAATCCTAAAGACGATGGAGCCTATGTTATATTGGCAAAGATTTACGCAAAACAAGAGAATTTTGACATTGCTATAGATTTGTTAAAGAACGCACTTTTGAATAATCCTTATAACGGCGATGTTAATTATACAATGGCTCATTTGTATTCAAAAATCGGTGATAATGTTCAGTATAAACATTATCTTAAAGAGGCGATGAATAATTACGAGACCTTGTCTACTAACATTAAGCAATTGCAGGTCGAGTTGCAAAGCCTTGAGTAATTCTTGCTTGTTGCTTTTTACCGTATTTTTTATCCAGAGCATTTAATATATCTTGTGGAACTTTTGCGGATTTTAAAACTTCCATTGCTTCTTCGTGAGTCTTTGGCTTTTTGTAAGAGCGTTCTTCTCTCATAGCAGAGTATATATCTGCAGCTCTGACTATTTGTGCCATATTGTTTTTAGACATTGGATTGTGGTGGTCTCTTGCAATTTCTGCAACATTTACGCTGTATCCTGCAGATTTCAATACTTCGTATCCGATAACAGAGTGAAGATTTATTATTTCTCTTTCTTCTTTTGTTAAACGGCCTTTTTTATTAAGTATTGACGGTGGAATAAATGATTTTCCAATATCGTGAAGAGATGCACCAACCTCTATTACATGGATATCTTCTTTTGAATATCCAAGCATTTCGGCAATAGCTCTTGCGTATACGATTGTAGTAGCAAGGTGCGTATACTTAATAGTTTTCAAATTTTCGTAATGTAAAACGTCTTTAATATTGATTTTCATTCCTAATATCCCCTGATATTAAGCTGTTTGAATTCCATAGTTTTGAGCCATCATTTGCATTTGTTGTGTAATGGCTTGTAATCTTGGATTTGATTCATAGATTTCTGATAGTTCGCTTTCGCTAAGTCCATGCTCATTTAGAACTTTTAGTGCATCTGCATCTATGACTTCGTCCAGCTTGTTAACTCCGTACTTGATTTGTCTGTAATAGTTGCCGATTTGGCTTAAAAAGCCTTGTTTTGTTGGAGCTACAGTTGGCATCTCTTGCTTTTGTGGCTTTTTCTCTGTTTCTGTTTTTATATTGGTACCAAAGAGAGATGCGCTTTGAGTTTGTGTTTCTGCTTTTGGCAAAAATGTTTGTTCATTACCATTGATTGCAAATTCTTTTGTGTTTGCAATTTTGGTATTGAATAAAAATGTTGGAGTAGTAACTGCTTTCATTTCTCCTGTTTTTTCAGTTGCTACCGTCTGTTTATCAACATTCAATTGTGGAACTTTTAAATTTTCGCCACTCAAAATACTATATTCCTTTTTTCCTTCGGTTTCCTATATACTTATAAAAAATATTTTTTCTAATGAATTTACCGATTTTAAGGAATTGTTAATATTTGTTTACAACTTTTCTATCCGAAATATTTCTCAAGAGCCTGTTTGTCAAAGACTTCTATGCTATCTTTATTGTGTATAAAAATAAGGCAGGTTAACATTGATTTGAACATTGAAAATTCGTTTAAAGAAAGTTTTTTCATCAAATCTGCAATGTTTTCTGCTAAGAATTCAGTTATCAAAGTTTTGTTTTTAAACACAAGAGATGTAAAATAATCCAGACCTTCCTTTGTTGTTAGTCCTTCAAAATAAAGTATATCAGGTGATTGAAATTCTATAAAACGCATAGCCTTATCAAGATTGAATCCAATGTGTTCATTGAGTTCGCATTGATTAACATTTTCAAGATTGTATTTTGTAATAGATTCTATTGTCATTACATTTCTGTTTTCTGATGCTATATCGGATAGAATAGAGTATATTATATGAGTCTTTCCGCTTAAAGCAGAACCGCAAACCAGTATAATTCCAGGAGTATCAACGGCTGTTCTTATTGTATTAATTCTTTTTACATCAAATCCATTATCTTCCAATGTTCTTGGTGGTTTGTATATTTTTATGGATATCCTTTCTCCCAATATTGTAGGAAAAGCTGAAATGCTTGCAATTAGAGATATATCATCAACTTTAAAACTGAGTTTTCCGAGTTGAGGAAGCTCTGATACTGTAGGGTCAAGATTGGAAAGTGTTTTGAGTTTTGCAATAAATGAGGATACAAGTATTGCCGGAATTTCCCCTGTCGAAATATTTTGCGAGTCTTTTTTGAATGTTACACTAAGACCGTTTGGAACATGTTCAAAAAATAGTTCGTGAACATTTAGTGATATTGCCTGTTTTAGTATTGCTCTTATCAACTTTTGTATGTGTTCATCAGACAGACTTGATGACAAATCTTCATTATTTAAGACCTCTCGCCAGTCATATTGAGGTTTGTCTTCATCAATAAAAATCTGACCAACTGAGCTGTTGCTTGTGTAGTATTCTTCGATTTTTTTTAGTACAGCACTTTCAGAAGAAATTACCGGTTCTATTTCGCATTTTGCGTCTTCAACAATTTTATCAATTGCAAACAAGTCCAATGGGTCAGACATTGCGACTGTTAAGATTCCTTCAATTTCAAATAATGGGATAACTTTGTATTTCTGTGCGTTATTGAAATTTATGTAGCTAAGGCACCTTTTGTCCAGAGAATAGTCATCAAGATTTACGTATGGAATATGTAATTTACTTTCAAGGAATTTTAGAAGGTTTTCTTCTGTTATTATTCCTGATGATATAAGAACTTGACCTATATTAACATTTTGAGCCGAAGCAACTTGTTCGGCTGTTTCTAAATCTTCGTATTTTATAATGTTATCTCTAACCAAGTCGTATTTGAGTTTTTCAAGGGTTTTGTTTCTTACAAACTCCATTATTTTATTTTTCTCCGGATAAATATTCTTTTACTTTTTCTATAACGTCATCAAGTTCAAAAGGTTTCGTGATATATTCATTTACACCAGTTTCTTTGCCTATAATTTTGTCATCCTCTTGGGAACGAGCTGTAACCATAATTATTGGTATATCTTTGTATTTGTTATCGTATTTTAAAAGGCGACTTATTTTATACCCGTTTATCTTGGGCATCATAACATCAAGAATCATCAGGTCTGGAATTATTTCTTTTGCCATGTTTAGCCCTGTTTCTCCGTCATAAGCGCAAAAACATTCATAACCTTGAGCTTCGAGCATGAATTTTAATGTTTCTACAATATCTTGCTCATCATCAACTATAAGAATTTTTTTTGTTTCACTCATCTGTTAATTATGCCTCCACCCTACATTTTAAAGCGTTTTTTGCTGCTTCCATCAACTCTAAAGAGTTTTCTCCAGAGTCAGGAAATATTATCGTTGAGTATAATATATCATATTTTGGAGAATTTGTTTCTTCTCCGGAATTTTGTATTGTACTCTCAATTTTCTTTTCAATGAAACTTTGTGCAAACTTGTCTGCTTCAGGTATCATTACAGCCAGATAATTGTATCCGTCTTCGTGATATTCGACTTCTTTAGTGCTGGAAGTTTTTCTTATTATGGATATTTTCTCTTTACCGATATCTTCGATAAAGGATTTTTCACTTTGTTGTTTTTCTTTTATAAGGACTAACAAGAGATTGTTATTACAAGTCTTAGCTTTTGAAATTTCTTTGTCTAAATCTATTATGAATTTATCTTTTTCTGTCAATATTGGTATTGCAAAAGAGAAAGTTGTACCCTTATTTAATTCACTTTCAACCCATATAAAACCCCTGTGTGCTTCAATGAGCTGTTTTGCAATAGGCAGGCCAAGTCCTGTTCCTCCATTTTTTCTGTTTAAGGAATTTTCTATTTGTTGGAATTGGTCAAAAACTTTTTTTAAGTCTTCGGCGGCTATACCAATACCGCTGTCTTTTACGGAGACTTTTATATAATTGTTGTAGAAAACAGGTTTTTCAATTCCGATTAGTTTTGATTTATCAATATCCGTAACTTTTGTATTCTCTATTTTTATTGTTATATTGCCATTTTCATTTGTAAATTTTATGGCATTAGAGATAAGATTTGACATTACCTGTTCTATTCTTTGTGTGTCTATGTATGTTTCACAGAGATTGTCATCTTTTTCAAGCGTGAGCTGAATATTTTTTTCTTTTGCAACATTTTCAAAAGTATTTTTCATAAATTCGACAGGAGTGGTTATTGCCGTTTTTTCAAATTTGAAGTCCATTTTTCCTGCTTCAACTTTTGATAAGTCTAACAAGTCATTAATAATTCCTGATAATCTTGTAACGTTTCTTTTTGCCATATTCAAGAACTTATCCATAATTGAACTTACTTCTCCCGCCTTTCCGCTTAGGCATATTTCAAGAGAGTTTTTTATTGCAGTAAGAGGCGTTCTAAGTTCGTGGGAAACTATTGAGATGAATTCTGATTTTAGACGTTCAAGTTTTTCCAGTTTTATGTTTGTCTTTTTTATCTCCTCGTATAATGAAGCATTTTCTAATGGCAAGGATACCTGCCTTGCCAGTGTTTGAAAACATGTTGTATCTTCTTGCGTGTAGTCTGTTTCTCTGAATACTTCTATGAGACCAAAGAATTTTTCTCCGATATTTATAGGTGCAAACAAATTATCAAATTTTAGTATATTCAAATCGTATTCTTCAAGAGGGTATTTGATATTTTTTATTACCTTTATGTCGTTCACGTTTAATTCATAAGGTATGCGTTTTTTGTCAAAAAGTGCTCTATAACTTAGTATTGCTCTTAGTTTAAGAGAATGTTCAAGCCTTGGAGATATGCCGTATAATGAGTTTATTATAAGGTCAATATTGTGTTCATCGTTAAAAACAAGTACTGATGATAGTGAAAAACTCAAACTTTTTTCCAGTCCGTCTATCATAATATTTATCAATTTTTGTTTATCAAGTGAACCTGCAAGCTGTGTAGAGGTGTTATACAAAACATCAAGCTGATAAAGACTTTTTGCCAGTTCACTATTGTTTGTTGACAGCGTATCAATGGCTTTTTTTAGTTTTAGATTATTTAGAATTCCGGCTGTTAAAAGTTTTTCGTTTATTGGTTTTGTTATGTATGAATGGGACATTTTTAGCAAGTCGCTATTTTGAGTGTCCTGAGCAACTATCACGACAATCGCAATATTCCCTTTTATTGCCGCTGCGTGTATTTTTTTGCACAAAATTAGTGCATCAGAACTTTCCAATGATTCATCTACAATAATCATTGATACAATAGATTTTTCTATGTAGTTTATTATTGCTGTCTCGTCTGTAGAAACAACTATTGACGCAGATGTTTTAGCTAGTGCTTTAGATATCTGTTCATTTTGTTTTTCGTTATCCGAAACAAGTAAAACTTTAGCCATGGCTATATATTAACACAGGCTTTATTCTCGGGCTATTTAGTTAAAATTCTTTAAATTTACATTTTTGAAATTTATATTAAAAACATTTATCATATAATAAGAGGAAGAATGTCATGAAAAAAATTGCTTACATGAAGTTGTAAGCTGTGAGGGATTTTGAAAAAGGATTTGTTTTTATGATGGGTTACAGTTTTGAAATAATCACAGGCCCAATGAGTTGTGGTAAGACAGAAGAGCTTTTAAGACGCGTAAAAAGATGTATTATTGCACAAAAGAAAGTTCGTGTTATTTCGCCTGCATTGGATACCAGAACCAAAGGTGATTACATTGAATCAAGAAACGGACTTTGGTTGGATGCTATTACTGTAAAAAGTGCTCATGATATTTTGACCTCTATAAGCCCGGATGATGAAGTAATTGCGATAGATGAAATTCAGTTTTTCGATGAAGAAATAGTTTCTGTAGTAAGAAAATTAATAGAACATGGAAAAAGAGTTATAGCTTCAGGTCTTGATTTGGATTTTAAAGGCGAGCCGTTTGGCTCTATGCCTGAACTTTTGTGTCTTGCTGATAAGGTTGATAAACTTACTGCTGTCTGTATGAAATGCGGTTCTGATCATGCAACCAGAACACAAAGACTTATAAACGGCTTTCCTGCTGATAAGTCTTCTCCGCTTATTATGATTGGAGGAGATGAAACTTATGAAGCAAGATGCCTAAAATGTTATGAATTGCCTGATAGAGAGGCTGAAAATAAGAAAAAATCTTTCAGACTCCTAAGTTTTAAAAAGTAATATAATCCCTGATTTCTGTTTTAGGGTTTGAAATAATCACAAATGAGTTTTTTGTCTCGTGTGTGTGATTGGGCAATCTTTTTGAAAAGTCGTTGAATTACCGGCTGTTTTGCTTCGTCTAACTCTTTTTTGTATATAGCTTTTTCAAGCAGAATTTTATTATATCTTATATTAGTTTCTTCTGATGTATCTAACAAGCCGCTTTCTCTTATTTGATCAAGCTGTGTATTTGCTTTTAATATTGATTGTCGGAGCTTGAGGACTTTTTTACTGATGCTCATATATTTTCCTTTGGGGGTTTTGAGTATTTTCCTTTTTTATTATTTTCGTATAATTTTTACGACGATTTTCAACCCCCTTATAATAATAAATTTATACATTTCATGACTCCACCAAAAAAAGTAAAATATATTACACAAAGTAAATCTTTAGTATGGATTTTTAAAATCGCTGGTTGTTTTTAATGTTATAATCTTTTCTGTGAAACAGGATATAAAAAAAGTTTTAATACTTAGATTGAGCGCTTTGGGTGATGCTATTCATACTTTGCCCGTTGCTTATGCAATAAAAAAGACTTATCCTGATTGTAAAATAGGTTGGGTAGTAGAGGACAAGGCTCAATTATTTATAAAGGATAATCCCCTTATTGATTTTTGCTATGTTATACCCAAAAAAGAGTGGAAAAAAAGAGGACTCTTTTCTTTTCAAAATTTTAAGGATTTTTTTAACATAGTTAGTGAAATTAATAAGCAAGAATACGATGTTGTATTAGATACTCAGCAGCTTTTTAAAAGCGCCTGTATATTGCCTTTTTTAAATATAAAAAGGAAAATTACTTTAACGGGTGGCAGAGAATTTTATAGTCTCTTTTCAAATGAGATTTATCCTGAATCTCATAAGTTGTTTGACCCGTATTACCATGTCGTTAAAAGAAATCTTGAATTTGCTCAGCATATTGGGGCTGACGTGTCGGATTTTAAACTCATATTAGCTGAATCTTCTGATGAAATTAAGCAGAAAATTACTGAACTTATGCAAGGTCTTGATTTTTCAAAAAAAACAGTGGTTATTTCTCCGTCGACTACATGGGAAAATAAGCATTGGAATGAGTCTTATTGGAGCGAAGTAATAAGCTGGCTAAGCGGGAAGGTTAATATTGTTTTTACTGGTGTTGAGTCTGATTTACCATTGATTGAGCGAATTTTGGATGGGACTGGTTGCGAAAATCCTCTTATACTTACTGGAAAAACAAATCTGAAAGAGCTAGCCGAGGTTTTTAGAAGAGCTGATGTCGTTATTTCTCCTGACTCAGGCAGTGCCCATATTGCTTGGGCTGTTTCAAAACCTTCTGTTATTACTCTTTTCTCAGCTACTGCTGAAAAAAGAAGTGCTCCGTTTGGTGAGAATTGCTATGTACTGGCTCCTGAACTTGACTGCAGGCCTTGTTTAAAGAAAAATTGCCGTTTAAAAACGAACAAAAACAAGTGCTGCTCTTTGGTACAGCCTGTTGAACTTATAAATCTCTTAAAAAATATCTTACATTTAGCATAAAAACGTAGTATAATATCCACATTATTGTACATGTAACTCGATTGATTTGGTAATAATGGATCTTTTTAAGAAAATCAGAGAATATACCCAAAAAGTAAATGAAATTGAATACAGTATTTCAAGCAACAAAAAAGAGTTTATTGAAATATATGAACGAAATCTTGCTTTGGAAAAAGAAATTGTCCAAAGAACACAGGAGTTGGATCAAGCTAACAAAGCATTTTTAACCTTGAAACATGTTTGGGAGTTGATGAATTCGTCTGAACCATTGTCTACTGTATTGCAAAAACTTGTTAATTCTCTGCATGGAGAAATGGGATATATAAATAGTACCATTTTACAAGTATGTGATGATGATAAGGGTAAATATTACAAGGTCAAGGCTTTTTCAGAGAGCCCGATTTTAAAAAAATTGATAGAGTTTCTTGGAGAAAAAAATATTGATATCCATGAATATCATTTAAAATATGATTCAAAAATGCTGATAACTCGTGCTATTGAAGAAAAGAGTATACTCTTTTCTAATGAGTACATGAAAGTTATAACAAATCTTTTGTATGATTTTAAAGAAGAACATATTCAAGCTATTGATAAACTTGGGGTTAGTAAAAATGTTATCTGTATTCCTCTGTTTCCTTCAAATAAGCCTTTTGGTGTTATGATGGTATTTTCTCCAAGGGCTGAAGTTACGGATAAAGAGCTCAATTTCTTGACTCTTTTTGCCAACCAAGTAGAAATGGCTATTACAATTGCTAATCTCTTTGAAAATCTTAAAAAAGAGGCTGTTACGGATTCGTTGACAGAACTGTATAATAGACGCTATTTTAATCAGGCTTTACAAAAGGAAGCAGAACGTGCTCAGCGTTTGCATCAACCGTTTTCAATTATCAGTCTTGATTTGGATTATCTTAAAAAGATTAATGATACATATGGGCACTTTTTTGGCGACCTAGCTATAAGGACTATTGCTGATATTCTTAAGAAAAATGCTCGTTCTATCGATGTTCCTGCAAGGTTGGGGGGAGAAGAGTTCTCTGTTCTTTTACCCGGGGTTGATTCTTCGGGCGCAATGATTGCCGCAGAACGTATAAGAGCAGCAATTGAAGCTCAAGAACTCGATACTATAGGACATATTACCGCAAGTGTAGGCGTTGGTACATTCCCCGAGCATTCAATAAAATTGGATGAATTGCTAGATATGACCGATCAGGCGATGTATAAGTCTAAAATTAACGGACGAAACAGAGTTACTTTGGCTAAAAATGTCGATGATGAGGCTGAGTGGCACGAAGTAGCTTTCGGTGCTTTTATGGACATTTTAACAAAGCAAAAAATTCCTATACCTGACAAAATTGCTAAAGAAATTACCTCTAAATTAAAAGCGATAAATACTGTTGAGACAAAATCAACACTATTCTCTGTGGCTGATACTCTTGCTCAAACTTATAACAACCACTACAAAAGAGGTATAACTAAGGCAAAGGTTTCCATGGCAATAGACTTGGCTAGGAAAATGGAACTATCAAAAGAAGATATTGATAAACTAAAAATAGCAATGTTATTGTATGACATTGGTAAGTTGATGATTCCGGATGATATTCTTAACAAAAAAGAGCCTCTTTCTGATGAAGAAAAACATAAGATTGAGGAACATCCTCTAATTGCCGCAAGAAAGATTCTACAGCCGATTACTTCTATTGCTGATATAGTGCCGATTATTGAAGCACATCATGAAAACTGGGATGGCACAGGCTATCCAAACAAATTGAGTGGTGATAGCATTCCTGTATCTTCTCAAATAATTCTGCTTATCGATGCATATTTTGCATTGACGCAAAATAGACCTTATAGAGTTGCTCGATCTTCCGATGAGGCTATAGAAATTATCAAGCTGGAATCAGGCAAAAAATGGAATGAAAAGTTAGTTGAACAATTTGTGGATATGATGAATGAGTCAAAACAGCAATCAAGATGATATTATTACAAGGTTGTATCATTGGTGTACATCTTTTAAGGACCAGCCTTTAATTAGAGATACAACAAAACTTAGAAATACAAGATATGATGCTTTTGTTGATAGCAATCTGTCTAATCCTTTGTCATTTACTGTTTTTGAACTTTCCGACAAGGGTGAATTGTTGATTGATAATCGCCAAAAATTGTTGGAAAGTCAGGCTGCTTTTTTTCTGTTTGTTAATCCAAGAAACGGATGGATTTTTTCTATAAAAAACACTCTCTCTAATCAAAAAAAACTTTTGAATAAAGAAAGTGTTCAAAACTTTAAGATTAAAATTATAGATTAACTAATCTTCTACGTCGTAGTTTACTCTCTCGTCATCTTTTGCTGCCATTTCAAGAAGAATGTATGTCATATACGCACCCAGAGCCACAGCCTTGGGGTCGAGTTCTGTATTGTTAGCTGCTTCTATAATCGCACTGTTTATTTCCGGATTTTCATCTTTTATGTAATGTATCATTTTTTTTCGCCATCCATGTACATCCTGAAATATTTCTGCGAACGCAAGTGATGCGTGTTCTTCTGTAACTATGGGTAACATCTCTTTCTCCTTATATCATTTTAGTATATCTTTTATTATATATGTTTATTCTGTATCTTTATCCTCTATTTCAAGTATATCTGTGTTTTTTAAGACTATGTATATAATATGTATATATTTCTTAACAATTTATTATCAAAAAAGCAATTTTGATTTCTCAAATCACTTTATAAAAATATAGAGTTTTAGAGGACGAAATTTTATGAAAGAACATGAACTAAACACAATTATGGGTGTTGTATCTGATCCGATAAATAATGTTTATGATATTTCTGATAGAAAAAATCTCGCAGAAATTCAGCGTATAATAAGAATTTTTAAAATAAATGAAGAACAAAATATGAAAAACAAAATGTTTGCAATCAAAAATCTTGCAACATTCAAGTTGGTTTTGAGTAACAACTAATAATCGACTGTTAATGACGACTGCAGATATTTGAGATGATTACTCTTCATCCATATCAAAGTCGTTTTCTTCATCTTCATCTATGTATTCTGTTATTATAGCGATATTTTTTTCGATTTTTTTGAGTTGTTTTTCTATATTTGTTATTCTTTGAGCAAGTTTGTCATTTTCAACAATTTTTTCGTTAGTTACACTAACTTGTGATGCAACATATTCAACTAAAGATTTGAGTTCTTTAGTTTCGTTTTGGGTTTCAATAATACTATCTAATTTCTTATTTATCGATTCAATTTTTGAATTTTGTGCATCGATTTTTGAACCGAAATCTGTTATTTTTTCTTCAAGTTTTTGTATTGAATCATCTTCTTCTTTAAGAATTGATTTTTTAACTTTTGTCATATCTGCTTTTAGTTCATCAAAAGAATCACTCGCAGAGTCAATCCATTCTGCCAGATAGACAAATGCTTCATTTATAACTTTATTAGATTGTATAAGTGCTGATACAATCTGTGTAATATTATCAATTTTTATATCAAGATTATTTACAAATGCGGAATTGTAGAATTCCATACTTTGCTTTTCAAAACTGCTAATTAATTTTGAAAAGTTTTCTATGTTAAATCTCAGAGTTTTATTTACTTCGTCAGAAGCTAAAATCAATTTATTTGTACGCTTACTTATGCTTGATATGTCTTCATTTAAGGTATCAAACAGTGATTTGACCTCGGCAATTTCTGTATTTATCGGATTCTTTTCAAGTTTTTCAATTGCATCTTTTACACCTGCAATTTTGGTTGTTATTTCAGAAACACTCTGAGAATTTTCTTCTTCACTGTTATTTACTGCTTTTTGCAGATTACTCAAGTCGACTCTGATTTTAGATAAATCTGCTTCAATATCGGGAAGAGTGTATACATAATCTTTTTCTTCCTTTAGTCCGCTTGTTAGAAGTTTGAATCCGGATAATAGCGCTTTTAAATCTTTGTTAATGTCAGATTGCACTGCCGAATTAAGATCCTCAAGCATTTTTATTATGTTATCTTCCGTTGTGCTTGAGACATTTTTTAGATTCTGCATTTCTGCTCTTATGTCAGAAATGTCAGAGGATATTTTTTCCTTTATTTCATCTGAGACGTTAAAGATGTTTTCATTAATTTCATTAACTTCTTCATCGAATGAAATATTTTCTGCTATCTGTACCAGCTGAGTTACAAATTTATTTTGAAGGTTGCTAAGAGCTGTATTTATCTGCTCATTTTGTTCATTTAAAATAATATCAGATAAATCTTGTCTAAGATCTTCTATGGTATTTGATATTTTCTCCGGTATGTCTTTTTTGATATTATCTAATTCTTTTGATATCTTTTCCGGTATATCTGATTTTATGTTATCTAGTGATTCTGATACTTTTTTTACTTCTTCTGTAAGTTGTTCTGTTTGATTTGCTGCTGCAACACTTTCTGTTGAAATGGTATCGATGATATCTTCTGTTAAAGTTTCTCTTAATTCATCCTTTATTTCAACAATTTTTTGTGAAAAACATTCTTTTGAAAGAGCATTTTCCTTAACTTCACTAATAGTATCTTTTATTGACCAGATTTCTTCCTTTAGTACTTCAGTTCCTTGGAAGAACATTTTTTCCGTATATTCTTTTACATCTTGTAAATCACTAAAATCAAGTTTTTGAATAATTTTTTGTTCAAGTTCTGTTAAAAGTTCCTTGTTATATTGCTTTATTTCTTCTTTGTTTTTAGTCGTATTTTCGAGGAATTCATCTTTTGTTGCAAGTGTTTTAAGCGTTTCTGATAAGAAAGCTGTTTTTGCAAGAATATCTCCAACATCTGATTTTAATTCAACAAAATCTTCGTCATCAAAAAGATTACCCACAACTTGAACAAGAGTTGTAAGGTTATTATTAAGAACATCTATGTATGAATCTGTTTCATGAATTTTTGATATTATAGTGTCAACTTTTTCTGTAACAAAGTCTTTTATTTCTGCAACATCGTCGTTAAGTGATTCTTCAAATTCTTTAAGTGTAAATATTATTGTGTTTAAATCTTCAAGGGATTTCTTATTTGCTTCTTGAGAAAACTCATTGAGAGCATTAATGCTGTTAATTTGCTTATTAACAGTTTCATTGATTATACTGTTTTGTTCTTTAACGATAGCAAAATTCATTCTTATTGTATCGTTTGTTTCATTCAAATTGATATTGTTTATTATCGAATTAAAAAGCTCTTTTTGTTTTTCTTGCCCTTCTTCAAAAGCATTCATTTGATCTTGTATTTTTTCATATGCAGCAAGTAGCTCAGGAGTTTTTAAAAAGCCGGAGAGTATTTCATTAAGATTATCAAACTCTCCTTTTATTGCAGAGAATTTACTGTCAACTACATCTTGTCTGTCTGTTATTAATTTTCTAATTTCAAGCGATAATAGCCCTAACTTTTCCAAGTTTTCATCACTTGAGAAAACATCCATTTTTGTGTTTATTTTTTCAAGGATCTGGGCATAGGTGATACGAAAATTCTCGTCTGAATTTTCTTTTTGAATTATTTTTTCAACTAGTGCATCAAGTTTGTTTTGTATTATTTCGATATTATTCATTTCTGACATAGAAGACTACTCTCTAATTAAAAAGCTCCAAACTATATTTTAGCAAATACAAAGTTGCATGTATAAATATGTAACTTTATGTAACATGTCCTGCTACAAAGACATTTTTTGCTTTAAAGTTTCAGCAGATTCTTCATAACCTGCTCTGCCCATCAATGCATAGGTGTAGTTTTTGGCCTGTTCTACCCCAGGCTGATTATAGGTGTTTATATTGTACAATTCTCCAGTGATAGCTGTTTGAATTTCGAACATATATAATAGCTGACCGACATTATACGCATCAACCTTATCAAGAATTATAGATACATTTGGGCGTTGGTAATCAACAAGCGCAACTTTTGTTGAATCAGCTTCGGCATTAATGAGGTTGTTTATTGTTTTGCCTCCAAGATAGCCTATTCCCGTAAATTCAAAAATTTGTGGGATTTCTAATGTTGTATCAAAGTTTTTAACTCTTATGAAGTTTATTATTTTATCATTTGGTCCTTCGTTGTACAGTTGTATTTGTGAATGCTGATCTGTTGCGCCTAGCGCTTTGATTGGTGTTTGCCCGATGTTAACTTTTTCTCCGTTAAGATTTTCATTCTTTCCAAGACTTTCTGCCCAAAGTTGAACAAACCAGTCTGCTATATATTTTAATCTACTCGAATATGGCATCATAACTGTAAGTTTTTTGCCCTTTTGTGTATCCATTAGGTAATGTATCAGAGCATTTTGGGCTGCTATGTTGTGTCTTATATCAGTATTTTTGAGTGCAAGATCCATATCTTTGACGCCTTGCATTAATTCTTCAATGTTTATCCCAACAAGAGCGAACGGAAGTAAGCCTACTGCCGAAAATACAGAAAAACGTCCGCCAACATCATCAGGCACAGCAAAAGTTTTGTAACCTTCTTCATTTGAAATTTGTCTTAGTATGCCAACATTTTGGTCTGTTGTTGCGACTATATTTCTTCTATAGTTTTCACCAAGTTCTTCTTCCAGCTTTTGCTTTATAATCATAAATTGAGACATTGTTTCTGCTGTGGAACCTGACTTCGTTATTACATTAACCAGTGTCTTTTTCAAATCAAGAATTTCAAGTAGGCCGTTTATTTGATCAGGATCTATATTATCCAGAAAAAATATTCTTGGCAGATTTTCCCTTTGTTCTGGGGTAAGTAAATTCCAATAAGGTTTCAAAAGAGCTTCACAAACGGCATTTCCTCCGAGAGCAGAGCCGCCTATACCCAAAACCAAAACATTTTCAAATCTATCCTTAACCATTGCGGCATATTCTTTAACAAGCCACACAGTTTCTTCGTTGTATCCGAGATTCATCCACTGAAGCCATTGACCGGGTTTGTCTTTTTTTGAATTCAAATCGTTGATAATTCTGGCAATTTTGTCATTATAACGGTCAAACTCTTCTGCAATATTCAAACCGTTTTCTTCGCCAAGAATTTCGGCCGTGACATTCCTGTAGTCAAATTCTAGCATCTGTGTCTCCTCTGGTTAGAAAAAATTATATATAATTTATACCTCATGTCTATTGTACTTGCTCATAGCTAAATTGATAGTCTTAACAAACAAATATTAAGTAAACTTTACTCGTAAGCCCCTTATTTAAACCTTTTTATCTGTTTTGTTTCAACTGCTTTGTAATATTTCTTAATAATTATTGTCTGTTTAGTCAATCTTTTTTTATTGATTGTTTTTATAAATGTAAGGTTAGATTTTAAAATGTAGTTTGGAGATTAGGTTATGTATTTTGATGATTACAGCACAAGTTTTCAAAGTTTGTACAGCCCAATGTATAACTTACAAACAAGTTATTCAGCTATAGGCGGTGGTGCTTATGGTGCTGGTGCAGGTTATGGCGCCGGTATGGGAATGTCTGCCGGTATGTACCCTGGCATGGGTGTTTACAACGGCTCAATGACAAACATTGCTGTTGGACAATTTGGTGCTGATCAATTAATCAAAAATGATGACAAACTTAATAACTACTACGCTAGACCAATTGCAACTCATAAAAAGAAAGATGAATTGCCAACTATTTTGGGTATTATTGGTACTGCTTTAGGCACTGCTGCATTGCTTCTTGCAATGAGAAAAGGTAAAAAGGCAAAAACTCCAGCACCTGCTCCAGCACCTGCTCCAGCACCTGCTCCAGCACCTGCTCCAGCACCTGGTCCAACACCTGGCCCAATTCCAACTCCTGGTCCAACACCTGGCCCAATTCCAACTCCTGGTCCAACACCTGGTCCAATTCCAACTCCTGGTCCAACACCTGGCCCAATTCCAACTCCTGGTCCAAGTTCAGTTACTCCAAATGTGCCATCTGTTGTAATTAAGCCTGTTTCTGGAGTACCGGCTCCTGTTAAACCAAATTTACAAAGTGTTGCAGTTGATACTCCTTTTGAAGAAGTAGTTTCTCAAAGGTTGTTGAATGCTCCTTCTCAAACTCTAGGTTTACCGCACATTACAGGTGCTCAAAATGGAACATTGCCTGTTTTGCGTCAAGGCAACAAAGTAGATTTGAAACCAATAAGTGAATATTTACCAAAAGATAATATGTTTTCAACACTTCCTGCTTCTGCAGCTGTAAGTGCGGATGATGTAGCAACCACAATAAAAGGATATTTACCTGCTCCTGGTGAAACTGCTAAAATCAAAGCTGGTATGGAAAAATTACAACAAAGAGCAGTCCTTCCATCTTCAGGTGAAGTCTATGGTGCTACTCAGCAGTCAATCCTTAATAAGGCTAATGATAACTTTATTATCCATCACCCTGAATTTGCAGGTAAAGGCCAAATGGTTTACGCAGAAAATGCAGGTAACTCAATAGCTGATACAGCAAAGGGCGCTGATAAGCTCGCAGCTTTGTTAAGACAATTACAAGCATAAATCGATTCCTCTATTTTGATTCCAAATATTGTTTAAAATAAGTATAAAAAGGAATTTGCTCTATGCATAAAACAAGGTTTAAAAACTAATTTACCTATTGATAAACCGAACTAAAACCTAACCAATTCCCCGTTCCAAGATAGATTTCTATCGAGACGGGTTTTTTTTATTGGTTTTTGTTTTATTTTGTGACGTTAACTTTTTTTCTGTTTTCCAGTTTTTCGCTTATGCTATTGGCTATTGGTGTTGCTACAACAGGTGCAACAAATCTATATATCATTGCAAATATCATAAGTGATTTTGCTGTTTTGAATCCGTTCATAAGTGTAGACAGTTTTGTATCGTTGTTTGAAACAAGTTTTAGAGCATTAGTCATGCTTTGTTTTTCAAATATCTTTTGAAGCGTTTTGCTGTTTTTCATTTCGCTCATAAATATTTCTTTTGCTTTGTCTGCACGGTCTATGACTGCTCCTGATTCTGATGTTATCTTTTTAGGTAAATTAGCAATCTGTTCAAAAACTGCTTTGACAACGTTATCAGCATTTGTTTCTTTTGCAGCATTTTTTAGCTGTTTTTCTACACCTTTGTTAACTTCAAACATTTTATCAAGAATTTCAAAGGATTCTTTTAATTTGGAATCATTTTGTGTTTTTCTTTTGACTACATCCAAATATTCCGGATTGTCATAAAGTTTTACAAACATTTTTCTTGTTTTTTTGTCAGAAATATTAGCTATATTAAATCTTTCTGTAAAGACAGCCAGATGTTTGTCTAAAAAGTTATCTAGTGTATATGCACCAGCCGTAGATAGAGCACATACTGTTGCTTGGTTGGCAATTAAGGGCATTTTTTGATCTTTTTCTATTGTTTTAGACTTTGCTGTGTCTATCATATAGAAACTTGACAGAATTACCCCTACAAACGCTGCCAAATGTTGTTGATAGTTTCTGTCTTTTAGAAAATCTACCAGTCTTTGCACCGGCTTTTTAGCACCCAAATAACCCATTCCGTGTGCAAGTCCGTCTGTTAATTTGCCCATCGGGTTTATCCCAAAAGATACATTGCTGTTTTCCATTGGAGTTGCATACAGCCTGCTGTTTCTATTATTATTTTGGGAATATTTTAGTGTATTTAATTTTGAAGTATATGGTTGAACTTGCATTATTTCATCACTCCTGTAAAGTTTTGGAATACTTTCTTTGCATGCGTATTGTTGTTTTTAAAGTTTATAAATGCAAATTTGTATGTGGGGTCTTCTTTTAATTCTTTAGGTGTTGACGGTTGTACATTTGATTTGAATACTTTATTCAAAATGTACTTGTCAATGTAAGGAATCATTGCAATTGTAATATAAGATCTTACTGATGCTGTTATTACTTGAGGTATGTAATTACACATCATTGTGAATGTTTGGAATCTTTTTGAAGCAGACATTTTCTTTGTTCCGTTGTATGTAAAGAATTTTTCTGCATTTTTTGCAAACACTTCAGGATTTTTTCTGATTTTATCCAGACCTTTTTTAATTGGTGAGAAGACTGCAACTGCAAATCCATAACCTATTATGCCTGATGATATTGAGTGTGATGCAGCCTTTTTGTTCTTTTCTTTGTTATGTTCATTTGACTGAGCCATAATTGCGGCCGGTCTCAATCCACAGGTAATAAGTAATGCAAACAGTGCATCAAAAACTGTTTGGTTTGAATCTGCCATCTGCAGTATTTTATGAACTATGTTGTTTTTTGCAAATTTCCAAGTCTTCGTGTCAACAAGACTCTTTGCCTTTGAAACAGGAAGACCGCCAAAATTAACATTTTTAGCGGTCTTCTTATTCAAAATATTCATAGTTTCATTTTTGTCAATTGCAGCACTCTTAAGCACGTCATAATATGTCTCATTTGAACACATCTTATACCCTGAATGCGCAAAACCATAATCATTTTGGTTTGTTTGGTCAGAGCCAAACACTGCGACGTTTTGTTTACGTCCAATCGCTGATAGCGGTAGTTGTGTTGTTTGTATTTTTATCATTTTCTTCTTTTCTTTTAAACTTGGGTGATTACATTCTTCACACTTGGTAAAAGTTGAAAGATTTTATTATTTGCTAGCATAACATATAAAGTTTACATTTCAATACAATCATAAGACGATGATTTTTTCTTAAAATTGAAAACATAAGTATTTAGTGTATTTTTGACAATAATTTTTATATATACAAAACTTAATATTGTAAAGTTAAGGGGTTAACAAAATTTTTATTGCTTCACCTCTTTCATGTGCCAATATGGCTTCTTTGGCTTCTGAAAGATGCATTTTCTTTGTTATAAGTTTTGTAACATCAACATGCCCATCGGCTATTAAATCTAAGGCTTGCCTAAAGTATTGTGGAGTATGATGGAAAACACTGATAACTTGTATTTCATCGTAGTGTAATTTTCTTGTGTCTATATTTACAGAGGTCCCTGATTTGCAGCCTCCAAAAAGATGTACTTTACCGCCTTTTCTTACAAGTTCAAACATTTTTTCCCAAATTTCAGGCAAGCCAACACATTCGACAGCGACATCCAGACCTCTTTCATTTTCTGTAAATGAGCGAAATATTTTTTCCGGATGATTGTACCTTTTTAAGTCAATGACTTCATCGCATTGTGCAAATTCCTTTGCCATTCTGAGTTTAAGGGGGTTTCTTCCTGCTGCAATTACTCTTGCTCCTTTCAATTTTGCAAGTCTTGCAAACATTAGTCCTATTGGGCCTATGCCAAATATACCTACAGTATCTCCCGGGTTGATATTAGTTCTTTCTACTCCATGCACAACATTTGCAAGAGGTTCTGCAAATGCTGCTTTTTCAAAACTGAGACCCGTTGGGATTTTTAGTAGATTCTTTTCTACAATTCTTTCAGGAATGTTTATAAATTCTGCATATGCCCCATTCAACAAATCTAAATTTTCACAAAGATTGTATTGTTTTTTTAGGCAATAAAAGCATTTACCGCAAGGTGCAGAATTTGCGGCAACGACCCTGTCTCCTGGTTTGAATCCAACAACATCTTTGCCAACTTTTTCTATTATTCCAGCAAATTCATGGCCAAATCCTGACGGTGTCTTTTTAATCAGTACGGGATGTCCCCTTCTAAATGTTTTTACATCGGTTCCACATGTAAGTGCAGCTTGAATTCTTACCTGTACTTCAGTGGATTTGGGTTCTTTTATTTCAACTTCCTCGTATCTTATATCTTGAGGAGCATAGTATCTTATAGCTTTCATTTTCATAATGATTTGTGTTTATCCGTATTTATTCTTGCTCTTTATTCTCTTTATCTACTTTTATATACGCCTTTAATGTCTTGTTGCTGATTGTATCTTGAATAGCTTCACCAAGGTTATCGAGCGAGTAAACTGTTGAAAGATATTTAACAATGACTTTTTTCTTTGAGAGTAATCTGTGTGCCATCTTTAGCTCCATGGGTGATGGTGAATAACTGCCAAGAATTTTTAGTTCTCTATAGTAAATATCATTATTTGTATATCCTGCCGTATCGTTAGGAACGGAAGAGAATATTAGAATAGTTCCTCCATCTCTTACAGACTTAAGAGCGAACTCGATAGTTTTACCCGAGCCGGATGTCATAAAAATAATATCTGCTCCATATCCGCAAGTCATCTCTTTTATTTGTTTGGATGTTGTATCATTGTCTTCAAATTTTATAGAAGCATCAAAATTAAGATTGTTTGCCAGAGCCACGCGCTCTTCTAACAAATCACAACCTATTACATCTCCTTTAAATGCTTTTACGGCTTGTCCCATCAGCAGTCCTATTGAACCAAGACCTATTACGAGGGATGTCGTTCCTCTTTTTACTTCTGCCCTTTCAACTGCTCTGATACAGCATGCCAATGGCTCCATAAATGATATTTCTATGTCATCTAAGTTTTTTGGCACTTTAAAAACAGTGTTTTTGAGGTGCAATGGCGATACATATATATATTCGGAAAATCCTCCGGGCCTTATATTTGTTTCTTTAAATTGTTTACACATGGAGTAGTTTTTATTGTTGCAGTACTCACATTTCATACAAGGAACATGGTGTCCCAGAACGACTTTATCTCCTATTTTGAATTTTGATAAAAATTTAGGTTTTAAATCAACTATTTCTCCGACAACTTCGTGTCCAAGAACTTTCTCTGTTCCATCGTGTAAAAATTTAACTATGTCTGAGCCACATAAGCCGCAACCAAGAACTTTTATTATTGCACCTTCATTATTGTAATCGCTCAATTTGGGCTCAGGTTTTTCTTGTATTATTATCTTTTGATTGACAGATACTGCTGTTCTCATATATATCCCCGCTTGGATTGTATTTTGTTCTTACTATTAGAAAATCCACATAAAATTTTATCACTAAATAAATCTTTGTGAATATAATATTCTTATGAAGAAGTTTCAAGATTATGAAGAAGAAATATATAAGTGTTCCAGATGCGGACTTTGTCAGTCTGTTTGTCCTGTTTATAAAGCAACCTTAAACGAGTGTGCTGTATCAAAAGGTAAATTTACTATTTTAAACGGTATTTTAAAAGGAGATTTGGCTTTTACTCAAAAAGTTAAGTCATACTTGGACTTGTGTACAGGTTGTAATGCTTGTAAGAATTTCTGTCCTAGTGATATAGATGCCCGAGATATTCTCATTGCTGCAAAAAATGAGTTTTACAAAACTTGTCAGGTTAATTTTATATACAGAATTATCTCTTCTTATTTTGTTTTTAAAAAATTGTTGGTTTGTGTAGGCGTTTTTACTTTTCTGTACAGATTGCTTGGTATTGACAAGTTAGTGAATAACTTAAGTTTTTTGTTTAGTCGTATTCCTTTTTTAGGTCGTTACATCCTTTTATACAACTCTTTAGTTTTTTCCGGACATTCTAAGCCATCTGTATTTTGTTCAGAGCGCGATTCCTACAATAATCTAAAAACGGCTATATTTTTTGAAGGGTGTTTTAACAAATATATTAACCCTCAGACGGAAGATTCTGTTTTTAAAATTCTTTCTGATGCAGGAATTAAGCTAATGAAAAAGAATTTTGAGTGCTGTGGTATTTCTTTTCTATCGGATGGCAATTTTGATGAGTTTAAGAAAATTATTGCTATTAATCTTTCCAAGATTGATTCTGATTATAATTATATATTAACTGATTGTGCTTCTTGTAACAGTGTTTTAAAAATGTACAAGGATTTTTCTTCTGATAAAAGAGCAGCAGATTTAAGTGCAAAGACAATTAGTGTTCTTGATTTAATTCATAACTTCAAGTTTGTTGCAAATAATGATTTTAAACTGGCTGTTCATGTCCCATGTCATGAGACTTTTGATTTAACGAATTTTGTTAAAAATATTGCTAATGCAACGTTTATTGATGTTGAAGATTCTTCTGCTTGCTGTGGTTTTTCAGGTACTTTTGCAATAAAGAATTCAGAAATATCAAGAAAAATTTCCAAAAGTAAAGCTCAAAAATACTATGATAGTGGTGTTGATTTTGTTATTACTACTTGTCCGGCATGTGTATTGGGGTTGGAGCAAGGTTTCTTGGATATTGAATCAAAAAATAATACAGCAAGACCGAAAGTTATAAATCTTTTTAATTTTCTTGCTGGATATTGCAGCATTAAAAATATAGACTTGTAAATCTACATTATGCTTGATTGCCTTTTGGTAACAAAAACTCTATATTCCTTATTTCCTGAATTTCATTGCAGTAACAGTTAAAAGAGATAATGCAGATACTACTGTTCCTATAATTGGCCATGTATAATTTTGTTTTTGATTACTTGTTAAATATCCGTATGTTTCTGAGATATGAGGCTTTTGTGTATCGTAGCAATAGCTTGCAATATCTTTTGTTACCGGAGTTGCTCCTACTGCATTAGCCGGATACCCAACATAGGGAATGTTTGATTGAGTTACTAACATATTTCTATACCTTACTTTACTACCTGTATATATAAAAACATTTGTTCTTTAAAAATTGCTTAAATTTTACAATTTCTTTAATCTTGCTTAATTTTTGCAATTTTGGGGAATATCGAATATAATCGTAGAAAAGATAGGAGTTTTTATGAATAAGAAAAATGCATTGAATACGAGAAGAGCTTTTACAATGGCTGAGACTTTGCTTACTATTATGATTATCGGTGTATTGGTTGCTCTTATGTTAAGAGCTATAAATCGTATTAATCCGGATAAAGATAAGGTATTGTTTATAAAATCTTATCATGCCCTTGAGTCTGTAATTGCCAGTGCAATAAATGACCCGTCAAAATATGATGCGGCATTTTATTCAGATTCTGATATTGCGGCTATGTCTGCAGCAGAAAGGGCTGGTCTGCATTTAGATTTTTCTTATGCTCCTATTCCTGAGGCAAAGGTTGTTTATACAAATTCTTCAGGTACTTCCTCAACCAAGTCTTCTCTTTCCAGAAAAGAAGCTATTTGTTATTTTATTGCTGACCAGATAAACACTATTGGTGGTGTTAATTGTGGAGAAGGTAATATTAAGAATTTCAGAACCTCAAATGGTGTATGTTTCTACAATTGGGGTAATGTCGATACGAATGGAGAAGTCTCTGGAGTGATTGATACAGACTGTGATGGAAACGGTGTTACCGTTAATGTCTTTAAAGATGGCAAGATGACTGTACCAGAAGGTACAGAAGGCTCTTTGCAGAGAACAGCATATAATTGGCTGCAGAATCAGGCTCAGCTTAATTAGTATTTTATGTGATAGGTAAATAAGGATAAATTTATATGGATAAAAAAAATGTTGCTGATATAGGTGTTTTCGGCGGTTCAGGATTCTATAAGTTTCTTGATAATATCGAGGAGGTGAAAGTTGAGACTCCTTACGGTTCTCCGTCTGATAGTGTTTTTATTGGTAAAATCGGTGATCATAATGTTGCTTTTATGCCGAGACATGGTCGCAGCCATACAATTCCGCCTCACTTAATTAATTACAGAGCTAATGTATGGGCTATGAAGTCTATTGGTTGTTCTAGGGTTATTTCACCTTGCGCTGCAGGTAGTTTGCAAAAACATGTGGAGCCTGGTAGTTTTGTAATTTGTGATCAGTTTGTTGATTGGACTGATGGCCGTAAATCAACATTTTTTGATGGCCCTATTGTTACACATGTTAGTGCTGCTAATCCGTATTGTGAAGAAATGAGACAGTTGGCTATTGAAACAGCAAAAGAATTAGGTATAACTGTTCATGATAAAGGTACAGTGGTAGTTATTAATGGTCCGAGATTTTCAACAAAGGCTGAATCTAAATTCTTTACTTCTCAGGGGTGGGAGGTTATTAATATGACTCAATTCCCCGAAGCATACTTGGTTAAAGAAATGGATATGTGTCCTTTGAATATATCTCTTATTACGGATTATGATGCAGGGCTTGTTGGTGAAGTTCCTCCTGTTCAACATGCAGAGGTAATAAAGGTATTTAATGATAACAATGATAAACTTAAATCTTTATTGTTTAATCTTATAAAGAAATTACCTGTCGAAAGAAATGTTTGTTCGTGCAAAGAGACTGTCTCAGGTTCAAGAATTTAGCATAATGGAGTAAGCGGTGCAAATTTCACAAATTGTTTTTGAATTCTTTCAGTTATATTTTTGGGTAATAATAGTTAGAATATTTTTGACTTGGATACCCTCAATAGACTGGTCTTCACCATTTTTTAAAGCACTGGCAATAGTTTCGGATTTTGTATTATTGCCTTTTAGAAGAATTATACCTCCTATGGGGGGAATTGATTTTTCTCCGATTATTGCTTTAATGGTTTTGCAATTTGTGCAATTTGCTTTGGTGAATGCGCTTTCTATGCTAGGGTTGTAGTATATTTCATCTGAAAGACGGATGTAAATAATTGTTAATATAGACTACAATATAAGATGTTAGGTAGCAAAAAAATATTTCTTTGTTTTTAATATAATATCAAGGTTTTAGTGTGTCTTGATGTTATATAAACAAAAAGAGAGATAACGCAGGAGAGCCAAAAGTGGTAGATAATCGCTCAGCTGGATTTTTTGGAATCGGTGGCAGCTTTAATTTTAAAAGCGGCGACATCTCCGGTACTGCTGCAAAAACTCAAGATGATCGTCAAAGTCCGGGTATGGAATATTTTCAACAAGGCGGAACTTTTGAGGAAGATGCCGCTTTTAATGAGTCTCAATTTGTTGATAGAAGTGCACAGCTTAATGCTACTTTGAATTCCTTGGCAATGATGAATGTTGCCAATATTATGCAAAAAAATAAACTTGAAAAATCTAAATTGGAAGAAAACGACGAAAAGCATAGTAAAAATCAGGAAAAGAAAAATAAATCGGCTTTCCTTGATAAAATTCCTGTTTGGGAAGATTATAAAGATGAAAATGATGATTTTCTTTATGTAGATTAAGTATTTTGTTTTATTTTTATGTTAACCTTATTCTATGGCTACTTTTTTAGATAAAGCAAAAATAAAAATACTTTCAGGCAAAGGCGGCAATGGTATTGTTGCTTGGCGTAGAGAGAAGTATGTTGATAAAGGCGGTCCTGCAGGTGGTGATGGCGGACGTGGCGGAGATGTGTATTTCGTTGCAAGTGAAGATATGACTACGTTGATGGATTTCCAGTATCAGTCTATTTTTAAGGCTGAAAATGGAGAAAACGGACGACCTAAGTCTCAACATGGGCGCGGCGGCAAAGATTTGTATATAAAGGTTCCTCTGGGTACTGTTGTCAGAGAACCTGAATATGACAAGGTTATTGCTGATTTAACGGAACCTGAACAAAAAGTTCTTGTTGCAAAAGGTGGTCGAGGTGGTAGAGGTAATTGCAGATTTGCTACTGCTCAAAAGAGGGCTCCACAGTTCTGTGAACCAGGCGAACCTGGAATTGAAAGAGAGCTTGAACTTGAACTTAAATTGATTGCTGATGTCGGGTTGTTGGGAATGCCTAACGCAGGTAAATCTACATTGATTAGTGTAATAAGTTCTGCTAAACCTAAAATTGCCGATTATCCTTTTACAACTCTGGTACCTCATCTTGGTGTTGTAAAAAAACAATCCGGTGATGCTTTTGTTGTAGCTGATATTCCTGGATTAATTGAAGGTGCAAGCGATGGTACCGGTTTGGGACATGAATTTTTGCGCCATGTAGAAAGATGTAGATTTTTGATTCATGTAATAGACATTACTCAAGATGACCCTGTTGCTAATTATGAAAAAATCAATAATGAGTTGAGAAAACATTCTGAAAGACTAGCTAATTTATATCAAATTATAGCGTTGAATAAGATAGATTCTGTTTTTGATGAGCAAAAAGATTTTTATCTTAAAGAGTTTAAGAAATTTTCTAGTGATGTGTTTTTGATATCTGCTGCAACAAAAGAAAATATTTCTGATTTTGTTAACTTTGTTGCTCAAAAAGTCAATGAAATACCAAAGCCTGATTTAAAAATTGATGTTGATGAGGATTTGGCTGCTTTTGACAATGATGACAGTGATTATGCAGTATTTAAAATAGACAAGAATACATATTCTGTTGAGGGTGGAAAATTGTTTAGATTGGCAAACGTTACTGATACAAGAAATGTTGACCAGCTATATAGATTCCAAAATATTCTTGCTTCTATGAATGTATATCAAGCATTAAAAGAGGCAGGAATCAAAGATGGTGATGTTGTTAAAATCGGACACATTCAATTTGAATATTATGATTAACCGACATTTGCCAGTTGATGTTGTGTTTTAATAAGTTTTTTAACTATCTTTTTCGCTTCATCAAGTTGTGGATCTTTATTTTTAAGAAAATCGTTTTCTGTGTATTCTACTTCATAATCAGGGGTTATACCTTTTTTGTTTATGTCGTATCCTTTCGGGGTCAGATATTTGGCTATGGTAAGATTCATTCCTGTTTGATTTGGCAGCGGGTAAATCCTTTGTATCATGCCTTTCCCAAAGGTTTTTTGACCGACAAGAATAGCCTTGTGGTTATCTTTTAGTGCTCCGCTTAATATTTCTGATGCGCTTGCAGTTCCTTCATCAATTAGTATTACTGTTGGCTTGTTAATTGCGTAAGATTTGCTTTGTGCATCTATGTCTGATTTTTGTTTTTCTCTATCTACAACACTTACTATATGACCTTGAGTTAAAAACATATCTGCAATAACAACAGCATTTGGCATCAAACCTCCTGTATTTCCTCTTAAGTCAAGAATGAGCCCTTGACAGTTTTGCGTTTTGTTTAGAGCTTCCACAAACTCTGTTGTCATGTCAGAACTTATAAAGCTAACTATTTGTATATAGCCTATATTCTTATCTATTACATCAGCTTTAATGTTTTTTATTTTAATTTCTTCTCTTTTTATATTTTTAGAAAATTTTTGTTTTTTCCTCATTAATTCAAGATTTACCGTTGTATCAGGTTCTCCTCTTATTAAAGAGGCCACATCACTGACCGTTTTTCCACTAACTTCTTTAGTATCAGCTTTTAGTATTATATCTCCGGCTTTGATTCCTGATTTATAAGCCGGGGTATCTTCAACAACACTTACAATTATAATTTTTCCGTCTATGGACATTATATTAACTCCTATTCCAACAATTTTGGAGTCAATATTTGTTGTTTGTTCTGCATATTCTTCTTGATTTAAAAACTTTGAATATGGGTCATCAAGACTTGCCAGCATACTGTTTATTGCTACATATGCATCTTCTTTGGTTTTTATTTGGTCAACGTAGTGTCTGTTCCATCTTGACCAATCTTGTCCATTCAGCGTTGGGTCGTAATATTTTGTTTTTATTATTCTCCATGTTTTTAAAAATAGTCTTTTGGGGTCTGTTGTCTGTTTGTTTACTAGAAATTCATTGTCAAAAAGTGGTATTTGTGAATTTTTTGTTTGTACTGATAAAAAGTTGTAAATTGTTAGGCTTATTAAAAATATTATTGATATGTAAATTATTCTTTTTAACATAAAGTTTTAACCGATAATTCTTTATTTGAAAAATATTATAAATCTTGGTTTTAAATAATCGTAAAGTGTTTAATCTTTTTGGCTATTTAGATTTTACAGGTTTTCCGTTGGGTAGCAATCTGTAGCCTCCACCGTATATTGTCTCAATATATTCTTTATTTTCCGAGATTTTTTTTATTTTTGTTCTAAGGTGTCTTATATGGACTCTGATTGTTTCAACATCATCTTCCGGAGCATATCCCCATATATCTTGAAGTATTTTTGAGGATGGTACCATGCAGTCATGATTTTGTACAAGCAAACTTAATATATCAAACTCTATTGGTGTGAGTTTTGCTGTTTTGTCGAGTATTTTTACTGAATAAACTTCAGGAATCAGTGTTATATCCCCTATTGTTAAAATATCCTTTGTCGCAAGAGATTCCGGTATGGCGTTAATTCTCTTAAGTAATGCTCTTACTCTTACTTTAAGTTCCTCCATTTCAAAAGGTTTTACAAGATAATCATCAACACCTATATCAAATCCTTTTACTTTGTCTTCAAGCTGCCCCATAGCTGTAAGCATAAGAATCGGAATTGGTTTTGTTGATTCATTTTCTCTGATTCTTTTTGCAACTGTATAACCGTCTACATCAGGCATCATTACATCTAGCACAATTAAATCTGGTAACTCTTGTTTTGCAAGTGTAAATCCTTGAATTCCGTCTTTTGCTGTTATTACTTCGTATCCGAGAAGCTCCAGATTTATTTTTACAAGTTCATTAATTGCTTCATCATCATCAACTACAAGTATTTTACTCATCTTAATGCCTCGGTGGATTTTATTAAAAACTCAATTATTTGAATGATTTATCTATTTGTATAATAAACAAAAATGCAAATATAATCTATTATATTTAGAAAGTTTAAGATATTTGAATTAAAAATAACAAAAATTAATTTTTTGCTATTTTTATAGTACTATATTTTTAATTGTAAAATATACACATTGTATTAGAAAAGGAGATAAATGAATTGACTAAACCGATGACTGTTGTTGATACTTACCACGTAGATCCCAATGCTAAATATCTTGGACAGCATGTTTTGGCAGAATTTTTTGAGTGTGATCCTAATATTTTAAATAATTCTCAATTAGTTGAAAGTTTAATGATTGATGCAGCACTAGAGTGTGGTGCTACAATCGTACAAAAGTGTTTTCACATGTTTAGTCCGCATGGTGTGAGTGGTGTTGTTATTATTTCAGAAAGTCATCTTGCTATTCATACTTGGCCTGAGCTTGGCTATGCAGCTGTTGATTTATTTACTTGTGGAGATAAGTGCGATCCTAAAGTTGCTTATGAATTTTTGAAAAACGCGTTTCATTCAACAAAGGCATCTTTCTCTGAATTAAAAAGAGGTAAGATTGATTCAGCTTCTCACGTATCAGAAACACCTTTTGAAATTGCAAATCAATTTTAATATTTAGATGTTTTAATAAAAAGTCCCAATCTTTGGATTGGGACTTTTTTTATAAACTTATCAATTCCGGAACTTTTGTGTGTGGCATAAATATTTCCGCATTTTTTTTGAATTCTTCCGGTGATGCACTTGCAAAATACTCAATATGCCCTTTCCGTTGAGTATTTTTGAGCTGTTTTAGTTTATTATTGTTTTTTAAATCTGCTGTTACGTAGTTTGCAAATATTCTTGCAGGATTAATAAATAAATCTTTTGCTGCGTATTTCTCTATTCTATTAAGCAAGTACGGATAGTGTGTACATCCGAGAATTATTTTTTGAGGGTTAAATTCAAGAACATTATCCAAATACTCACAAATTACTTGTTTTTCATCAAAGTCAGTTATATTTTTTTCAACTATTGGTACCCACATAGGGCAGGCTTGTTCGAACACTTCAACGTTGGGATTGCTTTTTTGAAGCTCTTGTTTATATTTGTGAGAATTTACTGTTGCTTTTGTTGCCATAACTGCAATTTTTGTAAGTTTTTTATCCATTGTTATGCATTTTGATGCAATTTGAATCAGAGGATAAATTGTAAAACTGTACTTGTCTTTAAACTCATCATAAACTGTTGCAGAGGTTGTATTACAAGCCATGATGACGGCTTTTACTTGTCGGGTTTCAAAATAGTCAAATATTTTCTTAGCAATGCTTATTAGTTCTTCTTTGGACTTTTCTCCATAAGGCAGATTTTTGGTATCACCAATATATATGTAGTCTTCTTGAGGACATAGTTCTACCATTTGTTTAAGAACAGTTAGTCCTCCGACACCAGAATCCATAACTCCTATTGGTTTGTTTTTTTCTTCCATCACTAATTCTTACCTAAATATTTTAAAATACCTTTTGCAATTGCTTCTGCAGTTTTTTGTCGCCTTTGTGTTGTCATCAATTCTTTCCTTTCTTCAGGATTTGATATAAAACCTGTTTCTACAAGAATTGATGGGCAAGTAGTATGATTAATAACATAAAATTTTGACTTAAACAATCCTCTGTCTTTGGAGTCTATTGCATTAGCGAACTCTTTATGTACTATTTGCGCAAATTCGTATGATTGCGGTGTATAGTAGTGTGTCTCTAATCCGTTACCTTCAGGTGTAACACTTGAATTTACGTGTATACTAACAAAGAGGTCTCCTTGATTTTTCTCTGTAAATGTTACTCTGTCTTGAAGAGATACATAAGAATCGTTATCTCTTACCATCAGAACATTAAAGCCCTTTTTCTTGAGTATTGTTGCTAATCTCTTAGACATGTCTAACGTAATGTCTTTTTCGTAAATACCTTCTCTTGTTGCACCGACATCAGAACCACCATGGCCTGCATCTATAACGATTGTTTTGACATTAGGATTCTTTTTGATTATAGCAGGAGTTGGTTTTGATTGTGTAATTTCTGCCTCTTTGGGTGTTTTTATGGTTAATTTTAACTGTTTGTTATCAAAACTCTCTTGGTAGTCCAGTATTGTTGTCTTTTTTATAGGAATAATTATCTTTATTCCCGAGTAAGGGAGTTTATCTGTTCTTAACTTTGAGAGTGTTTCTGAGTCAAGATTCTTTTGGTAAGCATCGTGGTTAAAACCTGATGAATTATGGAGATTAATCTCTACTTTGTTATCCAGTCTCTTTATTGAGTGAATGATTGGTTCTGTAAAAACGAATTGCAGCACATCTGTTGTATCATCGATTTTTTTTGCACTGTAGGTATATATTGCAGAGGTCCTGTCGTAAAGTTTTAACCCTAAAATTCTATCATCGTGGGCAAGAAATATGCTTTGTCTGTCATAGGAATAAATTGGACGAAATTTATCAGGGTTATTTGTTGTAACTACTATCCTAGCTTTTGTTGGTTCATTTTGACCAATTTTTATTGTCTCATTTTCTGATAGTACATATTCTTTGTTTCTTATGCTTTGTGCGACGTAGGTATTTGGTAAATCGAATACGAGTCTTGATGGGTTTGTCAGGACAAAGGTATTTTCTACAGCAATCTGTCCAACACCTCTGATTAGAGCGTTGCCTCTCTTTACATCAATTTTATTTACATAAAATCTTGATTTTAATTTTGTTTCTCTTTGTGTTTTTATTGTAATTTGACTTGCATCTTTTTTTATCAGTTCACCTTTTGCATTGAATGCTTTTTGTATTTCTGTTACCTCGGGTGAACGTACATAGTTTTGGTTTTGTTGTTCTGTAGGGGTGTTTTTTGTGTCTTCTGTTATTGTTGTGTATTCATAGTAGTTGTTTTTTGTTGATGATTCATCGTTATATATATTACTGTAGTTTGTTTGAGGGTAGGTGTTTTTGTTATAGGAAAGAACTATATTGTTATCGATTCTGTATAGTTTAAGTTTGTTAACGTTAAAGTCCTTATTATATGCAATCACCATTCTTACAACATTGGGATTTGTTGTAAATTGTGAAAGTTTTACGTTTTTTATATCGCTGTTTTTCAGAGTCCAGCTGCTGTTTGGTCTTGTAAGTATGGCATTATTTATGTCAAAAGATATTCTATCCGGGTTTGATAGTTTCATTGATTTGACATTTATGTATTGAACTTTATTTACAGAAGTAAGAAAGATTATATTGTCTGAATTATCAAAATTTATTGAATTTATCTTTAATGCTTCTTCGGCTTGAACACTGCTAAATAAAGTTGTTATAAATATGAAAAAGATTAGCCATATTTTTTTCATCATACTTATATTTTACATTAAAAGATGATTATGACTAATCTTTAACATTAGTTAATTGTCTATATTTTAGTATTAAACGATAACAGGCATGTGTACTGTTTTTTTGTTTTATTTTAGAACCTTTTCTGATACTTTTTCTGCAACATCTTCAAGGTATTTGATTGCATAACATCCGGCTATTGCACCGTCTGCAGCTGCAGTTATTACTTGTCTTAGAGGAGTTTTTCTTACATCCCCTATTGCAAAGACTCCTTTTATTGATGTTTGCATTGTTTCATCAGTTATTATAAAACCGCCTTCGTCTTGTTGTAGTTGAGCATTTACGTAATCGATATTTGGTGAAAATCCTATGTAAGGGAATACTCCATCGACTTTCAGATTTGTTATTTCATTTGTTTTGACATTTTTTACAACAAAGTTTTCCACATTGTCATTGCCCTGAATCTCAACGGGAACTGTGTCGTAGATAAATTCAACTTTTTCATTATTAAAAGCACGTTGTTGAACGATTTTATCTGCTCGCAGTTGGTCTCTTCTATGAATTATGTAGACTTTTTTTGCAAATTTTGTAAGGTAACAGCCTTCTTCTACAGCTGCATTTCCGCCACCTACAACTGCTACAACTTTGTCTTTGTAAAATGCTCCGTCGCAGACTGCACAGTAGCTTACGCCTCTACCTATAAACTCTTTTTCTCCGGGAATTCCAAGTTTTTTTGCTTGTGCTCCTGTAGCTATTATTATCGATTTTGCTTCAAAAATTGTATCTTTAGTTACTATTGTTTTAGTTTCACTAATGAGATTTACTGATTCAATTTCTTGCATTGGGTATTTGTCAATGTTGAACATGTCCGCATGCTCTTCAAATTTTTCCATCATGTCATATCCGCCAATTTTTCCCAATGCAGGATAATTTTCTAACTCAAGATAATTTGACGGTTGTCCCCCAAACATTGATATATCAATAATCGCTGTTTTGGCGGCTCCTCTTGCTGCGTATATGCCGGCAGATAATCCTGCAGGTCCGCCGCCAAGTATAATTACATCATATTCAAGTCTTTTTTTCTCACTCATATCTTTCTCTCTTCAGTTTATTCTTAATACTCTTAGTTGTATTTTCCGAGGATTGAATCAATTGAGCTACCGGATAATTTTTTTGCATTGATTTTGTATATCACTACATCAGTGCTGATTTTTTCCCCGTACTTATATTTTTCTAGAACTATTTTATCAGTTCCAGAAAAATTTTCACCATTTAATGTTAAAGTTGGTGTTTCTATCATTTTTGCATTTTTACCCTCTGTGATATGTGTAAATTTTATTTGATTGCCTTTTACTTCTTCAACCGTTACAGATGCTTCTGCTCCGGAAAGAGGGTTTGATAATGTTATGACGTCTCCAACTTTTGATAAGTTCCAATAATCTGTGGATTCTTCATTAAAAATTTCTTTGTTATTGCTGTATGTCATTGTAGACT
Organism: Candidatus Gastranaerophilales bacterium; assembly: GCA_944326555.1. Taxonomy (GTDB): domain Bacteria; phylum Cyanobacteriota; class Vampirovibrionia; order Gastranaerophilales; family Gastranaerophilaceae; genus Limenecus. The sequence continues at coordinate 13,152 of CALVEK010000008.1, read as the reverse complement.
TAATTTGCCAGCTTCCAAAAAATCCTTTTGGAACTTGATTTGATAAAGAGACACCGGCTTTGAGTGTCATGCTCTCTACTGTGCTGCATGTCAGAACCATAAGCGTAAGTAATATTAACAGTTTTTTTAATAAAATTTTCATACCTTTTTTATAATGCTTTTTTTTTATTTATCAATTTTTGTTTTTATTTATGTTATTCTTTACTTATGGAAAAGATATTTACATTCATCTCAAAGAATCTTGATGATACTGATATTATTGCCTCTAAATTTTCAAAAGTTATTTTAAAAGAGGGCGCTTTTGTCTGTTTGTATGGCGATATTGGTGCAGGTAAAACTGCTTTTACAAAGTTGGTCGCGAAGCATCTTGATGTTAAGGAAAAAGTTACAAGTCCTAGTTTTGTTATTATAAATGAGTACTTGTCCGGAAAGATGCCTGTTTATCACTTTGATTTGTATAGGCTCGAAAAAGAGGGTGTTCGTACAATCGTTGATGAGCTAATGGAATACTCGAGACCTAATGTTTTGACAATGGTTGAATGGGCTGAGTTTTCTGATATAGAGCTGCCTCTTGACAGGATAGAAATCAAAATAGAATATGTTGATGAAACTGTAAGAAATTTTGATTTTTATGCTGTTGGTGAAAAATATGAAAAGATTTTAGAGGAGATGAAGTCTTGAATATTTTGACATTTGATACAAGTCTTGATAAGACTTATGTAACACTTTCTTCCGCTGGTAATATTTTAGCTTCTTCTGTGATAGAAAATCACAATGAAAAATATCATTCTGCTTTTTTAATTCCGGAAATCGTATCTATTCTTAAATCAAACAATCTTTCTATGAAAGATATAAACGTTATTGGTACGAATGTAGGCCCAGGAAGTTTTACAGGCATAAGAGCATGTGTTACAGTAGCAAGGGTTTTTGCTCAGCAGCTTGAGATTCCTCTTGTTGGAATCAGTTCTTTAGAAATTTTGTCTCATCTTAATGACTCTGATAAGGAGACATTGGTTGTTTTAGATGCAAGGAAAAATAAATACTATACAGCGATATATAAAGCAAATGAGGAGATACTTAAACCTTGTTTGACAGATGCTGAGGATTTATTGAAGATGAATTTGTTTGATTATTTGATAATTGCAGATTCATCGTCTCATGCTTATTTGTCGGACAATGGGGTTAGTTCAAGAATCTATACTGATAAAAATGAAAATCTCGGTTTATTTTTAAATAAAATCGTTTTTAACAAGATTAATTCAACACCCGTTGATAACTGGAACTGGGGAAAATTGAAGCCTTTATATTTGCAAGCCCCTCCTATAACTGTTTCAAATAAGGTTAAAGTGTAATCAATCTAAGTTAAATATACGATTTCAAAAGTTTAATGTTATTATTTAATATAAATATGTGTATTATTGGAGATTAGATTAGTATGGATTTTACCTCATTAGTCGGCATATTTTTTGGGATAGTATGTATCTTAATTGGTCAAGCAATGGAAGGTGGTAATGTAGGTCAGCTTTTGCAAATTACAGCTGCCTTTATTGTATTTGGTGGTACTGCTGGTGCTGTTATATTGAGTTTTTCTGTAGTCGAACTAAAAAATGCTTTTGTCCTTTTAAAAGATGTTTTTATGGGTGAAAACGTGAATTTTGAAGAATTGATTGCAGAAATTATAAAATTTGCGACAAAGGCAAGAAGAGAGGGTGCTATTTCTTTGGAAAAAGAAGCAAGAACAGCATCGGATAGTCTTATGGTTATGGGATTGGAAGCTGTAGCTGATGGTACGGATCCTGCTCTTGTTAGGCAGATGATGGAAACACAGGTCGCTTTGTTGGAGGATAAAGTTGCAGGCGGTGCAAAAGTGTGGGAGTCTGCCGGTGGTTTTTCTCCAACGATTGGTATTATTGGTGCAGTATTAGGGTTAATTCAGGTTATGCAGAACCTTTCTGATCCATCAAAATTAGGTGCCGGTATTGCAGTTGCTTTCGTTGCCACTGTTTATGGTGTTGGTGCGGCTAACCTTATATTTATCCCTTTTTCAACAAAATTAAAATTTAAGTATAAAAAAGTATTTCTTAAAAAAGAAGTTATTATAGAAGGTATATTGGCTATTCAGGCAGGTGAAAGCCCTGCTTTGATTGAAAGAAAGCTAATGGCTTATATTTTGGATAGCCACATGAATGTTGATGCAGCATAGGCTTTAGGATATGGCAAGAAAGAAAAAAGCAGAAGATCATGAAAATTTAGAAAGATGGTTGGTGTCTTATGCCGACTTTATGACACTGCTTTTTGCAACTTTTGTTGTTTTGTACGCTTTATCTCAGATTAATGTTAATGAATTTAAAAAAGTTGAAGAATCTTTGAAAAAAGCCTTTAGTGTTCAATCTATTTTAGATGGCGGCAGCGGAGTAATGTCTTCAGGTAACTCCGTTATGGATACCAGTTCGGCTGATTCTATGATAGATACGCTGCTGATGGAGTATATAAGCCAAAGATATGAGCAAGAATCCTATGACAAAATAAAAAAAGATGTTGAGGATTTGGCTAAATCTGGAGAGTTGAACGGAGTAAGTGCTACTATTGATGAAAGAGGGCTTGTTATAACAATTACTGATAAAAATATTTTATTCAAGTCCGGTTCTGCTGAGTTGAGTGAGCCTGCTAAAGAGATTTTGGAAAAAATCGGAAAATTAATTGTTGAAAAATTTGCTTTACACTCCATTAGAGTTGAAGGGCATACAGATAGTATTCCTGTTAGTGGTAGATATCCTTCTAACTGGGAATTGTCCTCTGCAAGAGCATCTTCTATTGTTAGGTACCTTATAGACAGATTTAAAATTTTGCCTGATGTTATGTCTGCTGTCGGTTATGCTGATACAAGACCTGTCGCAACCGGCAAAGATGCAGCTTCACTAGCTAAAAATCGCAGAGTTGAAATTGTTGTTCAAAGAAATCAATTTAAGAATCTTGACCATTACCAAAATTCTTATATGAAAATGAGCAAAGCTGAGCAGCAGAGACGAAGAAATGAGCAAATCAAAATTATTAAAGAAATTGATAACAAGGAAATTGAGTCGTTAGGCGAAGATGTCAAGCATTCTTCCGATATGTCTGAAATGTCAGGTGAAAATGAATTTTCTAATGACTTTTTAGATGAATCTAAACGTATTGAGAAGTTATCACGTACAAAGTAACAGCTTTGGCTTCCTTTTCTTATGATTATTTTTATTTTATAATTGTGTTGTCTGGTATTTGTTTAGTTAGAAGAGGACAATTCTTTGCAGAACATTAAGTTGACTCGATACATAATAATATCATTGATTTTAGGTGTTATTTCCGGTGTTTTGCTTCCTGAATTTTCTGTTAAGTTATCTCCTTTGGCCATGATGTTTTTGAACATGGTTAAGATGATTATAGCGCCTTTATTATTTGCTACTCTTGTTATTGGTATAGCAGGACATGGTGATATAAAGAGTCTTGGTAAAATTGGTATAAAAACTATAGTTTACTTTGAAGTTGTTACTATTGCGGCTTTGTTTATTGGGTTAGGTATTGGTCATTTTACTCAGCCTGGTGCTGGTGTAGCTGATATTTCCAATGTGTCTTCAACTTATATGAACTTGGTTTCCAAGATGGGAGCAGTTTCTTCCCATAGTTCATTGTCTCAGTTGGTTATTGATATATTCCCGTCAAGTGTTGTTAAGTCTATGGCGGAAGGGAATTTATTACAGATAGTTGTATTCAGCTTGTTTTTTGCACTTGCTATTTGTGCAGTAGGTCAGAAAGCAAAACCTATGATGGATGTTTTGAATTCGCTGTCTGAGATAATGTTTAAGTTTACTGAGTATGTTATGTGGTTTGCTCCTATTGGTGTTTTTGCTGCAATTGCAAGTACTATTGGCAATAGTGGTATCGGAATTTTAAAAAACTATGTGAAAATTGTTTTTTCTTTGTATTTTGCATTGTTTGTATTTTTAGTTTTTATAATTCTTTTGGTATGTAAAATAGTAAAAATACCTGTTTTAGGTTTACTGAAAACACTTAAGGAGCCTGCTTTATTAGCTTTTTCTACAGCCAGTTCCGAAGCTGCTTTACCAAAAGCTATGGAAAAAATGGAAAAATTTGGAGTGCCAAAGAATATTGTAGGTTTTGTTATGCCTACAGGATATACCTTTAACTTGGATGGAAGTACATTGTACCTGTCTATGGCAGTTTTGTTTGCTACGCAGTTTGTTGGTATTGATTTGTCTTTTCAACATCAATTGGTAATTATGTTTGCTTTAATGTTTACATCAAAAGGTGTGGCTGGTGTTCCAAGAGCTGCATTGGTTGTTTTGGCCGGTACATTGTCAAGTCTGAACTATCCTCTTATAGGGGTTGCAATACTTCTTGGTATTGATCAGATTCTTGACATGGGTAGGACTTCCGTTAACCTAATTGGTAATTGTATTGCAACAATTTTTATTGCTCGTTGGGAAAACGAGTTTGATTATGAAAAGATGAACGATTATCTTTCATCAAATGATATATAATTTTTCATTGTTGTAGTATAATTGTCTTGTGAATATTTTAGTTTGATTGGCGGGTACTATGCTTCAGATTTACAAAACACAGGAAGACAAAACCTTAAAAGAACTGTCTATTGATGAATTTGAAAACGGTGCCTGGTTTAATTTGATAAAACCGACGGCTGATGAGATTAAAGATGTCGCTGATGCTCTTAATATAGAAGCTGATTTTTTAAGAGATTCACTTGACTCTGAAGAAAGATCCCGTATTGAACTTGATGACGATAAACTTTTAATAATTACAAATGTTCCGATGATGGAAGATGAGAATAGTTTTGATACTTTGCCTCTTGGTGTAATTATGACTCCTAATAATATTGTTACTGTTTCTTTAAAAGAAAACAGGATTATTTCGTTTTTTAATCAAGATACTGCAAAACTTTTTAACACAGCGGACAGAACAAGATTTCTGTTTCAAATTCTTTTTAGGTCTACAAAATTTTACTTGAGATATTTAGAACATATCAATCGACATACGGATAAAATTGAAGTTGAATTAAGAAGAACAATGAAAAACAAAGCATTGTTCCAACTTTTGGATGTTCAAAAGTCTCTTGTATACTTTACAACAGCTCTTAAAGATAATGGTAGGGTTTTAGAAAAACTTAGCAGATTCAAAAAATTTAGTGGTTTTTCAACATTCATGGCTTATAACGAAGAAATTGAAGATTTGATGGAAGACGTTATCATTGAAAACAAACAGGCTATTGAAATGGTTGAAATGCACAGAAATATTCTTGAGAGCATGATGGATGCTTTTGCTTCAATTATTTCTAACAATTTGAACATTGTAATGAAATTCTTAACGTCGGTTACGATTATTCTTGCTATACCGACAATGATTTCTAGCTTTTGGGGAATGAATGTTGATGTTCCAATGGCACATGCTCATTTTGCATTTTTGGGAATATTGCTGTTTTCTCTGGTCTTTGCCGGCATAATTGCAATTTTATTAGCTAGGAAGGGACTGTTCTGATTTTTGTTTTTGTGTTTCTTTAAGTTATTGTAACAATGTATTGTAGATTTGGGGCATGATTAGCAAATTTTTTTCTGTTTTATCTTAATATTGGTAGTCAGTGTGTTATGAGGTTGATATTGTGAATATTGATAGTTTGAAATCAAATAGGATGAATGTTTCTACTCCGTTGAGTTCTCGCAAGAAGTCGAATCCGAGTTTTTCAGGTCATGTGCTTACTCAAGATTCCAGAGGAAACGATATTTACAAGTTTAATCTTCCTAATGCACCAAAAGGTACAAAACTGTATGTTACTGTTTTGCAAAGAGATGCTGACGGTTTCTTTAAATTACAGAGAAATGATTCAAAAAAACATAAAGATGGTACTTATCTGAATGAAGATTGTTACGACGTTCCCGAAGGATTTGGGTCTGTTGTTTTAAAAGCATCTGATTACAAACTTGATGCTGATCATATACTTGGGTACAGATTTGCTGTTAATGGCAGAGAATACACTGATAAAGGGGCAAAAGCCGATGGTAACTATACTATGGCTATACCTGTTACTCATTCAAACTCTACAAGACCAAGACAAATGGAACATGTTTTGGTTGATTCATTCAATGTGAAGACACCTTCTAATGCGAAAAGAAATCACTTTAATATGTTGGGTGGCACATTAGTTTCTATGAATGAAAAAATTGATGAGCTTGCTCAAGCTGGTGTAAGAAATATTTTAGGTACTCCGATTTTTGGACAGGATAATAAATCCAGCCATGGTTATTGGACAACTAACCCTTATCAAATCACAAACAATTTAGGTTCTTATAAAGATTTCAGAAACTTAATGCTCAATTTGTATTCACATGGCATGTCTTGGACTGCTGATGGTGCGTTTGTTAATGAAGGCATTGAGGGTATTCATATTAAAGATATTATGAATTGGGGTGTAGACAGTCCTTTTGTTCCTATGTTTGAAACAAAAGACTTGGCAAATGTTCCTGTTAGATTCGGTATACTTTCAAAAAATGAAGAAGTAAATAAACATATTCACATTAAACTTGTTAATGCACCTTATAGAATTGTTTATGAAAAAACTGCTGACGGTTACAAAGAAAAAGAAATTAAACACAGTACAGTTGATAATTCTAAACCTACATATATCCAAGTTTTCGATGACAGACTTGCTTCTGAAGAGCAGATGAATAATAATGAAATATTTGATGTATATGATTTAAAAGAGTCAGGTGATAATTTTGAGATTGCAAATTACAAAGACTCAGTTCAGGCATACCATGCAAGGGTTGATTTGCCGTCTGTAGAAGCAAATTACAAAAAATATAAAGAACTAAAACATTCTGACAAATCTATAGAATTTAAAGATACTCTGACAAAATGGCCAAACTTTAAATTGGTTAAATCAAATAAAGACGGTGGTGTTTCTCTTTGGGTAGGGAATAGCGATATTTCTAAAAAACGATTTGTTTTATCAGAATCTTCAGTTAATGAAATCAAAGCTACACCTGAAAAAAGAGAAGCATTAATGGTTTCCCCATATCAAGTTCAAGATGATACTGTTCAGGTAGGTAAGTTCTGGACTTCGGAAGTCGCCAGAATGCTTACAGAGTTCACTGCAAGTGAGTTATCTCAAAAATTAGGCGATAAGAGAGATTTTAATTCTTTCAAATCAGCGATAGAAGAACTTGTTAATGAGGGTAAACTTCATAAAGGTGCAAAAGAAGTATTTAAAGCAGAAGAAAATGGCGGTGTTTCGCCGTTGCAAAATTTACTTACTATTAGTCAGATAACCGGTAATAGAAAGTATAAATTGAAGCAAACAACAATGCCTCAGAATGTTACTGATGGTTTGATGTCATTCCCTTTAGATGCAATTGAGTTTTCTCCTGATTTAATGGGTGTTTTGGCATATCCTTATATTAAGAATATGGCAGTTTCTGCAGATACTATTGGTATGACAAGATACCAGACTTTCCAAATGGGCAATGATTACTATGACATGGTTCCTAGTGAATACAGAAATCTATACCAAAAAATGGATTTAATCTATGCCAATGACATGACAGATAAGGCTATGGATATTTTGGGCAAAGTTGCAGAAAAAACCGGTAAAGTTTTATTTGAAAACGGTGAATTAACTCAAGAAGGTAAAGAGATTTATTCTGTGATTTCTCCTGATGTTGCTAAATTCTTATTTGTTTCAGCGATTGCTCCGCAAATTCAACTCAAAGATAACAATGAGATGTTGGAATATGATTTGAATGAATTGCATTCAATTGATTTGAATAAGTTGGGTCTGCAATATGAAGTTTCTCCAAAAGATACAGCAATGGAACTTATTTCTCTTATAAAGAACGGAATAAAAAATATTCCTGTTCAGAATGAAGAGAAATTTGTAAATCTCTTAGCTGCTAGGGTAAATAAATTTGATTCTGATACTATAAATGCTGCAAAACTGATAATCGAGAAAACTGAATCAGGTTTGGATTGGAGAATAGACGCTGCAAAAGACGTTGCTGATTGGGAAGCTCATGAGGCAGGAAAAATCAGTACAGACAAAAATAAAGGCGTTATCTTTGACTTTTGGAATAAATTTAACAAAGGGGTAAGACAGTATAATCCTCGCTCATATACTATTGGTGAGTTAACCGATATGGATGGTCAGATGCACATTTCAGAATTCCTCGACAAAGCAGGTTTTTCAACTGTATCAGATTATTCTTATTTCTATGATTCATTGCCTTCAATGTATGGACAAAATGATAAAGGTAATGGCGGAGGATTGAGCAAAGTTTCTGATAAACTTAAGGGCGATGGTTCTTATTTTGATTCAGGAATCTTAGATGCGTTGAATTTTGCTCACAGATTTGTTGGTAACCAAGACAAACCAAGAATATTGCATTTGTTAGCAATGGATGTGGCTGCATTTAATAAAGATAAAGCAATAGAAGTTGCAAGAGTTTTGGGTAATGGCATTAAGTCTACGGCTGAATTTAATGAGTTGAGTGATTCGCAAAAAGGTGCTATTTTTGCAGCTATTGAAAAATTGAAAAACGGCAATTATACATATAATGGTCAAGCAAGAAAGTTTGATTCAGAAAACTTTGGTGTAAGACCTTTTGATTATAGTTTGGACGATATTATCAGACAGGCTGCTTATGATAACGAAGATTTTAGAAATTATGTAAATGGAAATAAAGATAAAATTAAAAAATTAAAAGCTAACGCATTGAAAAATATTCTTGAACCTGCAATGACAAAATATCGTTCAATAGCCTTTGCTATGGCCGCACTACCCGGTAACCCGACAAATTATGCAGGCGATGAGTTTGGCATGACAGGTTGGGAAACATTCTGCAAAAATGAAAAACAAGAAAACAGAAATGCTATCCGTTGGGATTGGTTAAACGATGATGATTATTCATTTGTAAAAACTTATAAGAAAACAATTGCAGATGTTATGAATATAAGAAACAAAGAAGCTGCTTCTGCTTTAGTAAACGGTACTTCGGTACCTTTTGCTGAACAAAACGTTAACGGCGGAGGTGTTGCATTTGCTTTGTACAGATACAATGACAAGACTGATGCAATTGCTATCTTACACTCTCATGGCTATGACAAAATGCCTGAAAATAGAGGACTTGACGTTTCTATTCCATACATAAATTTAGAAGGTATTAGCGATAATGGCTTGCCCGTCGGTACCATTTACGTTGATGCTTTAAATCCTAATAATAAGTTTAAAGTTGTCGATTCTAAAATGATAAAAAGAATTGATGCCAATGGTAATGAGCAAAATGATATTCCTCTTGGAAATGCAGGTATAATTTTGCTTAGGGAAAAAGATTTTAAAGGAAACAAACTTTCTTTCAAAGGCAGAGTTGAAAATCCTTATGTAAAATTGGCAAATACTAAATACAACTTAAATACTCTTTCTAAATAATAAAATAATTGCTAGATAATGTTTTTTAGGTTAATATAGTATAGCCGTGCTCCACGGGGACTTGGCGGATCTCTCGACTCGAACGCTTATGCGAGGTGCAGAGCCTGCTGTGAGGCTTGCAGGGAAGTGAGGATTCTTGTAGCTGTTGTTGATAATTCAATATTTTTTGGCAAAAGCAATCGAACCGTGTCAGATCGGGAACGAAGCAGCACTAAGATTCAACTTTTGGGTAAAAGATTTTTGAGTGGGAGACAGATATAAAGAAGATTTGTTTTTTTGTTTGTCGATAGGCAGTGGCACGGCTTTTATTTTTATTACTTTTGTTTATTTGTTTTTTATTATTTATTATTTTATGCTTTAATATTTTTTCATTAAGTTTGTAAAAATATTTTTTACCCACTTGTACTAGGGGGCATGGTCAATTGTAAAACTTATTTTACAAAATCTCTGTTGATACAATTTTTTTGTCTTTGTATGATTGTTTCAGTGGGCAACCACTTAAATTAGAAAGAGGTGATGGCTGTTTCCGGGGATTAGGGATAATCGTGGAAGTTTTAAAGAAAAAGGATTTTTAAGATTTATTGGGAAGAATGAAAAAGGTTAGACTTAATGAGGTTTTTGGCTACTAGCCGTGGGGAATAAGAGAATATTGGGAAGAGATTAAAGATTGCAAAGGTTCTGTCTCGTTTAGACGGGACTTTTTTGTATATTTTGTTATTTATTTTTAATAATTTAAAATAAAATGATTAAATTTTTTTATGCTTGTATTAAAATAAATATAGAACTTTTTTAATTTTATGTTTTTTAATCGGGACGTAGCGCAGCTTGGTAGCGCACTACCTTGGGGTGGTAGGGGTCGCAGGTTCAAATCCTGTCGTTCCGATTTTTTTAGTGTTGGTTTCGCAGGTTTCACGTATCGGATTTTTTAAGATTTTAAGTAAAGATAGTATTGAATTTTGGGTTTAGTTATTTATTTCTAGAAATTGATTTATTTCTTATGAACAATTAAAAGCCAAGATAATGAATGAATTCAGTAATCGCAAAAATGTAACAAAATGTATATACAAGTTTTGATTGCTAAAATTCAGTAATAATCGCTGATATATATAGATAGATAGGTAACTTATTAGCAATTTTTAGTTTGTTTGTGTTTTTGTTATTATGTAGGTTAAATCATTAAAGGAAAGTGTTAAAAAATGTCATTAAACATTAGTCCAACTCATTATGTAAATTATTCTTCTCAAAATTTTTAAATGACAAGAAAGTGAATTTTAGAGGAAGTGTAGAAAAAGAAAAAAGCTCAAGTAGCAAAAAAGTTGTTGGAGGTTTGGCTATAGCTACTACAATTGCTTTAGCAATTTATGCATTAAAAACAGGTAAGTTGGGTAGGTTAAAAAATGTTACTGGGGGTACAAAACCGGTTACAAATACTTTGCAAAACGAGGTTACTAACATCAACTCCAATGCCATTGATGATGTGATTAATAATTATGCTGATAGGGCAAAAAAATTTATCAGAGCTGAAGGAGCACCTGTTATTACTCAGCTAAAAAATGGCAAACAAAAAATTGAATTCTTAGGAAAATGCAACAGAAGAGCTATTATTGTATGTGATAAAAGTGGAAAAGTTGAGAAATTGATTGAATTCACCGGCAAAAGTTATAATGTTTTCGATGGCGTAAATGTTTATCAATCTAAGTTTCTAAAAAGTTGTTTGTATAAAAAGACTGGCGTTAATTCTCATTCACTTGTAATTGAAAAACCATTTGATTTCAAAACCCCTGATGATCCTGCAGAGTTTTCGAGAATGGTTGGAAGTAAACCTAATTGGAAAAAGAATATAGATATTCGCTCAAATGATAAAGTTGCAAACATTACAACCCAAGATTGGTTAATTCCTTATCATCAAGGTCCTGCGAAAGAATTTGCTTTTGATATTTATAAAAATAGTAATGCCCCTGCAGATGTTATAAAAGAAATAAGAACTTGTAGAGATAAGGTTGAATACCAAGCATTTAAATATAAGGCAGGAATGGCTTCTTCTGCCAAGGAAGTTCCTGTTGAAGTTGATAAACAAGGTTTAAGTCCTCAGCAATTGGCTGATATGCGAGAACTCTTTAATATAAAATCATAAACTAGTAAAAAGAGTCTGGAGTCAAAATTCCAGACTCTTTAATATTTAACCTATCGTTACTCTTTAAATAAGTCTTTATTAATCTACAACCTATATTGATTCTGCATAATTGTAGGGCTCGAAATCTCGCCAACGACTCAGGACAAATCTTGTCGTTGGGATTTTTTAGTGTTTGTTTCGCAGGTTTCACGTATCGGATTTTTTAATACTTAAAACAATCTCTTTCATGGTCATTTACTACGCCAATTGCCTGCAGGTAGGAGTAAATTATTACTGTACCAACGTATTTCATTCCTCTCTTTTTTAAATCTTTGGATATTTTATCAGAGAGTGGTGTACTAACAGGAAGTTCATCTGTTCCATTTTTGATAATTTTGTTGTCTGTAAAACCCCATATGTAATTTGCAAATGAACCATATTCTTCTTGAATTTTTATAAAAATATTGGCATTATTTATAGATGCCAATATTTTGTTTTTACTTCTTATGATATTAGAAATTGACAGCAATTCTTCAACTTTTTTGTTATTATAATTTGCAACTTTTTTCACATCAAAATTATCATAAGCTAATCTAAAAGCATCTCTCTTTTTTAACACCGTTAACCATGATAAGCCGGCTTGAAATGATTCTAAAATTAAGAGTTCAAATAGTTCTTTATCATCGTATTTAGGGACGCCCCATTCTTCATCATGATATTTTTTGTATATTTCTGAGTTTTCGTTGACCCATTTACACCTTTTCATTTTATTTTTTACACCTCTTATATCTCCATTAGATTATATCTTATACTCCTTTTTCTATAAACTGTTTTAAAGGTATGATACCAGCAATATTATTTGTCTCAATTTTATCCTTGTATATATATTCATAAGGTTTGTGTTTGTTGAAAAATTTTTTGATAAAAGCAGGTGTTCCAAATCTTAAATGTATTGCATCCGTAATCATTCTTATAAATTTTAGCGGATTTTTGGGCAATTCATCATATTGGCCGTTATATAACATGAAAAACTTTTTCTGATTTCTCACAAATAATTTTTTTAAATGCAAATTCTTTGTAGTAATTTTTAAGACAACACTTTCATCACCCAAGTTCACATGTTCTATTAATCTGTTTTTAAGATTATCTTTGTCAACAAAAACCTTTGACCATTCTGTTAGGTAATTGTTTTTTTCTATAAGAAAAACAGCATCTTTATTCAAAATACGGTCATGTGATTTTTTTATGTAACCGTCTTGAAGTATGCTTTTGTAGTTGTCTTTTGTTGTTAAATGGAATAAATATTCAGGGATATTTTTTCTTGTAAATTTTGTGCACAATAAGTTCATACTAAAATTTTTTTACTTTTAACTTACACTTTTCAAAACAATAAAGTATCGAGGATTTTTTTATTGCTATATATTTTGTGTAAAATAATTGAAATTAAATATTTTATGATAGAATTAGAGTGTAACTAAATAAAATCGGGATGTAGCAAGGACTCCGTTTGGAACGATTGATAATCGTTACGAATGGAGGTAGGTGAGTC
>CALVEK010000007.1 GCA_944326555.1 Candidatus Gastranaerophilales bacterium | reverse complement strand
AACGGGACGGAGCGGGCGTAAAGCCTGCGAATTCAGATTATCCCGTGAGACACGGGTTCAAATATAAGTGGGGAAAAACGGCGGTAACGGGATTTGAACCCGTGTCAACAGAATGAGAATCTGCTATCCTGACCCCTAGACGATACCGCTATTGGATTCAATGATAAACTATTTACAAGTTCAATATAGCACAAAATAAAAAACAAGAATGCAAAAATTTTTGATTAATTTTTATTAAAACTTGTTGTTTGTTTAGTTAGTGTAGCATTTTTGTTTGTAATATACTGGATAGAATAGAGGTTTAAAGATGAAAGATATTCAAATCTTTAGTGATTTTGACGGAACGATTACTAAAGAAGATACATTGAATAAATTTTTAAGAACATACGCCAGTGAAAGTTGGTTAGATCTTGAGCAGAAATGGATAAGGGGAGAAGTCGGTTCCAGAGAGTGTATTTCTGAGCAGATGAGGCTTTTCCCTAATATGACACAAGAGGTACTGGATGAGTTTATTGATAGCATAGAGATAGATGAGTCTTTTGTATCATTTTATGACCATGTAAAATCTAGTGGTATTGATTTTTGTGTTGTATCAGACGGGTTTGATTATTTTATAAAAAGAATTCTCTTTAAATACGGAATAAAGGATGCAAAGGTATATTCCAATCATTTAGAATTTGAAGATGGTAAGTTTAATGTTTCATTTCCGTATTCGTCAGAAAAGTGTAAGCGAAAATCAGGAGTTTGTAAGTGTAGTGTTGTAAGCGAAAACACAAAACGCAACACAATTGTTACAAAACGGGTTATCTATGCAGGAGACGGGATATCAGACTTTTGTGTATCGGATAAAGTTGATATATTATTTGCCAAAGGAGACCTGTTGGAGTATTGTAAAAATACTCAAAAAGGTGAATGTGGCAGTTTTGGCTCAAGCAGGCCAACGGTTATAGAATTTTGCTCATTTGCTGAAATAGAAAAATATATAAAACAAATATAAAAGGAGAGAGACATGCTTAGTACAAAGATGAGATTGTCTGATGAAGAAATTAAAAAACTTGATAAGGAATATTGTTCTTGGGGGGACACTGTTCATTATCATGATGACCAGACAATTTTCAGAGATTGTGAAGGCTCATACATGTATGACGGAAACGATACTCCGTATTTAGATTTACAGATGTGGTATTCAAGTTGTAATTTGGGATACAAAAACAAAAGAGTTTTGGATGCGGTTCTTGATCAATATCAGACAATGCCACAGATATCTTCAAGATTTGTTTATGATTACAAAGCTCTCCTTGCAGAAAAAATAGCTAAAGCAAATATCGACAGATACGGAATAAAAGGTCGTGTTCAGTTTAACGTAGGCGGTGCACAGGTTAACGAAGATATGCTTAAGCTGATTCGTAATTATACAAAGAAGCCTAGAATGTTCGCTTTTATGGGTGGTTACCATGGAAGAACAATCGGTACTACTGCAGTAACTTCAAGTTACAGATACAGAGAACATTTTGGTCATATGTCTGATACAGCTCATTTTGTACCATTCCCTTATTGTTTCAGATGCCCTTATGATAAAAAGTGTGAATCTTGTAACATGTACTGCGTAAAGCAATTTGCTAAACTTTTTGAAAGTGAATACAACGGTGTATATGATCCAAAGACAAAGGATTGTGAGTTTGGCGGATTTATTGCTGAGCCCCTATTGGGTACAGGTGGTTATATCGTTCCTCCAAAAGGTTATTTTAAAGAACTTAAAAAAGTTTTAGAAGATCATAACATATTATTTATGGTAGATGAAGTTCAGATGGGTTGCTTTAGAACAGGTAAGCTGTGGGCTATGGAACACTTTGGTGTTAAGCCTGATGCAATGACATTTGCAAAATCTATTACAAATGGAATGAATCCTTTGGCAGGTATGTGGGCTAAAGAAGAATTAATTAATCCTGAAGTATTCCCTGCCGGAAGAACACATTCTACTTATGCTGCAAATCCGATAGGTACTCGTGCAGGTTATGAGGTTATGAGTATCTTTGAAGAAAAACGTGAAGAACTGGAAAGAGAAATTGCAAGAAAAGGTAAGAAGTTCTTGGACGGATTAAAAGTTCTTGAGAAAAAATACAAAAACATAGGAACAGTCAACGGACTTGGTTTTGCTTTGAGTGTAGAAGTTACCGAAAATGACAGATATACTCCTGCAAGAGAGTTGTGTGATGAGATTATAGAAGCTGGCTTGAAAGGGGATTTGACTTACAACGGTAAGAAATGCGGTCTTATCCTAAATAACGGCGGATATTATAAGAATATTATTACTCTTGTTCCTCAGTTATTTATCAGTGATGAAGAAATTGATATGGCTTTGGAATTGATGGATCAGTTGTTTGAAAGATACATGGAAAAAGCATAAGATACGTTGCAGACAATTAGGAAAAAACATTGGCGCAAAGTTTAGATTTTGAATTTAAGCACGAAAGTAATTGTAAAAGAGCTGTGCTGTTGTTTCATGGGATGACGGGCAGTCCGTTTGAGATGAAAAAAATGGGCAAAGCTCTTTATGATGCAGATTTTGATGTGTATTGCTACTGTCTGCCCGGACATGGTACAAGTCCTATTAATATAAAAAATGTTAAGTGGGAGGACTGGTATTCTGATTCAACACTTCATTACAGGACACTTTCGAGTAAGTATGAGGAAGTCTATCTTGGCGGTTTATGCATGGGGGCAGTATTAGCATTGGCGATTGCTGCCGAGTATAGAGAGGTGAGAGGAATCATTTCTCTTTCTACCACTTTATTTTTAGACGGTTGGACAATACCTTGGTACAATTTTCTTATGCCAATTGGTGTGCACACTATTTTGCGCTATTATTATTCTTTCCCTGAAAGAGAACCTTACGGTTTAAAAAATGAGGTTTTGAGAAAGAAAATTGCAGCACTGCAAAAAAGAAATACAGAAGCCTTGGATAATTATCCTATGTCTTGTATTTATGAGCTTTTAAAATTGTCTAAATATGCACAGAAAAATATGTTTAAAGTACAGGCACCTGTCCTTTTAATGCATGCTAAGGAAGATGATTTGACAAGTCCAAAGAGCGCAGAATTTGTTTATAAAAATATTGGTTCTAATATAAGAAAATATATTCAATTAGAGGACAGTTACCATCTTGTTGTTATGGATAACGAGAGAGATTTTGTTTTCCAGACATCTATAGACTTTTTGAATGGTTTGTCTTCTTACGGACCTAAAATTGAAAAATTACCTCCTGTTGAGGATGATATTTTTACGGAAAGCGCAGGTTTATAGTGGCTTTGGATATGAGTAATGTTCTTAAAATTATTCAAACATTGCCTGCTTCATTGGTAGGGATTATTGTTACAAATATACTTTTGATTATTGGTTTTATTATTGGCAAACTTGTGATGTACAAAGCAGAAAATGCAATTAAATTTTTTGCATATTTTTCTGTATTTATGTGTGCATTTTTTGTTGCTTACTTTGTTTCAATTATTTGGTTCTCTTTAAGTAATTTGTATCTTGGAAATGCCATATATGCTGCAATTTTTCCTGTATTTTTGTTTTTGCCCTTTATTACAGGCCATTTTGCAACGTATGAAAAAGTTCATTTTTATACTAATATACAGATACTTACACTTATCATAAGTCTTTTGCTGGCTTTATCTTTTATATAAAGGTGATTATAAATGAATAATAAATTTGATAAATATAAGAATGAGTTATTTAATTTAAAGAGTAATTGTAACGATAGAAGACTTTCATCATTCAAAAAACTTGGGCAATATATATTTGAAGATAATAAAAGATACTTAAACCTTTCGTCAAATGATTATTTAGGCATTGCAGAGAATAAAGATGTTATGGATAGATTCATGCAGATTGCCGATTTTTCTTTGGGTGCTGCGTCTTCCAGATTATTGACAGGCGGATCTTATGTATATTCAAAATTGGAATGTTTGTTGGCCGCTTTATTTAACAAAGAAAAAGCATTAATTTTTAATAGCGGTTACCATGCAAATACCGGTATTATGTCTGCTTTGTTAGATAAAAAGGATGTTGTTTTTTGCGACAAGTTGAACCATGCAAGTATTTTAGACGGTATTAAACTTTCTGAGGCCAAGATGTTTAGGTACAAACATCTTGATTATGACCATTTGGAAGAACTATTGCAGCAGCATAGGGATGAGTATGAAACAGCGATAATAGTTACGGAATCGCTATTTAGTATGGATGGTGATATTGCTGATTTAAACAGGCTAGTTGATTTAAAAAGAAAATATAATGCGATTCTTGTAGTTGATGAAGCTCACGCTTATGGCGTTTTCGGCGAAAAAGGGCTTGGAATTGCTGAGGTTCAAGGCTGTATAAAAGATATAGACTTGATAGTTGCAACTTTTGGTAAAGCAATAGGTTCTGTTGGTGCATTTTGTACCGGAAATGATGTTTTAATAAATTATCTGATTAACAAGGCACGTCCTTTGATATTTTCGACGGCAATACCTGAGATAAATGTTGCATTCACTTATTGTGTAATTACCGAAATTTTGCCGAATATGAAAGAACAACGAAGATTACTTTTGTTAAACGCTCAAAGGCTTCGTGAAAAAATTAGAGAATATGGACTTGAAACTATGGGAGAAAGCCAAATCGTTCCGGTAATTTTGGGTTCAAACAAAAGGGCTGTAGCTTGTTCTAAAAAAATGATGGAAAACGGATATTACCTACTGCCAATCAGACATCCGACGGTTGCTCCCGGTGCTGCAAGAGTTAGAATTTCATTAAGAGCAGATATTCCTTATGAAGAAGTTGATGCAATACCTGAACTTATTCAGAAAGTTATGCTCGAATCTGATTTTGAATAAGTTGATTTTTTTATTAACTTAATTAAAATACAAATGTAAGAAAAATCGGAAATTCTAAAAGAATAACGGCAGGAACTGTGAACGAATATTACCAGAAAGATTTGTATAAAATATTGGGTATATCTCCGGATAGTGATATAAACAAAATTAAGGCTGCTTATCGTAAGCAAGCAAGAATATGGCACCCTGATGTTAATGACAATTCACAGGAAAGTATTGTTCGCTTTAAAGAAATTACAGAAGCGTACGAAGTTCTTACTGATTCTCACAAAAGAAGCCAATATGATATTTTAAAAGGTTTTAACATAAGAAAAGAAACTTCTTATACGTCAAAAACAGTTCAACAAAATGCTAAAAAAGCATACAGTGAAACGTCCTCGACAACAACAAAGAGCAAAACAGAAACTTATAGCGAAACTATAAACAGTAGTTTTAAAAAAAATCCAAATGTTGAAAAAGAAAACAATAACACATCAAAATCGTCTTTTTCACAAGTTTTTGAAATTATTTTGGATGGGATTTTTCAATCTGATTCTGCATCAAGAAATTCTAAACAACCTAAACCTAAAAAAGGAAAACCCGAAAATGGTAAGGATATAAACCTTAACGTAAATATAAAAATGTCAGAGGCAATAACAGGTACTCATAGAACAGTTAATGTTTTACACTCCGAAAAGTGTCCAAAATGTGAAGGCAGGAGATTTATAAATGGCGCAAAATGCCCTTTGTGTAAAGGGTCTGGCGATATTTCTATACACAAAAAACTTAATGTTAAAATTCCTGCAGGTATAAAAAAAGGTGCAAAAATAAGAGTTGCCAATGAGGGGAATAAAGGTTATAACGGCGGGAAAGACGGAGATTTGTACCTCTTTATAGATATAGAAGAATCAGGCTTTTTTAAGTATGATAACTTGAATGTACTTTGCGAAATTCCGATAACGCCTTTTGAAGCTGTTTTGGGAACTTCTATAGACGTTCCTACCTTGTGCGGCAATGTTTCTATGAAGATACCTCCAAATACATCAACAGGACAAAAATTTAGATTATCTCAGCAAGGCGTTTATGATTCGAAAACCCAAAAAAGAGGGGATCAGATAGTTTCTGTTAAAATAGAAGTACCAAAAGAAATGTCCCAAGAAGAAATTAGGCTGTATGAACAATTGAGGAGTATTTCTACTCAAAAGATTAGGGAGAATTTGTTAAATGACTAGTGAATATACTGCAAAAATTAATGAAATTTTTGATTCTGTTCAAGGAGAAGGACCATATATTGGATACAGACAATTGTTTATAAGATTTTGCGGATGTAATCTTTCTTGTGATTATTGTGATACAGAGTTTAATGTTGGTGAAGATTTTTCTTGTGAAAAACTCTTGCATAAGGTCAAAAGTTTTGATTTGAAATTTATCCATTCAATAAGTTTAACAGGTGGAGAACCTTTGATACATTATGAGTTTTTGAAAAGTTTTTTACCTGAAATAAAAAAAGAAAATATTAAAATATACCTTGAAACAAACGGCACATTAGATAAACCTTTAAAAAACATAATAAATTTTGTCGATATAATTTCTATGGACATTAAAATTGATTCCTGTGCAAAAATTGGTGATTTGTTCTCAAAGCACGATGCATTTTTGAGTGTGGCAAAAGAATATAACAAAGAAGTTTTTGCAAAACTTGTATTCGATGATAATTTAAGAGATTTTGAAATTGATGAATGTGTGAATCTTGCGAAAAAATACGCTATTCCAATTATTCTACAGCCTAAAATGTCGGGTGATAAAATAGCGGTATCACATGACAAGATTATTGAAATATTTAATAAATTTACGCAAAAATATCAGGAAACAAGATTAATCGGACAGGTGCACAAATTTTTTGATATAAGATAAATTTTTTATCTTTATTAAATATGATGTATAATTGCATCATGGAAAAAGATTATTCAATTGCAATAGGAATGATGTCAGGCACGTCTTTGGATGGAATTGATGCTTGTCTGGTCAAAATTTATAACGATATGAATTTTGAAATTCTTGATTCTTATTCAATGGATTATCCAAAAGATGTTAGAGAAAAACTTTTTTTGCTTGCAAACAACAACGGAAATGTAAAAGATGTATGTTTAATGGATTTTATTGTCGGTAAGTTGTTTGCAAAATGTGCATTAGGTCTGATTGACAAATCGGGTTTAAAAAAAGATGAGATAGATTTTATTGCTTCACATGGGCAGACAATCTGCCATATTCCCGAAGAACAAAATATAGGAGGAGTATCTTCTAAAAGTACACTTCAGATTGGGAATGTTTCTGTAATTTCTGCTCTTACAGGAATAACAACGGTCGGTGATTTTCGTTCAAAAGATATTGCTGTAGGTGGAGAGGGTGCACCTTTGGTACCTTTTGCTGATGAAATTATTTTTAAGAAAGATATTCCAAGAGCAATACAAAATATTGGCGGAATCGGTAATGTTACGGTTTTGTCTCAGGATTGTGATACTTTTGCTTTTGATACAGGCCCCGGAAATATGCTGATTGATTATTTTTCAAAGAAACTTTTTGATGTTTCTTTTGATAAAGATGGTGAGCTTGCGTCTCAGGGTAAAGTTGATGAGCAATGGCTGCAATATCTACTTAGAGAGCCTTATTATGATAAAATCCCTCCAAAATCCACTGGCAGAGAGCTCTTTAATAATGATTATGCAGAAAAGATTTTTCTTAATGCTCCAAAACAAAAATGTGATGTAATTGCCACAGTTACGATGTTGACGGCAAGAACTATAAGTGAAGCATATCAAAAATTTGTTTTGCCTAAAACTCCGATTAAAGAGATAGTTTTAGGTGGTGGCGGAGCTTATAACAAGACTTTGATAAAGTATCTTAATGAGTGTTTTTCACAGCAAATATCAATAAAAACCCATTCTGACTTTGGAATAGATGACAAAGTTAAAGAGTCCTTGGCCTTTGCTTTATTAGGTTTTTGTACAATAAATAAAAAATTTAACAATGTACCCACCTGTACAGGAGCTAAAAAAAGAGTTATTATGGGTATAGTCTCTTATAGTTAGTCTGCGAGTTAAGTATTTATGAAAATAGAAACATCTACCGAACACATAAATAAAAATACATTCAATATTGATTTGGTCGGCACGTATGAAATGCTTGAAATGATTAACAAAGAGGATATGAAAGTAGCCGAAGCCGTAAAAAAATGTATCCCGCAGATAGCTAAAGCGGTTGATATAATTGTTCGTAATTTTATGCATAGCGGCAGATTATTGTATGTTGGTGCAGGTACTAGCGGAAGACTTGGTGTATTGGATGCATCAGAGTGTCCTCCTACTTTTAATACTCCTCCTGATATGGTTCAGGGTATTATTGCAGGAGGTGATAGGGCGCTAAGAGAAGCCATAGAAGGCGCAGAAGATTCTGAAGAAATGGCCCTTGAAGATTTTAACGAGCATGATATCTGTAACAATGACACTATCGTTGGAATATCGGCATCGGGGAATGCAAAATATGTTTGTAAATTTTTGCAAGTAGCAAAAATGAAAAAGTGTAAAACTATAGTTATTACATCTAATGCGAATGCAAAAATGAAAGAGTTTGCAGATTGCTTTATTTGTGTAGAAACAGGTGCTGAGGCTATATCCGGTTCTACTAGGATGAAAGCAGGTACTGCGCAGAAGATGATTTTGAATATGCTTTCAACCGGAGCTATGGTTAAAATTGGTAAAACTTATCATAATTTGATGATAGATGTTAAGCCAACAAATGATAAATTGAAAAGAAGAGCGGTAATAATAGTTTCAGAAATCTGTGGATGTAAAGAAGCTACGGCCAGAAATGTTCTTGAATCTAACGGCTATAAAACAAAACATGCAGTATTGTACTTGTTATATGGTTTAGATTTTGATGAAGCTGACAAATTGCTCAAAGAAAATCAAGGTGTTTTAAGACGAATATTTGAATAACACATTAAAAAAGTTCACCATAAATCGGTGAACTTTTTATTTTAATTATATTATTTAAGCTGTTTAAAGACTTTTTATTCTTTCTTCGGGGTCTGTAATACTTGTAATTCTAAGACCAAAGTTGTCTTCTATAACAACTACCTCACCGTTAGCGACGTGTTTACCGTTTGCATAAAGTTCTACTGACTCACCCGCAACTTTATCAAGTTCGATGATTGAACCTCTTGTTAACTCAAGAACCTTTTTAACAGGCAAATGACATCTGCCAAGTTCTACAGTCAACTCAAGTTTAATATCCATGAGTAATTCAAGGTTTTTGTTAGTGTCAGTATTGGTTGGTGTGTAGCTGTCAAAAGGCGTAAATTCTACCGGTCTTACAGTTACAGGCTCACTGTTATGCATTTCGGGGTCGATTTTTACCTCATTTACAGGTTCGCCTTCTATTTTATCAAAATTGTAATTTGATGCAGCGTCATTACCTACGGCAAATGCATCCGATTTTATCCCCGCTGTATCGTCAGCGGAAATTCCGTTATCAGGTATATTCCCGAGAGGATTTGCAGCTGATAAATTGTCTAAATTATCAATATCTTTAGGTTGGTTAAGATCATCATTTTGCATATTATCTTCTGACATTTAAAATCCTTTCTAAAAATAACGCTTTAGCGCATCAACATAATAATCATACCTGTCTGTAATTTTTATACAAATCTTGTCTTTAATTCTACCTGGGCGAGCATAGAATTTTCTCTCACCATTGACTTTTACAATCAAGTCTTCTGTTGCCGCATTATCCAATTTTAATACATCTCCCTCTTTTAAATCAAGGAAGTCTTTCATTGTTATATCAGTTTGTCCGAATAGTACATTTATATCAACAAGAGAAGTATCCAACTTTTCTATCATTTTTTGGCGTTCTTCACTTGTTGCAATGATACCTTTTGTTTGGAAGATGTGTTGAGTAGTTAATTGAGAAAGAACATTTTCCAATACAGGATAAGGGAAGCATAAACTTATTAATCCGTAATGTTTGCCTGAGATATGAACTTCAAGAGTAATTAATGCAACAATTTCCCCGGCAGTTGCTACTTGAATCCCCGAATAATTGTTGTCCAACCCTATAAGGTTGCTTTCGACAGGAATAATATGGGACCAAGCATCTGCAAGTGTTTGGATAGTTCTTTCTATCATTTTTTTAACAAGAGATTCTTCTACATCTGTAAGTTCTCTCGCTTTCCCCTCAACTGTACCTACACCACCAAGCATTCTGTCAACAATACTTGACAGTACTTCAAAACTTATGCCCAACAAAATTTGTCCCGGTAGTGGATTAAGTTCAAAAATAGCAATAGATATAGGGCTTGGTACAGAACGCATAAATTCGTCATAAGTGAGCTGGTCAACAGATACAACATCTACTTCAAGGTGCATTCTTAAATACGCTGTTAATACAAGGGCAAGTTGTCTTGAAAATTCTCTGTGAATATCTTGCAACCCTCTTAAGTGGTCTTTTGAGAATTTGTCAGGACGTCTAAAATTGTATAATTTATAGCCTTTTTTATGTTCGTCCGCATCATCAAGTCCGGTCATAAAAGCTCCGGCTTCGCCGTAATCAACTTGTATGCCGTCAATCATATTGTCTTGAGAATGTTGGTTTGAACCTGTCATTTCTTTTCCTTTTGTTTTGGCTTATTGCATTATGAACTGACCAAAACTTACTCTTATAACTTCTCTTTCTCCGTCAAAAATACCGTTAACGGATTCTGCAATTTGTTGTTTTGCCAGTTCTTTACCTGCTGTGGTTGCAAGTTCATCTGATGTTTTGCTTGTTAAAACTGTTATAACAGCATCTCTGATAGCAGGTTTGTATTGTTCCATTTCTGCAACCAAATCAGCTTTTGGATCTGGAGCAGCTTCCCCATGTCCACCGTGGCCTCCGCTTGCTTTTTTAGGCTCTTCAGCGTTGGGGTCAGGTTCAGGGTTTGTTATTTCAACAGCTACGTTTGCTTTTAGGTATCTTCTCGGTTCAATATCACTGAGGTTCATTGTAAAATCACCCAAATCAAGCACAATACCTTTTTCAGGCTTATCTAATTGTTCGTCAGAATTTTCTTCTGCATTTTGTTCTGTTGTAACTGATTTGAGTTGTGTAGTTAAAAGATTGGATTGTAAGAAATAGTTTACACCTATGAAAATTATGCACACAATTGTCGTGGTAATAACATTAATCAGTATAGAGTTTCCTCCACCGCCTTCTTGTGCTTTGTCTTTTTCTTTTGGTTCCGGTTCTTTTATTTGGTTTGGTTTTGCCATATTTTTCTCCAACTAATAACTTATTTTTTATCCGAGCTTAATACTATTATATCCACTCTTCTGTTTTTTGCACGTCCTTGAGGTGTATTATTTTCTGCTACAGGCATGTATTCCCCATATCCTACGGCAGAGAGTCTGCTTGGTGGAAACTTATATCTGTCTGTTAAGTATTTTATGATATTTGTTGCTCTTGCAGTGGAAAGTTCCCAATTTGACGGATATCTGTCATTCCTTATAGGCATAGAGTCAGTATGACCTTCTATAACTATAGGGTTTTTGAATTTATCAAGTGTTTGAGAAATTTTCTCCAATGTAGTGATTGCTTGTGGTTTTATTATAGCAGAACCGGGGTCAAAAAGCATAGTATCATCAAGTCTTATTACTACTCCACGGTCTGATTTTATAATTTTTATTGATGTATTTGTGTTGAGATCTTTTTCTATCTGCTCTTTCAATTGCTGTGAATTAAGTATGCCGTCGCCTCCGTCCAGAATAGTTTTTCCGGTATTTTCAAGAGGACTTTGAGCTTCTTCTTTAATCTCAATATTCTTAACATTTTCGTTAACAGTAATATTTTTGTTTGTTACAGGTGAGGCAAATACTTTTTGTATAGACTTGTTAACATCTTTAATTTTTGTTGCGCCCATGGAATTTGTTGCAAACATTACCATAAAAAGGGCAAGAAGCATTGTAACAAAGTCTGCATAAGAAATAACCCAACGGTTTATATAGTCATTTGAATTTGAGTAGTAATCGTTCTTCATTATCTGGTTCCGTAAATCCCGTTTCTTTCTTTTCTTCCGTCTTTGTTTTCAATAGAGTGATTTCTGTTGTGGTATTTAAGATATGCTAAAAGTTTTTCTTCAATTACCATTGGAGATTCTTCCATTTGTATAGAGACGATACCTTGAAGAACAACTTCTTTTAGCAGGATTTTTTCTCTAAGATTCATTTTAAGTTTTCCTGCTATCGGTAAAAATAATAGGTTGGCAAACCCGACACCGTAAAGTGTTGAAACAAAGGCTACCGCAATACCTTGAGCAAGAATGTCAGGTTGTTGAATGTACCCCATAATCTGTATGAGTCCAAATACTGCCCCTACTATACCGAATGTTGGGGCATAACCTCCAAGTGCTTCAAACACTCGAGAGTTAATAAGCTCTTCCTCTTCATCATAAGATATTTCCGCTTTTAAAATATCGTAAATCATCTGAGGATTATTGAAATCTATAGAAAGTTGGACTCCTCGTTTTAAAAACGGGTCCTGAATATTGTCTACAAGGCTGTTTAGGTAAAATAGACCTTTTAACCTGGCTTGATGAGCAAGAAATATTATTTCATCAATAACTTTTATGTGTGAGGGCTGACTGTCAAAAAAAACTTCTGTGGAGGATTTTAATGCATTTATCAGTGTTGATGGTTTAAAATTTACTATTGCTGCACAAAATGTTCCGCCCAAAACAATCATTATCGCTGACGGTTGTATAAGTGAAACCATAGAAGCGCTGTCCGCACCGTGAGATGCCATTATCAATATAACAGCTGCAACTAAAGCTATAATTGCCGAAAAATTCAAAATTTACCTCTCCAAGTTTAATATTTTAATTAGTAAGACTATCCCTAATTCTTTACTAATACTATGATTCCACATTTTTAGGTACAAGAATATACACTAAATAATGTATTTTTTTGTATAAAAAAATAACGTCAGATAGCCGACGTTATTTTTTATTATAGTTTATGTATTTGTTTTATCTTAATTTGACAAGGTCATATTTTCTCATTCTGATATTTTCAGGAGTTACTTCAACAAGCTCATCATCAGAGATGTATTCAAGGCATTCTTCTAAAGACATGATTTTGGGTGCTTGTAAAGTTACCATTACATCAGCGGTTGCCGTTCTCATGTTTGTAAGTTTTTTAGTTTTGCAAACATTTACTGCTATGTCTTGAGAACGATTGCCCTC
Organism: Candidatus Gastranaerophilales bacterium; assembly: GCA_944326555.1. Lineage (GTDB taxonomy): Bacteria > Cyanobacteriota > Vampirovibrionia > Gastranaerophilales > Gastranaerophilaceae > Limenecus. Next base: position 75,198 of record CALVEK010000007.1, on the reverse strand, counting down.
GCCGACAATCATTCCTCTATAGATTTTTGTTTTTGGAACGACAAAGAAGACTCCTCTATCTTCAAACTGCGCAAGAGCATAAGGAACTGCCTCTCCATCTTCGTGAGCAATTAGAGAGCCCATTCTTTGTCTGTTGATATCTCCTGCATAAGGCTTGTATTCTGCGAAAGTGTGATTCATTATACCTTCGCCTCTTGTCATTCTTATAAATTCACCTCTAAAGCCGATAAGACCTCTTGACGGGATTAAAAATCTCATTTTTGAACGAGTTCCCACAGCTTGCATTTCAAGCATTTCACCTTTTCTGCCTGCAAGTTTTTCAATACAACCGCCTGCACAAGTTTCTGGTACATCGATAAGCAAGTCTTCAAAAGGCTCGTATGTTTGTTCATTGATAGTTTTGTATATTACTTCGGGTTTTGAAACTTGAAATTCAAAGCCCTCTCTTCTCATTGTCTCAATTAAAATACTTAAGTGGAGTTCGCCTCTGCCTGAAACTCTGAATACATCAGTGTTCTCTGTATCTTCAACACGCAAAGAAACATTCTTTTCGAGTTCTTGGTACAGTCTTTTTCTCAACTGACGAGAGGTTACAAACTTACCCTCTTGACCTGCAAACGGACTGTTGTTCACAGAGAAATTCATTTGCAATGTCGGTTCGTCTATTTTTATTAAAGGCAATGCTTGAGGATTTTCCAGACAAGCAATAGTCTCACCTATTTGTATATCAGGGAATCCTGCAATACCGACAATATCACCTGCGTGGGCTTCTTTGATTTCTACTCGTCCCAAATCTTCGAAACCAAAAAGTTTTACAATCTTTCCACGTGTAATATTACCGTCTGTGTGGATATGGCTAACTTGTTCCTGTGATTTCATAGAACCGTTAACGATACGTCCTATTGCAATTCTTCCCACGTATTCATTATAGTCCAGTGTAGTTACGTGAAATTGAAGATCTTTGGATTTATCTGCTATCGGTGCTTTAACATTTTCTATAATACAATCAAGAAGCGGAGTTATGTCTTTTGATTCGTCTTCCAATTCTTTTTTTGCAAAACCTTGCAAGCTGCTTGAGTATATTACGGGAAAATCAAGCAGATATTCATCATCCGTAAGCTCTGTAAAGAGGTCAAAAACTTTGTTTAATGCTTCATCAGGGTCTGCAGCCGGTTTATCAATTTTGTTAATTACTACAATAACTCTGATACCCAATTCAAGTGCTTTTTGTAAAACAAATCTTGTTTGAGGCATTGGTCCTTCTGCCGCATCAACGATTAACAATGCACCATCAACCATTCCCAAAACACGTTCTACCTCACCGCCAAAATCCGCGTGGCCGGGGGTATCTACAATGTTTATTTTGTAGTCGTTATAGTGAACAGATACATTTTTTGCAAGGATAGTAATTCCTCTTTCTCTTTCAAGGTCGTTACTGTCAAGTACCCTTTCTTGTACAACTTCATTTTGTCTGAAAACACCGCACTGTTTTAACATACAATCGACAAGTGTTGTTTTGCCGTGGTCAACGTGCGCAATTATTGCGATATTTCTAAGTTTTGTGTTATCCATTTTTTACCTAATTTCTTGTTATTAATGTTTGTTATCCCTACTTAAGATGATATAACAGACATTGTTCATTGTAAAATTAGAAAACACTCTTCCATTACATTTGTAACATTTTATTTCAATATGCCGATAATATTACAAATCGGCTAACAAAAAATATATTTAGGCTTTTTCTTAACTTATACAAATTTTTTGAAAAAATATTTCTAAATTGCATGTATTAAATAAAAATATTTACTGCTATAATTTAATTGTCTGTTGATTATGAATTTTTAATAAATCAAGGAAGGAATAAAAAAATGGAATTGACTATGGATTTTCCCCAACGTGAAAAAACGATAAATCCAACTCATGACATACAGCTTTTTGCAGGTCGTGCTCACAAGCAGCTTGCTGAAGAGATCGCCAGTTATCTTGGTACAAGTGTTGGACCTATGATTATCAAAAATTTTGCTGATGGAGAAATCTATGTACAGGTTCAACAAAGTATTAGAGGTGATGATGTATTCATTATTCAACCTCTTTCTAATCCGGTTAACGAAAACCTTATGGAATTGTTGATTATGATAGATGCTTTTAAAAGAGCCAGTGCAAAATCAATTACTGCCGTTATTCCATACTACGGATATGCAAGACAGGACAGAAAAACTTCCGGAAGGGAAGCCATAACTGCAAAGTTGGTTGCTGATTTATTAACAACAGCAGGTGCAAGCAGAATTTTGGCAATGGACTTGCACACAGGTCAAATTCAAGGTTTCTTTAATATATTGGTTGATCACATCTATGCGACTCCTGTTTTGACTGATTATATAAGAAAGTTAAACATACCATCTGATAAGTTAGTAGCTGTAAGCCCTGATACAGGCGGTGTACAAAGAACAAGGGTTTTTGCTAAACAATTAGATTGTCCTCTTGCAATTGTTGATAAAAGACGTGATAAACATAATGAGGCTATTGCTGATCACATAATAGGTGATGTTAAAGACAAAATATGTGTGCTCGTTGATGACATGATTGATACTGCAGGTACAATTTGTGAAGCATCAAAATTGTTGATACGTGAGGGTGCTCAAAAGGTTTATGTGTGTGCCGCACACGGAATACTTTCCGGACCCGCTATTCAAAGGTTAGAAGAAGCTCCTGTGGAAGAAGTTATTATTACAAATTCCATTCCTCTCGATAGAGAAGTGTCCGATAAATTTACACAATTAAGTATTGCTCCGATTTTAGGCGAAGCAATTTCAAGAATTCACGATAACGAATCTGTAAGTTCTTTATTTGGTTTTGAAAAAGAATACAAGTCTTATTAAGATTATTTTTTTTAATACTAAATGTTAACGAAGCCCAAAATTTTATAATTTTGGGCTTCGTTTAGAATTATATAGTTAAATTTAGGGTGGTTTAGCCTATCTTGCTAACTGAGTCAGAGTTTGTAAAATTTCGTTAGTTGTAGTGAATACTCTACTGTTAGCTTCGATTGCTCTTTGAGATACAACCATATCTGCAAATTCGGATGCCAAATCTACGTTTGAACCTTCCAAAACGCCTGATTTAACGTTACCGAATGCAGATGAAGATATGCTTCCATATAAAGCCATACCACAGTTTGGACCTGATGCATAAGTGTTATTACCTTGTGCAGTAAGGCCGTTTGGGTTTACAAAGCTGGCCATTTGAATTTGCAAGTTTGCAGGTTCAACAAGCTGGTCATTGATTGTAAGGTCAGAGCCTGTGATAATAGTACCGTTGTTTAGAGTGTATTTTAAAATCATTTTTGACGGGTTAGTAGGATCTTGTGTTACGCTAAGTGTATCATTATTTCCATATTTAACCTCAATGATACCGTTTTCGTTAATGGATACAGAAGTAAAGTTCTTTGATTCTTCACTTCCCGGTGTTCCTTCGCCGATTGTTTGGTGATAGTTTATAACTTCTGAAGTTGCTGTTTTTGTTGTTGGATCCATTGAACCCATACCCATTTGAGTAACAATATTTGATGTGCCGTTTGCTATTTCAAATCTTTCAACACCATCAGCAACTATACTCAATGAACCATCAACCAGTGATGCTTTTACTCCACCAGCTTTGTTTATTTCAGCAACCAAAGAATTAACGGTCATATCACTGGTTACTGTAACAGTTTTTGGTGTCGGTTTTCCAAGGTTATCATAGGTTGTAATTGTGAATGTTCCAGAAGAAACACCACCTGATTTAATACCATTTAACTCATCAAGAGCTTTGTTACCCATTTGAGCTTGTGTTGAAGGAGTTGTTACGGTGTTTATGTATGTAGGTATTTTGATGGGAGTTGTACTCGATATTGTATTTAAACTATTATTTGTTCCCAGTAATTTATATCCGCTTGATGTAACCATATTTCCGTTAGAATCAACTGTAAAGTTACCGTCTCTTGTGTATAAAATTTCAACTGTCGGTGAAGCTACAGTAAAGAAGCTGCTTCCGTTAATACACAAGTCTGTGTTTAAGCCTGTTGTAAGAGTTGTACCGGCAGAAAAATCTCTCGCAATAGATGCTGTTTGAACACCGATACCAATTTGTTTAGGGTTTATACCACCCATTTGACCTGTAGGTGCTTGGCCTGTAGATGATGTTCTGTAGTAAACATCTGAAAAGTTAACGTTTGATGCTTTAAAACCAATAGTGTTCATGTTGGCTATGTTGTCTGCCACAACACTGATTTTGGTTTGTCCTGCAGCCATCCCTCCGATGGCTGTGTAAAATGATTGTGTCATTAATCCTCCCGTTTTTTATTTAACTATATAATTCTTATTTGGTTCTGTTGTAATCCAGTATTGCTGTTTCCAAATCGCCTGTTTCGCTTTGGAACATTTGCATTTTTTCTACAAGGTTAGATGCTTGTGAGCTATCATCAGTTTTACCTTGTGTTATTGATATAGATGTGAAGTCTCCTTTTTCAATTTTTAGAATACCGTTTTCAATTGATGTCTTAAGACCTGCTTTTTCAAGTTCTTTTTGCAAATCTGCCACTGTCATGTCTTTTGTAATTTTGATATCGGTATTTGTTTTTTGGTATTTTTTATCTTGTACCGTTACATAAATATATCCTTCGGTAATTCCTTGTGCTCCGTTTAATTCACTGAGTTTTTTATTTGCGATTGTTTCTGCATCAGATGCCGGAGCTCCGTCTGTAATTGCGGCAACAAGTCCGAGCGGATATTCTTTTCCGTTTACAGTAATAGTTGCTGTATCACTTGTAAAGTTTGCACTTGTTACCAAACCCGTAATTAATCTTGCTGGGTTGTTGGGGTCAACAATTTGAACAGTTTTACCTACCAAGCTGTTTGCTTGCTGAATCATGTTGCTTTGATTCATTGTTTCATTTAATTTCTGTAATTCGGTTAACTGTGTGAACTGCGCTTGTTGAGCAAGCATTTCCGAGTTATCCATAGGGTTCATAGGATCTTGGTTTTTTAATTGTTCCAACATCAACATGAGGAAAGCATCTCCGTCAAGTTCTTGAGAAGCTCCGCTTGCTGCGAGTTCCTTTGCTTTGTTTACAGCTGTATTAGATTGCATTGTTATCAGTTCTTGTTGAATTGAACCAAGTGTTGCCATTTTTTTACTACTCCCTCAAATATTAGACTTTGTAGTCTACCTTACCATTATGTTTTATTATTGTTTCCGTATTTTTTATTTCAACTTGTCCGTTCAAGTCTTCTGTGTTTTCATCGGTTGAATAACCGTTGTTGTATACTTCTTGATTTGTTCCATTATGATTTTGTGTTTGATGATTTTGTCCTTGAGCATTGTTAAAATTGCTTTGATTGAATTGTTCTCTTTCAAATCCCATGGCATTATTTGATGACTCTTGAGTGCATTCAACTTTTATGTTGTTTACATTAATACCTTGTGAACTGAGATTTGATTTTAGCGATTCTACACTTTTATCAAATAATTCTTTTACTTGTTGATTATCTGTTGTCATTTTTGCTACGATACCGTCTTTGGAGTTTATGATTTCGACGGAAACTTTTCCGAGGCTTTCGGGTTGAAGAACCATAGAAACTTTGTTTTGACCTGCTTGCTGCATTTCATTGAATTTTGCATTCAGTTGGTTCATTATACTGTTTTGGTTAAGTCCGGAATTTTGAGTTTTACCGCTTTTACTGATGTCTAAGGATGCATTTAATTTGTTAATAAATGCATCTGTACTTGAAACATTGTCTGTATTGACAGTAGCTGCGTTATCTATTGCCAATTTTGCAACTTGTTCTTGTGCGTTGCCTTGAGTTAAAGAACTGTTGTTTTGTTGGCTTGTATTTGATTGTGTTCTTGATTCTGTTACTGTTGTATCTGTATTTTGTAGTGTTGTCATTTTTTCAACAGCATTATTTTTTACATTCGTTGTTAAATCTTTGTTTTCAATGAAGCTGTTAGTGCTTTTTGTTGGTTGTTGAGATGCCACTTCTTCTGTAACTTTAATCATTGGCTCTTTTGTGTTTTTTAGTTTTTCTGTATCCAGAGGTGTTACAGTTACAGCTTGAGAATCTTCTGTTTGTAGACTTTCTTGGTTAAGTCCTTCAATATTAACTGTTAATCTTGCTGTATCAGAGGCAAGATTTTCTTGTGCTGTTTTTTGTACTGTGGCTACTGTTTTATCCAATGATTCTTTTGGAAGAGTTTCTGTTTTTATTTCTACGTCAATATTGTCAGCAACTTCTGCTTGTGCCGTTATATTTACTGCTGTGTTTTCTTGATTTTGTGTATTGTTTGCTGATGTTTTCAAGTTTTCAGCAGTATTTGGAAGCTGTTCTGTTGAGATCTGAGACACAGTTTGATTTAGTTCAACATTGGAACTTGTATTTATAATAGCTGCTTTGATATTTGTATCTGTATTTACTGCATTAGAAACTAACTGCACGCTTGTTTTATTTTTTGTTTCATTTCCGCTGGAAACCTCAGGAGAAACTTCTGTTTGATTTACGTTTTGAGGATATTCAATATTTGCAATAATTTGTTCGTTTGCAATTACTTTCATTGCAATATCTTTTGCAGAAACAGCTTCGCCAATTTTAGCAGTTTCATTATCTTTAGTTTCTGTTGTTTCTGTTTTGTCTTTTGGGTTTTCAGCAGATTCTTTATTGTTTTCTGTGTTTGGTTTTTTGTTTTCGTTTTCTATATCTTTCTTGTCTGTTTTATCTGCATTATCTGTCTTATCTGTTTTTTCTGTTTCGATTTTATCTTCTGTTTTATTCTCTGTTTTAGAATTTGTATCTTTGTCTTTTATTTCTGAACTATTTTCTTTATTATCAGATTCGGTAACAGAATTTTTTTCTTCGTTTTTGTGGTAGTTTTTTGTGTCTTTTACATCTGATGCATCTTTTGTTTTTTGAGCATAATCTTTAGATGCAAAATTTTCTTTTATGTTGTTGTCTTTGCTTGCATAGTTTTTTGATGCATTGGAAAGAAGAGAGTCAAATGCAGAGCTTTCTGATGTTTTGAACTCAGTTTTAAAAGACAACTTATCTTTTGCAGAAGACTGCAATGATGATGTAAGTAAAGCTGTGATATCTGTTGTCATTTTTTTAATCTCTCTCCTACCCGTTATTTTCTTTCTTAACTTACGCTTCTTGCGTAACGACTCGATGCTATGTCGTCAAGTTCTTTTCTTTCGTATTGTTCGTATTCAAGATAATATTTTTTCTGCTGGTTTTCTTTTAGTTTTTCCAGAACTTTTTTTTCTTTCAAAACTTCATTAACTTCTTTTCTTTTTATTTCAAGAAGTTTTGAAATGTTTTGAATTACTACTTTTTGGTTTGATATATCAACGATGAGTTTGTTGATAAAATCCTTATATCTTTGCACTTCAACAAGGTCTAAATCATTTCCGCTTTGAAATACTTTAAGTAAGGCTTCGTTAATTTCCAATTGGTAGCTTTCAAGAGTTTTTTGTTTTTCAATTGCGTCTTGCAACCCTCTTTGCACCTTGGAAAACTCGAGCAATTTCTCCTCGAGCAGTTTTTCTTTTATATCCAGTACTACCTGTAATCTGAATTGAAATTTTTTCAAACCTTACCTCTAAGTCTTGTATTTATTGATTTTTCCCAAGTCAATATATAATTCACGGCGAATTATATATTAACAGGGTACTACATGCGTTTTATTTACTGTATCCTCCAAAAAATGTAAATTGCTCATTTAGGAGAAATGATTTGTTCAAAAATTTTACTATTAAACATTTTTTGTATAAAATTGATACCATGATGTAAACAAATAGAGGATTGGAAATGTCAGATAAAAAAGAATTCGAATTTAAAGATACCCTGAATCTCCCTCAGACAACACTGGCAATGAGAGCAAATGCCCCTGTCAGAGAAATCGAGATACAAGATTTTTGGGAAATGAAAAAGATATATGAAAAAAATCTTGCACAAAGAAGTATTGAAAATAAATTTGTACTGCATGACGGTCCTCCATATTTAAGCTCTGCCAAAATCCACATTGGCACGGCTATGAATAAAATTTTGAAAGATATAGTTACAAAATATAAAGCTCAAAACGGTTATTATTCACCATATGTTCCCGGTTATGACGGACATGGATTGCCTATTGAGAACGCTGTTGTAAAAAACATAGAAGGCGGCAGAGATGCTGTTACTAAAGGCGAACTTAGAGCTAAATGCAGAGAGTTTGCGATGAAAAATCTTAAAGGGCAGGAAGAAGATTTCAAACGCCTTGGTGTATGGGGCGATTGGGATCATCCTTATGTAACTATTTCTCCTGAAATTGAAGCTGAACAAGTCAGAATTTTTGGTGAAATGTATCAAAAAGGGTACATTGAAAAAGGTCTAAAACCGGTTTATTGGTGTCCTAATTGTGAAACTGCTTTGGCTGAAGCTGAAGTTGAATATGCGGATCATACTTCAACTGCAATTTATGTAAAATTCCAGTTTGTAAGTTCTGATGAAGCTAAAATTTATGAAAAAGCGGGCGTGAAAACAGATAAGATATTATCCGCTGTTATTTGGACAACTACTCCTTGGACCATTCCTTCTAACTTGGCAATAAGTGTAAACGAAAGATATGAATATTCGCTTGTTGAATATATAGATGAAGTTTATCTTGTTGCAACAGATTTGTTAAACTCATTTGTTAAAGATGCTGAGATAAATGAAGCTGATATCAAGGTCTTGGGAACAATTAAAGGTAAAGACCTTGAAAACATGAAAACAAAACATCCTTTGTACGATAGATACAGTCCTATATTGTGTGGTGATCACGTTACATTGGATGCAGGTACCGGATGTGTTCATACAGCGCCGGGACATGGTCTTGAAGACTGGGAAGTTTGCCAAAGATATGGTATTGAGGTGCTTTCACCTCTTGATTCCAAAGGTTATTGGACTGATGAAGTACCTGATATGGAAGGCGTTTATTATGAAGATGGAAATGAAATTGTAATAAACAAGCTGAATCAGGCTATGGCTTTGATTTCTAAAAAAGAAATCACTCACAGTTATCCGCACTGTTGGAGATGTAAAAAGCCTGTAATTTACAGAGCTACACCTCAGTGGTTTGTGAAAGTTGACAGATTTAGACGTAATGCTTTAAGAGAAATCAGCAACGTTCAATGGATTCCTGCTTCAGGTGAACAGAGAATCTCTAACATGGTTGCTTCTCGTTCTGATTGGTGTATTTCAAGACAGAGAGTTTGGGGTGTTCCTATACCTGTTTTCTATTGTAAAGATTGCGGTCAAGAAATTGTTACTCCTGCTACAATTGATAAACTTGCAAGAACAATAGAAAAAGAATCTTCTGATGTATGGGTTAAGATGCCTGCAAAATATCTTTTGCCGACTGCATTTAAGTGCCCGCATTGCGGAGGACGTAATTTCTTAAAAGAACGAGACATCATGGATGTTTGGTTTGATTCGGGTATTACACACAGAGCTGTTGTTGAAAAGAGACATAAAGAACTGGGACATCTTCCTGTAGAAATGTATTTGGAAGGTTCTGACCAACATAGAGGATGGTTCCAATCATCTTTATTAACTGCTGTTGCTACATCAGGCAGAGCTCCTTATTTGACAGTTCTTACTCACGGTTTTGTGCTTGACGGTGAGGGTAGAAAGATGAGTAAATCTCTCGGTAATACCGTTGCGCCCCAAGATATTATCAAGCTGTATGGTGCTGATGTTCTTCGTCTTTGGGCTGCTTCCGTTGATTACAGAAATGATGTAAGAATCGGTAAAACAGCAATTCAGCAAATGGTTGAAATCTTTAAGAAGATGAGAAACACGTCAAGATTCTTACTCGGAAACTTATATGATTTTGATCCGATTGCTGATTACGTTTTCTACAAAGATTTGAAACCAATCGATAAGTTTGCATTGCACAAGTTGAATAATTTAATTGACAATGTTACAAAGGCTTTTGAGTCTTATGAGTTCTATAAATATTTTCAACATTTGCAAAACTTTGCAACTACAGATTTAAGTTCTTTCTATTTGGATATTGTGAAAGACAGATTGTACACAGCAGGTAAAAAATCATTGTCCAGAAGAGCTTGTCAAACAGTTCTCTATGAGGTTTCTCAAGCACTAACAAGAATGCTTGCTCCTGTAATGCCGCATCAGGCTGAAGACATTTGGCAAAATACTCCTGAAAAACAACAAGGAGGTTTGGAAAGTATCTTGCTTTCTGATTGGCCAATGACAAATGCTAAATGGGTAAATGAAAAATTAGAAGCTGAGTTTTCAAAAATTCTAAAACTTCGTGAAATAGTAACAAAAGCTATTGAACCTTTAAGAGCTGCAAAAGAAATAGGTAGTTCTTTGGAAGTTGCTGTTTATGTTAAGGGCGGAGATCCTGAGTTGTTGAAAAAATATGCAAAAGAGCTTGCTAACATATTTATTACATCTCAAGCTATACCAACAGTTACGAAACCTGAAAATGTTTTGAATGAATATAGTGAAGATGAATATACTATATACGTTACTCATGCAATCGGTGAAAAATGCGACAGATGCTGGAAGTATCGTGAATTAATCAATATTGACGGTCAAGGTGCAATTTGTCGTGATTGTATCAGTGCTATTAACGGTAAAGATTAGTTTTAATTAAAAATAGCTGTTAAAAAAGGTCGGATATGTTATGCATCCGACCTTTTTAGCAACATTCAAAATTTATTTAGGTTATTTTTTTGCATAATAATCAAAGAAAAAACAATTCCATTTTACTTTTTTATATCTTCATTTCTTTTCTTTTGAGTTGCGCAGGCAAAAGAAAAGAAACGAAGCAAAGAAAAGAAAACCGACGCAGAGTTACAACAGGGGCATACGCCCCTGTACTCCCAGTTACTTTTAGAAGAAATTTCCTCGGGGTTCGGGGCGGAGCCCTGATGGCGTAGCATGGGTTAGAGATTTTTAACGAAGAAATAAAAATTTACTGCCTGAATTGGCTGAAATTTTTGTTTCTGAGATGTAAAATCTCTTTTGATATGCGTATTTCTTTCTTTTGAGATACTTTTCTTTCTTTTCTCGCAAAAAAGAAAGAAAAGTATCAATAAAACCAGATTATTTTTATATACGTTCATTTCTTTTCTTTTTTTGCGATAAAAAAGAAAAGAAACGGAACCAAAGAAAAGAAAAAGAACGCTTATTAAAAGAAACAGTAAAATGTTTTTGCGGAATTTTTTCAGCGACAAGCAGCTGTAAAAAATCCCTTAAAACATAACTGTTTCTAGTTAAAGTTACAACAGGGGCATACGCCCCTGTATTTTTTTAAGATTATTTTTATCCCGACCTTTGTGAAGTGAACTACATAAACTTATTTAAACAACAATAAATTCCATTTGTTTGAGGACAGGGTAATTATATCAATCACTTTTTTCTTTATACTTTAGCAATTTTGACTGTCCGAGTTGCGCGAGTGAGCAGAGGCAGAAAGGCAAAACCACGCTTTTGCCGGTGCCGTTTATCGCGAACGAGTAAGACAAAGTACACTTTGTGAGAACGAAACAATCGGTCGGAGTTTTCTTGGGCTCCACCCGTTCTTTACGCTAAAGAATGGGTGGAATGTATTTTGCTTATTATTTTTCCTTTCGCAAAAAAAAGAAAAGTATCAGAGAGAAAAAACAATTCCATTTTACTTTTTTATACCTTCATTTCTTTTCTTTTGAATTGCGTAGGCAAAAGAAAAGAAGAAAATACAATAAAGTATAATTCATTCTTAATTGAGTTTTAGACTTTTTTGTTATGTTTAGGATAAATTAATTTTAAATACCCCCGATTGGGTAATACGTCAAGTATAGTTTTGTATGATATAATCGGCTATAAGGAAGATTTGATGAGTAAGGTTAATATTTTAAGCATCCAGATTCAGCCTAAAATAGGCTATCAACAAAAAAATTTACAAAAGATAAGAGAGTTTATTGAAAAATATGCTGATACTTCTTTGGATTTAGTTGTTCTTCCTGAGTTTTTTAATTCAGGAGTAAGTGTACCTGAATTCAAGAAAATGGCACAGAAACAATTTAATGATGAAGTTGTCGAATATTTAGGCTTGTTGGCAAAAAAACATAATACATATATCCTTGCGGGAAGTATTATGGAGCAAGAAAATGGCAGGATGTATAATACAAGTCGTTTGTTAAACCGTAACGGTGAACAAATATCAAAATATAGAAAAATACATTTGTTTGATAGTTTTGGCGGAACAGAAAATGAGTATTGTACTGCAGGTGATGAGATTGTTGTTGTGCAAACTGATTTTGGCAAGGTTGGGATTTCTGTCTGTTTTGATATAAGATTTCCGAAACATTTTTTAAATCTTGTAAAAAACGGCGCTGAGTTGATATTGGAACCAGCTGCTTGGTGTGCTCCAAACGAATTAGTTGAACAAATGCAATCCCAATGGGTGGTTTTAAATAGAGCAAGGGCTGTTGATAATCTTGTGTACTTTGTTTCTTCCAATCTTTGTGGAAAAGTTGATTCCACTTTTAGTGCTTGCGGACATTCTATGATAGCTTCTCCTGATGGTGAAGTTTTGGCTGAGGCGGATAATGAAGAAAATGCTATCTTTGCAACTATAGATTTGGATTATGTGAGACAATTGAGGTCTCAGTTTTGTATGGATAAATTAGTGGGGTAATTAAAATGGAAAAGAACATTAAAAATACTATTGATACTATTTATGACAGAAGAAGTATAAGAAAATATCTTGACAAGTCTGTTAATCCTGATTTGGTTCAAGAAATTTTAAGAGCAGCAATGTTTGCGCCATCCGGCTGTAATAAGCAGCCTTGGCATTTTGTTGTGTTTGATGACAAAGACAAAATATTGCAAATTAAGGATATGCATCCTTATGCATCAGCTCTTTCTACTGCACCTGTGTGTATAATGGTTTGTGGTGATACACAAAAAGAAATGGCAGAGGGCTTTTATCAGGTGGATTGTTCTGCTGCTATTGAAAATATGCTTCTTGCAGCGAATGCATTAGGACTTGATACTTGTTGGATGGGTATTTATCCTTGGAAAGATGTTATGGAAAACTTTTCAAAAACTTTTGCTCTTCCTAATAACGTAAAACCCTTTGCTTTAATATCTCTTGGATATGCTGCAATGAAAGTTGAACGACCGAAGAGAAATAATGAAAATCTTATACATTACAACAAATGGTAACTTTTTAATAACAGAGGAATTTTTGCTATGAAAAATCTAAAATCGATTTTGGGAACATTAATTTTGTTTGTGGGTATTTTTTCCGTTAATCAGTGTGTGCAAGCAGAAAGCATAATACCGGATATAAAACTGCCTGCTCCCAATATAACAGGTGGTATGCCGATTATGGATGCACTCAGAAATCGACACTCAAGTGAAAAATTCTCAAAAAAACCGTTAGATTTACAACTTTTATCTGATATGCTATGGGCCGGAGATGGTGAAAACAGAGCTGATGGTAAAAAAACTGCTCCGAGCGCTTTGAATGCACAGGTAATTTCAATATATGTGGCTTTCCCCGAAGGTATATACAAGTATGATTCCAAAAACCATAATTTGACGGCCTTTAGCAAAGAAGATATTCGACCTATTGTAGGTAAATATCCGCTTATATTGTTATATGTTGCAAATCTATCAAGACAGAGCAAATACTTGGCTTCTATTGATTGTGGTTTTATCGGGCAAAATATTTATCTTTTCTCTGCTGCAAATAACCTCAATACAATATTCCTTTACGGAGTAAATAGTATTGCTCTGAACAACAAACTTGAGCTAAAGCTCGGGGAAGAAGTTCTTTTTGCACAGGCTGTAGGATATCCTCCGGAAAATAAATAAAGCTAGTGTTGCTTCTATATTATTTTATATTGACTTAAATTAGAAAAAGTATTAACATAAAAAAACCACTTGAGGAAAGTAGGGTGAAAATCCCACACTGGTCCGCAGCCGTTACAGTCGGAATGCTCTTTTGGTATGTATTACTTCGAGACAAGGAGATTTTTACTATGTTTATTAATTCAACAGAAAGCCTGTCAAAGGTTGAAAGTGAGGCGTTCTCTATTTGTGTGGAACAAACCAGAAAGGTTTCTAATCCTTATTTTTCAAAAAAGAATGAAATAAAAACAATTTTAGGTGATGAGAGTATTAAATTAATTGATGATTATTTAAAAAAACTTGATTGGTGTGTAAATGAAAATTCTAATATGTCATATTCAATTCAAGGTTTAAATAATTATATTTCTTCGGCTATAAGTAAACAATATTGGCTAAATAAAATCTATACACCACAAATAAAAAAAGCTCATGAATGTGGAGATATACATATTCATGATTTGAATTTATTGTCTGCATATTGTGTCGGCTGGGATTTAAAAGACCTACTTTTAGAGGGGTTTACCGGAGTAGATGGGAAAATCAAATGTTCTCCACCAAAGCATTTTAGAACGGCATTGGGTCAAATTGTGAATTTTCTTTATACTATGCAGGGAGAATCAGCAGGTGCTCAGGCTTTTTCAAATTTTGATACTTTGCTGGCCCCGTTTGTAAGATATGACAATCTTGATTATTTACAGGTTAAGCAAGCAATGCAGGAGTTTGTTTTTAATCTTAATGTCCCAACAAGGACAGGTTTCCAAACTCCATTTACCAATATAACTATGGATTTAAATGTTCCTTCATACTATTCGGATGTTCCTGTCTTGGTGGGTGGAGAACCGAAAGAGGATACATATAAAGATTTTCAAGAGGAAATGAATCTTATTAATAAGGCCTATTTTGAAATAATGATGGAAGGGGATTTTAACGGAAAAGTTTTTACTTTCCCAATTCCTACTTATAACATTACAAAAGAGTTTGACTGGAATAATGAAGTATTGGACGGTTTGTGGAAAATGTCTGCTAAATACGGCATTCCGTATTTTGCTAATTTTGTTAATTCTGATATGAATCCTGAAGATGCTCGTTCCATGTGTTGTAGATTAAGAATTGACAATAGAGAATTGGCTTATCGTGGTGGTGGCCTTTTTGGTTCAAATCCTTTGACCGGGTCTATTGGTGTTGTTACCATAAATCTGCCAAGAATTGCTTATCTTGCAAAAATTTCTAACAAGGGTGAAGCTGAGTTTTTTAGACTTCTGTCAAAAAACATGGAAATTGCAAGAGAAAGCCTTGAAATTAAAAGAAAAATGGTTGAATATTATACCGATAAAAACCTCTATCCTTACACAAAGTTTTATTTGAAGAATATCAAATTAAGATATGGAGAGTATTGGAAAAATCATTTTTCGACAATAGGTTTAATAGGAATGAATGAAGCTTGTCTTAACTTTTTGGGACAGGATATCGGTACGGAACTGGGTAAGAGCTTTGCGTTGAAAACTATGGATTATATGCGAGAAGTTATATCTTCATTTCAAAGAGAAACTGGGAATAATTATAATTTGGAGGCTACTCCGGCAGAGGGAACTTCTTATAGATTGGCATTATTGGATAAGAAAAAATATGTTGGTATAATCTGTGCAAATGAAGTTGAATATCAAAAAGGAGCAAAACCTTTTTATACAAATTCTACACAACTTCCTGTAAATTATACTGATGATATTTTTGAGCTTTTAGATCATCAAGATGATTTGCAGGTAAAATATACTGGTGGCACAGTAATTCACATTTTTGCAGGTGAAAGAGTTTATGATAAATCAGTTTTGAAAAATCTTGTAAAAAAAATATGTTACGGATATAAACTGCCATATTTTACTTTTTCTCCTACTTTTAGTGTTTGTCCTAACCATGGATATATTGCAGGTGAGCATTTTTCTTGTCCCGAGTGTGGAGAAAAAAGTCAAGTTTATTCACGTGTGGTAGGTTATATTACTCCTACAAATCAATGGAATGAAGGGAAAAAAGAAGAATTTAAAATGAGAAAAACTTTTGTAATGGATGAACTTTAGAAAATGCAAATAGCAGGATTACAAAAATCATCTTTGTTAGATTATCCATCTGAAATAGCAACAGTCGTTTTTACTCCAGGATGTAATTTTAGATGCCCTTATTGCCATAATCCAAATTTACTGAAATTCAATTCTTTATATAAACATGAAGAATACTTAGCGTTGGATTTTTTAAAAAAAAGAGTAGGTAAAATAAGTGCTGTTGTCGTTTCAGGTGGTGAGCCTACACTGCAGAATGGGCTTGTGGAATTTTTTATTAAATTGAAAAATATGGGTTTTTTAACAAAATTGGATACAAATGGAACCAATCCTGATGTTTTAGAATATCTAACAGAAAAAAATTTGGTTGATTATGTTGCTATGGATATAAAAGGACCATTACATAAATATGAGCAAATAGCGAGATGTAAAGTTGATATAAACAAGATACTTAGTAGCATAAATATATTGAAAAAATCTCATGTTCTGTATGAGTTTAGAACAACTGTTGTGAAATCCTTACTAAAAATTGATGATTTCGAAAATATTGGTCAGATGATTGAAACTGCCCAAATTTATTATCTTCAAAAATTTGTTAAGTCTAATATTTTAGATGAATCATTCTTATTTGAAAACACTTATTCGGAGCAAGAATTTTTACAAATAAAAAAAATTTTGTCCAAATATGTTTCTAATGTATTTGTTCGATAATTGTCAGTTCTTTTGAAAAATTTTTGAATTTGTGATATTTCTAACTTATGACTATTTTGCAAAATATAAAGAAATTATTTGTATGTGTAATTTTTATGGTTGTAATTGCATCCCCTGTTTTTGCTGATGTAATGCCATATTATAGCGGTTCCATATTAAAAAACACAATCGGATTTTTGCAGGTTCCACAAAAGTTTAATGTTTACCTTTATCCGAGAGAAGATTCAACGATTGTTGATAATATTTCTTGGACAAATACAGAAGTTAAACTTTCAAAAACTAACATAGAGCCTGCTTCGATGTTTGCGGTGCTTATTTCTTCCAAAAATCAATCTTTTTGTATGGTAGTTGATGAGGAAGAAAATGGCTGGTATAAGATTGTATACGATAAATCAAACGGTAAATCGGGTTGGGTTAAGCCTGCCAATCCTGATGATTTTTGGGGGTTGAGAGATTTTATCTCTTATTATGGTAGAAGATATGGCTTAGCTTATATGAAAAATATTGACTATAGAAAAAGAGGCCTATATAGTGGAGCCTATGATGAAGCCCAAAAACTTGGCGGTTTTACATTGATAAAAAATATTCGTCCACACAAAGTTAGCGGTAACTGGGTTCTTGTTACAGTTGTTGATTTGGACAGTAAGCCAAAAATCGGTTATATTCGTTGGAGGCTGGACGATGGGACAATAATAGTTTTTCCGAGATTTGATAAACAATAAAAAAGAGAGACTTCTAACGTCTCTCTTTTTTATTATGCAAATTATTATTTATTTACAAGAGTTTTGTCAGTATTTCAGGTTCTCCGTCTGTAACATGTATAGTGTGCTCAAAGTGAGCTGATGGCTTTCCGTCATTTGTTACTACTGTCCAGTCATCTTCTAATGTATGAACATCATCACCACCAAGGTTTAACATAGGCTCAATAGCAATAGTCATACCGTTTTTTAAAACAAAGTTGTTTCCAACCCTGTAGTTAAAAACAAAAGGCTCTTCGTGCATTGCTCGACCTACACCGTGCCCGCCGTATTGTCTGACTATACCGAGATTCTTGGATTTTGCCACATCTTCGATGGCGCCTGATACTTCTTCTAATAGATTTCCGTCTTTCATTTTTGCAATGCCTGCAAATAATGATTTTTCTGTAGTTTCAAGAAGCATTTTGCACTCATCAGAGATATTCCCTACAGGATAAGTCCAAGCACCATCACCTACCATTCCTCTGTAAGTTGCACCTACATCAATGCTTATGATATCGCCTTCTTGTAATATTCTGTGAGGAGAAGGGATTCCATGAACAACCTCTCCGTTAATAGAAGCGCAGATTGAAGCAGGAAAACCATTGTATCCGAGAAATGTCGGTATGGCTTTGTGTTCTTTTATTATTTTCATTGCCACATCGTCCAAGTCTTTTGTTGAAAGACCCGGTTCAATGATTCTTTTCATTTCCTGATGAACGAGAGCAACAATATTGCCTGCCTCTTTCATCAATTTTATTTCTTCTCTGGATTTTTTATGTACTGACATTTTATTTTATCTTCTTTCTATTAAAGAACAAATTTAAGTTCCTTATTTAACGACTTCTTTTAATTTTTCATAAATTTCATCGATAGAACCTGTTGCATCCAATTTAACAAGTACTCCTCTTTTTTCGTAGAAATCTATTAATGGTGCAGTTTGAGCAAAATATGTGTCAAATCTGTTTTTTGCTATTTCTTCGGTATCATCTTTTCTTTGAACTAATTCTGCTCCACATTCGTTGCAGTGTCCCTCTTTTTCAATCGGAGTTGTTTTTAGATTATATATTGCTCCGCATTTTGGACAAGAACGTCTGTATATAATTCTTTCCATGAGATTTTCTATAGGAATGTCAAAGTATATTACAGTAGCTTTGGCTTCAACACCGGCGTCAATTTCTTTTAGCATCTCATCAAGCATTTCTGCTTGTTCTGTGCTTCTTGGAAAACCGTCAAGGATAAAGCCTTTTTGAACATCATCTTGTTTGAGTCTGTCTTTTATTATTTGAGCAACTACTTCAACAGGTACAAGCGCACCTTTTTCAACATAGTCTTTTGCAATTTTTCCTGCTTCTGTTCCTTTTGCCATAGCTTCTCTTAGCAATGAGCCTGTATCAACATGTACAAAACCTGTTTCCGCAGAAAGTTTTTTTGTTTGCGTTCCTTTGCCGCTAGCCGGTGGGCCCATAAAAATTAATTCTTTTTTCATAAGTAGTTCCTTTTCTATCCTTTTATAGTCCCTATTTTATCACGTCAAACAATCTCATACAAGAAAATTTAAGCTGCACATGAGTATTAAACATGTATATAAAAAATATATTTAGTTTTGTAAAAGTTCTTCAAATTAGGATTCATATTTTAGTATAAAAAATCTATACTAAAGTTGTAGGGATTATCGTTATTCCTAATTTTATTTATCTATTGTCTAAACTTTGAAATATTCGACAAATGCTTATGAATACAGCGTTTGAGAGTGTTTTGTATACGTATCGTCTTACAGCTTAAAGGAATAGCTGTTTTAAGTCTTAAAAAGAAAAGGGATTTTTTATGCCAATCGTTATTAACTCAAATGTGCCTGCGCAGATTGCTCAAAATGCTCTGACTAGAGCTACTTGGAGTTTAAATACAAGTATGCAAAGATTATCTACCGGTAACAGAATAAACTCAGCAAAGGATGATCCTGCAGGCTCTTATTATGCTATAAGTATGAATTCTCAGTTGAGAGGTATAAAAGCTGCATATAACAATGTTGCAGCCGGAGCAAGTATGCTTACAAATGCGGAGGGTGATTTGTCAATTATAAATGATCACCTCGAAAGAATTAAGGATTTGGCAACCCAATATGCTAACGAGTCTCTTTCTACAGAAGAACAAAAAGCATTAAAAGAAGAAGTTCAAGCACGAGTTGATGAAATAGATAGAATTGCAGAAGAATCAAAATTTAATAAAGTGAATCTATTGGATGGTTCCAAAGATAATTTGAGGCTTCAAATTGGTGGAAATTCTGACCCTGCGACAAATGCCCTTTATGTAACAGGCGTATTTAAAAACGCTTCTACCGGACAAGATGGAATAAAACTTTTTGGCGGTTCAGGGCCTGATGAATATGCCGATGTAGAGGCAGCATTTGCAGCTGCATCTACTGCTGCAAAATTTATTGATACGGTTGAAGCAGCTGTAGATGAAGTATCTGAAAGAATTTCCAGAGCCGGTATTTATCAAAATCGTCTTGATTCTATTAGTAATTTGCTAATGATAAGGAATGAAAATTTAACTGCTGCATATAGTACAGTTATGGATACAGATATCGCCGCAGAAACCGCAAATTATGTAAAAAATCAGATATTACAGCAGACGGCTTCTGCTATGCTTTCTCAGGCTAACCAGTCTCCTGGCGTATTAGCGTTGAAATTAATAAGTACATCATAATTTTGAGAAAACAGATAATTAAACGAGTTATACTCTCTGTAACCACAAGTTGTAGAGGGTATACTTTTGTTTGTTCTTTTTTTCATAATTTATCATTTTTTATACAAAAGTTGTAGAAATCTTAAACTTTATGAGAATTACTTTACACCTTTTTATACTTTAATATGAGTTTACAAACAGGGAAGTAAAACTAAAGGATATGCGAAAGGAGATAATGCGATGGCAATTATCGTTAACACCAATTTGTCTGCATTAAAAACGCAGAACAATTTGAATTATGCTACAACTACTCTTAATAGTTCATTAGAAAGGTTGTCAACAGGGTATAAGATAAACAGTGCAAGTGATGATGCTGCCGGCATGTTTATTGCTAATGGTTTAACAACACAGATTAATGGTTCGAAAATTGCCTTGTCAAATGTATCAACAGGAACGAATGTATTAAATACAGCAGAAGGCGACCTTGATACTATAATGGATCACTTATACCGTATTAGGGATCTTGCTACACAAGCATCAAACAGTATTTACGATAAAGATTCACAAGATGCAATGTTAGCGGAGGTTAATGCTCGATTAGAAGAAATAGATAGGGTTGCTGCTGCATCGAATTTTAATGGTTTGAACCTTTTAGATGGTTCTTTGACAAGTATGAGATTGCAGGTTGGTGCAAATGCTGATGTTGATGCAAACAGCATATTGGTTACTGGAGTATTTACCAAAACTGATTCTACTGCATTAGGCATTAAAGCAGGAGCTACTGCAGCTTTTGCTACAGCTACTGCTGCAGCTCAATATATTGCAACTATTGATACGGCTATTGATACAATTTCTAAAAATAAATCACAGATAGGTGCTGTACAAAACAGACTTGAGTCTGCGGCCTCTTCTTTGACAACAACAATTGAGAACGCAACAGCAGCTAAATCAACGATTATGGATGCTGATATTGCAGAAGAATCTGCCGAGTATACAAAAGCCAGAATTCTTCAACAAACGGCATCGACTCTTTTGGTTCAGGCAAATGCCCTACCGTCAGTTGCTTTAACCTTAATTGCTGGTTAGAACAAATTTTTACTGTTATTTACAAAAAAACAATAGATAGTTAACGATAATTGATACCGGAGATATTTCTCCGGTTTTTTTTATTTTGTTTTTCGGAATTTCTATTATAAATATCTAATTTCAAACTTAAGTATGCTAAATTTCTAACTTTTTAAGAATTAAGTTCACCATGGCAAAACGATATTATATGTATGTAAATAACAGGATATTAAAAACACACAGTCTAAATAGTTGGTGGTAAAAAACACTATCAGTCTATTTAAATTTACAGGATGTAAATAGGGTATGCCGAAAGGAGAATCGTATGGCAATTATCGTTAACACAAACTTGTCTGCATTAAAAACGCAGAACAACTTGAACAATGCATCAAATTCTTTGAACTCTGCATTGGAAAGAATGTCTACAGGTTGCAAAATCAACAGCGCAAAAGATGATGCTGCCGGATTGTACATTGCAACAGGTTTGAACACTCAAATGAGAGGTTCTAAGGTTGCACAAGACAACATTACAACAGGTAACAACGTTTTGAGTACTGTTGAAGGTGACCTTGATACTATGTTGGAGCACTTGAATCGTATCAGAGACTTGGCAACTCAAGCTGCTAACAGCATCTATGGTAAAGATGAACAAGATGCTATGTATTCTGAAGTTGCTGCTCGTTTGGATGAAATTGACAGAATTTCTAAGGCTTCAAACTTCAATGGTTTGGAATTGCTCTCTGGTGAGGGACCTCTTAAAGATGGTATGAGATTGCAGGTTGGTGCCAATGCTGATGATGCAGCAAACGCAATCGAAGTAACAGGTGTATTCAACAAAACAGATACAACTACTCTTGGTACAACTGGTAACAACCACGCTAACGCTGGTTCTCAGGTTACTGATGGTATGGATATTAGGGCAGCTGCTGAAAAAGCATTTCTTGCTGCCACAGCTGCTGCAAGTTACATAGCAATCATTGATAACGCTATTGATGAAATTTCTAACAAAAAGTCAGCAATCGGTGCTTATCAAAACAGATTGGATTCAGCTTACAGTTCTTTGACAACAACAATTGAGAACGCAACAGCAGCTAAATCAACGATTATGGACGCTGATATCGCGGAAGAATCTGCTGAATATACAAAACAGCAAATTTTGCAACAAACATCAGCTACACTGTTAGTTCAAGCAAACCAATTACCATCTATCGCTTTGAACTTGATTCAATAATTACAATAGATATATTTACAATAATAGGTGATGGCAACTTGCCCAAAGTATTTAAACTTTGGGCTTTTTTTTATATATTTTGTTTAAAAACTTGCAGGTGCTCTTACGGATTTTTTACAAATTTTCCAGAGCTAATAACCCTGCTCCAATCATTCCTGCATTGTTTTCTGTTTCTGCAAGTTTTACTTTAACATCAGCGACAACAGATTCTTTGTTTATTCTTTCTTCCATTGCTTTAGCATCAACAAAACGGCACATTCCTCCTGAAATAACTATACAGTCCGGATTAAAGATATCTGTTAGGCTTACTAATCCTGTAAACATGTAATCAATCCATTGATTGTATACTCGAACTGCAAAAGCATCGCCTTGTTCTTTTCCGTCAGTAATGTCGTAGGTTGTTATTTCTTCAGGCTTTTTGTTTTTAAACATACTGCTTGAAAATTCTTGATAATTTTTAGCTCCGTAAATAGCGCAGTTTTTTAACCCTGTTCCAGAAGCGTAGGATTCCCAACAATCATACCTGCCGCAAGTACATTTTTGTCTTTTGTCGGCAAAAATCTTCATACTCCCTACTTCAAGTGCATTACCTGTGGCGCCTCTGAAAATTTTCCCGTTGTAAACAACTCCACCGCCTATTCCAGTGCCTATTGTTGCCATAAGAACTGTAGAAAATCCTTTTGCGGCTCCTTTTTTATATTCTGCCCATACTGCACAGTTGGCATCATTTTCAACAAATACTTTTTTATCTGATAGCTTTGAAAAATCAATATCATTATAACCCTCTGGTAAGTTTGGAGTAGAGCTTACTACCATTGTATTGGACATGTTTACTGCTCCGGCAGATGAGAGTCCTATTGCATCAATCTGGTTATAATATTCTGAAATTATGTTTTTTAGAGTTAATTCAATTTCTTTTGCACTTTTTGGTGTGGGACATTTTTTTATATCTGTTATGATGTTTCCTTGTTCATCTAATACCGCATATAAAATTTTTGTACCTCCAATGTCGATACCTAGTGCATTAGTCACGATTACGCTCCTTTTTATACTTCATTTCTATTAACAAATCTTTTTGTTATCAGTTGAGGCCTTGTAATTGCAGAACCTATAACAACAGAATGTGCACCTATTTCAAAAGCCTTGTTGACTTGTTCCGGTTCCCAGATTCTTCCTTCTAAAATAACAGGACAATCTACGGCTTTTACCAATCCTTCTAACAGTTCAAAATCCGGTTTGTTTGAAGTTTCAGGGGATTCCAACGTATAGCCTGAAAGTGTCGTAGATATGATGTCTGCACCCATAAGCCTTGCAGCTATGCCTTCTGATAGTGTTGCAACATCGGCCATAACCAATTTTTTGTTTATTTTTATAAATTTTATAATCTGTTTAAGATTGTTTTCGCCTCTTGGTCTGGACGTTCCATCAAGTGCGACAATATCAGCACCTGCTTGTATCAGGTCTTTTGCATCTTTTATTGTTGGAGTAATATAAACTATTTCTCTCCAATTAGGAGGTATTACATCAGGTTTTGTTATACCTATAACAGGTATTTTAAATAATTTCTTTGCATTGGCAACATCTCTAACGCCGGCTACTCTAAGAGCTGCGGCACCTCCTTTTACAACTGATTGCATCATTGCAATAATACATTCTTCTCTGTATAAAGGTTCTGATGGCATTGCCTGAACTGATACTATAACTTTATTTTTTATTTGTGAAATTATATCCATAAATCTAATTATAAATTATACATTTGCTGATTGGCAAATTTTTTATAAAGTTATAATTTGTAACTTATTGTTAACATTGCATTTAGATATCTAAAGTTTTGACAATCTATTTCCGATAAGTATATTGTGAAATGTCGTTATCATAAATAGGGAGTATAAAAAATGGCAAACTTTGAAAAATTTAAAATGGCTTTAAAAAATGTAGAAGATCAGAAATATGAAGAACTTCAAAATGATGTTAAAAAAGTTCGTAATGTTGTAGAAAAAATATTAAAAATGGCATTGGAAAATACTGCTCAGATTTCCAGAACAACTTATGCTGGAACAGAGATGTTTTAATGTTCTTACATAATCATTAATACATCACGAATAATTTTTGTAACCACAGCTGTTGAGACCTCGCTCTTGTCATAATCAGGGGCGAGCTCTACTATATCTGCACCAACAATATCAAAATCTTTAAGATAATAAATCCATTCAGCAAGCTCTCTGTATAACAGGCCGTCAGGTTCAGGAGTCCCTGTCCCAGGCATTACAGAAGGGTCAAGTACATCAACATCTATTGTTAAAAATATTTTTTTGCCTCTTAATACTTCAATATCTTTTTTATCTTTTACTAAAGTATTGTATTCTTTCATCAAGTCAAATTCTTCTTTAAGACCTGAGCGTATGCCAATTTGTTTTATATTTTCAAAGCCTACAATTTCTCCAATTCTTCTCATAACTGAGGCATGAGAAAGTTTTTCTCCAAGATAGTCTTCTCTTAAATCAGTGTGAGCATCAAAATGTATTATACCCAGATTTCCGTATTTTTCCTTACAAGCCTTAACAGCAGGAAAAGTAACCAGATGCTCGCCTCCGATACCCAAATATTTTTTATTGTCATTGAATATGTGGCTTGCGTTAGACTCAATTAACGAAAGTGTTTTTTCTGTATTACCAAGAGGAAATTCTAATTCCCCTGCATCATAAAACTTGGTTTCATCCAAATGTTTGTCATATGTTGGGGAGTAGTCTTCTAATCCCCAACTTGCGAGTCTTAATCGTTCAGGAGCAAATCGGCTGCCGGGACGATATGAGCATGTTCCGTCGAATGGTAGACCGACCATTACAATATCCGATTCACTGTATGTATCTACTGAACCAATCCAATTACGACTTAAAAATGGACCAAGCATAATTACTATGCTCCAGGTACAACCGGTGCAGGAGCTGTTCCTGTACCAGCTACAGCTTCATCGCCTTCATTTTCTGCAGCAGCAGCGGCGGCAGCAGCAGCTTTTTGAGCTTCATTCTTCACTGAATATAATATTACTGATACATCTGCAATAAGTATTTTTTTATTTTTTTCGTATGGAGTGATAGAAATTTTATCCAAATTTATCAAATAAGGATAGTTATAGATGTCTTGAAAATATGAACGAAACTGCATGTACGTTCCTATTAATTGCATAGAAATTGCACATACGTTATAATCTCCACTCATGTTCTGTAATATTGTATCACTTGCAGGTGATACATCGTAGGATATAGCTCTTAACTTTAGCCCATTGTATTTTGCCGATTGAATAACATCCTCAAACATTACTCCAAAAGATGACATTTGATCAATAGATGTTGTGTCATTTTTGTAAACAGGTTTAGTTGATGTTTTTTCTTCCTGTTCATATCTGGCTTTTTTAGCTTTTAATTCCTCAATTTGTTTTTTAGATGCTTCTACAGATTGAGTTTTTGTTTGTACTTCCTGATACACTGTGATAGCCGATTGTACTTTTGGAACGAAAAAATACAAACCTAATGCCAAACACAAAATTAATATAAC
The DNA here is from genome assembly GCA_944326555.1 of Candidatus Gastranaerophilales bacterium. Classification (GTDB taxonomy): domain Bacteria; phylum Cyanobacteriota; class Vampirovibrionia; order Gastranaerophilales; family Gastranaerophilaceae; genus Limenecus. Next base: position 49,238 of record CALVEK010000007.1, on the reverse strand, counting down.
TGTACAGATTAATTGTTGTTGATTATTCACTTTATACCCTTTCAATGGTTATTTTATTCTCTAGGTACCTGGTAAACTCGGTAAATTCGGTACGTCTACATTTCCTGCTTCTGAAGGCGCAGGTGCTGGTTCTGAACCTGCATTGTCAGAGTTTCCTTGTTCATTGTTATCTTGTTTTTTATTTTTCTTCTTTGTAATAGAACGATAACTCTTATTAGCAAGTTCGAAAGTGTAGTCTGCTGTTTGAGTTTTTTCTATATCAATAATTCCATCCTTATCATCAACACTGAGTTTTGATAAAACTAAATCTGATTCCGGAACTTGTGATTTTATATTTCTAAAGAATAAGTACACATCATCAACTGATGTTGTCGCACCTTCTATTCCATATGTACCTTGAGTATCAGCGTAAAAAGCTGTTAGCCAAACTTTTGCAGGGATATCTGCGCCTATTGCATTATAGTAGAGTATTTTTTCTACCATACTCTTATCTATAGATTTTGCAGCAGTATATATATCAATCTTTCCTTCATCTTTTTGCAAAGTGGCTAATTCAGATTGAATTGTTGTTGCTTCAGAATCAAGGGCAGCTTTTTTTGATTCAAGATTCGACACATATGAACCCAAAGCTGTTGAACAAAGGAAAAATACAGCTACTATTGCTACACCTATTATCGCTGTATAAATCATCAGTTGTTCTTGTGTTAGGGCAAAGCCCATTACATCAATCGTATCAGGTGCCTTAGTTTCGTTTTGTGCCAAGAAATTGAGCTTTATTCCAAATTCTCTTGATCTGTAAACACCTGCTCCTATTGCTTCAGGAGTAATTGCTTTAATGTAATGAGGAAGTACATTGAGATCCACTTCCATAATTGGTGTTTTTGCGTATTGATTGCATTCCAAAAACATTACCTGACCCGGTTGTTTTAGCTGAATTGCTAAAATCTCGGCACTGACATCATTTGATTCACTTACTATAAGTAATTTATCAGATGGAAATTTGTCTAAAACAGCTGAGGCTGCCTGAGAAATAGCAACATATACCTCATCATTGTTGAAAGATTTAATTGCTAAAGGATCTTCGTAGTACTCTATCACGTTGTAATCTACAAGTGAAAAGACAGAATAACTATTTTGTGAAACCAATAAAATATTCCAAGACCCAGGTGTTTTTGCAAATTCTTTTGTTAATTCCGTATATTCTAATGTTTTGATTAAAGATGAGTATGTGTTTTCTATCGCAACTAATGTTGCACCCAAATCAGAAAAAATTTGCTTAACTACATCAACAACACCTTCTTGAATTGCTGAATACAAAACATATCTTTTCTCTGTTGTGTTGTTTTCTTTTACTTCTAACCAACTAACAACAGGAACGTTCTTTTTAAACAAATAATTTTGTTCAACATCGGAAACCAATGCAGTTGTAACACCCTCATCATCTAACATTGTTGGTAGAAAGCTGTGCCCAAAACACACATTTGGCAAATTCAATACAACATTCGAATTTTTGGGATCAATCTTTAATTCTTTAAACAGATCACTTAAAGCAGTTTTAAATTCGCCGTAATCTTCTATTTCTCTTGTTGAAGAGTTGTACCCAAGTGGTCTTTGAGCATATTTTGTGATTTTGTGTTGTGTAGAATCAACCATTATCATTTCTACACCAACGTTAGGAGATACTGAAACCCCTACATTTACCTTTGTGTCAGGTTTTAATTTCGCTAAAAAGTTATCCATCACTAATTCCAAATTATAAAAACTAATACTTAAATTCTAATTAATTATATTATAGTATAATTAATTAGGCAAGAATGTTAACTAGTAAGCAAATGGAAATACGTCAATGGGTTTAGAAAACTATATATACGGAAGAAACAGTGTTTTTGAGGCTCTTCTCTCAAATTCCAGAAAGATTAACAAAGTATTAATTTCAAAAAATACATCAAATGATGTAAAAATAAATGAAATAATAAGTCTGGCAAAGGAACAAGGTGTTGTGTATCAATTTGTTCCAAAGGAAAAGTTTCAATCATTTACGGGTATGCCTCATCAGGGGGTTGTAGCAATGGTTTCTCCTGTTGAATATACTAACTTTTATGAATTTTTGGAAATAAGCAAAAAAGAGAAAGATAAAAAGTATTCAAAGTTAATCATTTTGGATGGTATAGAAGATCCCCACAATCTGGGGGCTATAATAAGAACTGCAGTTTGTGCCGGTTATGATGCTGTTATCATTCCCAGCAGAAGAAATGCTCAAGTTAGTGCTACCGTAGAAAAAACTTCAGCGGGTGCAATTAACCACATTCCTCTGATTCAGGTTAATAGTCTTTCGAATGTAATAGATAAGCTCAAAGATAACGACTACTGGATAATTGCAGCAGATGCACATGGGAAAGATAATTATTTTGACATTGATTATACCGACATGAATTTTGCTCTTATTATGGGCGGAGAGGAGACAGGCGTTTCCAGAAACAATCTTAAAAAATCTGATTTTATTGTAAAAATACCAATGTTAAGAGATTTTAACTCTTTGAATGTTTCTAATGCTGCTTCAGCAATTATTTATGAATCGGTAAGACAAATGATACAAACTAAAAATCATAGTGTATAATATTGTTAATCTCATAAAGAGGAGTGCTAATGGCAAGTAAAATAGAAAAATATAACGGTGATGACGTGGATATAAATGACGAAAACACTGAAATTTCTATAGATAAAATTAATGAAGAGCCTGAAGATGATGAGCTTATCATGTCAGTTGAAGAGCCCAAAACGTCTGAAAATGTTTCTTCTATAAATGCTGATGATTCGGTGAAAATATACTTGCAGCAAATTGGTAAAATACCTCTTTTGACTGCAGAACAAGAACTTGAAGTTGCTAAAAAAATCAAGGAAAAAAATGATGAAGAAGCAAAAGAAATTCTTGTCAATGCAAATTTAAGACTTGTTGTCAGTATTGCAAAAAAATATATAGGCAGAGGGCTGTCTTTTCTTGATTTGATTCAAGAAGGTAATATGGGCCTGATGAAAGCAGCTGAAAAATTTGACTATGCAAAGGGTTATAAGTTTTCCACCTATGCTACTTGGTGGATACAGCAGTCAATAACAAGAGCAATAGCTGATAAATCAAGAATTATAAGACTTCCTGTTCACATGATAGAAACTTTGAGCAAAATAAAAAAAGTTACTCTTGATTTGACAACAGAGTCGGGCAAGGTTCCTTCAAAAGAAGAAATTGCTTATAGAGTCGGTATTCCTGTCTCTAAGTTAACATCTTTAATCAAAGCTGCTCAATCAACAATTAGTATAGAGACACCTGCTACGACAAAAGATGAATCTTCAAAATTGGGTGATTTTATAGTGGATGAATCTACGATATCTCCTGACTCTCGAGTTTCTCAAGAAAATTTGTTTGAAGATATTCAAAAAATGCTTAATCAATTAAGTCCTAAGGAAAGGGATGTTTTGATTATGCGCTATGGTTTAAATGATGATGGAAATCGAAAAACCTTGGAGGAAATCGGTTCAAGGTACGGTGTTTCCAGAGAACGCATCAGACAAATTGAAAACAGAGCAATAAGTAAACTTAAAAAACTCTGTAAAAACAACAACCTAACAAAAGGTTTGAAAAATTATTTTAACTAATTTATGAGCCAATTATGATTACAAAACATAATTGGCTCTTTATTATGATTGATTTAGGGTTAATTAGCGCACGTCATGTACCCGAGTATGGAAAAAGCGATAATCTTTTCTTCATTTATGTTTAGCCATTCGTATTTTGGGCTTTCGATATTACAACTGCATTCATCAAAATGATGACAAATAGATGCGTCTTTTAATGTTAAAATATTTTTTAAATTGTCCTTATGGTCTTTTACTATTGTTCCGTAGGCCTTAAAACTTTGTGTAAATACAACTATGTCTTTTATTCCGTTCGCCATGTCCGATGCTTTGTATATTTTTTCTAAAATATCTGTTCCCATTTATTTCTCCTTCATTTTTTTGCGAATATCTTTAACGGTTCTTTGCTCCGAAAAGTTTAGTATATTTCTACACCATTATTTTTGAGTTTCGGAAATTTTACATTATACTTTTGACTAAAATTTCCCCAAGACACTTGACAGTATTTTTCAATGTTGATGAGTATTTGAAACAAAATGTAACAAATTTGTGTATTATTGTTAAAAAATATTTCGCTAATTCTTGAAAAACTTGGTGTTTTTCTTGACGGGCATGTTTTAGCAAATAAGATTATATAATGGTTAGATATGAGTAAAAGTATATTGTAATTACAAAATCATAATAGACAGAGGGGCCAAAAGGCGCTCTGTGCCCGAAAATTTTAATAACACAGTTTACAAAAATAATGTAGTACGCCACATTTAGCGAGGTAAATAAATGTCGACAACAAATCAAGCAACCAGAGTAACACCAATGGGTATTCCAAATACCAGATTGGATGATTTACCTGACCTTATTGAAGTTCAAAAGAATTCTTTTGAATGGTTTTTAAAAGAAGGCTTAAAGGAAGAATTACTTTCATTCTCTCCTATTAAAGATTATACAGGCCGTTTGGAACTGCATTTTCTTCCTAACTATACTTTTGATAATCCAAAGTATACGATTGAAGAAGCTCGTATCCACGATGCTACTTATGCAAAACAGCTTCGTGTAATGGTTAGATTGGTTAACCGTGATACCGGTGAAATTAAGGAACAAGAAGTATACATCGGTGATATTCCTACAATGACAGACAAAGGTACGTTCATTGTAAACGGTGCGGAACGTGTTATAGTTTCACAAATCGTTCGTTCACCTGGGGTTTACTTTAAACGTGAAATCTCTCCAACCGGTAAACGTTTGTACAATGCAACTCTTATTCCAAACAGAGGTGCTTGGTTGAAGATAGAAACTGATGCAAACGATGTTATATATGTGAAGATTGATAAGAACAGAAAAATTCTTGCAACTACACTTTTAAAAGCTCTCGGTATTACTGTTGGTGAAATGGAAACATTGTTCACTCATGCTGAGTTTTTAAAGAAAACATTGGATAAAGATACAACAGAAACGACTGATGATGCATTAATTGAGATTTACAAAAAATTGAGACCCGGCGATCCTGCTTCTGCAGCTGGCGGACGTTCCATTTTGGAAGCTCGTTTCTTTGACGAAAAGAAATACGATATCGGTCGTGTAGGTCGCTACAAATTGAACAAAAAACTCGGTTTGAACTTGCCTGAAACTCAAAGAACAATTACTGTTCAAGACTTGGTAGCTTCAATTGAGTACTTGATAAACTTAACTTATGACGAAGGTTCTGTTGATGATATCGACCATCTCGGAAACAGAAGAATTCGTTCAGTAGGTGAGTTGTTACAAAACCAATTCAGAGTTGGTCTTTCAAGAATTGAAAGAATTGTAAAAGAGAGAATGACTCTTCAAGATTCTGATACATTGACTCCATTGAACTTGTTGAACACTAAACCTTTAGTTGCTTCTTTAAAAGAGTTCTTCGGATCATCTCAGTTATCACAGTTCATGGACCAAATTAACCCTCTTGCAGAATTGACTCACAAGAGACGTATTTCTGCATTGGGACCTGGTGGTTTGGTTAGAGAAAGAGCAGGCTTTGCTGTTCGTGATATTCACCCTTCTCACTACGGACGTATCTGTCCTGTAGAAACTCCTGAAGGTCCGAACGCAGGTTTGATTGGTTCTTTGGCTACTCACGCAAAGGTTAATGACTATGGATTTATTGAATCTCCTTTCTTTGCTGTTAAAGATGGTGTAGTTACTGACGAAGTACACTACCTCACAGCAGACGAAGAAGATAACTTACGTATTGCTCCTGCCGACCTTGAGTTAAACGAAGACAGAAGCATTAAATATCCTTATGTACCTTGCCGTTACAGATCTGAATTCACAATGTCAGAAGCAAACAGAGTTGACTACATCGGTGTTTCTCCGATTCAGATTTTCTCTGTTGCTACATCATTGATTCCGTTCATTGAACACGATGATGCTAACCGTGCATTGATGGGTTCAAACATGCAACGTCAGTCTGTACCTCTTCTTATCACAGACCGTCCTGTTGTTGGTACAGGTCTTGAAAAGAGAGCTGCTAAAGACTCAGGTATGGTTGTTGTATCTGATGTAGACGGTGTGGTCGAAAAGGTTGTCGGTGAAGAAATATATATTAGAGACAAAGCTAATAAACTTCACAGATATCAATTAATGAAATATGTAAGAAGTAACCAAGATACTTGTATTAACCAAAAGCCTATCGTAAGAGATGGTGATGAGGTTAAAGCGGGTGATGTAATTGCGGATGGTGCATCTACTCATATGGGTGAACTTTCACTTGGTAAGAACGTACTGCTCGCTTACATGCCTTGGGAAGGTTATAACTACGAGGATGCTATTCTTCTTTCAGAAAGATGCGTTCACGATGATATCTTTACTTCTGTTCACATAGAAAAATTAGAAATAGACGCACGTCAAACTAAACTTGGACCTGAAGAAATTACAAGAGAAGTTCCTAACGTTTCTGAAGAATCCTTACGACACCTTGACGAAAGAGGTATTGTAAGAATCGGTGCAAGAGTTTATGCCGATGACATTTTGGTAGGTAAAGTTACACCGAAAGGTGAATCTGAACATCCTCCGGAAGAAAAATTGTTGAGAGCTATCTTTGCTGAAAAAGCAAGAGACGTTAAAGACAATTCTTTGAGAGTTCCTCACGGAGAAGGCGGACGTGTAGTCGATGTTAAAGTATTTGACCGTGAAAAAGGCGATGAATTACCACCTGGTGCTAACACTGTTATTAGAGTTTATATTGCTCAAAAACGTAAAGTATCTGTTGGTGATAAACTTTCAGGTCGTCATGGAAACAAGGGTATTGTTTCAAGAATTCTTCCGAAAGAAGATATGCCGTTCTTGCCTGACGGAACACCTGTGGATGTTGTATTGAACCCTCTTGGTGTACCTTCTCGTATGAACGTAGGTCAAACTTATGAAAACTTACTCGGTATGGCTGCATATCTGAACAAAGAATATTATGAAGCTCCATCATTCGATGAAATGTACGGCGGCGGTATGTCTGAAAAAGTTACAAAAGAAGAACTTTTAAGAGGTATCAAAGCAAGAGGCATCGATTGGGTTGGTGAAGACGGTAAGGTAAGACTTATTGACGGTAGAACAGGTGAACCGTTTGACAGACCTGTTGCTGTTGGTTTGACTTATGTATTGAAACTTGTTCACCTTGTTGATGATAAAATTCACGCAAGAAGTACAGGTCCTTACTCACTTGTTACACAACAACCTTTGGGTGGTAAAGCTCAATTCGGCGGTCAAAGATTCGGTGAGATGGAGGTATGGGCATTAGAAGCATACGGTGCTGCTTATACACTTCAAGAAATGTTAACAATCAAATCCGATGACGTTAACGGCCGTTCAAGAGCTTATGAAGCAATTGTTAAAGGAGATAACATTCCTAGACCTGGTATTCCTGAATCGTTTAAGGTTCTTGTTAGAGAACTTCAATCAATCGGTTTGGATATCACCGTTGCTAAAAAAGGTGGAGAAGAAGTTGATTTGATGTCTGATACAGATGATTTGAGAAAATCTTCTGCAAAGAGAACTCTTTCAGATATTGACTCAGAATTGTTGAACATCAATTTCTTTGAAACACCTACTACTTTTAAAGAGTAATTAATCAATTTGCCACCTCGGAATGTTCGAGGTGGCAGATATAATAAACTCAATAACAGAAATAATTAACAAAGGAGATATAAATTGTCTACAAGTATAGATTATTTTGACTATATACGAATCAGTATCGCTTCTCCGGAGAGAATACTGAAATGGTCATACGGTGAGGTTACCAAACCGGAAACTATTAACTATAGAACATTAAAACCGGAAAGAGACGGTTTGTTCTGCGAACGTATCTTTGGACCTACAAAGGACTGGGAATGTTTTTGCGGTAAATACAAAAGAGTAAGACACAAAGGTATCATCTGTGAAAGATGTGGTGTTGAAGTTACCGATTCAAAAGTAAGAAGACACAGAATGGGGCATATCAAACTTGCTGCACCGGTTTCTCACATTTGGTTCTTAAAAGGAATTCCTTCTTATTTAGGATTACTTTTGGATATGTCTTTAAAAGATTTGGAACAAGTTATATATTTCAACAATTATGTTGTAATTGATCCTGCTGATTCAGGTTTCAAAAAGTACCAACTCTTAAGCGAAGAAGAGTATGAAGACTTTATCATGGAAAATGAAGAGTCTGCTCTTAAAGTTGGTATCGGTGCTGAAGCAATTAAAGAATTGCTTGGTGAAATCAACATGACAGAACTTGTTGAAGAAATTAGAGGTGAATTGGCTCAAGCAGGCGGTTCTGTTCAAAAGAGAGCAAAACTAATCAAGAGATTGAGACTTATCGAATCATTGATTGCTTCCAACACAGAACCTACTTGGATGATTATGGATGTACTTCCTGTTACTCCTCCGGATTTGAGACCTATGGTTCAATTGGATGGCGGACGTTTTGCTACATCTGATTTAAACGATTTGTACAGACGTGTAATTAACAGAAACAACCGTTTGTTAAGATTGTTAGAGATGGGCGCTCCGGAAATCATCGTAAGAAACGAAAAACGTATGCTTCAAGAAGCTGTTGACGCGTTAATCGACAACGGCAGAAGAGGCAGAACTGTTGTTGGTCCTAACAACAGACCGTTAAAATCATTGTCTAACATCATTGAAGGTAAACAAGGTCGTTTCAGACAAAACTTGTTGGGTAAACGTGTTGACTATTCAGGTCGTTCCGTAATTGTTGTTGGTCCGAGCCTTGAGTTGAATCAATGCGGTTTGCCTAAAGAAATGGCTATCGAATTATTTAAGCCTTTTGTTGTTAACAAATTGATTGAACGTGGTTTAGTACAGAACATTAAATCTGCTAAGAAGAAAATTGAACGTTCAGAGCCCGTTGTATGGGATATTTTAGAAGAGGTTATTGATGGACATCCGGTATTGTTGAACCGTGCTCCTACTCTTCACAGACTTGGTATTCAAGCATTTGAACCTAAACTTGTTGAAGGCAGAGCTATTCAATTGCACCCGCTGGTTTGTACGGCATTCAACGCCGACTTCGACGGAGACCAAATGGCTGTTCACGTTCCATTGTCAATTGAAGCTCAGACAGAAGCCAGAATGTTAATGCTTGCTACAAATAATATTCTTGCTCCTGCTACAGGTAAACCTATTATCACTCCTACTCAGGATATGGTATTGGGTATGTACTACCTTACAATTTTGAAAAACCATGATGGTGAAGGTGAAGTTAAAGGATATTTCTACAGCTTTGATGATGCAATTTCTGCATTGGAAGCTAAAGTTATCGATTTGCACGACAAAATCGTTGTAAGAGACGAAAAAGGTGAAAGAATCGAAACTACTGTAGGAAGAATAATCTTTAACGAAACAGTTAGAAACTCGTTGTCTTCATAACGGAAATAATCCGTGAAGGTTACCAAATATTAATCAAAGGGAATTAAAGAAAAAATGGATACATCATTACTTCAAAAACATAATAAGAAAACAATGGAGTTCATCAACCAGGTTGTGAACAAGAAAGCATTGAATAACCTGCTTGCTCAAGTATATCTTGAGTATGGTGGATCTAAGGCTGCAAGTTTAGCTAACAGCTTGAAGAACTTGGGTTATAAATATGCAACTATTTCAGGTACAACAATTTCAATCAGTGATTTGAGCGTACCTCCGATAAAAAAACAGTTGTTAGCAGAAGCTGAAGCTGAAATTGACAAATCTACAAACAGATACCTAAAAGGTGAAATTACTGAGGTAGAAAGATATACAAAGGTTATCGATACTTGGTCTGAAACCACTGCTAAACTTACAGAACAGGTAGTTGAAAACTTTGACAGACTTAATCCGGTTTATATGATGGCATTCTCCGGTGCGAGAGGTAACTTATCACAGGTATCACAGCTTGTTGGTATGCGTGGTTTGATGGCTGACGCACAAGGTCAGATTATCGACTTGCCTATTAAATCAAACTTTAAAGAAGGTTTGTCTGTTACCGAGTACATCATTTCATCATACGGTGCACGTAAAGGTCTTGTAGATACAGCGTTAAAAACTGCTGACTCCGGTTATTTGACAAGACGTCTTGTTGACGTAGCTCAAGATGTAATCATTAGAGAAGATGATTGTCATACTACAAAATCAATTACAATGACCGATATCAGAGATGGTGAAAAAGTTGTTGTTCCTCTAAAAGAAAGACTTCTTGGAAGAACTATTGCAGAAGATATTAAAGATGCTGACGGAAATGTTTTAGTTGCAGCAGGTAAGACAGTTGACAGAGAAGATATCAAGAAAATTGATTCAATAGAATTGCATTCTCTTAAAGTTCGTTCTGCTTTAACTTGTGCATTAGAATATGGCGTTTGCCGTAAGTGTTATGGTTGGGCAATGACAACACAAAAGATGGTTGATTCAGGTGAAGCTATCGGTATTATTGCAGCTCAATCAATCGGTGAACCCGGTACACAGCTTACAATGAGAACTTTCCACACAGGTGGTGTATTTAAAGGTTCAGGAGCTATGAAACATATCGATGCTGATATCGATGGTGAAATTGTTTCAAAACTCAAAACAAAAGAAATGAGAACTCGTCATGGTGATGTTGTTCAAGTTAATATTCAAGAGGGTGATTTAGAACTCAAAGGTGCTAAGTTGTCCAGAAAATACCATATTCCTACAGGTGCAAAAATGTTTGTAGTTAATGGTATGAAGATTAAGAAAGGTGATCAGATTGCTGAGTTTGAACCTGCTTCTTCCGGAGATGGTAGCCGTTTAACAGAAAAAGCTACAAAGGATATTAACTCTGATTTGTCAGGTGAAGTATTATTTGAAGATTTCGTTGCTGATGAAAAGAAAGACAGACAAGGAAATGTTTCAAGAACAGCAAACAAAAATGGTATTGTCTGGGTACTCGGCGGCGATGTATACAACTTGCCTGGTGGTTCAAAAATCCTTGTAAAAGACGGACAAAAAATTAAGACAGGTGAAAAACTTGCTGAAACTCATATTTCATCAGAACACGGCGGAGAAGTTCGTGTTGGCGAAAACCTTGAAGTAGAAGAAGTTAAATTTGAAGGTAAGAAGATTAAGAAAATTGTCCAAGGTAAGGAATTGACAATTGTTATTGCTTCTATTGCGCCTTCTAATGCAACTTTCGAAACAACAAAGAAAGAACAATTCTGGACAGTTGATTCTACAGGTGAAAAATACATTGTAAAATCTCCTGCTGATACTTCTGTTGAAAACGGAATGATAATAGCTGAGTTGATTGATGATGAGTATGCCGTTACATCATCAGGCGAAATCAGATACATGGGTATAGAAGTTGATGACAATCAAATTATTACAAAACCAGGTTCTGTAGTATTTATTCCTGAAGAAGTTCATCAAATTAATAAGGATGTTACTCTCAAGATGGTAGAAAACAATACTTTTGTTACTGCAGGTACTGAGGTTGTTAAAGACCTTTATACTCACATTGACGGCATTGTAGAAATTAAAGAATTCAATGATATTATTCACGAAGTTGTTGTTAGACCCGGTGAAATCCATACATTGGATTCAATTGGTGATTTGAAAGTAGAAGAAGGTGAAGTTGTTGAAGCCGGTACTGTAATCGCAGGCAAAATTAAGGCAAAACAACCTTCTATTGTTACAATACTTGAAAATGAATCAGATAATTTGGAAATAGATGATCTTGATGAAGACTTAGATGTTACTTCGCTAGATGATGATGCTATTTCTAACAAGCCAATACAAATTTTGGTAAGACCTGTTGAGCAGTTTGACATAAAACCAAAATCTGTAAGCATAGAATTTGAAAGCACAGATGAGTCTATCAGCATTGTTCCTGTTACTCAGTTGCAATACAAAGATGGTGCAAGAGTCAGAAACTTGGACGGTGCGACATTGACTAGAACAAGTCTTGTTCTTCAAATGCAAGGTTATTTGAGCCACCTTAAAGGTATGGTTGAAATGACTAAAGAAAATGAGCTTAAAGTTGTTGTTCTCGAAACTTTGATTGTAAGACGTGAAGTTGAAGGAACTAACAAAGCATCATTACAGACAGAACTTTTGGTTGAAGATGGTCAAGTAATTGCACCTAGAGAACCTGTTGCAAAAACTCAGGTTTTAGCTGTTAACGATGGTGTTGCAAGTATTAAATCAGATAAAGAAGATTTAAGAAGAATTCTTCTTATTTCGGATTCTGTACAACAAACAGTTAAGTTGAAAACAAAACCTGTTGTTAAAGTAGGTGATTTTGTTAAACGTGATGGCGTTGTATCTGAAAGTGGAGAAACTACTCCTACATCAGGTAGAGTTATTGCAGTTAACAAAGATTCTATCGACATAAGAGTAGGTCGTCCTTACTTAATTAGCCCAGGTACAATGTTACAGGTTGATTCCGGTTCACTTGTACTTAGAGGTGATATGTTAGCAAACCTTGTATTCGAAAGACAAAAGACAGGTGATATTGTACAAGGTCTTCCGAGGGTAGAAGAACTTCTTGAAGGTAGAAAACCTAAAGATTCTGCTATTCTTGCTGAATTTGATGCTGTTGCTGAGATAGAGATAGAAGATGATGTTCCAAGATTGTATCTTGTTAATGAAAATGGTAGAACAGAAATCAAATATCCTATCGATTCAAATATCATTGTTCAAGACAAACAGAAGATTCATGTTGGTCAACCTTTAACAAGTGGTCCTTTGAATCCTCATGATGTTATAAGACTTAATGGTATTGAGGCAGCTCAACAGTATTTGGTTGACGAAGTACAACGTGTATACCGTTCTCAAGGTGTAGAAATTGCTGATAAACACGTTGAAATTATCGTTAGACAAATGACTAAGAAAGTTAAAGTTGTTGAGTCAGGCGATACAAAATTATTACCTGGTGAACTTGTAGAAATTCAATCACTTGAACTTGAAAATCAAGCTGTAGAAGAAGCCGGTGGACAGCCTGCTACTTATGAGCCTGTTCTTTTAGGTATAACAAAGGCTTCTTTGAACACAGAAAGTTTCATTTCTGCAGCTTCATTCCAAGAAACTACAAGAATTCTTACAGAAGCAGCTGTTGACGGTAAGAAAGATCTTTTAAGAGGTCTTAAAGAAAACGTAATCATCGGTAGATTGATCCCTGCCGGTACAGGTTATTACCACTTAACAAATGCTTCTGAAGAAAAGGATAAAGAAGCTCAAAGAAGAGCTGCTCAGAAGAACAATACTCGCAAGCCTTCTGCTATTTTGGAAGAAATTGAGGGTATGTTTGGAACTCCTGATTTCACTATTGGTGAATAGTTCTTTTAATATAAGTTAAAGAAAGTCGTACTTTTGGGTACGGCTTTCTTTTTGTTTGCTATAATGTTCTACAAAGAAGGGAGTATTATATGAAAAAAATAGTTGGAATTGTTTTGAGTATGTTTTTGTTTGCAGGTTGTGCTTTTTCCGCCTCTTACAATACGTCTACAAATTGGTTTGATACGGCAAACGTAAATCATTTGAATGTCATCGGTCAGAATATTGTTAAAGCTAATAAAATGCCGGCTACTGTTTCTTTCAAGGTTACAGACAACCAAAATATGAATACTGATGCTACCTATACACAAATAGTTTACATATACAGTGGTGATTTAAAATTTGTTGAAAATGACAACGAGTTGGCAGCTGTAGTCGCTCACGAAATCGGGCATTTAGTTAATGGTCATAGCGCGAAATCAGGATTAGTTAATTCTATGTTATCTTCTGTTAATCCGAATATGAAAAGTGATGGTGCTAATACTACGGTAAGACTTTTAAAGACTATTTCGTCAAATAAAGTTAATAAGGAAAATGACAAGGAAGCTGATATTACTGCTGTAGATTTACTCGCTGCTGCAAAATATAATCCTTTAGCTTTGATTTCTGTTGTTTATAAGTCTGATATAGCTAATCTTGGTGGTTTGATGGATGAAAATCTTTCTTGTGAAGACAGAATAATGAATATTTATGATTATGCTAATTACAATTATCCTGCTACTGTAAAAGCAAATTATAAAACTGATTCGTATCAGAAAGCATTAAATTTGATTTATGCAAATTTAAAAATCAGAAATGCTGATCCTAAAAAGTTAGAAAAAGCTAAAAAAGAACAAGAAAAATTGAAAAATGAAAAACTTAAAAGAGTTAGAAACATGGCAAAATCTACAAATCCTTGGAGTTCTGCTTATAGTTTGATTCAACTTTCAGGTAATTAAAATAAGTAACCGATAAACTTTTTATAAATCAGAGTTTGGGTAAAGTTTTTAATTTAAATCCGAACTCTGATTTTGTTTTGTAAAATATTCTATTTTTTTTGAACAAATAGAGCTTTTTTTCGTTGTATAATATGTGTACTAAATTATATAGAGAGGTATAAGGAGTAGTTTAATGAAAAAAATATTATCAATATCACGTTTGTATTTGCTTGCATTTGCTTTTGCAATTATATTTGCAGCAGTTACAGTTGCAGGTTTGCCCGCCAATGCTGCTACACCACAGGAAGTTCTTGCTTTCTTTAACAAATATGTCGATGCTGCTAATACATACAGTGATACTATTACAAGTTACTATGCACCTGACGCTAAGATAATAAGAGTTGTGATGAAACCTGATGGAACAACAGCGACTGTTACTGCTGATACAAAGCAGTATTTTAATCAAATGAGAATAGGTGCAAACTTAGCTAAATTAAATAAATATAAAAACTTCTACACAGAAAGAAAAATTACAAAGCAAGGGAACAATTATAAAATTACTTGTTTAAGACAACCATCAACAAGTGATTATAAAATTCCTGCTCATTTTGTAATTGGGCCTGATGCATCAGGAAAATTGAAAATTAAAGAAGAAATGATGTACACAAAACAGCAAAAATTCTTAAAATATGCAAAATAAAAGTTAGTCATACAAATGACATTTTACGTAATGAGAGTCTGAAATTTTTATAATTTCAGGCTCTTTTTTAGAGCATATTTCCATACATTCAAAACAGCGTGTGTGGAATTTGCAGGCCTTTGGCGGATTTTTGGGTGAGGGCAAATCTCCTTCCAATTTTATTTCATCAACTGTCTTTTTGTGAACAGAAGGGACTGCTGATATCAGTGCTTTTGTGTATGGGTGTTTAGGGGTATTAAAAAGTGATTCTTTGTCTGAGAGTTCTACAATATCACCAAGATACATTACTGCTATTCTGTCAGAAAGATATTTTACAACACCTAAATCGTGTGAAATAAATAGTATAGTCAAATTTAGTTTTTCTTTTAATTCTTGTAAAAGCGTAATTATTTGAGCTTGTATACTGACATCTAAAGCCGAGACAGGTTCATCTGCAATAAGAAATTCCGGTTTTAATATTAATGCTCTTGCTATAGCTATTCTTTGTCTTTGCCCACCTGAAAATTCGTGAGGGTAACGAGTCAGGACTTCTTTAGCGAGTCCTACAAGATTTATTATTTCTTCTATTCTTGTTTTGATTATGTTTTTATCTCTGATGCCATGGACAACCAGTGGTTCTCTGAGTATTGAATATACTGTCATTCTGGGGTCAAGGCTTGAGTATGGGTTTTGAAATATCAATTGAGCGTTTTTTCTAAATTGTTTTAGTTCTTTTTTGTCAAATTGCAAAACATTTTTATTGTTATATAAGACTTCACCTTTTGCGTTAATAAGGTTTAGTATCGCTTTGCCCAGTGTGGATTTTCCGCATCCTGATTCACCGACAAGTCCTATAATTTCACCTTTTTGTATATTGAGATTGATTCCATTTAGAGCATGGATAAAACCGTTATTTTCTCCCCAAGTGTTTGAGCTTGTCGGATAGTATACATTTAAATCTTTTATCTGAATCAAATTTTCCATAGAGTTATTATATCTTTTTTTATGGATTAAGAGTATATTCTACTGACTGTTTTTAATAAACATTTAGGTAAACCCAGTAGCTTCTGAATACTTTTTTAATGTAATCTCTTGTCTCAGGATATGGAATATTTTCTATAAATTCATCAAAATTTTTGTAGTTCATATTATTTTTCCAACTTCTCACAGCGTTGGGACCTCCATTATAAGATGCTACTGCAAGCAGGTCATTTTCGTATAGTTTTGTTTTTGCATAATCAAGATAAGCGCTTCCAAGTTCTATGTTGACATCAGGATTAAAAAGAGATTTTTGACCTTGATAGCGTATATTGTTTTTACTTGCTATATAAGATGCTGTCGCAGGCATGAGCTGCATAAGCCCAGTTGCACCGGCTGAGCTTTGTGCTTTTGTGTTAAAGTAACTTTCTTCTCTAATTAACGCTGTTATTAAGTATGGGTCAAGAATATATCTTTTGGCACAATCGTTAATTGTTTCCTGATAGTGGAGTTGATAAGCCAGTTTATATATATTATCAGTGAAATCAGGTCTTACTGTTGTTTCAGAAATAGCATCTCTTGCAAGCAAGGCTGCTGTTGCAAACTTCCCGTCTTTATAGTTTATCCAACTTTGAATAGCTTTGTTTTCTTTGTCGGCTTCTGCTAACAGGCTATAATCATTGAGTTTTGTAATTGCGTTAATTAATGTTATACTGTCATCACTCATACCTGCCATTTTGATTGGGAAATTTATGACTTGTTCTTTCTCCGGTAATCTGTGCGAAGATTTTGTTCTCCAACTTCTATTGTGGCTGGAATTTATATGTTTGCTTGCTCTGTATGCATAGTAGTCATCGGGATAATTTTCTAAAATTCTGGCAAAAAATCCTTTTGCTTCATTTATATTGCCTTGTCTTTCTGCAATTTTCCCCATCCAGAATAAAATTTTGGGTGCAGCTATAGTTCCTTGATAGTCTCTTACATGGATTGTCCCTAGTCTGAATGCTTCTGTATAATTACCATTTTGGTATGCATTCCAAAACAGGTTGGACAGTGCATCAGATGCATATTGCCCTTGAGGAAACTCCTTGTATATTCTGTTGTACAGATTATGGCTGGTGTCTTTATTTTCAAGTCTTGCCAATTTATATAGTATGTAGTCTTGTCCTTGTGCTTTACTCTTTTCAGCAAGTGTCAGCACGTTATAAAGCCCTTGCTTTTGACCGTTTGGGTAAGATAATGCGTAGTTGTCTATTATTGTTATTAAATCATCATTATCTATATTTTTAGAGTATTTTATGTAGTTGTTTTCAAAAATATCTTTGTATTTCTTGTAATTTCCTTGTCTTCTGTATATTTCCGCAAGATAAGCCCAGCTTGATGACATATAAGATTTGTTGAGATAGTCATAAGCTGATTTTGTATAGCCGTTTTTAAAATAAGATTTGCCGATTAGGTAGTAATCTCTTTGTGAAAATGGAATTTGAAGAGATATTGCTTCACTTATGCTGTTTAAAGAGAGCCTGCCTTGGGGGGCATATTGCAAGTATTCCATAAAATACTTTTTAGCTTTTTGTTTGTTTTCTAATACTTCTTTGTCTGATAAAAGTAAAGTTTTTTCTTGTTCATCTTTTGCATTATTTAATTTTTCCAGTGCTTTTTCTTTAAAAATCACCCCAAGGTAGTAGTTGGCTGCTGTTTTGTAATCATCTTCTTTAAAATTCTTTTTTATGTAATTAAATGTTTTTTCGGCTTTATTATAATCTTTGGCTCTAAAATAATTTTGGGCTAATGAGTAATATGCTTTTTTTATAAAAATGGATTCAGGGTATCTTTCTATAAAAAGTCTGTATTTTTTTGATGCAGTTTCGTAGTCATTGAGCTCATCCGCACAAAGGCCCTGCCTTAATAGAGCAATTTCATATATTGCTGAGTTTTTTGAGACGTTTGAAAAATTGAAATACGCATTTTCAAAGTCTTTTGTTTTTGCATAATACAATCCTTGTTTATAAGTTTTTATGTCTTTTTCAGAGACTTGTGTCATTTTTACGACGTTTGATAAAACTATTAAAATTAACACTGCAAATGCGGCTGTAATTGCTGCAAATTTAAGTTTTTTCTTCCAGTCTAACATCTATATACTTACCCGAAATTAAATTTTAAACCCTTTTATAAGTATCCTTAAAATTCTCTTAAAGAGCAAGGCTTTTTATCAATATGTATAGCATATTTTATGTATTGCGACATTAAAAAACAGTTGTTTTCAGTAAGAGATGAGAGTGAAATATGCAGGATATAGTAGTTTTTGAACCTGACAAAAGAAGAAAATATGAAAGATTCTATAATTGCGGCTGTTTAAGACCCAGATTTTTTAGATATTCTGACCGTGTAATTAAAAATTATGTGTATTACTCAGAACCAGTAAAAATAAAGTGAATTATCACAAATTTGTTGTTTAAAATGTGGGATTTTCACAGCTTGTTAAATTTGTACAAGTGTTCTTTTCTCAGATTTTTTAACAGGTAAAAATATTGTGAAATTTGTTCCTTTGTTATTTATTTGTTTTGTAGTAATTTCTATTGTCCCGTCGTGTGCTTCTATTAATTTTCTTGTTATAAACAATCCGAGTCCCGAACCTACTTTCCTGAATCTTTTTGTTCCTTGTATTTTTTTTGCATATATGTTAGCGATTTCTTCCTCAGGTATTCCGGAACCTTCATCTTGTATTGATACTTCGATATTGTTTAGCTTTTTTTCAACAGAAATTGAAATTTTGGAGCCAGTTGGAGAATATTCTGATGCATTGGAAATTATGTTTAACAATATTCTTCTCATTGCTATATCATCATATTCAAATATACTATCTTCATCTTTGAGCAAAGAGTTTATTATGAGTGTTTGATTTTTTGCCTCTATTTGGTGCTTAAGATTTTCTATACAAAACTCTAATGTTTTTTTTATCGAATTGTTGGATTTTGTAATTTTTAGTTCGCCGTTATCGATTTTATATCTTGTTAGTATATTGTCTGTCATTCTTAGCATGTAATCTGATGAATTTAATATTTCTTGTATTATTTCTCTTTGTTCTTCTTTTAATTCACCAAAACTATCTTCCAAAAGCAATTCTAAAGCTCTCTTTTCTGCTCTTACGGGAGTTTTTAAGTCGTGCGTTAGCATTTCTATGAAATATTCTCGCATGTTCTGCTTTTCTATTTCTTCCGTAATATCATCGAGAATTATAAGATAACCTGTATGATTGTTATTGGAGTATATTTTAGAAACAGTTGCTTTTGTATAAATATTTTCTTCCGGAATAAAACGGAATTGCGTATGTCGGTTCTTTAATTTTACAAAGTTTTTAAGCTCTTTTAATGCTTCATCTTGTCTCATAGTATACAATATATTTAAGAAATTGTCAGATACATAATTCTTATTCTGTTTAAGTATTTTATTGTTTTGAGAGATAATATTAAAATTAATATCTGTCAAAATTATTTCATTGCTTGAAAACTCAAAAATGTTATCAAGTTTTTCTTTTTCATTTAAAAGTTCGTCTTGAACTTCTTTTAATTTCAAAATACTTTGTATTTGAGCTCTTACTGTTTTTACATCAAAAGGTTTTTCTATGTATACAAATGAGCCTGAGTTATATCCTTTGATTTTATTTTCATTTTCTCCGTGAGCACTTACGTATACAATAGGTGTGTTTTTGTGGCTTTTGACAAATTCTTCGGCAAATCTGAATCCGTCCAGCCCTGGCATTATTATATCTATGAGAGCAATATCAATGTGAGAATGTCTTTCTTTTTCTAGTGCTTCAAACGGATTTGTATAGGTTAAAATTTCGTACTCAAAAGGAGCAAGTGTTTCTTGCAAAAGTTCAATATTCATTGAACAGTCATCAACTATTAATATTTTTCCTTTTGTCATTCCAGTCCGAGTTCCTATTAGTTGAATAAATTTAATCTGATTGCTTTAATGGCTTGGAAATATATAGTAAATCGATTGTACTTAAATAATAATTGCCCACATGGATGATTCTTTAAAAAAATATTATATTATTCTTTTAGACTCCCTGCAAGTATGTCATTAATAAAGTATTTTTTGCCTGCTAAAAATATTAAAATTACCGGTAGTGAAAGTATAACAGAGCAAGCCATCAAATCTCCCCAAGCTATGATTTCTCTAAAACTGCCCTTGAATTGTGATATTGCAACAGGTAGTGTTGTAATATCTGTAGAGTTTGTAACAATCAAAGGCCACATAAAACTGTTCCAAGTTGTAATAAATGTGAATATCGACAGCGTTGCTATTGCAGGAATGGCGAGAGGTATTGCAATTTTATAGAAAATTTCAAATGTATTGCACCCGTCAATTTTTGCGGCTTCTTCTATTTCTTTAGAAAGACCTTTGAACCATTGTCTCATTAAAAATACACCCAATCCTCCAAAAATACCGGGGATAATAAGTGCCTGAAAGGTGTCAACCCAGTGAAGTTCTCTCATTACAAAGAACAAAGGGATAATGTTTACCTGTGGTGGAATCATCATTGTCAGAAGAAAGATAAAAAATATTGAATCTTTATGCTTAAAATCACTTCTGGCAAAGGCATAACCTGCCATAGCAGAAAATATTACTTGGAATACAGTTGTTAATAAAGCAACAAATAAGCTGTTAAAGAAAAATCTTGTTATAGGAAGTTTGCTAAATACGCTACTATAATTATCAAAGATAAGAGGGTTGGGTATCACTGACGGAGGAAAAGAAAAAATCTGATTATCTGTCATAAAAGATACTGCTATCATCCAGATAAAAGGTGCTAACATTGAGATTGCACCAAGTATAAGAATAATATAACCTGTTGTTATCAAAAATTTTTTCATAAACTAATTTTATGCTCTTATTCCTTTTAAATCAAGCATTATGGCTATTTAAACAGAACTTAATGTTTGTTTACAAATACGATTTTTACACTTATTTTTTTTATAAAAATATGGTATACTACAAATGTAACACAAGCTATTGCCGGAAAGATATAGA
This sequence comes from Candidatus Gastranaerophilales bacterium, assembly GCA_944326555.1. Classification (GTDB taxonomy): domain Bacteria; phylum Cyanobacteriota; class Vampirovibrionia; order Gastranaerophilales; family Gastranaerophilaceae; genus Limenecus. Next base: position 28,205 of record CALVEK010000007.1, on the reverse strand, counting down.
AATGAATCGAGTGTTGTTGCTTAATTCAGAAAACGAGCCGATAAGAATCTGCTCTTGGAAAAGGGCGGTAGTTCTATTATTAAAAGGCAAGGCTGAGTGCGACAAACGTATAAAGGATATAGAAGATTATATTAATATAGATAATACATCTATACCAAGAGTTATAAAGTTAAATTATGATGTGGCAGTTCCGTACAAGGAACTGCCATTTCCTTATAATCGTGAAAATGTTTTTGTCAGAGATGACTATACCTGTCAGTATTGCGGAAGAAAATTTCCTGCTTCTGAACTTACATTGGATCATGTTTTTCCAAAATCACGTTTGGGTCCTGATATATGGGAGAACATAGTTACATGTTGTAAGGAATGTAATCAGTATAAGGCTGACAGAACGCCCAAAGAAGCAGGCATGAAACTATTGCGCAGACCGTTTCGTCCTGAAACTTATTTTGAGTATGAAATGAAGAAGTATTCGGATTATGAACAATTATACTGGAGACAGTGGGCTTCTTAGCTAGAATATTTTTGCAAATGAAATAAAGTAGTCATTTATAACATTGACAATAATCGGCATAATCCACAACAGTATGGCTGCTCCTAAAACCGGTTTGAAAAGGAAGCTGAGTTGAAAAACGTTTACCTGTGGTGCTGTTTTTGAAATTATACCCAGGATTAAGTCTTGCCCGAGAGTAGCTAATAATACAGGCGATGCTATTTGCAGCCCAACATAAAGAACATTTGAGGTAAGCGTTATCAGATAATCTTTATTTATTAATTTGTCTAACGGAATGGCAGATGCATACATCGGAAATACTTCAAAACTTCTGTCCAGTGCATTTATAAGCCAGTACATTCCTCCGATATGAATAAATAAAATTACCGCAAGAAGTCCGAAAAAACTTCCGAGGATTGAAACCTGAGAGCCGGCTGTCGGGTCGAGTACCATGGCAGAAGAAAGCCCCATTTGCATGTTTATCATATCACCTGCAGCACTTATTGCCTGTACTATGCAGTTGGCAATAAAACCTATCATCATGCCCCCTACGATATTTAAAATTAAACCCAGTATAAAAGAGGAACCTTTAGGTATAGGGCCTGTTTCTATAGTCATCATTAGTATAACAGTCAAAATCAGCGCAAATGAAAGTTTGACAAATCCCGGTATTTCTTTTCTGTTCAACACGGGAGCGAATCTGACAAATCCCATTATTCTTGCAAAGATAAATATCCCACCGCCAAGTGCTGCGTTGATTTCCGGAAAATATTTTGGAAATGTTTCTAAAAGGGTATCTATCATTGTGCTTTTTGGTCTTCTACTTTGTCTATAATTAGCAAGTTCTTGTCTTCTTCCGCTTTGTTGTCAATTAGAAGTTTTATAGTTTTTTGTTTGTTTTTGAGTTTGAAAGTTATGTATGCTATTCCTTCTTGATATGTTGTGAAAACGAGTGAGGAGTTTACGCTGTCTATATCGGTCATTGCTTCTGCCAGAACAATTTTGGGATTACTGTTTTGAAGATTGAGGGGTCTTGCATTTAATTCCAAAATATAAGCATTACCTGTTTTTAAGTTTATTACAGTGTTGTCATCCAATGCTAAAGTCATTGTCGGGATAAACAGTAAAGTGATTAGTGTTAGCAATAATTTTTTCATATATTCACCTCAGCTTTTTATCTTGTCATGATTGCATTTCTTTCAATAAGATTTGGGGTTGGATTTGGCATTCTGTCAGACGGATAATGTTTTGTTTTTGAATTGTAATCGATGAAAGGAATTTTTCCGGGGTTTCTCATTATGTCTCCGATTTCTTGCTTGTCAAATCTGCCGCCGTTATTTTTAAATTCGTCGTTAAACGGCCTTGTATATTTGTGATAATTTGAAGCTAAAACATAACTTTCAGATGCGGGAATCTGGTTAAATGCCATTGCATAACCTTCAAGAAGAAGGTTTGTCAGAAGTTTTATATACCCGACCCCCATAATCATCAAAACCAAAAATACTGCAAGAATCTTTGGAGCAGCTGCAATTGTTTGTTCTTGTACTTGAGTTACAGCCTGTAAAATACCGACAACAAGACCAACGCCCGCTGCAACAAGTACACATGGCATTGATATCATTAGCATTGTGATTAGGCCTTTGCCCATATATTCAAGAAGTATTTCCATATCTTTCCTTTTTAATAAGCTAATTGAAACTTGTAACTAATCCGTGAACAATCATGCTCCAGCCGTCTACAGCAATAAATATCAGTAGCTTAAATGGCAAGGATATAATCGTTGGCGATAACATAAACATACCAAGTGCTAAAAGAACGTTGGCGACAACTAGATCCAGAACTATGAAAGGTACGTAAATTACAAAACCTATTTCAAATGCAGTTTTTAGTTCACTGAGTATGTATGCCGGAGCTACCTGCCAAAGTGTTATGTCTTCAGGCGATTTTGGTTTTGGCGCTCCTGATAGTTGTATAAAGAACGTCATATCCTGTTGTCTTGTTTGTTTCATCATGAATTCTTTTAGCGGTTTTGAACCTTCTGTCATTGCCATAACTATGTCCCCGTTTTTTTGATACGGAACAGAACCCATTTCCCACATTTTTGAAAATACGGGGTTCATAGTGTATATGGTAAGTATCATAGAAAGTCCCAAAAGAACTATTGCCGGTGGAACTTGTTGAGTACCAAGTGCTTGTTTTAGCATTGAAAATACGATTGCGTATCTCAAAAAACAAGTCATACAGGTAAAGAAAAACGGCAGCATCGAGAATACTGTCATTACCAGCAACATTTGCAAAACAGGATTTAAATCCTTCAATACGCTTTCCATTTTATTTTTCCTTTTTTATTTTTTTAGTTAGTTATCTTCTTTTAGAATCGGTTCGGAAAGTTTTTTTATCATTTCTTTCATAACCGGTTGTTTTCTCTTTGAATTTCTTATTGCAGACATTACCTCTGAGTAGTCTACTGGTTGTTGTTTTGTTTTTTGTGTTATTTGATTGTTTATGTTTTGGGTTTGTAAAAAATCTGTTTGTTGCAATGGTGTTACCGTAATGTTGTTATCGTTTAATTTTGCAAGAAAAGATGTTCTTTCTGTATCGGCAGCTATAAGAAATTTTTCGTTTCCTGCTTTTATTACGTAAAGAGTTTTTCTTTGTGAAAGGTTCAGTGCATTTTCTATGCTTAGTTCTTCTGCATTTTTTGCGCATCTGTTGTTAAGCATGGTCTTTTTGTAAACCATAAGGCATACAAATAACAGACCAACCATTGCCATTGAGTAAACTAAAAAATTTATTAAATACATTCCCATTTTTTTACCTTTTATATATCTTCTTCATCAACATCAAAGTCGCTGTAATCAAAGTCTTCTTCGTTTATTTCCGTATCTTCATTTGTGTTATTTTCACTTGCTTCTTCGTATTGTTCCGGAGCTTCTGCATCAAGAGCTTGTTCTATTTCTTCGTCTGATATTGCTTGAGAATATTGTGCATCTTCTGATGCTTGGTCTTTTTCTTCTGTGAAAATTTGATTTATTCTAACTCCGTACCTATCATTTATAATGACCAATTCGCCGGAGGCAACAATTTTGTCTTCAACTTTTAAATCTATTTTATTGTCGTATACGGAGCCAATATCGACGACAAGTCCTTCCGAGATTTGTTTGAGTTCTCCTAGGGTTAATTTTACTTTTTCAAATTCAGCACCGATTTCGACTTGAATGGTGTCCCACATATTGTAGATATCATTGCCCATAGCTTTATTTGCTCCTTCTTCATCAATTTCATAATCAATCATTATTGCAGGATTGGGTGCAATTCTGATTTCTGTCGAATAGTCATCGTATTTCAATTGCATTTTTGTACTTTTACTGTTCTCCAAAAGTACAATGTCGTCTTTTTCCAGTTGCTTTAAGTCGTTGAGTCTTATTCTTGTGCTTCCGACTTTGAGGTTAACGTTTGCTTCTGCGTTTAAAAAATTTGTTATATTAAATGTTTCTTCTGCCTTTTCTACTTTTTGAGGGGTAAGTGCAACAACGGGGATTTTTATGACTATTTTGCCAAGAGATTGGTATCCTTGTCTTACAAAAAATGTTAGATTGCATTCATTGTAGTTTGTATTATTTTTAGGAAGTTCATTGCCCTGTTTTACGAGGGTGCTAAAATTTTTATACAGATAATTATCAAAACCTGTTAGTATTTTTGCTTCAAGCTCTGTTATTTTTTCGATATTAAATTGTTTACCGTTAGAACCCAAAATGTTCTCTAAAAGTGATTTTACGAGTTCTTTTGAAAGTCTTATAAATACTGATAATTCTTTATTTAGTCTTATTTGTGTAACAAAAAACTCTTCTCTTTGTACAAGGAAGTTTGTGTTTTCGCTTATACTGATAAGTTTTATATCAGCATTTTGTTCCCAAAAATCATTAAAACATTCTGTTATGACTTTTAAGAAATTTTCATTGAACCAGTTGTAAGTCAGGTTCAAATCGTTTGAAAATTCTGATGTAATATTTTTCTTCTCTTCCCTTGTCTGCAAAGTTTTTCCCCTAATCCCCAGAAAAGTTTTGTTTTATAATACTTACAACTTCCCCTAGAGTAATCTTAATTATTGCAGGGCTTTTGTTCATCATATATTCGTTGTATTTTGATGATCTTTATCTCGAAATTTAATACTTTCATCTAGTGTTATATGCTTAAGATTGCTTTAATATAATATTTAAAAAAGATTGGTGTATAGATTATGAAAAAAATACGTGAAAAAAATATTCTTATTGTTGTAACTAATGCATCCAAGTTGGATGATTTTAATAAAACAGGGGTCTGGCTTGAAGAATTTGCACTGCCTTTTTTAACCTTTAAAGAAAATGGTTGCAAGGTGGTTATAGCCAGCCCCTTGGGTGGCTTGGCTCCTGTCGATGAAAATAGTCTTCAGTGCAAGAATCCTACAGAGTGGGATTATACCATTAAAGATTTAAAAGATACTCAAAAACTAAGTGATATAAATCCTGATGAGTATGATGCAATATTTTTACCCGGTGGACATGGCCCGATGATAGATCTTGCTCAAGATGAACTTTTGGGTAAAATTGTTTCTGATTTTTATAATAAGCACAAAATTGTAGCGGCAGTGTGCCATGGACCTGCAGGTCTGTTAAATGCTAAAACTTTAACAGGTGAACCTATTGTAAAAGGTATGCAGGTTACTTCTTTTACAAATAAAGAAGAAAAACTTGTAAATAAGGACAAAGTTGTTCCTTTCTTACTCGAGTCGAAATTAAAGCAACTTGGCGCATATTTTAATGAATCATTGGCGTGGGAGGAAAATGTAGTTGTAGATGAAAATCTTATAACAGGTCAAAACCCTCAATCCTCGCGTTTGATTGCCGAGACTGTTATCAAAAAAATGAAATTGTAAAATTATGTAAAATGATTTTGTTTTGTTATGACAATTTTTTTTTCTTTTCTGTTTTCATAAATACATAAGTGTAAGGTGATAGAAAGGATTTAAATTATGTCTATTCAAGCAGTTTCAGCAGGTGTTAATACTTATAGCGCACCTAAAATGAAAAAAGTAAACTTTGGAGAATCTCCTGCTCAACAACCCCAACAGACTCAAGAAGCCCCTAAAAAAGAAGGCAGCTGGGGTAAGGCAATTGCCTCTTTGATTCTTCCTGGCTTGGGTCAGTTCTTCGATGGTAGAAATAAAGACGGTTTTAAACAACTGGGCGCTTTTGCCGGTTTAACAGTATTAAGTGGTGCTTTGTACACTAGGGGTATGGCTGCTAAAGGCAAATTTGGTCAAATTGCAGGCATTGCCAGCGGTCTTATTTCCGGTTTTGCTGCTTTGGGTACAAGTATTTATTCTATTGTTGATGCATACAAAGGTGGAAAGAAAGACTAATTCTAAATCTATTTTAAATAATCAAAAAACAGGCTTCTGGGTAAAGCCTGTTTTTTTGTTTGAATAAATATAAGATTAATAATCATGAACAGTATCTTCGTCATCTTCTAATGAAGACAAATCTCTTGTATATGTTGTATCAAAATCTTCAGGAAGCAGGTCTGTGTCAGGCCATATTGTTGACTCATCAAATCTAACGGCATCCATGTTCTCTGCTGCCGCAAAATCTGAATTTTGTAGGTCGCTTTCGTTGAAAACAGCACCTGCCATGTCTGCATCGGTAAAATTACAATAATTTACTGTTGCATAACTGTAGTCTGTTCCATTTAGCAGTGCTCCTGTAAAGCTGCATTCTACAAGGCTTGCTCTTGAAAAATCTGCAGAGGTCAAGTCTGTATCTGTAAAATTCACTTCAGTAAAAGATGTTTCCGTAAAGCTGCAACCTGACAAGTCAGCTCCAGTAAAATCTATGTTTTCCAATGAAAGATTAGAAAAGTCCAGTTCACTAAGGTCTATGTCATCATGACCTTTTTTATATTCTGCATATTCATCAGGATTTTTTGTGATTAACTCAAATATCTCTTCTTTTGTGTAATCAGCCATGATACTTCTCCTTAGTTACCTGTTATACCGATATATGTATAATTCCATTTTTTTTAAATTTTAATCACTTTTTACGCTAATCTTCTATGATTCTCATTTGCATAGCTAAAAGTACGGCTTGTGTTCTGTTTTTAACTTTTAGTTTCTTAAAGATGCTGTTGAGGTGAGTTTTTACGGTAACTTCTCTTACAAAAAGTTTCTCTGCTATATCGTTGTTGCTTGCACCTTGAGAAACCATCTTTAAGATTTCTTTTTCTCTTGCCGTTAGAGGTTCAATTTCGCCTTCTTGAACGAATTTTAAATCAACGTTGCTGACTTTTTCTTTTTGCCATGTTGAACGGCGAAGCAGTGCCTCTATCCTTGCAAGCAGGTTTGGCAGGATAAACGGTTTTACCACATAGTCATCTGCACCGAATTTTAGTCCTGATATTTCTTTTTGCTCTTCATTTAGAGCTGTAATCATTATTATCGGGATATTTTCAAATTTTTTGTTTGTTCTTATCGCTTTTAGTGTGTCCCATCCGTCCATGTTCGGCATCATAACGTCAAGCAGAACCATGTCAAAGTCGGATTTTTCCGAAGTTAGTTTTTTTATACCCTGAAGTCCGTCAGTTGCTACTTCTACCTCGTAACCATACAGCGGTAGTGCATCTGCAAGATACTTCGGGCTATCATCTATAATGAGTATTTTCGCAATAGCAACCATAACATTTCTCTTTCTTATACTTTAGTTGTAATTTTAATAGATAAACTAACAATTATCAATTGAAAAACGCTGAATTTCATCTATTTATATTATATTGTCTTTTATGGCTTTTATTGCGGCTTGTGTTCTGTCGGACACCGAAAGTTTTTGTAGAATATTGCATACGTGTACTTTTATCGTATTTACGCTGAGTTCAAGTTTCTTTGATATTTCTGTATTACTTAGTCCTTCTACGATAAGAGAGAGTACTTGCTTTTCTCTTGAAGTAAGATTTGCTTCTGTATTTTGTTGATTAGAACCTGTTAATTCTTCTTTATTAGAAACTGTATTTAATATGTCGTTTGCACCTGTTGCTGCTTTTAATACATATTGCGCAACTTTAGGGTCAAACCACGCAGCGCCCTTAAGCACTGAGTGAACTATATAAACGAGCTTTTCTTGGTCTGTGTCTTTTGTGCAATAAGCATTTGCACCTGCTTTTATGGCTTTGATTACATCTTCTTCTTTTTCATGTGAGGACAGAACAACAATTTTTATATTCGGATATTTTGATTTGATGATACGGGTTGCATCTATACCGTTAATTTCCGGCAGACCCAAATCCATGATTATGCAGTCGATTTTTTCTTTTTCAATAATTTCAAAACCCGCCTTTGCATTTGGGGCTTCAAAGATTTTCTCCGTACAATTTAATTCAGGATCATTCCTGCTTATTGAAAAAGCTGTCTTTAAGCCAAATCTTGTTAGTGCATGGTCTTCGATTATCAGTATATTATATTTAGTCATGCATATCCTTAAAACATATTTTATAACTGTGAATTTAACTCTTTAGACGCATCATCAAAAAACGGATCCAATTCAAGAGCTTTTTTAAAATCTGCATTTGCTGCTTCCTTGTTTCCTTTTTTCTTGTTTATAAGGCCTGAATAGTAATAATACTTGCTGTTTTTAGCATCAACATATTTTACGGGCTTTAGATATGTTTGTGCAAGATCAGTTCTGTTGTTGGCAATTGCTATATCAGCAAGTTCCAACCAAGCATTTGTGTAGGTAGGATTTATTGATACGGATTTTTTTAGATATTGAATATTTTTTATTTCATTAACCTTTGATGCTATATAATAGATTTCTGAATCAATATTTTCCTGCTCAAGAGCTTTGTTTGCATATTCCACAGACTTGTCTGTCATATTTAGCATTTTATAGCACAAAGATGCATTTATAAGCGCTTTTGCATTGTGTTTATCTCTTTTTGCCGCCTTTACATAGAAATCAAGTGCATTTTTGTAGTCTTTTTTCAACATGTACAAATCTGCAATGCCCATAAGAGTCTGCGGGTCATTCTTTTTAATTTTATATGCGTTTTCATACAAGTCCATTGCTTTTGACAGGTCATTTTGCTTAAAGTAAATATTAGCAAGCAGAGTCATTGAGTGGTATGCTTTTTTGTTGCTGTTAATATTTTGGTTAAGCTCTTTTATTGCTCTTTGGGTGTCTCCTGTTTTCATAAAATAGTGAGCAAGGTAATATTTTGATTTTTCTCTGTCTTTTGTTGCTTTTGCAAGAGTGTAGTACCGAAGACCTTCCAAATCATTTTGGTAGTCCAGTATATTAACATTTTGAGAAAGTAAATTGTCCAAAATCTTTACTGCATCAGACAGTTTATTTGTTTCGCAATATATTTGAGCCTTATACTTTGCATAGTTTGCATTTTCGGGATTAATGGAAAGTGCTTTATTAATTTCATTTATTGCTTTGTTGTATTCTTTTATGTTGTAGTAAGCCTGAGACAATATGTAATGAGCATAATCAGAACGTTTGAATTTTTCAGGCAGTTTCGCCATGTCTCTTGCTACTTCAAATGCAAGATTGTTGTAATAAATCTCTGTATAGTTTTGAGCAAGCATTATTTCGTCATCGTAAGACAATACGACCTGCGGGAAGAATTTAGATTTAATCAATTGAATTTGATTGTTATAGATTTCTCTGTCTTGGATGTTGTTAATCGCTTCTTGCGCAAGTGAAAACAGCCCCATATTAGCAAATTTGTATGCTAAGCCTAAATTTACAAAATCTTCTGTTGAATAAGCTGCAACAATAGATTTGTAGGTTTTATAGGCTGCGGTTATATTGCCTTGTGTAAATTTTTCGTTGGCTTCTGCGAACTTCTTTGAATAGTCTGTTTTGTTGGCATTCAAAAGACTCGCATTCTCATTATTCTGTGAAAAAGTTATGATGCGTAAAAAATCATTGGCTAATTCATTGTTCTTTATCAATTTAAGATTTTCTTTATTGAATGTTGATACAGGAGTCTTTACAATGTCCTTGTTAACTGCTTCTTGCGCGAGGCAATTATTTGTATTAAATCCTGTGAACGCGGACAAAATTACCGCTGTTATAATATATTTTTTTAGCATAAATTTCACCTGAACTGTGTTTTTCTATGTTTAGTTTCCTGCTTTGCAGTTGTAATATCTGTTGAACAATTCAATAAGATTTTTTTCTTCATCAGTCAATGCTGACTCATCCTTATTTAACATTTCATCCAGACATTTAACACTATAGCGCGAAAGTGTTTCTCTGTCTTTTTGGTCGTACAAGACAGAATTAACTTCGCTTAAGAAAACATCTACCAATCTGTCTAAGTGTATTTGGAAAAATGCCTCTACAATATCTCCGTCAAAATGTTTCCAACTGCCGGATTTAATTATTTCGAGGGCATTTTTAATAGGCATTTTATCACGATAATGTCTTTTTGATGTGATTGCATCAAATACATCACTCACCGCAAGAACTCTGCCTCCAAAATGGATTTCATTGCCTTTTAGTTGTCTAAAATAGCCTGTTCCATCATATTTTTCATGGTGGCTGGAAGCAATTTCTGCTACTTCTTTAAATTCTTCAGATATGTATACTCTGTTTAATATGTCGTATGTGATTTTAACGTGTTCTTGAATATGTTTATATTCATCATCTGTCAGCTTACCGTTTTTTTGCAATACGGCATCTTTAATGCCAATTTTTCCAATATCGTGGAGTATTGCTGCGTGAATTATATTTGCTTTTGTTTTTTCATCTGTATGCATTGCATCGCAAATTAATTCAGAGTACATTTTTACACGATTTGAATGACCTGCTGTAATTTTGTCTCTTGCATCGATTGATGCTGCAAGTGTGTCTATAAAGTTTTTGAAAAGCTCTTTTTGCTGGTTAATCATCATTTGTTGTGATTCAAAAAGTCTGGCATTTTCAATAGCTATACCTGCGCTTGAACCTATTGCGATTAGAACTTCTTCATCCTCTTTTGAGAAAGTTCCGTTTTGTTTATTCAAAACCTGAAAAACGCCCAAAATTTCGTGTTTCATATTCCATATAGGCATACACAAAATAGTTTTTGTTTTGTAACCTGTTTGTTGGTCAATTTCCTGATTAAATCGGGAATCACTGTAGGCATCTTTTATGTTTATGATTTCGCCGGATTGTGCAACATACCCTGCAAGGCCGGCACTTGCAGGGAATCTTATTTCTTGTGTACCCATGCCTAGAGCTACTTTGGAACAAAGTTCATTTGTCTTTTTGTCTAACAAAAAGACTGTGCATCTGTCTGCATTCAATACTTTTTTGATTTCTTCCGCTACAGTTTTTAGCAACAATTCAAGGCTTGTCTCTGCAGCGAGTGTCCTTGCAACATTAAGCAGTGCAACAAGCGGTTTTTCTATGTCATTATCTGTTTCTATATCGTTGGTAACTATTTCCATGGATTCAATTCTGCTTATTAAATCCATTACTTTAATATTAATAATAGAGTTTTCAGACGCAATATTTCTTGCCTGTTTTAAGATAGAAAGTGCTTGAGTATAGTTTTTTTCCGAAAAATAAATATACCCCCAGCAAAAATAATTTGTTTTTATTGCGTTTTTATTTTGAGAGTTTTCTGCAAGGAACTTTGCATCATCCAACATGTTCAACGCTATCTTATAATTATTCTTGTCTGTTTTGTATTTTAAAATGGCAAGTAATGACAGATTCTGTGCGATGAATTCATAAGACTTGTTTGCCAAAAATGTATTATGAATCATTTCGGCTTTAGCAGAAAGGCTGCCTATATTTGCCGTTTCTAACGTTTTAAATAATGTAAACATAGTGTTTTGTGCATTATTTATGTCTTCTACACAAATCGACTTGATAAAATCTTCCATTGTAAACCCTTAACATATTCTCTTTTTAATTATACAATATTTTTTGTAATAGATAAATATTGATCTTAATTATTGAGTTCAGATTGGGAGTTTTATGAATAAGATTAGCATTGTTGTTCCTGTTTTTAATGAAATAAATACAATTGACAAAATAATGGAAAAGCTGGAAAATACAGATTTTTGCGGTTTGGAAAAAGAAATTATCCTCGTTGATGATATGTCTGTAGACGGTACCAGAGAACATTTGAAAGAATTTGAAAACAAGTACAAAGTTTTTTATCATGACAAAAATCAGGGTAAAGGTGCGGCAATAAGAACTGCTATGTCTCATATAACAGGAGATATTATGGTTATTCAAGATGCTGATTTGGAGTATGATCCTGTTGATTACAAAGAGCTCATCGAACTTATAATCAATGACAGAGCTGATGTTGTTTACGGCTCAAGATTGACTGGTGCAAAACCTTCTCGCTCCTTTATGTTTACGCATCTTTTGGGAAATAAACTCTTAACTTGGATTACAAATCTTTTGTACGGTGTTACTCTTACGGATATGGAAACTTGTTACAAAGCCTTTAGAGCCACCGTTCTGGAGGGTATCGTTATAAAATCTGACAGGTTTGATTTTGAACCGGAGATTACGGCAAAGGTGCTTAAAAAGAAAGTAAGATTGTATGAAGTGCCAATTTCGTATTATGGACGAGAATACTCAGAAGGGAAGAAAATTACGTGGAAAGACGGAATTCATGCTATCTGGGCTCTTTTGCGCTTTAGGTTTAGCGATTAGCTCTGAGCTGCTTTCTTTTTGAATAGACGGTTGAGCTTCTTTATGCTGCTCATATAGTTGTTCTATCTCATATCCGCCTATTAGTATTAATCCTGAAAGTATTGCTATTTTCAGGGCTTTAGGTTTTATTTTGTGTGCTGCAATTTTTAATACAGATGAATGTTCGTTCTTTTGGTTTCTTATCTTATCTGTGATTGTTCTTGAGAAATCTGTATTTATTTCTTTTTTTCTTTTATCAAAGCTGATTCTCATTTCTTTTTGTATTCTGTATGTGTTCTTGAGCTCTTTTTGTGCACTTTTTGATTTAATAAGATATTTTCTGAATTCAAAGCACTCTTTTGACTCAAGTTCGTTGTCAATGTATGGCGAAAGATTAGAGAGAAATTTTTCGTGTTCTCTTATGCTGAAAGTTTGCTGCTTTTGCTTTTTAATTGCAACTTCAAGCACCTGTTTGTAAGAATCTTTGAGGTCTTTGATTAGCGATTTTAGGTAAAGATATTTTTTGTAGCATTCTTTGCAGGTAGACAGGTGTTCTTCTATGAACGCTCTTTGAGAGTATGTAACTCTGTTGTCTATGTAAAGTGATAGCATTGATGATATTCTTTTGCATACATCTTTGTTAACCATTTGTTCTCCTTTTTTGGGATTTTATGCAATATATTGTTTCAGGTCTTCTTGTAATTTGTTTCTTGCTCTTGCAATTCTTGATTTTACAGTTCCTACATTTGTATTTGTTATTTCTGCAATCTCTTCATAAGACAGCCCTTGAAATTCTCTCAGGACTATTGCTAATTTGAAAGAATCAGGGAGTTTTTGTATAGAGTTTTCTATTATACAGGTAAGTTCCGAATTTAGGCTTTTTTCTTCAGGTGTACATTTTTTGCAAGGGATTTCTACTACATTAAATTTGTTTTCTTCTTGTTCTGTCTTTTTATCTATAGGTACTGTTTGTAATTTTCTGTTTTTGCTTCTTACATGGTCGTAAAAAAGATTAGTTACAATTTGGTTTAGCCAAGATTTGAATTTTGTCGGATCTTTAAGTCTTTTTATATTTTTTGCCATTTTAAGTAAGGTTTCTTGCGTTAAATCCAAGATATCTTGACAGTCTTTGTTGAGGTAATAAAAGGATGCATATATTGAACTTTGATTCCTTCTGATAATTTCTTCTAAAGCATCAAGATTATCCTGCTGTGCAAGTCGGATTAATTCTTCTAAAGGCTTATTTTTGTAGTGTTTTTTATTAAAATGTAACAATTTATCTCTTCCCTGATTCGCTATTTTTGTTCTTTCCTTCAAAAATAGTGGAAGAGTTTGTTTTTTTATATGCTCTTTTCTATATAAACAGTTAGATAGTTTTTTGCTGGAAAAACACCCTTGTGTACTGTTGAAAAAAGTTATACGCTATTTATTCAATTAAAAAATTTTGTTTGAGCCGTGCTTCACTTGTAGAGGTCAGCGACCGAGTGTGGAGTTAGGCGAGTCTCACTTGAAAAAGTGAGTAAGATGACGGAAACGGTGAGTTTTCGGCAGCTTACGATTCTAGATTAGTATTAGATGTTAAGAACATACATGTCTTTATTTAATTTGATTTCAAAATATGTTTTTTCTGGGATATTTAGATCTTTTCCGGGTTTAAAAAGACTTGCTATCGGTGATAATAACAAATCTGCTGCTTGTAATGCTGCTGCACCAAGAAATATAAACGGTTTTGTGTATGTTTTGTCCGTACAAATATGGTTTGTGCATGGGTCTTTGAGTTGAGAATCTATTGTTCCGTTATTTATTGTTTCAGAAAGATTTGCTACATAAACAGGTGTGCCGGATAGGGTATTAAAGAATACCCTTTTGTTATCAATCTTCGATATTAATGCGTTTACCGGATATGTGATTTTGTCAATTGTTATTTTTTCAAGTTTAATTTTTATTGTACCGCTTTTACCTGCAAGCCTCGGTTTGTGCGTCTTTTCCACTTTGCCTTGAAATATTACTTTTGATGGCTGTTTGTCATAAGCTATATATTCTTTTTGAACAGATTCGAATTTTACAGGTGTTGGCTGTTGATTTGTGCTGTTGAGATTTCTGTCAGATATTACGATGAATTTTCTTCCTTTTTCGAGCTTTATTGTGTCCAGTTCTATGTCGTTTTGCAGCCTATTTATATTGGTATGAATATCATTGATGTTTCTTGTTTGTGTTTCTTGTGATAATTGTGGAATGATATATGCAGTCTTTTGGGGAAAAGCAGAAATCTGTTTTATGCTTTCGCAATTGCCTTTGGGTGCAAAAATAAATATAGCGGTCAACAATATGACCGTATATATGGAAATACGATTCATGATAAACATCCTCAAAAGTATAATTTTACTACTAAATAACGCTCCCCGTATTTGGGTTGTTGGGAATATTATTCTAACCGTATGAACTAAAAAATATATCCTTTGTTAATTGTATTTACAAATTGATTTTAGATTTTAAGAAATTTTGTTTTTTGTTTTGCTAATATAAATGGTGTATTTTATACACTAAATAGCCCGATTGGGGAATGGTTATATCTGTTATCTACAATAGAATTGTTACATTGATAATACTAATGAATATATACTTTACTTTTTATGCATTCTTTTAATCAAAAACTAATTACAATTTACTAATTTAGGAGAGAATCGATGACAGAAGAAGCCTTTACAATTACTGTATCAGAATTTATGAATTTTCCTCCAACTTTAGACTGTATTTCAGAAATTTCTGATTCAGGCTTTCGTAAAAAGAAAGATAATTTGTTCAGCAAACTGGAAAAGTTGAATATATTCAGTTTGTTCACGGAGGCAACTCAAAGGGCAATGCTAAAAAAGGCTTTGGGTAATGGTAAAAATGCCGGTGCAAAAGCAGAAGTCTTTATTCTTAATTCTCAATATAATGGAGCAGAAGTTTGTTCAGAACTAATTGAGCACTATTTTTTTCATAAGTAGTTAATGCAATCAAAGTTCCAAAATGTTTAGTTTTATAAAAATCTTTTTGTAATTAGGCAACTTTTTGACTTTAGCTGTTTTAAACTAAAAAAGATTTTGTAAGTAAGTATTTTTGGAATATAAGATTGAATTCGTTAAAAATAAATAACAGTATAAATATTTCTCCATTGAATTTTGGTAGCAGTCTTGTTGAAAACAGAACTGTTGCGAAAGCAGATGATTATTTAAAAAATGGCTATTTTGATAAGGCTATTGATTTATACGAAAAGGTTATTCAGCATAATCCGTCTAATATTGATGCCAGACTTAGCTTGGCAAAGTCTTACAGCTATAACAATCAATATAAAGAGGCTATACCTCATTTAGAAGAATATCTTAAAGTTAAGTCTAATGATTTGGAAAATATTACATTCCTTGGCGAGTGTTACAAAAAGATTGGTAAATTTTCCAAATCAATGGAGTATTTTAATAGAGCTCTGAGCCTTGAGCCTAATTATGATTATGCAAAAAGGAATCTTTTAGATGCGCAAAACCTGTACTTGCAGTGTATTGATCCTAAAAAAGCGCAAAAAGAAAGATATGATACAGCAATAAAAAATCTTACAGAAGCTGTAAAAATTGCCAAAGGCTTTTTTCCAAAAGGTTACATGGATGACATGAAAGACGTAACGGTAACTTTTGATAAGACTTCTAAAATGGGAGGTCGTTCAAATATTGCTCAATACGAGCATTCAAAACGCAGGGTCTCCGTTACTGATGAATATACATACGCAAATCCTAAACTTACAGGTGCTTACCTTATACATGAGCTTGGAATTCATGCAAAGGACAATGACCCATATACTTCTGTTTGTGAAGAACAGGATGCATATAGAGCTCAAGCCAAGTATTGGTTAGAAAATGCGCATGATGTTTATGACCCTGAGATGGACTATGTTGCAGAATTGTATAGTCAAAGTGCTAAAGCGTTGGATGATAGAGTTGCAGAAATTTACAGACTCAGAGATCCCGGAATTCCTGAAACATCTTATAATCATCCACCAACAGGAAAAAAAGCCTCCGCTCATTCTCTTTCTTCTGAAATGAGCCCGCCAATAAAGGCTTATGACATAATTGTGTAGGAATGTAAATAAGTGTATCGACACCACTAATTATTGTATTATGTTCGTGTAAAAATAAACCTAAAGAAACATTTAATTTAGCCAAACCGAAAAAAGATAAGTATGATTAACCCCGTAAATTTTAGAATTCAAAATGCCTCGACAATGAGGAAGTTTGTTACCAGTCTGGACAAAGCAGGTGCTATATTGCCTGTGGTTTTGCTTGAAGCTACTGTTACAGGAGGCAGAACCTATCAGGCATATCAAAGAGACGGCTTTGTAGAAGCAAGAGAAAGAGTTACTGAAGAATCTTTGGGCGCTATATTTTGGCTTTTTGGTGCAAAAATGTTTGGCAGTTTGTTTGATAAACTGGGACAAAAGTTTTTAAATGTTCCAAAGAAAATGCCTGACGTTGGTAGAGATATTGTCAGAACTCCTTTTGATAATTATATAGACAGAGCACGTAAACTTTTGAATATCACTCCTCAACAGGCTTCAAAATTAAAGTCTAACCTTGCTAATTATTCTGTTGGTAAGACTGCGGCAAGTATCATTATGGCATGCTTGTTTATCGGATATGTTGTTCCTAAACTTAACCAAGGTATTACAAGATACCTGTTCGGAAAGATGAATCAGGCTGATCCAAATCATGAAAAAGCTCCTGATCCATATAAATCAAAATTAACACTCAAAGATGCAAGAACTTTGTTCAATGCAAAAGATGTTTCAATTAATGCTGTTGAAAACTTTAAGGCAACTCAAGATAAGGATGGTATAAATCCTGTAACAGGTTTGAGAAAAGATTTGCCTTCATTCAAAGGTGGCGCTGATACTGCATTAAGAATAGTTCAAAACTTCGAAGAAAACGATGTTTGGAAACTTATGGGTACTGATGTGGGTACTGTAACAGGTAGAACTGCTAATGCAAGAAACAAAGATGAACGTATCGAAATTCTGTTTAGAGATATATCATCAATATATTTCTATTGTTTCTCTATGCCTGCAATTGTTTCATTTATGAACAAAAAAGATTCATTTGGCGGCTTAAATACAAAACTTAATCCGATGAGTGCAATGGATGTTCATAATAAACTTATTGATCTAATGGAAAATTCAGGCGAAAAGGTTGTTGATTCTAAATCAAAAGAAGTAAAAGATATAAAAATGTCTCTTGATAAGTTTAAAGAAATGACTATGGGTAAGGACTTGAACCAAGAACTTTATGATAAAGTTTTTGAACCAAGACCGGAGCCTCAACCTAAAAAATATCTTTTTGGTTTGATTAAGAAAAAACAAGAATTAGAACCTAGAATAATTAAATTGGATGATTTTAATAAAATAATAGATTCTAATGTTGATGAATCGAAGGCAAGAGAAATTAAACAAATTGCCAAGAAAATGTCAGAGCTTATGCAACCTGCAAAATACTTTGCTGACGAAAAAGTTAGAGCAAATATATTAACGGAAACGCAAGTTAAAGATATCTTGCAGGGCGGTTATATGAGAAAACCGGAAGTTATGAGCGAATTTTTGAATAATATATTTAAGGAAAAAGGCTCACCTAGACCTTTGGCTAACCCTCACAAATATATTGCTCTATCAAAAATTGAAGATAGAAGACAACGTATACTGGGATATGTTGAAGCAATTATTAAAGATGCAGAAAAATCAGGTGAAGTATCTGCTAAGAGAATGCTTGAACTTAATAAACGTAATATGCGTAAAAGCGGTATATTTATGGGTATAGCGATGGGAGTTTCCGCATTGTTCTTATCAACAATTATTCCTAAAGTTCAGTATTATATCACGTTCTTAAGGACAGGAAAAAATTCGTTCCCGGGAACTGAAAATTTGCAACAAAAATAATAAAAAGGCCTTACAATTTGTAAGGCCTTTTTTGTTTGAAGTTAATACTTATTTAAAAATCGTATCCTTTTGCTTTTACGGCTTTTTTAACTTCTTCTTCAAATTTAGAAACAAGAACATCTGTATCAATATTGTATACATAGTTATTTGATGTTGTTGCCCATTCCGTACAATCACTTAATGCGATATCTGCTGCATTATTTAGGAATGTGTTAAGATCAGAATCACTTATGCCCTTGCCCGAAAGTTGAGATTTGATTTTGTCCATTAATGGAACCAAAATGCTTGATTCTGCTTTTGATTTGATATCAGCCGCACTTGTTGCATTTACTACTTGTACATCTTTGTCTGTATTGATTCCGGCATCTTTGGCTGTTGCATTCATATCCATGTTATATAGTGTTTGATATGCAGATTTTTCTTGAGCAGCTTTTTCTTCTGCCGCTTTTTTCTCTGCTTCAACTTCTTCTGTAGTTTTACCTTTGTTTACGCACAAAGAATCGAATTCTGTAAAAAAGTTGTCTATCAAAACTTTTGTATTGCAGGTACTTGTATGTCCTCTGTTTTTTCCAAGCATTGCAGAGTGCCATTCTGTAGATAACCAAGAATCTGTGTCGGAGAGAACTGTTGTCTTTGCTTTTGCAACGTAATTTTGAATTTCTGTGGTATATTGTTCACCCATTTGTGAAGCTAGAGTTGTTTCTATCTGAGTAAGAATATCTGTTGCGTATGCTACAGCTTCAGATTTAGCCATTTCTCTACATTTGTCTGTGTCTTTTCCTGCATCATTCTTCCAAGAAATCTTGTTGCTTGTCCATGTTCCTTGGGTGTAATCATCCAGAACACCGGCGCTGTTCATTACTGTTTCTTTGTTATAAGACGGAACTTCTCCTGTTGTTGAGTCTTCACCGTCAGTTGTTCCATCGGTTGTGCCTTCTGTAGAGCCGTCGGTGCCGGTTGTATCTTGTGCTGTACCGAGGGTGCCTGAATTTGGATTTTTTACGTGAGTATGTTCTTCTACCCATTCTTGTGCTTGGTCAAGGTTTGCAAGCAGAACTTCTTGAAGTTTTGCCTTATATTCTGCAGAGTTTGTTCCGTATTGTGCTGCTATATTGTTTAGCTCTTCAAGTTCTGAATCAGGCAACCATTGACTTGTGTTTTTGCAAAGGTCATCAAAAATACCCTTTGCTATAACATATTGTGGGTCTGTCTCATCCATCAATAGTGCATTTAAAATGTAATGAATATCAAATTCTTGATTTGTGTAAACTACATTTCCGTATTTACCGTATAAATTTTGTATTGTTGTGTCTTGACCATCATCCAGATTACCAAATGTATAGTCTGTTATAACTGCACTTTGATAACCAAAGTTGATTGTATCTATATTCTTGCCCTCAGGCATGCCAAGTGCTTTTGCGATAGCGTCCTTTCCGTTTAAGATTTTGTATGTGCCGCTATCCCAATCAAATTCGTAGTACGTGTCTTCATCTTCAGATTGATATATCGCCCCTGTACTGTTTGACAGTTGTTTGTTGCAATCAAGGGTGTTTTTGTTTGCATCATCTCTTTTTGCATCACCTGTTTCAAGATAATTTTCTACTTGTTGGGTGAAGTTTTTTATGTAGCCTTTCATTATCAGCCAGGATTCAAAATCGAGCTGAGTTTCTGATGTATTATTTTGCAAATACTGCTGGTACATCGGGTAATATACCTGATATGCCGATATGTTTGATATTGAACCTGATGGACCTGTTCCGCCTACACCTTGTACCATTTTGACTCCTGTTTCTTTCGATTTGATATGTAAAAACTTTTTTATTTAAGAAAAGCATACAAGTTACAAGTTAATACAATTCTTAACTTTCTCTTTTTTTGTAGTGCTTCTGTTACTCATGTCGAAATTTGTACTAAAATCTTTAGCTTATTTAATGCTTTTGTAATATAAATTTACAAAAGTGAAGATTTTTAGATTTTTAAATCTACAGCTTTTGGATAGTTTTAAAAATTAAAGAAAGTGGTATTATATCAATATAAGTTAAGTAAGGAAGAAAAAATGAGCGATGCAATCAGTTCAATAAGCTCTTCTATGGCCGGACAGACATATAGCATGCAAATGGCATGCAAGTCTCTTTCTATGCAAAAGCAGCAGGGTGCGATTGCACTACAACTTTTGCAGGGCGCGATTAGTGCGGCTCCTCAGGACCCGTCAACTATTACTGCTGCTCAGTTAAAATCCCCCATTGATATTAGAGTTTAAAATTCAAAAGAGCTACCAAATTATGAGTGGCTCTTTTCATATACCGGTATGATTGAATTTTTAAGATAAGTTATATAATTTAGCATGTTGTTAACATTGCAGAGAGGAAGTGACTTTTATGGTTATAAATGCATCCACTAAAACAGAATCTGGTATGCCTATTATTTCAGTATGGTTATCAAAGTTGCAGGAAAATGCAAAGAGTGAAGATGATTTGCTTTTAGGAGTTGTAAAGAGTACTTCTGAAAAAATTCAGGAATTTCAAGATAAAGCTATTGAAGAAGCTAAAAATTCTGATGAAGAAGCAGAAGATGACGAAACTTCTGCTGTTGTTACTGATGAAATTCAAGAACCTTCGGAAATAACTTCTGCAGATCTTCAATCTCCTATTGATATTAAATTATAGAAAAGATTTTGTTAATAAAAGAGAGACTTTTATTAAGGTCTCTCTTTTAGTTTTTAGAACATATTGGACAGTTTTTGTTTTTTGTAATAGATATTGTTTTAAAGTCAGTTGACAATGAGTAATATGTTAGGAGTTTGTTTATAAGAAGTGTGTCTTTCTTTAAGATAAACTTAATAACTTCTTCTGTTTGTAATTCTGCAATAGTTGCAATTGCTGGGCTTATAATGTCTTTAGGTTGATATGAAAACGAACTGTTGGGAGAGAATAGGCAGTTAAGACATGCTGTTTTGGATGGTATTATTGTTGTTAAATGTCCAGAAAATTCTGTTACTGCTGCATGAATCATTGGTTTTTGTGCTTTTTGGGATATTTCATTGAGGACAAATTTCGATTCATAATCATCACAACAATCTACAATTAAGTCGTACTGGTATGCCTCATTAATATCAATATCCGAAGTCTTATCTTTTATAACTTTTACATTGGATTGTTTATTGAACGAGTTAATCCAATCTTTTGCAGAAACATGTTTATGTTTATTTAAATTAGCTGTTTCAAAAAGATACTGTCTTCGGAATTTTGTAATTTTTTCCGCACATTCATCAACAAGGCAAATATGACCTATACCTGTTTTTGCTAAGGATGAGGAAACAAGTGCGGCAAGCCCACCCGAACCTGATATTAAAATCTTTGCACTTTTTATTTTCTCGATATCTGTTTCTTTTTTGTCTTCTTCAATAATGTTTCTTGTATAGCTCTTTGAATTCATTTGCGACCTTTAGTATGTAAAACCAATTTTGATTATAGTACAATGATTGAAATCTAGGAAGTTCTTAACAATGGCTCAACAAATTGTAGAGAAAGAAATTTTAGAAATTTTAGAAAAAAACAGACAGAAGTGTGCCGTATGTCAAAAATGTTCACTTGGAAAATCAAGGACAAAGTCTGTTTTTTCCGGAGGCATTCCTAATCACAAGTTGATGTTAATAGGAGAAGCTCCCGGATATTGGGAGGATCAAAAGGGTGAACCTTTTGTCGGAAAGGCAGGAATTTTGCTGGATAAAATTTTTGCTTCGGTTGGACTTTCCAGACAAAATGATGTGTATATTTGTAATACATTAAAGTGCAGGCCTCCTGATAACAGAAATCCTTTGCCGGAAGAAAAGGCAGCTTGTCGAGAATATCTTGATGTGCAGGTGGGTTTGTTAAAGCCCAAGATTATTCTTTTGTGCGGAAATATCGCTGTGCAGTCTTTTTTGGAAGGCTCGAGAGGAATAACGAGAGTTAGAGGTCAATGGTTTGATGGGCCTTACGGTTCTAAGATGATGCCTATTTTTCATCCGTCTTATCTTTTAAGAAATGACACAAGAGAAAAAGGCGGGCCCAAATGGCTTATGTGGCAAGATATACAGGAAATAAAAAGAGTCTATGATTCTTTGTCATAGGTTTGTTATTCCAAAAATTTTTAGTAAAAATAACAGCAATAGCAGTTTAAACATGTTTCTTCCCTTTTGTTTTAGATTATTAATAAAACATCTGAGGGATACATTACTCTTTAATAGGGTTTATTGTGTAATAAATAATGTTTAAAAATTGTGAATTTATGGAATAAAATAATTAGTTCTCATTAAAATATGGAGTTTCTGCATGAAAATAGTTCACTTTTGGTTGTATGTTGTAGCAATTGTTGCCTCTTTAGGCGGTTTGTTGTCAGGGTATGACACAGGTGTAATATCCGGAGCTTTGTTGTTTATTAATGAAACTTGGGATTTGGCAGATTTTACCCAAGGATTTTTGGTCAGCTCAGTGCTAATTGGTGCTGTTATTGGTGCGGCAACAAATGGTGTGATGGCTGATGTTTTTGGAAGAAAGAAAATTATTGTTGCAACAGCTATTATTTTTATAATCGGTTCCATATTAAGTGCAATAGCTCCTAATGTCGGTATACTTATCCTCTCAAGAGTTATGGTCGGTCTTGCTGTTGGTATGGTTAATTTTGTTGTACCATTGTATCTGTCTGAAGTCTCTCCAAAAAATATCAGGGGGATGTTGGTTTCTCTCTACCAATGGGCAATAACTGCTGGCATTTTATTCTCCTATATGATAAACGGAACATTCGCAGCTGCTGTATATAACTGGAGATGGATGTTATTGGCAGGCGTGCTTCCTGCTACTGTTTTGTTGATTGGAATGTCTTTTTTGGGAGATACTCCAAGATGGTTATTGAGCAAAAAACGTGATGATGAAGCACGAGCTATTTTTAATAAAATAGAGCCTGATTGTGATGCGGATAAGGAAATTGCTCTGATAAAAGAAACTTTAAAAGAAGAACTTGATTCAAAAGATAAGAAGATTCAATTTAAAAAATGGATGATAATGCCTCTTGTTGTTGGTGTCGGTATAATGTTTGCACAGATTTGTACAGGTATTAATACAATAATTTACTATGCACCTACAATATTTAAGATTTCGGGATTTGATTCCAATATAAGCGCAATCTATGCTGCCACAGGAATTGGTGTAGTTAATTTCTTGATGACTATTGTTGCAATAGCGTTTACTGATAAATTGGGTCGTAAACCATTGTTATATTTTGGTCTGACAGGTGTAATGCTGAGTTTGGTCTCTTTGGGTTGTGCTTTTCAGTTTGCTGATGTATTGGGAAGCAGCCTCAAGTGGGTTGCAGTAGGAAGCCTTGTTACCTACATAATCTGTTTTGCCTGCAGCCTAGGACCAATAGGCTGGATACTTGTATCTGAGGTATTCCCGTTGAGAATAAGAGGGGCTGCAATGAGTTTGTGTACCGTTGCAAACTTTGCATTTAATTTCCTTGTCGTATTCTCATTTTTACCTTTGATAAACAGGATAGGCGAGGCTTATACTTTTTGGATGTTTGCAGTAGTTTCTCTGTTATGCTTGTTCTTTGTTTATTTCTTTGTTCCTGAGACAAAGGGAATTTCTTTGGAAACTATTGAAAAGAACTGGATGGATGGTGTCCCGCCAAGAAAGTTTTAGGTATATGAAAACAATTTTATATATTGAAAGTTTCCATTAAAAAATTTCTGGTGTTTTTTCTTAGTCTTTTTGATGGTATTAGACAACATAAAGTTTGTATAAGGACATACTTTATTTGTATAAAATTTTGAGTAGGTTTCATCCCATCTTCTTTTAGCATTTTTAAAGCTAATTGCATTTTTGATAAATTTTCCTGAGACATAGATATAGCTACTTCTTGAGTTCCATATTCCCAGGCTTTTGTGGGAATAGAACCATAAAATTCTATGTTGTTTTTTGGATGTGGTGGAACATAAGTATTAATATTTAAAAATTTTTTTAGTGCAAAAGAAAGATAAGCATCTTCTGCAACGTTGTGCAATTTGTAATATTTGTTGCAATTGATGAACATTGCTCCCAACCAATTTTTTCTTAAAAACCAGGAATGACCTGCAAAATCAACTTTAACTCTTCTTCTATTTGGATTATCCCATCCAATTCGTTTGAATTTTTTAAATGGGTATAAGTTAAAATCTTTTGAAAGTATGCCAATTGCTCCGAATAGCCCCTCTTTTTTTTGCATTTCTGAATGGCAATTTTCTAGCCATCTTTCTCCTGGAATGGTGTCATCATCAAAAATTGCGACATATGTTGTGTCTGCTAGTAGGCCTATAGCAAATCGTCCCCAAACTCCGACGTTTTGTGTTACAGAAATACAGTTATTAAATCTATTTTTTATTTTTTCTGTAATACATGTTTTATTAATATTGGGAATCTTATCTTGAAAAAGTATGATTTTTTCAGGTTTTAAAGTTTGCTTTTCAATTGCTTTTAGTTGTTCCTCAAGAATTTCTGGTCTTTTAAATAGAGTGAGCACAACAGTTGTATCAAAATGAGTGTCAGTTGTAAACATTCTGCAATTTTTTTTTGAATATTCTGTTTTTTTATCCATATACGGTCTTGTTGGTTTTCCATGGGTGTAAATATCAATAGCCGAACCAAAATCAATATAGCAGTTATTTGGGTTATGTTTATATAATTCAACAATTATTGGTTCTGACATAGGACCAGCAGAAACAACAAACAAAAGATTATTGCTATTTCCACAATCCTTCTTTATTTGTTGTATGAATTTTTCTGATTTTGTTTCCCAGAATTCATTGCAATCATCACCTACATAATATGACTTTAGAATATTTAAGTTGCCGATTTTTTTATTTTTTGCTCGAAAATTACCTATAAAAATAGCATCTCTTTTTAGTGTTTTGAATTTTTTATAAAATTTATTATAATTTATATTTACAAATAAATTTGCAAAAGTAATGTTTTCATTTTTGATTCTGGTTATGTACCAGTAATATGCAGCTTGATCACAGCAAGGACAAGATATTGCGTGAAATATATTTTCTCCTGTGATATCCAAAGTTTTTAACAAACTTTTTCCAAGTGAGCTAATATAATTGGGAGAAACCCATCCCTCTTGTGCAGTTACGCTTTTGCCTGTCATAAAGGCTCTTTCTCCATCACCATATCTTAAAAGTGTAAAATTTTCTTTATTTTCAATTTTTTTCCAAAATTTTTCAAATTCATTTTTTAAATATATTTGTTTTTTCATTTTTTTCTCGCTATTACCATATAGTCATAATTTGGTCTGAAAGTTTGTACTTCTACTCCATAATAGTTCTTTGAATAATGAAAAAATTCTTTTATCATTTCTGGTGTAAGATACAAAGTGTGTGTCATTTCATTTCGGCTGTCTGCTTCATCAGAAAAACCATCGGGGACAAAAAGAATAATATAACCGTCCGCTTTCAATAAACTCGCTGCTTCTATTAATGATTGTATAGGTCTAAATACATGTTCATATGAGTGTGAACCAACTATTAAATCAAATTTTTTGTCTGGGAATATTTTTTCCATATCACTTAAATTTTCCCAACTAATTGTATAAATTCTATCTTTTGGGTATTTGTTTTTTGACCATATATTTCCATTAAAATCTATATAGTTGTTTTTGTAGTTTTTATCTGTTCCAATCCAATTTATATATTCTCTATAATCAAAAATAGGATATTCACCTGGTCCAATTTCTAGAATATAGCTGTTTTCGTCTATTGTCGTTTTTTTTAAAATTTCATTTTTCATATATTTTTGAGGATTGGCTTTGTCTTCGAAAAAATATCTCCCTAAAGCTCTGTTTTTATAACATATTTTTTTTAGAAATTCACATTTGTTTTGTGATAGTCCTGTTTCTTTTTCGCAATTTTTTATTGTTCTGAAATTTTGGTAATTTTTATAAAACTTTAAAACTTTATGATATTCTTCTTTGGAATATTTGAAAGTTTTATTTAAGACTTTTTCTTTAATTCTTTCGATTACTTTTTTTTTCATAGGACTTAACCCTTCTCTAAAAATTAACTTAGTTTTTATAAAAAATAAGTATAATCA
The DNA here is from genome assembly GCA_944326555.1 of Candidatus Gastranaerophilales bacterium. Lineage (GTDB taxonomy): Bacteria > Cyanobacteriota > Vampirovibrionia > Gastranaerophilales > Gastranaerophilaceae > Limenecus. The sequence continues at coordinate 1,973 of CALVEK010000007.1, read as the reverse complement.
TTAACATAGAAATTAATAATAATATTGAAGAAAAAACCAATATAATTGTTAATGATTTATATTTTTTTATTTTTTTGGACAAATTTGGTGCAAATACTTTTTGGTAAAACTTATCATTGTTTAGGTATAGGTTTAAATGGTTATTAAGTATTGATTTATTTAGTTCTTGGAGATTTGAATTTGCCAAATCGGTTCTTGATTCTTTGTTTTGAAGTCTGTAGAAAAACAAAGTTTCGTCAATTTTGTATACATTGAGTCCGTTTTCAATAAATGATAGCCACAAATCCCAGTCTTCGAGCCCTTTATTCATATATTCTTTGTATTTTCCTGCGTTATCAAAGTCCAATTTTCTGAATAGTGCACAACTAAAAATTTGGTTTGCAAAAATTATCTCATTTTTATCAAACTCTGGTAATTTCCATTTGCCTTTTTTGTTGCCAAAATACTCTGCATTGCAGTACACAATACCAATTTCAGGGAATTTATCTAAAATATCAACGGCTTTTTCTATGTAAGTTGGTGCTATTTTGTCATCGGCATCTAATGGCAAAATATAATCTCCGTTTGATGCAGAAATTGCTGCATTTCTAGCTTTAACTACACCCTGATTTTCTTGTTTAATTAGCTTTATATTAGGAGTGCTTTTTAAAATATTTTGAATTATTTCAATGCTATTGTCAGATGAGCCGTCATCTATACATATAATTTCTATATTTTCATATGTCTGATTGACAACAGAATTTATTGCTTCTTCAATAAATTGGCCGTGGTTATAGCAAGGTATTATTACTGAAACTTTTTTCATTTACTTCCTTTATAAAAAATAAAAGTGATGTTTAATATAGAAAAAATAAAAAATATCTACATGGATTGTAGATTGGTTGATTTCAAATGTCAACTTTTAAATCAAAAGTATATAAATAATGTTGTTAATAATCTTGATATTCATTGCAATAATTGTTTAGAGATTGCTTATGTATAATAGAAAATTATTGGGAAAGAGAATAAAAGAGCTTAGAAAAAGCAGAGGACTGACACAGGATGCTTTGGCAGAGACTGTTGGTATTGATTCAAAACACCTTAGTCGTATTGAGTGTGGTGTTAACTTTCCATCATTGGATTTGTTGTGCAAAATAGCAGATGTTTTAAAAGTTGAGCCGTTTGTACTCTTTCAAACAATGCATTTGAAGAATAAATCAGAATTGATTTATGCAATAAATAACATTTTAGAATCACAACCAGAAGAAAAATTAAGAATTTTTTACAGGCTTCTGATAGATATAGCTTTGTAATAATATGATGTTTTGTATAATATGCTATAATGGAATAAATGTACTTTGAAAAAAGAATAAAGAAATTTGAGAAAGACTTTTGTGTATGGTCGTAAACGTAGAGTTTTCGACAATGTAACTTAACAAGAGCACCGTGCAAATCTTTGATTTGTCAGGTGCCCAAAACAAAAAATCTTTCAAAATTTTTCTCAATTATGGGGACGTTTTGGATTTGACGGGGTGATCGTTTGTATCAGACTGCGAGTCCGAGCGCTGTTCTCGGTTATCAACGAGCAACTTAAATTAAACGCTAACAACGTTATCGAAGGCAATTTCGGCAGAAGCGCAGCTAGATTGGCTGCTTAGTAACCGATAGTTCGACAGACTGAACTATGCCCACTCTGTATGGCCAGCTTGCCGCTGTGCAGGGTCCACTATGCAAGACGCAGTACGGGGATGAGAATTAACCGTATCAAGACTTTTCTCAAGGAGCGTATCTCTTTAAACTGCTTTGTTTTAGCTTAGGTTATGGACGCTTTCCTTGCTAAAATGAGATAAAATGCACCTACGCTCGTAGATGTTTGCTGCATTCCATTTCGGACAGGGGTTCGATTCCCCTCGTCTCCACCATTATTCTTTTTTTATTTTGGGAATCGCCCCCAAGGGTTCTCCCCTCTCACCAAACTTGCCACAGGCAACTTT